>JAISCA010000036.1 GCA_031265875.1 Propionibacteriaceae bacterium
CCTGTGGACTCGCGGCGCCAGACGCGGCTCTGGCCGCGTTGTCGTCGGTCGACGATGGCCCCGCATCGCCTCCCTCCTCCGCCTCGCCAGCCCCACGCCTGACACCGCTCCTTCTCCCCACTTTTAGGGGCTGGGCCCACTAGGTGTTTGAAACTTCGACGAATGAGCCGAGTTTCGGTTTCTCGGGGTCCTAAGAAAAGTACCGGGCCGGAGCGCAGCGGAGGGAGGACACTTTTTGGGGCTTCTAGCTCTCGCTCCCCATCGCCCCTAGCCCTAATGGACGACCGGCCCCGGTTCGCCCCCCGGCCCTCGGTCCGGGCGGAGCCAGGACGACGCCGGTAGAGTTCGGCCCATGACCCGTGCCAATCACCGCGCCCTGGACCAGCTCCGTCCCGTCCAATTGACCCGTCGCTGGTTGGACCAGGCCGAGGGATCGGTCCTGGTCGAGTTCGGCCGCACCAAGGTGCTGGTGGCGGCCTCGGTGACCGAAGGGGTGCCGCGCTGGCGCAAGGGCTCCGGCTTGGGCTGGGTCACCTCGGAGTACGCCATGCTGCCCCGGGCCACCGACCAGCGCAACGACCGTGAAGCGGTGCGCGGACGGTTGAGCGGTCGCACGCACGAGATCTCCCGCCTGATCGGCCGCTCCCTGCGCTCGGTGATCGACTACCGGGCTCTAGGCGAGAACACCATCGTGTTGGACTGCGACGTGCTGCAGGCCGACGGCGGCACCCGGACGGCCTCCATCACCGGGGCCTGGGTGGCCCTAGCCGACGCCGTGGCCTGGCTGCGCCAACGTGACTTGTTGACTGGCCAGCCCCTGACCGGCTCGGTCGCGGCGGTCAGCGTCGGCTTGGTCGACGGACAACCTCGGCTCGACCTCGATTACGCCGAAGACTCCCGGGCCCAGGTCGATTTCAACGTGGTGGCCAGCGGTGACGGCCGTCTGGTCGAGGTCCAGGGCACGGCCGAGGGTGCGCCCTTCAGCCGGGCCGACCTCGACCGCTTGCTCGACCTGGGGCTGGCCGGCTGCGCCCAACTGAGCCAGTTCCAACAAGCCGTCTTAGCCGAGGGGGCACCGGCGTGAGCGGGCGACTGCTGCTGGCCTCCGGCAATCCCCACAAACTGACCGAGTTGCGCCGTCTGGTCGAGTTGGCCGGTCTCGACTTACAGGTGCTGGGTCTGAGAGATCTGACCGGCTGGAGCGATCCGGTCGAGGACGGCGCCAGCTTCGAGGACAACGCCCTGATCAAGGCCGAAGCCGGCCATCGGGCCAGCGGCTGGGCCACCTTGGCCGACGACTCCGGCCTCGAGGTCGACGTGCTGGGGCGGATGCCCGGCGTGCGGTCGGCCCGTTGGGCCGGCCCGGGCGCTTCGGACCTGGACAATCTGGAGCTGCTGCTGCGCCAGCTGGCCGACGTCGAACCGGCTCGCCGTCAGGCTCGCTTCGTCTGCGCCGTCGCCTTGGTCCAGGCCGACCGTCCCCCGCTGGTCTTGCGCCGCGCCGTCGAGGGGGTCGTCTTGACCGGGCCCAGGGGCGAGAATGGTTTCGGTTACGATCCGATCTTCTTGCCTGACGACTACGAGATCACCACGGCCGAGATGACGGCGGCCCAGAAGGACGCCATCAGCCATCGGGGCCAGGCCCTACGCGCCTTGCTGCCGAGCCTGGCCGAGCTGGCCGCCGCTTGAGCGGCGATCCGAGGCTGGGGCGACGAGCGGTCGGAACCGATCCGGCAAGGAGGACTAGATGCAGCAATATCTCGACCTGCTGAAAGACGTGCTCGACCATGGGGTCGAGAAACCGGACCGCACCGGCACCGGCACCCGCTCGGTCTTCGGCCGCCAACTACGCTTCGATCTGACCGAGGGCTTCCCCCTCTTGACCACCAAGCGCTTGCACACCCGCTCGATCTTCGGCGAACTGCTCTGGTTCCTGCGCGGCGACACCAACGTCGACTGGCTGCACCGCAACGGCATAACGATCTGGGACGAGTGGGCCGACCCCACCGGCGAATTGGGCCCGATCTACGGCTACCAGTGGCGTAGTTGGCCGGCGCCTGACGGCCACTCGATCGATCAGATCGCCCAGGTCGTCGACTCCATCCGCCAGCGCCCCGACTCGCGCCGGCACATCGTCAGCGCCTGGAACCCGGCCCAGGTCGACCAGATGGCGCTGCCGCCCTGCCACGCCCTGTTCCAGTTCTACGTGGCCCAAGGCCGCCTGTCCTGCCAGCTCTACCAACGCTCGGCCGACATCTTCTTAGGCGTGCCCTTCAACATCGCCTCCTACGCCCTCCTGACCCATCTGGTGGCCCAGGTCACGGGCCTGACCCCGGGCGATTTCGTCCACACCCTGGGCGACGCCCACCTCTACCTCAACCATCTCGACCAGGCCGCCCTGCAGCTGAGCCGGGAGCCCCGGGCTCTGCCCCGCCTCGAACTGAACCGGGCCATCGACCAGATCGACGCCTTCGAACTGTCCGACATCGCGGTGGCCGATTACGATCCCTGGCCTTCGATCAAGGCCCCCATCGCGGTCTGAGGCGAGCATGGACCAAACCAACGAACGATCCGGCGCCCGGGCTGGAGAAGGGCCCTGGGCCCTCACCGCCATCGCCGCCGTGGCCGCCAATGGCGTCATCGGTGACGGCCGAGGCATGTTGTGGCGCCTGCCGGAGGACTTCGCCCGCTTCAAGCGGGTCACCATGGGCGGGGTCTTGCTGCAGGGCCGCCACACCTTCGACTCCCTAGGCGGCCCCCTGCCGGGCCGGCAGTCCATCGTGGTCACCCGCGACCCGGCTTTCTCTTATCCCGGCGTCTTGTCCGCCGCCAGTCCGGCGGCCGCCCTCCAGCTGTTGGCCGGCTTTCCGGAGCGGTCCTGGTGGTCGATCGGCGGGGGCCAGCTCTACCGCGCATTGTGGCCGTACACGACCGACCTCGACCTGACCGAGGTCCACCAGAGCCCGGTCGGCGCCGTCCTTTTCCCCACCGTCGATCCGGCCGACTGGGAGGAGACCAGCCGGCGCCCGCGGGCCGGCTTCGACTTCGTGCTCTACCGCCGCCGCTCCGCCCAGGCCGCCGACCGTCTGGCCCAGGCTCTGGGGCAGGCCGCCCCCACCGCTCCGGTGGCGCTGGCTTAGGCCGATGCGGACCCAGGCCTCGATCCTGCACCTCGACCTCGACGCCTTCTTCGCCGCGGTCGAGCAGCGGGACAAGCCCTCCCTGCGCGGCAAACCCGTCATCGTGGGCGGCTTGGGCGGGCGGGGCGTGGTCTCGACGGCCTCGTACGAGGCTCGCCGCTTCGGCGTCCACTCGGCCATGCCGACGCATGAGGCTAGGCGGCTGTGCCCGGCGGCGGCCTTCCTGAGCGGGCGGTTCGGGGCCTACCGGCAGGCCTCCCAGATCGTCATGGCCCAGCTGCGTCAAGTCTCGCCCCTGATCGAGCCGCTCAGCCTGGACGAGGCTTACGTCGATCTGACGGCCGGCCCGGCCACCGACTTCAGCCCGCCCGCTCTGAGGGAGCTGGGCGAACGGTTGCGGCAAGCGGTCCGGCTTGAGACCGGCGGCCTGACCGCCTCGGTCGGCTTCGGCTCCAGCAAGTTCATGGCCAAGCTGGCCAGCGAGCAGGCCAAACCGGACGGCCTGATCGTGATCACACCGGGCCACGAGGTCGAGGCCATCACCGATCTGCCGGTGCGCGCCATCCCCGGGGTCGGTCCGATGACGGCCGAACGGCTGCAGCGGCTGGGCGTCAAGACGGTCCGGGAGCTGCGCCAAGCCCGCCCCAGCGAGTTACGGCGCGAGCTCGGGCCAGCTGTCAGCGCCATGCTGGTCGCCTTGGCCCAGGCCGAGGACGACCGTCCGGTCAGCGCCGACCGGGAGGTCAAGTCGATCTCGGTCGAGGACACCTTCGCCGTCGACATCACCGACCCGGCCCAGTTGGCGCCGCTGGTGGCGCGTGACTCGGCCCAGGTGGGAGCCCGCTTACGCCGCTCCGGCAGTTTCGCCCGCACCGTCACCTTGAAGCTGAAGCTGGCCGATTTCAGCTCCCACACCCGCTCTCGCACTCTGCTGGGGGCGGTCGACTCGGACCAGGCCATCAGCCAGGTCGCGCTCGACCTGCTGAGCCACCAAGGCCATCTGGTGGCCCAGGGCATCCGTCTGCTCGGCGTCGGGGTGTCCGGTTTCACCCAGGCCGCCCAAGAGGCCCTCTTCGAAGTCACCGCCGCCCGCTCGGACGAGTCCCAGGTCGAGGCCCGCTCCCTGCCCGAGCTGGAACAACCGTCCTATCGACCAGGTCAAGACGTCCGCCACGACGACTTCGGGCCCGGCTGGGTCTGGGGGGCCGGCTTGGGCTTGGTGACGGTCCGTTTCGAGACCGCCCAAACCGGGCCCGGCCCGATTCGCACCATGTCGGGCGACGATCCGGCCCTCCACCCGGCCGGGCTCCAGCCGTCCGGTCCAGCCGACCCTTACGACCAGTCAGATCAGTCAGATCAGTCCGGCCAGCCGGACCCCAGCGGACCGGGCTGGGCCACGCCTTGAGCTGAACCGCCGCCGGGGGCGCCGGTCGAGTCTACTGACGACACCCCCGACGGCGGCTTTCAGCGCCCCGGCCGAGGAGCACAGGCCCAGGCGGCGGGCGGCGGTCCGGTTCAGGTCTTTCCACCGCCCCACGCCCAGGCCAAGGTCAGCCGGGCGCCGTCTGGTGGGCGGTGTCCGGCGCCGGAAGTCCGACGCCGGAGACCACACGCCGGTCAGGCTCCGCGTCGGCCTCGCACCGAAGTCAGCGCCAGCGAACTGCCACCGACGATGAAGCAAGCCGACACCAGGAACAACAACACCAACAAACCAGGAGCCGCGCCCGTCTGAGCCAACTGATCAGCCACCTGGAAGACCGCACTAGCCTGATGACCCGAAGCCAAACCAGCCAAAACGATGCTGTGCTGACCAACCGCCGTGCCCTCCGGCACGATCCAATCGAACGACACCACACCATCGTCATCAGCCAACCAGACCCCCAGCTCGGTCGCACCCAACATGGCACTGACCTGCTCGCCGGGCTGGAAACCGAAAGCGCTGAAGGTCACCCGCAGGCCAGCCACGATGGACGAGCTCTTGTCACTCGACACCGTGACCTGAGACGGGTCCGCTGTCGGAGTCTGAGACGGGTCTGCGGTGGGCGTCTCAGACGGATCGGGAGTCGGAGTCTCAGACGGGTCCGGCGTCGGCGTCGGTGTGGGTGTGTCCGACGGATCGGCCGTCGGCGTCGGCGTATCCGACGGATCGGCTGTGGGAGTCTCAGACGGATCCACAGTCGGAGTCGGCGTAGGAGTCGGGTCCGGTGTCGGGGTGGGAGTCGGCGTCGGGTCCTGACAAGTGGAGACCGGCAAACCAGCCTCAGCCCCAGCCGCCGTCAAAGTCCCCAACGAGGCCCCGCCGAAAGCGAACAAAGCCTGAGCCGAAGCCCGCCGCCACTGATCCGAATTAGCATCATCCAAACCGAACTCAGCCCCATCGTCCCAACCAGCCGCGTTGTACGCCACCGCCCCGACCTCAGCCAAGGTGAACTCGTTACCCGGATCAGCCGCCACCTCACAAGTGACCTGGAGACTGGCCGTGAAAGCCGCCGCCTCAGCCAAATCGGATTCCTCCGACAACCCAGCCGCCCGCAGCGCTTGCGCCGCCAAACCAGTGCTATTGGTGTTCGAGGCCAAAGCCCCACTGGCGTCCTGCTGGCCCTCCAGCCAAACCACCGCGTCCGCCACCGACGGATCCGCCGGTGACACACCAGCCGCCAGTAGAGCCTGCACCGCCAAAGCCGTGTAATCCACATCCGGAGACACACAAGGCGCACCCAACCCGTAAGCCCCCAAGAAGGCACCAGCGGTCCGGCACTGCAAACCCTGCAAATACGTCACACTGGCAGCCGGTGCCCCGTCCTGGGTCCGAGCCAGAGCCAACAGACTCAAAGCCTGCTGATAAGCGACCACTTCGCCCGCAGCCTGCGACCCGAACTGACCCGACGGCTGCACCGCCGACCTAAGCTCAGCCACCAAATCACGGGTGCCGCCACCAGCTACTGGCCAAGCCGACGGATCGTGACCGGTCACCTGCAACACCAAAATGGTCTTGCCCTTCTGATTCCACCGATCAGCCCCAACGGCCCCGACGTAAGCCTCGCCGGAGGCCAACAGACGAGCCACCGAAGCCTCGATCTGATCGCCGCCGACACCAGCCGCCGCCAAGGCCAGAATGGCGTCCTCCGTCAAACCCCAGTCCTGGGGCGACATCCCCGGCAGCACGCCGTCGTGGGCCGCCAACTGCCGACCCAACCAAGCCGCCGCCAGCGACAAAGCCTCTGGGTCGGCCTCCGGCAGCACCAAACGATTCGCCGTCAACGTCACAGTCAAGCTGTGGACCTGACGATCCGCCACCGTCACCGACTCCACCGGCACAGACTCCACCGACAAACTCGGCTCACCCCAGACCACACCCGCGACCTGGGGCAGATCACCCAGACTCAACGACACCACGGCCCCGACCGGCAACAAGCCAGTCCGATCCGCCGTGCCATCCGCCTTCGGCAACAACACACCCGAACGAGCCGGCTCAGCGTCGAACGCCTCATGCGAGAACCTAACTGGGAACCCCGTGGCGCCCGACACCAGATCGGCCGCCGCACCGGTCACAGTGACCGTCGCCTCGACGAAACCAGTCCCCCGAGGCGGCCAAGAATCCAACTCCGTGTAATTGAACACCACAGCCTTCTCCGGCGCCGTCAAGAGGCCGTAAGCCGCCAAAATGGCCTCCCGGTCGGCCTGCGTCGACTGCGTCCCCAAAGCGGCGATAGCCCGCACCACCGTCTTCGCCGCCGACGTCATGTCGGCGTCCTTACGGAACAAGAAGTCCAAGAACTCCACCCGCAAATCAGTGAAAGCCAGCTCGTACTCATCCGACCACGGCCGCTGATGCGCGATGGCGTAGGTGTAGGCCTCATGGGTCTGCAAGTCGGCGTCGTCGAAAGCCTGACGCAGCTCGCCCAAAGCCCAACCCATCGTGCCCGGCCAAGCGTAGATCACGCCCGGCCAAGCCGCCTCGGGGTCAGGATCGGTCCACCGGTAAGTGACCACGCCATCGCCCTGACCGAAGGTCGAGAACATGCCGTCGCTCGGCTCAGCCGTCAGATAGACCCGCTGGGCCGCCACACCATTGGTGTAAGGACAAGCGTCACCACCGAAGGTGCCAGACCCGCCTGGACCAGTGGAAGCCTCCACACAGGCCCGGTCGAAGACCACATATATGGCACCACCTTGCTGGCCCTCGTCGGTGATCTGGCCCCAACCACCGGGTAGCCAGCCGTTGATCCAAGCGCCGCCGTAACCAGTCGACAACCGCCACAGGCCCGGATAGGCCTGCTCGGCCGCCGCCGTCATCGCCATCAAAACATTGCCGCTGGTCGGCACCGTCACCACGCTGCCACCGGCATTCAACGTCACACCGGTGGTGAAGACATTGTGCCCAGCCTCATCCAACACCCGCGTCCAATAAGCCAGAGCCTCAGCCAAAGCCGACCCTTCGACCTCGGCGATCGCCGTCACCGCGTGCGGATACTCCTCACTCAGCATCAGATAACGCGACGAGTAATACTGACCCGTCTCCGAAGTCCCGACCGCGTTCCGGGCCAAACCCTCCAGATAGACCTGACGCAACTGCGCGATGGCCTCGGCCCGTTCCTGGGTCAAGCCTTTATCCGTAGTGGGTGGATTCAACAGGTCGTAGGTCTTCTCCACCGCCGGCTGACCAGCCACCGTCAAAGACACCCTGACCTGATCGCCCGGCGGCAAGGCATCCACTGGCACCAACACCACACCCGTGGCCGCCGTCAGGTTGGCCCAACCGACCGAACCCAATAGCTGATCCAGGTTCTGGCCACCGTAGACCTCGACCTCGACTGGGCCGGTGATCGGCAGGGAATGACTGATCGGGAACCACAAGACCACATTGTCGAATGCCGACACCGTGTCCGAACCAGTCGCACAGCCAGTCAACTGACTGACGCCGGGCCGGTAATAATGCGACTGGATCGTGATCATGGGCGAAGCGTGACCAGACAGATAATTGGCGTTGGCGTCATTGCAGGCCGTGCCCGCCCCGCCGCCGACCACGAACGGACCGCCGCTGACCGACACGCCGTCGATCGCCCGGACCACCCGCACCTCATCGCCGTCCAAACTCACCAGACCGGGCTCGAAGAGCGCCCGATAAGTGATGTCGAAGTCCAGCCCCACCACCTGCAAGCGCAGGTTCTGAGAATTCGGCAGCGACGTCCAGACCGCGTCCACCCCCGGCTCGGCGCTGGGCGTGGTCTCCCAACCGGCCAAGATCCAGCCCGGGCCCGGCTCGGCCGTCACCCGCCAACGGGCGCCGCCCATAGCCGCCGAACCGACCGCGCCTAGGGCCAGATCGTTCGCGATCACGTTCAAGCGATGAGTGGAGGACGCCACCGGCTGCGGAGCCCAAGCGATCAGGCCGGTCAGGCCGCTGACGGTGTACGCCGCCTCGCCCCTAGTCAAAGTGACAGCGAAAGTGAAGTCGCCGTCGACGCCGTCAGCGCCGTTCTGGCCCCAGGCCGCCGGGCTGTAACCGGTCACGGCGACCGTGGCCACCGACCCGCTCAGCTGTAGCCGGCCCAGCTCGGTGCTCAACCAGCCCCGTAGCTCGTCCTCGCTCAAAGCCCGCTCCTGCGGCGCCACCCACTGGTCGACCGCCTCGATGACGGCCCGAGCCGCTCCCACATCGGCCAGATCTGACTCGGCCACCTGATCGACCTCGCCCTTGTGAGCATAGGCCGGCTCGATCACCAGGTCACCAGCGAAGGCGGTGATCGCCGCACTGAGCGGAATGGCGGTGATGTAAGTCGAGTTGGAGGCGAGATTGTATGAGGATGAGGTCAAGTCGCTGTTGGTGACTGAGAGCGACCATTCACCTGTCCCGCTCTGCGCCAACAGGTAGTTCAGCTGCCCGTCGGCCAAGGCTCCGATGACGTGACTCTTGTCGCCCCGGGCAGCCTCGAAACCGTCCAGACTGACCAGCTCGCCGTTGACCCGGAAGCCGATCAGGTCATAATTCTCGGTGTCGAAGTGGGCGGCCACGTACGTGGTGGAGTCAGGCGTGTAAGTCATCGCCCGGACGTTGAAGATCACATCTTCCGGCAAGGTCACCGCTTGATCGGCCAGATTGCCATGCAGGAATCGGTTGGTGATGGGTGGCTGTAGCCCGTCCCCCGTGGTCCAAAAGTTGGTCGGAGTCACGGTGACAGTCGTCACGGTGACGGCCCCGGTAGATTCGTTCGATTGAGTGATCTGGACCGGGTAGGCGGCTACGGCTCTCAAGCCGCCCTTGGCCTCCGGCGCAGTCTTGAAGGTGACATTGACAGCGTCGGCCTTGACGAAACGGGCCCGGTAGACCATGGACTGGTTGTCGGCCACCTTGACCAAGATGGCATAGCCATTGGTGGCGGTGGCGTTATTGGCCCAGGTGGCCTGCTGCCAGACCAGCCCATCGGCCGCCTTGGACTGCCAACCGACATGGACGTAACCGGGGTCGGCCGTGGCCTGCAAGCCGAAAGCACCACTGTTTAGTTGAGTCAGCTCAACCTCGCCGCCCTCGACCTGCTGCACCGTCACTAGGTCCGGTGCTGACTCGTCGCTGAAATGGGCCCGGTAGAGGATGCTTTGGTCCGGGCCAGACACCGTGAACGCGTCAGCGAACGTGTGCGGGTACTCAGCCGGCAGCGGCCAATTGGTCTGGCTGCCGAACGGAGGCACAGTCTTCGTCTCGGTGGCTGGAGCCCAGTTCACGCCGTCTGTGCTGATATCCCAGTGATCGAACTTGGACCCAGCGGCCGGCGTGGCCTGAATGACAACCTGCTTAGGATTATCCGGTACGGCCGTCGCGCTGACCTGACCCTGATCGGCGCTGTCTTCGTCCACCTCGACACCGACCCGGATGAAGGTCGCTCGATAGCTGGTGTCACCGTTGTAGCTATGAGTATAGGTGAGGCGTCCTCCGCTAGCACCCGTTATGTCTGTCCAATCAAGATGCGTCGCGTCGGTGTACTGCCACCTGACGAAGGCGTAGGCCTCGTCCGTATCGGACACCGTACTATCGGCCGACAGGACAGCCTGATTCGCACCACTGCGCCGGACTGAGATTCGCCCCTTGTCCTCATTTTGGAACAGAGTCAATTGAGCCGGATCGTCCAGTTTGGTGAAGACCGGCCGATAGATCGTGTCTACTGTGGTATGACGGTCGGGGCTAAATGCGGTGTCCGCCTGGGTCCAAGTGTCACCGCCGTCCTCGCTCTTATCCCAGCGAGTGAAAGTGTAAGTTCCGCTATCGTCGTCGTCCACCGTAGAAGTCACCCTCAGCGACACCGCCGTATTGACGGAGTTGCGCTGAACCGTGTACGTGCCACCCTCCTGCGGCCCAGCCGCCGAGTAGGCGACGAAACGAGGCTGGAAACGCACATCCTTGCCCTGGTCGGCTGCCTGGTTCAGGTTGAGAGTGGCGTCAATGAACCGACTCAGCACAGTAGTGGCGCTACTGGCACAAGCTGTCCACCCGTTGTCGTTCTTAACGGTGCAATACCACCCGGCGAAGACGTAATCCTGGGTCAGGTCCGCTGTCCCACTCACGGCCCACTGGTAAGGGTTGGTCGGGCTCAAGGCGACCACGGGGTCTCCAACCGTTGGAAAGACGGTCAATTCGGGGTCAAGCCCGAATTCGATCAAGGTGGCGGTGAAATCCAAGTCAGCTTTCGGCGCAGTGATAGTGAACCTATACGTGCCCGGCTGATCCGCTACCGCTGCAAAGCCGCTCGTTCGAGGCAGCGTGGTCACAGCATTCGTATCTTTTCTAACGTATTCGATCTTTCCGACCGCCCGACCTTCCGGCAGTGTCAGTGTGAGCACCACCTGCGCCGCTGAAGCGCCCTGAGCCACCGTCACGATCCCGGTCGGGACCGCCTGCGCCGAGACGCGGTAATACCTGGCCCGATAGATGGCCGTGGCAGCTGGCGCGGTCGCCAGCGTCAGAGTGCCGTCGGCCTGGGCCGTGCCTCCGCTCAGAGCCACCCACGTCCCGGGAACGTCCTCGCTCACGGGAGCGTTCTGGCGCTCGAAACCACCGAAGAACCAGCCCGGCTCCGGGGCCGGCGCGGTCAGCGTCAACCGATTGGAGGTGGACGGCGAGGCTTGCACCACCAAGGTTCCGGTCGAGGCCTCCTCCGGGAAGACACCGCGATCGTCAGCGGCCGGAGCGTGGTACAAGGCCCGGAAGATTGAATCGCTGGTCACGGGCACATTGTCCACAATGAAGCTGCTATCGACCTGTAGGGCCAATGGGCAAGTATTATTCCCACTCGCGGTCAGGCAGGCCAGGGGCGACCAAGTCTGACCGTCCGCGCTCTGCTCGAATTGCACGAATTGCGCCCCTAGAGCCGGCGTCGGCGCCGTCAGCTTCAGCCGATTGGTGTAGGCGGTCGACGCTGCGGCCGTGATCTGACCTGGGGCCGCCCCGACCGGCTGGATCGACTCATCAGCGACAGAGAAAGAGTAATAGGTTGCCCGCCAGACCGTGTCAATCGAATCGAGGATCAGAGGGCTGTAAGAGAAACGGCCCGTCTCAGGGTCGAACGACAAGTTGCCGGCGAACGGTGTGACCCATTCCGTCGTGCCGACCTGCTGGTACTGGAAGTCACCCAATAAGTACCCTTCGACCTGCGGCGCGCTCACGATCGGCAGCTGCGGGTTGGCACCTGAACGGACGATCACGAACTGGCTCGCGTCCGCGACCGCCGCCGGCCAGAACGGCCCCTCCGGAGCGGAGGCCGCCCCGATACTGTTGAATAAGACTTTGAACCACAGTCCACCGGTCTCCTCGTACGGGATCGTGAAATCTCTGCTACCGCCGCCCGCGCCGTCAGAAGAGACACTGCCCCTGAACCGCTGAACTGTGCCAGCTGCGTCCTGGAATCCATACCACTGGGCGGCCACATACCCGTCCGCGATCTTGAAGGCCAGGTGGAAAGAGTCCTCAGTGCCGCTGTTGGCCGACACGGTCAAGGAGTTCCCACCCGGATACTCGACCGTCCACAAGGTCCCCACCGGAGTCGTCTCAGCCAAGACGATCCCAGCGTCCTCGTCCAAGAAAGGATGGGCCTTGGTGGTCAGATCGGGGGCCACTCCCACCACTGGCACGGTCGGCGTCGCCTCTGGATCGGGCGGATCCTCCGCCCAAGCCTGAGTCTGGCTCAAACCGCCCAAGGCCAAAGCCAGAGCGGACACCAAAGCCAAGGAACGCCGGGGGCCGGACCAGCGCGCGGCGCGACCATTCAAGGATGAGGTACGAGACGGAGAGGACACCAGAGTGGCCTTTCGGTGAGCGATCTCGAGGACCACCCAACCGGGCGCCCCCGCAGACCTCGGCGGGTTGAAGAACGCTCGCTGCCAGTTGGTTCTCGGACTTACCCAGTCACTGGATCGTGACTGTTGACTACCGTTGCGGGTCAGTGCCGGATTTCGACCGGCTTCCCCAAACTAACAGCGTATTCAGTTGTGACGCCAGGTGACAGCTCCAGAGCTGACGAGGAAGCCCAAGCGAGGCTGACGCTACCTCCGTGACGCCGCCCTGTCAATGGCATGATCGATCTCTATCATCCCCAGCGGGCGGCGAGCGATGACGCCAAGCCCCAGGCCAGAGCGACAGAATCACCGACCCAGCCCAACTGGCCGAACCAGCCACCACGCGGCGACAACCCCGACTGTCAGAATCGGGCGCTGGGCTCAGAAGGGCTGCATATCAGGGGGCAAGATAGTGGGAAACAGACTGTCGTAAGACTCCGCCGGGCCGTACTGCCACATGAGCAGATCATCTTCCATCAAACGATACATGTCAGCGCCCACGAAGCCCGACGCGTCGACCCGGACCCAGTCCGTGCCATTGGAGCGGTAGACGCCGTACAGCCACTCACCTTCAGCGGAGTTGGGCCAAGCGACCCCGTCGATCGTCATCGACTGCACCACATCACCATGTTCATAATAGAATTCGGAGTCGGTTCTCGGACTCACTCAGTCACTGGCTTGTGACCGTCGACCACCGTTGCGGGTCAGTGTCGGATTTCGACCGGCTTCCCCAAACAAACCGCCCACCAGTCAGGAGCTCCCATCGACGCGTTGACCCCCCCATGTCGTCAACACTATGATGACGTTATGCGGATCGTGGACAACGCCCGGAAACACGGCATCGAGGACGCCGATATCCTCCACGCGCTGGACAACCCGATCCGCTACCGCGAACAGGAATACGACGGAGAGGTTCGCGTGCTCCTGATCGGCGCGGACCGCGCCGGCCGACTGCTCGAACTCGTGCTAGTCCCAGCCGACCAACCAGCCCGCGTCATCCACGCCGACGTCCTTCGACCCAGCCGCTACGACTACCTGTGAGGTGAAGACATGACCACTAAGCAAACCACCCGAACCGAACACGATGCCGACATCGAGGCCTTCATCGACAGCGTCGACCCGGCCACCATGCGCGACGCCAGCCGCCTACGCGCGATCGCCGCCGCCCGCCGCGACCTAGCCGCCGCCGAAGCCACCCTCCGCGGCGCGGTCGCCGCCGCCCGCGCCGCCGGAGACTCATGGACGATGATCGGACTCATGCTCGGCACTTCCAAACAAGCCGCCCACCGTAGATTCGGACACAGCGACGACACCTGATCGGAGACCTCCCACTGCCTCGCACCGGATGCTCAGCGGAGGCCGCCCGACACCGGGGAAGGGACTCTAACCCTCACGCCTATCGGCAGGGGAACCTAACCCCAGAATCCGCCCTAGCCAGGAGGCCGTTGATCAGGCCGCGTACCTTATGGAGGGAAACTCCAGTTGAAATCATGTGATAAAAAGGCAGTCTTCTGCGAGTTGTGGGCGAAGACAGTCGCCACGACTGGGGCCGCGCCGCCGATCAGGGCGACGGCGGCCAGGGGGCGCTGGTCTGGTTCGGCGGATCAGGCTCTGGCCCAGGGTCCTGGCCCATGTCTGACTTCCTTACTCAAGGCTTCCATATTATGACTTGCACAATTAGGTTATGTAAGTCATAATTGAGGAGTGCCGTTGCGATTCACCACTAACGCCAACAAGCGACGCATCCCTCATGAGGCCGTCTGGCGAGTCATCGTCCGCAACCAACCCCGCCCCATCGTCACCGGCGGCGGTCAGGACGGCCTGTGGTACGAGGGCGACGACGGCGAAGGCCTCGAACTGGAGGTCATCACGGTCCCGCTGCCCGGCGGCGATGAGCTGGTGATCCACGTCATGCCCACCTCACACCGGCACCACAAGGAAGGACGCTGACATGGAATTCGAGATCGTGGATTTGGACGAACAGGACATCCGTGACGCCAAGGGACGCCGCGTCACCCAAGAGACGGTCGACGATCTGATCGCGGCCGTCGCCAAGGCCAAGGCGGGGCGACCGTCCCTCAGCGCGCCCGGGAAACGCTCGCCCAGCGTGACGCTGCGCTTCCCATCGGTCGTCAACGCCCGGTTGGACGAATTCGCCGCGTCACATGGACTGTCCAAGTCGCAGGTCGTGCGCGACGCCGTAGCGGCCTACTTGAACGACGCCGCCTGAGCGCTCAGTAGATCTTGATCGCGTTGAAGCTGACGACAAGACTGGTAGCAGAGTGTGGTAGAGGCTGCGGGTGAGCTTGACAGCTCGGGGCGCTGCCGAGGTCTCCTCGAAGTGGCGGCGGACGATGTGGGAGCCGCCAGGCGGACGGATCACAGGCTGAGGCTGGCCAAGGTTTGAACCAGACCTCAAAGGCGTCGGATAAGGTGCCGAAGAAGGGACTCGAACCCTCACTCCTTACGGAACGGGAACCTAAATCCCGCGTGTCTGCCAATTCCACCACTCCGGCCGGGCCACCACTTTACTGCTAGATCCACTGTCACATCACCTAACCGGACGACGGTCCGCTGGCGGCTCCGTCCGGGCTTCGACCGTCGCGCGGCCCGCGTCGCCAGACCTGGCCGGGCGACGGTTCAAGCGCAGGGCGGACGGCGACCAGTCGGTCAGATGCCCAGGGCTGAGCGCAGCCGTTCGACGTGGCCGGCGGCGCGGACGCCGTACCTAGCCTGGGCGATGACGCCCTGGCCGGAGCCGTCGACCTCGATGACGAAGGTCGAGCGGATCACCCCTTCGACCGACTTGCCCCAGATCACTCGGGCGCCCCAGGCTCCGTAGTCCTTGATGGTGCGGCGGTCGGGGTCGGCCAAGAGCGCCAGATGGAGGTGCTCCTGGGCGGTGAAGCGGGCCAGTTTGTCGGGGTGGTCGGGTGAGATCCCGAGCACGGCGTAGCCGGCGGCGGCGAAGTCCTTGGCGGCGGCCGAGAAGTCGATCGCCTGGATGGTGCAGCCGGGGGTCAGGGCGGCCGGGTAGAAGTAGACGATGACGTTGCCGCCAGCGTAATCGGACAGGCTGACCGGCCTGTCGGAAGCGTCTGTCAGGGTGAATGCCGGTGCCGGGTCACCCGGTGCAAGCTCAGCCATGCCGATAGCTTACCCAGGCCCAGTCGCCGCTGCGGCCGTTGCCAGCCCGCCGCGCCTCGGCCACCTGAACCAGCCGACGGGAACGTGGCATAGTCTGGTGCCCAAGGTTTTCAGCCCGCTTCTGTTGGAGGAGTGACCAATGAGTCCAAGTGACGGGACGGCCCGCACCATCGAGGAGATCGAGCGTGATCTGGCGGCCAAGCTGGAGCGTGTGACGGCCAACCTGTCCAATCTCATCAACGAGGTCCACCCCAAAGCGGTGGTGCGCCGAGCCCTGGCGGAGGCCAAGGTGACGGCGGAGGAGGGGCTGGCCGACCTCAGACGTCAGGCCAAGCGGGTCTCGGCCCAAGCCCAGATCGGTTGCCAGAGAGTCAAAGACGAGCTGCGCGACCAAGAGGGTTGGCGGGCCGACCGGCTGGTGGCGGTGGCCGGCGGCTTGCTCGGGATCGCCACCTTCGCCGGTGTGGTGCGCCACCTGAGCGGTCAGAAGCGGTAGGCGCGGTGCCGACCAATCAGAGCCGGCCCAACGGTCCGGCTGGGGACGAGTCCGCCCTGCCCATCCGTATGCTGCACGACCGCATCCTGGTCGTGACCGAAGGGGAGCCGGGCGAACGGCGTAGCGGCGGCGGCATCTTGATCCCAGCCACGGTCCAAATCGGGCGGCGTCTGACCTGGGCCCGAGTGGCCGCCATCGGCCCCAACGTGCGCTCGGTCAAGGACGGCGACCGGGTCTTGTACGATCCCGAGTCGACCGCCGAGGTCGAGCTGCGCGGCACCGTCTACGCCCTACTCCGCGAGCGGGATCTGCACGCCGTCGCCGCCACCCGTCTGAGCGAAGGTCGCACCGGCCTTTACCTCTGAGGCCACACCGGTCGCTAGCGCGTCACCCGGGCCTCGGCTCAATCAGCCGCCACATCGCCCCGCCACCAGCAGCCGACACCGTCACCCATCCACCGCCCCCATAGACCGAACCCCGTCTGAGCCTCGACCGGCCAGCCCGGTAGCCGTTGGCCAGCTCGTGCGCACATACGCCACCACCGCTGCACGAATGACCAGCCTCGTCGTGATTCCAGCACGACCGTGCGACCGATCGGCTCGCTTAAAGTGAAGGCGACGCTAGTCGTCACCCGTCGGTCATCAGTCAAGGAGGTCTGCCATGCCGATGAAGGGATACGTTTTACAAGACATCGGCGTCGCCGAGTGGCGCGACGATCTGCCCATTCCGGAGCCCGATCTGGGCGAGATCCTGATCAAGCCGGTGGTGGTGGCTCCTTGCACCTCAGACGTCCACATCCTCGAGACCATGGCTTTCCCGACTCTGCAGGGCCGGCCTTTGGGCCATGAGGTGGCCGGAGTGGTGGCCGCCGTCGGCCCCGGCGTGCGCCACTTCCAAGCCGGCGACCGGGTGGCCGTGCCGTCGGCCATCGTGAACTGGGCCAATCCGATGATCCAAGAGGGCTACGACAAGTACGACCAGCTCAGCTCGTATTTCTTGACCGATCCCCGCCTGGGTGGCTGCTTCGCCGAATATTTCTTGGTCAAAGACGGCGACATGAACGTGGCCCGGATCCCAGACGGAGTCAGCTGGGAGCAGGCCGTGGTCTGCACTGACATGGGCACGACCGGCTTCGAAGCTGTCAACTGGTTGCATCTGAAGTACGGTCAGTCAGTCGTCGTCTACGGCATCGGCGCGGTCGGCCTGATGGCGATCTGCGCCGCCGTCCTCAAGGGGGCCGGGCGGATCTTCGGCGTCGGCTCGCGCCAGGTCTGCTTCGACGTGGCCCGTCAGTACGGCGCCACCGACTTGGTCAACTACCGGGACGGGGACGTCTCGGACCAGATCATGGAACTCAACGGCGGCCCAGTCGACACCGCCGTGGTCTGCGGCGGGGCCGACATCTCAGCCTTGGCCGAGGCCGTCCAGATGGTGCGCCAAGGCGGCTACATCACCAACGCCGCCGTCTTCATGCACGACACCGAGTTCGTCCTGCCCAACGCGTCCTGGATGTACGGCACCGGAGACAAGACCATCCGGGGCATCGGCACGCGCGGCGGCCGGGCCTTCCTGGAACGGCTGATGACCTTGGCCAAATACGGCCGCTTCCAGCCGGAGCTAATCGTCACCCACACCTTCCACGGCATGGAGCACTTACCGGAGGCTCTGTCCATGATGGGCGGACAGGTGCGCGACGCCATCAAGCCGGTGGTCTTCTTCTAGCCGGCTGTTGTCCTGGTGTTGTCAGGGTCTGCGTCAGGCCCCACAGCCCTCGCCCCGCCGCTAGACATGTCCTGTGACGCCGGACGGCGCACAGGATTAGCGAGGGGGCGCCATGAACGGGCTCAAGCGGATCGGGCTGGGCGGCCTGATGACTGGATTGCTGATGTGGGCCTCAGCGGTGGGCCCAGCCCAGGCGGTGGTCAACCCGCGTGGGGTGGCCCATGATTTGGCCGCCGGGGTGGTCAGTCTGCACGAGTTGGGCACCATGCAGATCGGCGGCTCCCGGGTGCTCTGCTTGGACGAGAGCGGTGGCGTCTTCGGTTACGTCGCCGCGCCCGACTATCTGACCACGCCTGAGCCGGTCGAGCACTGGCAGGCCAGTTACGCTCTTTGGCGCTGGCTGGGCAGTGACGACGATCAGGTGGCGGCCAGCCTCTATCTCCTGATCGGGGTCGATCTGGGCTTGAACTCCAACCCGGCCGAGGCCACCGCAGCCTTCGCGGCGGCCGCCCAGTTGCCCGGCCTGAGCGGGTTGCCCGACGTCCGCGCCCACATGTTGCAGGCCACCCGAGCCAACGCCGGCCCCTACCAGGCCGGCGCCCTCAGTCCGGTCTCAGACGACGACCTGGGCCGGAGCGGCCTGGTCACAGGCGTGGGAGTGCTGTCGGCGGCCGGGCTGTGGCAAGCCGGCTTCGCGGCCCAGCTCAGCTTGAGCGACGCCGACGATCCCTCGGGCCCGGCCCCGGCCGTCTTCGAGGCCACCGGCTCCCCGGTCTACGACTTCACCACCGGGTCCGGGCCCGACCCGGTCGACGACGGCTTCGCCTGGCGAGCGGTGGCCGACGGCCGGGTGCGGGTCACCTTGACGGTCACAGGCTTGCCCCGCCACATCCTGCGCTATCCGGCTCCGGCCCCCCATCAGCAGCGGCTGGTGGCTCGGGCCGCCCTGACCGATCTGAGTTTCCAGGGCGACCCGGAACCGGTGCGGTCGACCTACTCGCCCCAAATCGCCACCACTGTGGCCGCGGCCCTGGTCGGGCCGGGTCAGCCCTTGGCCGACAACTTCGTGGTCTTAGGCGGTCGGCCCGGATCGACTCAAACCGGGCAGGCGGAGTTGTACGGCCCCTTCCCCGAGCAGCCTGACGCCACCACCGCGGCGGGCGCGCCAGTGGCCACCCTGCCCCTCCAGTTGACCTATGACCAGACCGGCCAGGCCAGCGGTCGGACCGAGCCGGTCGAATTGTCCCCGACCGCCGGTCCGGGCTATTACACCTGGGTCTTCCGGCTAGCTCCCGATGGGCTGAACCAGGCCGCCGTCAGTCTCTTCGGCGAAGTGGCCGAGACCACCCTGCTGGCCGATCCCAGCCTGACCAGCCAGATCTCCGACCAATTGGCCTGGCCCGGCCAGACCATCAGCGACTCGGTCCTGATCAGCGGATTGGTTCAGGCTTTGCCGGACGGCCGTCCGCTCACGGCCAGCTTGTCTGGCCGGCTGGTGCGGACCGCAGCCCAAAGCGATCCGGCGGGGCAGCCGACCTGCCAGGGAGCGGACTGGAGCGCCGCCCAACTAGTGGCCGAGATCCCAGCCCAAGAGTTGCCGCTCGCAGCGGCCGGCCCCCAGATCGACCTGACCGGCCTGGGCTCCTACACCGTGCCGGCCGGCGCGGCGCTCGGCTGCTACTCCTACGGCGAGACCCTGACCCTGAGCACAGCGGAAGGCGACCTCAGCCTGGAGATCGACCACCCGACCGGACGGGTCAATCAGACCTCTCTAGTGCTCCAGCCCGGCGGCGTCATCCGGGCCGGCGACGGCTCCAGCCCGGCCCGGCGTCTGTTGGCCGTCCTGCCCGGCGTCGGCCTGGCCGCGCTCCTGGTCGCGCTGTGGTCCAACCGCCGGCGCAGTGATCGCCCAGCGGCCGGGGCCACGTCGGCACTAGACCGCCCATGAGACGTCCCCGCAGCGGCGGCCTGGAGCGCTTGGGGCTCACCACCGGCACTGGACCGCCCAGCTTCTCCGAACCAGTCTCTGACACTGGGACGGCCCCTCAGACTGGGACGGCCCTTGGGACCAGGACAGTCCTGGAGAGCGGAATGGACCGTCGGATCGGACCCGCTCTCAAACTAGGACTATGGCGGGCGGCCGAACTGATCTGGGGCCTGATCACCCTGGCCTGTCTAGTGGCGGCCGCCACCGCCTGGTTCCGGTTGCTCGCGCCCCGTGAGCTGGACGCCCCCGTGCCGGCCGCCGACTGGTCGATCATGCCCTTGGCTCCGGTCGACTCGACCGCAGCCGACCCTGACTCCGTCCAACCGGGCGACCAAACGGGCCTTGGCCCGGACGCGGGGGATGGGGACGGCAGTGGCTCCGCGTCGGACCCGATCAGTCTGGATCCGGCCCGCCTGGGGGCGTCCGAGTTGCTCATACCCAGTCTGGGGCTGCGCGCTGCCATCGGCACGGCCGAGGTGGTGGCGGGCCAGCTCCAGATTCCGGCCGACCCGGCCCGGACCGCCCGTTGGAGCGGTGGCGGCGCTCTCGACGGGGCCGCTGGAACCGTCCTGATCGCCGGCCACGTGGCCAGCCAGGGCCGTCCCGGAGCCCTCCATCAGCTCGCCTTGATCGAGCCCGGCGCGCGCGTTTGGACCACCGACCGCTCCGGCCGGCTCAGCCTCTGGCAGGTGACCGAGTTGTACACTCGGCCGGCCGGCGATCCGCATCAAGAGTTGTACGACGCCAGTGGGCCCCGCCGCTTGGCCATCGTCACCTGCGGTGGACGCTTGAGCGGCGGACAGTACAGCGTCAACGTCGTCGTGATCGCCCGCCCGGCCCTCTGAGTTCTAAGCGCTCGGGGCGTTCCGTCACCGCCCCAGACTTTGTCCGGCGTCTCCTAGAAGCCCCAAAAAGTGTCCTCCCTCCGCTTCGCTCCGGTCCGGTACTTTTCGGGGACCCCGAGAGAAACCGAAACTCGGCTCATTCGTCGAAGTTTCAAACACCTAGTGAAGCTAGCCCAGCGCGCCGGCGCCGCCGGACACCGACTGGGGTCGGGGCCAGCCGGAAATCTGTCACGACGCCGTGGGCGGCCCGCGCGATGGCCGGCCAATCGGCTTGCCCGTCCCTAACGGCGTACACCGTCAGGCCGGCCGCCCGGGCCGACCGGATGGCCGCCAGAACGTCTTCGAAGACCAAGCAGCGGCTCGGAGGCAAGCCCAGCCGCCGGGCGGCCAGACGGTAGATCTGAGGATTGTGTTTGCCCCGGTCGACCTCGTCGGCCGCGCAGACGACCTCGAACAGGTCGGTCAGGCCATGGCGGGCCAGGGCCGGGCGGCGCAGGGGCTCGCTCAAGCTGGTGGCGATGGCCAGGCGAATCCCAGCCGCTTTCAACTCAGTCAAGTATTCCTTGGCGTAAGGTCGTAGTTCGATGGTCTGGCTATAGGCCTCCAGCGCCATGGCTTGCCACTCCTCCACCAAGCCTGCGACCGTGTCCAATAGGCCGAAGCGGTCGATGGTGTAACGGGCCGCCTGGTCCAGGGGCAGGGCGGCCACGGCGGTGGGATAGTCCGGCGGCAGATCGAGGCCGCGCCGAGCCAAGAAGACCTGGTCGATCTGACGCCACAGGCCGAGCGAGTCCCACAGCGTGCCGTCGAGATCGAAGACGCAAGCCGCCCAGCCGAACCGGCCCGGTCTGGGTCGGGCCCCGACCGCGCCGGCGGTCATGACCGCAGTTCCTGGACCGGTTGCGGATAGACCACCAACAGAGTGCCATCGGCCACCGTGATCCGGCTGGGCTGACCGATGAACTCATTGGAGACGCCGAGGGAAACCTGATTGGTCAGCTCGGCCTGGTCGAGAGAGTAGAGCAGACCGGTCTCACAGACCCCGCGGGCGACGTCGCTGTGGGCGAAGACCGAGATGACGCCCCGGGCGCTGGCGGGGAAGGCGATGGCGTCGTTGTGGATCGCGCTGATGGTCTCGTCGCGGTCGAACAACCAGGCCCGTCCACCGGCCTGGGCCACCTGGGCCAGGCATTGCAGATTAGCCAAGGTGTGGTCGATCCGCCCACCCGTGCCGCCCCAGATGTGGAACTCGCGCCAGCCCCGCCGCCAGGCCAGACGGATGGCCTCCGCCATGTCGGTCTCGTCCTTGTCCCGGGACAGAGCGACGGTCTCGACCCCGTCGGGTCGCTCGGTCAAGGAGTCGAAGTCACCCACCAGCAGGTCGACCCTGACGCCGTGGGAGCTCAGGTAGGTGAAACCACCGTCGGCCGCCACCACGAAATCGTCCGGGCCGGGCTGAGGCGGCGGCCGCCAGCGCTCACCGGCTCCGCAGATCAAACAGATCGGACCGCTCATCGCACCTCCCCCCGCCATCGCCCGCCGAGTCTAACGGAGGCCGACTCCGGACTGGCCCAAGGGAGGCGCGACGACGGCCGATCAGTCTTGACCGAAGCGCCAGAGCCCGTACGAACCGCCGCCGCCCGGGCCGGAATAATACGGCGACCCGCCCAGGTTCTGACGGTCGTGCGGAGACTGCCACTGGGCCAGGCGTTCGGCCGGGCTGAGCCGGTCGTCGGCCGCTGGCCCTTGATGGCGAGGGATGTATTGGCCGTCCGGGCCCGGCTGAAGGCCGAGGTAGTAGGCCTCGCGGTCGTCCACGAAACCGTTCTGGAAGAGATCGCGGGCGTAGCCCCACAGGTGGGGGAAGTCGCTCAAGCGGACGGCTGGGCCCAGTTCGGGCGGGAAGCCCGGCCGATAGCCCTGGTCGTAACTGGACAAGGTGATGAACAAGCGGATGTCCGAGTCGGTCAACTGGTCGCCGAAGAGGTACCGGCGTGACTTCAACCGGAAGTCATAGTCGGCCAACCGGGCCTCGAAGACGGTCTTAGCGGCTCGGGCCGCTTCCAGATCAGTGGCGAAGATGACCTTGTAGGTGCCGTTGTTGACGTCATCGAAGATCTGTTGGTTCAAGAGATCGATCTCTGGACGCAGGTCGGTCGGGTACAGATAAGGGGCGCCCAGGGCGTGGAAGTCGACCCAAGCCGTCTCCCAGTCCAAACTCAAGGTGTGGTAGTTGTTGGTCGCGACCTGGCCCAGTTTGACGTCGATGACGGTGGGCGAGGTGCCCCGGCCAGTGAAAGCGGGATCGGTGGCTCGGTAGAAGTCGTTCAGGCGCTCGACCCCGGTCAACTGACGGATGCCGCCGGGACGGTCCTCGAATTTCCAGCCGGCCTCGTCCCGCTCGGTCAGGATGTCGACCGGGACGACCTCGGTCAACCCCAGCAGACGTAACGCGATCAGTTGCCGCCGGCCCCAGCCGCAACCCGGGCTGAGAGCCAAGCGGTAACGGTCAGCCTCGACCGGCAAGCGGCCTGGCCCGACTCCGAAACGAGCCGGAAAGTAGTTGCCCTGACGCCGGAAGGCCCCGTCTGAGGTCTGCTCGACCGTGGTCTCGGGGAATGAATCATGTGGCTTGCCGAAGGCTCGCTTAGTCTCTGCCATGGTGTGATCCTTGTCTGTGCTGGGATTGGTTCAGGTCGTGGGTTAGGAATCGGCCGGGGACGGATGGTCTCGTCTGGCCCCTGGCGGCGTGGTCTGACCGGGTCAGACCCGATGGGGCCAACGGCTGGGGATGGTCGGGGGCGCCCGTGGCGGCGGGGCCCCCGACCTGCTTCACCGGCTCAGCGGTCGACCCAGACGGTGGCGGCGGAGACCAGCTGTCCGGTGCCGCTGTCCTGGGTGAAGCCATGCACGCCGGAGCGAGCGGCCAGATTGTCCTGGGTCTGGTAGAGCGGCAGGACGTAATAGTGCTCGGTCACATAAGCCTGGAACTCAAGGTAAGTGGCCTTGCGCGAAGCCAGGTCGGTGGTGAAGCGGCCCTGGTCGATCAAGGATTCCAGCACGGGATCGTCGTAGCGCCCGTAAGCGATGAAGCCCCGCGTGCGGTCGGACGAGAAGTAGAGCAGGTCGATGCCGGTGACCGGATCGGCCCCACCGTAGGAATTGTCGAACAGACCATATTGATTATTGTCTAGCTGCTCGGTCGAGGTGCCCAGGTCGAAGGGCTCGAAGGTGTATTCCAAGCCGATGTTCTGGCGCAGGGCGGCGCCGATGGCGACCGCCAACTGGTCCCGGCTCTCGCGGATGAAGGGGGCGGCCGAAGGGTTGCGCACGGTCAGACGCTGACCATCCTTGGTCCGGACGCCGTCACTGTCACGTTCGGTCCAACCGGCCTCGTCCAACAATTGGTTGGCCCGGTCGAGATCGACCTTGGCCCAGCCGTCCAGAGCGGGGTCGGCGAAGGGACCGACCTCGGACACCGGGGCCCAGGCCCGCTCATAGACGCCTTGGTAGATGGAGGCGATGATGGCCGGATAGTCCGCGCCCAGCACGAAGGCCTGACGCACCCTGATGTCGTCGAAGGGCGGCTGGGAGATGTTCAGGTAGTAGGCGTACGGGGTGCCGCCGACGAAGAGGCGCAGGTACTGGAAGCGGGCGTCGTCTTGGAACAGGGCGGCGTCGATGGGCTGGACGTCCGAGGCCACGTCGACCTGGCCCTGCTGCAGCGCGCCGGTCCTAGTCGAGCCCTCCTTCAACGTGCGGTAGGTCACCTTGTCCAGGTACGGAGCCGGATGCCCCTGCGCGATGGAGTCCGGCGCCCAGGCGTAGTCGGCCCGCTTGACGAAGACCAATTCGGTCGACGGGATGAAGGACTCGATGGTGAACGGTCCCACCCCGGCCAACTGCGGTCCGCCCGGCTCCAAGACGGTCTGTGGCAAATCGAAGGTGGCCGGCGACAGGGGCGAGGAGTGGGCGGTGGAGAGGAAGAGCAAGAACTGGATGTCCGCCTTGGACAAGGTGAAGCGCAGGGTCAGCGGGTCCACCACTTCGACCGACTCCAAGAAGCGCAGCCCGCCCGGGATGCTGGTGACGTAGCCGGCGGCCGGGTCGGACACCTTGTCGATGTTGAGTTTGGCGGCGGCGGCGTCCAGCTTGGCGCCGTCCGAGAAGGTGACGTCGTCGCGCAGGTTCAAGATGACTTGGAGGCCGTCGGAGGAGACCTCGTAGCCGGCCGCGATCCAAGGCTCGAACTCGCCGGCTCCGTTGCGGTAGAGGTAGGGCGAGAAGGCGTTGCTCAGAATCGGGTTGGCCTTGTCCTGGCCGTTGCGATGCGGGTTGATAGTGGTGATGTCGGTCTCGATGGCCCAGACCAGCTCGCCGCCTTCGACTGGGCCTGAGGCGGTCGAACCGGAGGGTGTCGGGTCGGGCGAGCCGGCGCAGGCGGCCAGACCGGCTACCAGTAGGCCGGACAGACCGACGGCGACGGCCCGGCGGAGCAGGCGGCGCCCGAATCTGGGTCGGAGGGCACTAGGTCGGATGGTTGGTTTCATGTGATCTCTCCTTGACGGTGGGTGGGCAATTGCGGAATGGCTTGGATCAGTGACTGGGTGTACGGGTGACGAGGTTGGTCGAAGACCGCCTCCACGTCGCCCTGCTCGACGACGAAGCCGTTGTTCATGACGATGACTTGGTCGACCAGGTGACGGACCACTCCGAGGTCGTGCGAGATGAAAGCCAGGGCGGTGCCGGTGGCGGAGTTGAGCTCGTTCAACAGGTCCAGCACCTGGGCTTGGATGGAGACGTCGAGGGCGGAGACCGGCTCGTCGCAGATGATGACGGTGGGACGCAAAGCCAAGGCGCGACAGATGGCGACGCGCTGGGCTTGCCCACCAGACAGCAGGCGCGGGGAGACGCTTAGAACCCGTTCGGGCAGGCCGACGACGCCGAGCAGACGGCGGACCCGGTCCTGGACCTGATCCGGGTCGAGTTGGCCCAGGATCGGCTCGGCGATGATCTCAGCCACCGTGTAACGGGGATCGAAGGAGCCGATGGAGTCCTGCGAGATGAACTGGACCTGTCGGCGCAAGCGGCGCCAAGCGGCCCGGTCCGACGTGGCCCAGGACTCGCCCGCCACCCGTACCTCGCCTTGGTCGGGCGCGATCAGGCCGAGCAGGACGCGGGCCAGGGTCGACTTGCCGGAGCCGGACTCGCCCACGATGCCGAGCTTCTGACCGGGGAACAGGCTCAGATCGACATCGGCCACGGCCCGGCGGCGCCCCCGGCCGCCGGGCAAGGGGAAGAACTTGGTCACTCCACTGGCCTGGAGGACCGGTTGAACCGTCACTCCGTCGGCCGCCACACTGTAGAAACGAGGGTCGTCGACCTGATCCGTCCTGACCGGCGCGGCCAACTCGGCCGCCGCCACCAGATCGACCCGCCCCTGGCTGAGGCGCCGCCCGCGCGAGGCCTGCGACGGGATGGCGGACAGCAGGTCACGGGTGTACGGGTGGGCTGGGTGGGTCAAGACCTCCTCGGTGGGTCCTTCCTCGACCGCCAGGCCGTCGTTCATGACGATGACGTAGTCAGCCAGTTGTGAGACCACGGCCAGATCGTGGGAGATCACCAGCATGGCGGTGCCGCGCTCGCGGTGGGCCCGCAGCAAGGCCAAGATCTGAGCCTGGATGGTGACGTCGAGGGCGGTGGTGGGCTCATCCACCACTAGCAGGTCGGGTTGGCCGGCCAGTCCGGAAGCGATCAAGGCCCGTTGACGCAGGCCGCCGGACAGCTGGTGGGCGTATTGCTTGGCCCGGAACTCGGGATCGTCGACGCCGACGTCGCGCAGCAAGTCCTGGACCCGTTGGTCGATCTGCCGGCGCGGCACCACCTTATGGGCCCGTAGCACCTCGCTGATCTCTTGCTGGACCGTGCGCAGCGGATCCAAGGCGGTCAGGGCGTCTTGCAGCACGAAACCGATGGCGCCGCCGCGCAGTTGGCGCCACTGACGCTCGGACAAGCTCAAGGCGTCCCGGCCGGCGACCTCGAAACGATCGGCTGTGACGACGGAGTCCGGCCCGGTCAAGCCGACGATGCTGCGAGCCGTGACCGACTTGCCGGAACCCGACTCGCCGACCAGGGCGACGGCTTGGCCGGGCCTGACGCTGAGAGACAGACCCTTGACGGCGTCGACTCGGTGACGGCCGGTGAAGGAGACTGACAGATTGTCGATGGAGACTAAGGCGGTCATACCTCAGAACCTCCGCTCGTAACGACGTTGCAGCCAACGGCCGACCACGGTGGCGGAGATGACGACCGTGGTCAGAGCCACACCGGGGAAGACGCCGGTCCACCAGGCCACTCTGAGGTAGTTGCGTGAGTCGGACAGCATCAGACCCCATTCGGCCGTCGGTGGCTGCGGTCCGAGCCCCAAGAAGCTCATGCCGGAGCTGCCGATGATGGCCCCGCCCAGACCCAGCGTGGCCAAGATGGGCAGTGGGCCGAGGGCGTTGGGCAGGACGTGGCGCAGAATGATCCGCCAGCGCGGCAGGGCGTAGGTCGAAGCCTGTTCGACGTAACCGGAGGTGCGAGCGACCTGGACCTGGCTACGGACGACGCGGGCGAAACTGGGGATGCCGCCCAGGCCGAGGGCCAGGATCAGATTGGGCACGCCCGGGCCGGTGAAGGCGATGAAGACGAGGGCCAACAGGATGCTGGGGAAGGCGCACAGGATGTCGATGGCGCGCGAGATGAGTTGGTCCAGCCAGTTCGGGCCAGCTCCGGCCAGCAGGCCCAGGACGGTGCCGGCTAGAACCGAGACGACGACGGCCCCGAGACCGATGATGAGGGAGTGGCGGGCCCCGTAGATGATCCGGGCCAAGAGGTCGCGGCCCTGCAGGTCGGTGCCGACCAGGTGCTGGGCGCTGGGCGGCTGGTTCGACTCCAACGGGTTGGCGTACAAAGGGTCGATGGCAGTCAGAAGGGAGGGCCAGACGGCCGCCAGGACGGCCAGGCCGAGCAGCAGGCTGGCCAGGATGACGGACCAGCGCAGTCGAAGCGGACGGGACATGGCGCCTCAGGCTTTCCCGCCCGCCCGCAGGCGGGGATCGAGCAGGATGCCGACCAAATCAGCCACGGTGGAGGCCACCACATAAGCGAAGGTCGTGACCAAGGCGATGCCGAGGATGAGGGGGATGTCCTTGACTTGGACGCCGCTGACCGCGATCTGACCCAGACCGGGGCGGGCGAAGACGGTCTCGGTGATGACGGCCCCGCCCAGTAGGCCGCCGGCGATCAGACCGATCAGGGAGATGGCGGGCAGTGAGGCGTGACGCAAAGCGTGGTGGCTCCGGACCTGAGCCCAGGTCAACCCCCGGGTGCGGGCGGTCAGGCTGAAGGGCTGCTCCAGCGCCCGGTCGATGCCGTCGCGCAGGACCTGGGCCAGGTAGAAACCCATGGGCAAGGCGATGGCCGCCACCGGCAGGACCAGGGACTCCCAACTGGTGTAGTCGATGACGGAGAACCAGCCCAGGCGGAAGGAGAAGACAGCCAACAAGACGATGCCGATCCAAAAGGGTGGAGCGGACAGGAAGACCAATTCGAGAGTGTTGACGATCGGCCGTACCAGTGGAGTCCGGCCGGTGGTGGCGTAGGCCAGCAGGAAACCGATCACGATGGCGCAGACCAAAGCGGTGGCGGCCAGTTGGAAGGTCGGCCCCATCAATTCGCCGATCAGCTCGCCGACTGGTTTGCGCAGGGTGTAGCTGGTGCCCAGGTCGCCGGTCGGTATGCGCCTGAGATAGATCAGGTACTGCAGCCAGATGGGTTGGTCCAGGCCCCAGCGGGAGATGGTCGAGGCCCGTAAGACCTCGTCGTTGCGGTTTTCGCCCAAGAGCAGAGAGACGGTGTCGCCCGGCATCAGATGGACGGCGACGAAGGTGACCGTGATGGCGGCCCAGAGCACGAAGACGGCTTGGGCCAAACGGAACCCGATCAGCCGCCCGATCGCCCAGCCCCGTCGGCGCTGCTCGGTCTTGGAGTCGTCGACGACGCCGATCAGTTCGGTCTGCGCCGGCAACCAGGTGTGGTCGAGATGGTACGACCAGGCGGGCTGGACGACCTTGCTTGTCATGGCTTCCTCATCAGTCGGACTCAGGCCAGCGCTGGGCGGCTGGGTGTCAATGGGTACGGGACCGGATTTAGGGCCGGCCTATTCGACCGCGACTCACGACCCGGTCGGCTCGGCGGCTAAGTCGTGAGTCGGCGGCCGGTCAGGACCGACAGCTGGCCGTTGACAGGCTCAGCCCTGGCCCGACCCTCCTGGACCGATCAGCGACAGCGACAACAACGACAAGCCGGGCAGCGAAGGAAGGCCAGGCCATCGAATGTCAACGCAATGAGCATCAGGGTTCCGATCAGAGACGGGACGATGGCGTATACATTTGCACGCACTTGCCCACAAGTCAAAGCGAGCGGCTAGCGCGTCGTCCGCCGCGGCCCGGCTGGCCCGACCGCCCCTCGTCTCCGGACGACGATCGGCCCGGGGTCAGCCTCAGGTATGAGCGAGGTTCATCCCGGGGGAGGACGCCAACCGTTCGTCCGGGCGCCTAGGCTGACCGCATGAGCGACTCTTTGCCCGAGCTCCGGCCAGACGACGCCCCCGATCCGCCCGCCCCGGACGTCTCACCCACCGTGTCCGCGCCCGCCCCGGAAGAGCCGCTGGGCCGCGACCCTGGCATCCGGGCCGAGTTGGTCAAGCGCGCCTTCGGTCAGGTCAAGGCGGTCGACGGCGTCACCTTCGAAGCTCCGGCCGCCGCCATCACGGCCTTGATCGGCCCGAACGGCTCCGGCAAGACGACTCTGCTGCTGATCCTGGCCGGACTGCTCAAGCCCGACTCCGGTTCGGTCCAGGTGGCCGGCTTCGATCCGGTCACCGGCAACCTCGACCTGCGCGCCCGGGTGGGCTGGATGCCGGACGCCTTCGGCACCTGGGACACCTTGACCCCGTTCGAGATCCTCACCACCTTCGCCCGCGCCTACGGCCTGAGCGCCACCCAAAGCCGCCAGCGGGCCGACCAGTTGCTGAGCCAGGTCCATCTGACCGAGTTCGCCCGCTCCCCGGCCCGGGTCTTGTCGCGCGGCCAGAAACAACGCCTGGGCCTGGCCCGGGCCTTGGTGCACGACCCCGAGGTGCTGCTGTTGGACGAGCCGGCCTCCGGCCTCGACCCCCGCTCCCGGATCGAATTGCGCGACACCCTGCGCGACCTGGCCCAGGCCGGCAAAACCGTATTGGTCTCCTCCCACGTCCTCAGCGAATTGGAGGAGGTCTACGACCACGCCGTCTTCTTGTCCCACGGCCGTACAGTCGCGCCGCCGCCGGCCTCGGAGCGCCCGGTCTCGGCTAGAGGTTGGCGAGTGCACGCCCTCGACCCGGCCAGCTTGCGCGGCTTCTTGGACGACGCTGGCATCCCTTGGCAGGCTGGCGCCGGCGCCTCCGGCGAGGTCATCCTCGATCTGACCGGGCCCGAGTCAGCCAGCCAGATCCTGCGCGCCGCCGTCGCCGCCGGCGTCCCGGTGCACACCATCGCCCCCTTGGCCGGACGATTGGAAGAGGCCTACCTGGCCCTGGACGAGGAGCGCAAATGAAAACCTGGTCTCTCAGCTGGAACGGCCTGCGCACAGTGGCCGGTCTGGAACTGCGCCAACGGGTCCGCTCCAAGCGCTGGCTGGCCGCCCTGATCGTCTGGTTCGTCGTCATCGGCGGAATCACCAGCCTCGTTCTGGCCGCCGCCGGCCTGTTCGCCCCCCAACCGCCTCAGGTCTGGTGCCAGATCAGCGAGGACGGCGGCCAGGACTGCACGATGCCGACGACGGAACTGTCCCAGCCAGTCGACCTGGTCTCTTACACCAGCCACCCGGTCTGTCACATCGACGTCGCCGGCCGGATCGACTGCCGGGTCGAGTCGCCCTGTCCGCCTGGCTCCGGGACCTGCCCGGAGCCGGCCCCCACCCAGCCGTCCCAGTCCTGCCTGACCGCCCCGGACGGCTCCGTCACCTGCGGCAATCCGACCCCGGACCAGAGCACCGGGCTGGATCAGATCGTTCAGACGGTTTGCACCCTCGACGCCGACGGTCAAGGTTCCTGCCGCTACGAGGCCTTACACGATTGGCAACCCAGCACGGGGCCGTTGGTCTTCTCCTTGGTGACGATGCTCGTGCTCGGCCTGGGGCTATTGGTCACCCCGGCTCTGACCTCGACCTCGATCAACGGCGACCGTCAAGCCGGCACCTTGGCCACCCTCCAAGCCACCAAACTGTCCGCCGCCGAGTTGGCCCTGGGCAAGCTGACGGCCGCCTGGGTCACCATGTTGGCCTTCGCCCTGGCCGCCCTGCCCTGGTTGGTCGTCGGCGTCGTCATCAGCGGCAGCTCGATCTGGCAGGTGGCGGTCTGCTTCGGCGTTATGTTGATCGAGTTGGCCATCGTCTGCGCCATCGGCCTGGGTTGGTCGGCTCTGATCAACCGCGCTTCCGGATCGACCCTGCTGACCTACGCCAGCGTGGTCGTCCTGAGCGTGCTCAGCATAATTTTGGTCGCTTTGCTGACCATCCTGTCCGCCCGACCGACCGAGGTGCGGGTCTGGGGTCTACCGGCCCATGTGCAGCAGGAGTGGGACCGGCAGATCGAGCAGTACTGGCAGGAACAAAGTGAAGGCGCCAGTGGGGCCGTCTATCCGGCCCCGCCGGTCGGGCAATGCCGTTGGCAGACCGAATCCCTCTCCCTCGAACACGGCGAGCGGATCTGGTGGCTGGCGGCGGCCAACCCCTTCGTCATCCTGGCCGACGCCGCTCCCAAGCCGAGCGTCGCCCAGGACTACCCGGACCTCTACGCCTATCACTCCGGCGACGTCCTCTTCAACATCCGCCATGTCATCCGCCAAGTCGCGGCCGGTCCGGCTCTGGAGTACGACCGCTGCCCTTACGCCGACCTGGGCGTCGCCCAAGCCGCCAGTCCGGTCAAGCCCCACCCGATCAGCGGCCAAGGCCCGATCTGGCCCTGGGGCCTGGCCTTCAACCTGGCCCTGGGCGTCTTCTTCTTCTGGATCGCCGTCAAACGCCTGGCCGTGCCCTACGGCCGCCTGCCCAAGGACACCCGGGTGGCTTGACCCGGCATGGTTTGATCCGGACAGGTAGGCGCCGCAACCGCTCTGTCGGCGACATTCCCGCCGCCGACAGAGCGGTCGGGTACGCCGACACGCCGAAATCGATGGCAGAACCCTCCGATCGGCGACGCCCCCTTCGCTGAGAGGGCTTTCGCCGGAGCTATACGACGGCGTCCGGTGGCGGACTGGAGCAGTGGCGAATTTCGCACTGTTGGGAGCCGTGAGATAGACTGCTCGTCGCTCTAGCACCACTAGCTCAACTGGCAGAGCAGCTGACTCTTAATCAGCGGGTTCAGGGTTCAAGTCCCTGGTGGTGTACTGGTCCGCCGTTCGTGGTTCGAGTGAATCGCTGGATCACATGGGCGCGGTGGAGACCTCTCGGCCTGGCAGGCCGATCGAGGGTTGCCGTCATGGCCGGGTCCGGCATCGTCATGGGACCGTGGGCGGCCGTGGTTGCGGCTGCGGTTGCCCTTCGTGTCACGCGGCGGCGAGGGCTTATAAGAAGTCGTGGGATCGCGCTAGTCATTTGGGGTCGTGTCGTCTGGTGTCGACCGATGGTGCGCGTGAGCGGTTGGCCGCGTTTGCGGCGGCGGGCGTCTCGCAGAGGCGGTTGGCGGTGGTGCTGGGCGTCGGCGAGAGCACGGTCTCAAGGTTGCGGACGGGTTCCGGCTCGGCGAGGACGCATCCTGATTTGACGGGTCGTGTGGCCGAGTTGGATTGGTCGGCCGTGCGGAGTCCGATGGGGACGCGCCGGAGGATCCAGGCCCTGGTGGCCCAGGGGTGGGATCTGTCGGTCCTTGCGGGCGAGTTGGGCGTCACCCGAAAGCATTTGTGGCGGGTCGTTTGGGGCGAGAGGTCGGCGTCGGACATTTTGATCGACGACGTGGCCGGGGTCTACGACAGGTTGTGGGGTGTCGATCCGGTGTCGTGTGGCGTTAGCCGGCACCAGGTCGCCACGACCAGGCTGTGGGCGGCGGAGGCTGGTTGGGTCGGTCCGCTGTGTTGGGACGACGATGAGATCGATGATCCGGCGGCGGCCCCGGCGGGCTTGTCGGGTGGCCTGGATGGCCCGGTCGAGGTGGTCGATCCAGTGGTGGCATCTGCGGCGGCGTTGGCTGAGAGTTTGCTCGAATTGTTGGCCGCCGGGGTGCATCCTGACGTGGCGGCGGCGCGTTGCGGCTATCGGCAGCGGGAGTCGGTGATTCGGCGGTTGCGGAGAGCGCAGGAACGGGCCACTGGCACGACGTGGTTGCGGTTGGAATCGGCCGCCACCCAGTTGAGAATCATCGATCGCTAGGCCCTCCCTCATGCGATCCCCCGAAACGTTCGAGGCCCACCCGGTCGGGTGGGTCGCAGATAAGGATTCACAAAACCACTACCCAACCGCTGTGGACGGGTCCGTGGGAGATGGCCGAGCGGATTCTTCCCCCGGATTGAAGAAGTTGAACGCACAGGCACCCGGGGACAATTCTGATTGGGTTTTGACGCGATCAGTGAGTACATGCGGCCGGGTGCGAGTGACCCATAGGCCCCGGCCGGCTTATCCCCAACCTGGACGACCAGGCCTACGTATTGGGCTGGTTCACCGGCCCGACGCCGCATCGCAGTCGCGTGGCCGGCCGCCGACGGACCACACGGAGGCCGTCACGACCACTTCGCCCACAACCGAAACCAAAGAAGAACGGAGGACCGCTGGCTGGCGGTCCTCCGTTTGCGTTTCTGCAGCCACCCCTTGCCCCCACAAGGAGGTGGTTTGCCTGGTCCAAGTCTAGGCGGTTCCCCTTCTTTCGTGGCGTCCCCGAGCGGTGGCGTCGCCTGTTCAGCGCGTCTTGAACCGCCTGCCCGCCGGGGTCCGATCGATGGCCGGACCGGCTGGAGAGCGCCCAGGAACCGACGCAGCTATTACCGGTCGACTGGTCTTAGGGAGGTCAGGCGGGTGGCGCGGCGGCGGCCGGCGCGGGCATGGACTCCGAGGGTCGAGGCGCCCGCGTCTCTGCCGTGTTGGTCCGGCGCCGGTCGTTGGTTGGACGCGGTCGAGGCTTTGGTGTCGTCTCCCGACGGCGAGGCGTTGCGGCGGCGGCACCGGGTCGGCCGGGACACCTTCCTCGATGTGATGGCGGTGTGGGCCGGCGCGGCCGACGTCAGGACGGGCCGGGGGATGGCGCTGGCGCATGAGACCGTCGCCGCCCAGTTGGGCTGCTCGACCAGGCACGTCGGCCGGGCCGCCGCCCTGGCCGAAGCCCTCGGAGTGGCCCGAACCATGCTGCCCGGCGGCTACCTCGCCGCTGGTGACCGGCGTGAGGCAGAACGCCTGACCGGTGCGCGTCAGATCAGGATCGCCTCCGTCAGAGCGCTCACCCAGCCCAGGCCCACACCATCCCAGGACGACTCCGAACGGTCGAATGTCCACCTACCCCATAGGGGTATAGAAGATCCTTTTCCGTCGGTTGGTGAGTGTCTACCAAGCGCCCTGCCGCTGTCGCGTCAGGGCCATCGGAGGCCCGCTGCGCGGGCCGCGCCGACGAACCGGTGGCAGCCCCCCGGGATGTGGAGTTTGGCCGAGGGACTGGCCCGCGCCCTGCCCTGGCTCCGGCGGCACCGGACGTCGCAGGTCGCCCGAGTTTTGACGAACGTGGGCGTGGACCCGACGGATTGGACGGTCTCCGAGCTGCTCGACGCCATCGACGGCCGCAACCGCGCCCGGGGCTGGTTCAGCCTTTCCGGCCCGAGGAACCCCCTCGGCTTTTTGTGCCACACGTTGCGGGACGTTTTGTCCCGGGTCGAGGAGACGCCGGGCGCCCGCCGGCGGCGGGAGGCCGAGACTCGCGGCCGGGAGCGGCTGGCGGAGGCCGAGCGCGGCCGGGCCCAGGCGGCGAGGCGGGCGGAGCTGGAGGCGGACCCAGAATGGACCGACCGTCAACGACGGGCCTTGGAGGAGATCCGGGCGGCCTGGTCGAGACCGCGCCCGAAACCTGTCCCTGGGCCGTTCCGGCCGGTCATCGACCCCGAGGCCCAGGCGGCTTTGATCGCGGACATCGAGGCCAGGGCGGCCCGGCTCAAGGCTGAGGCGGCGGCTCGTCGGCGCGGCGGAGGGAACTTTTTTCAGCGGATTGAAGAAGTGGGGCCTACAGGTCCCATTAGGGAATGATAATTGTCAGAGTTCGGGTCCGGGGCGTTCGGGCGTCTCAAAGCGATGCGGTTGATAGCTGTGATCGAAGGGTTGGCCCCAGGCTTGGACGGTGGGGCCGGTGGGGTCGGCGGGGGCGAGTCGGATCGTGAGTTCGTTGAGGCGGTCGACCAGGTCAGTTGACGGATTGGCGTCCGTGGTCTGGACGAGGTGGCTGGCGATCTGGTGGACCCGCCGGGCTGTTCCGGAGACGACGTCTTCGATGTCGAGGCCGGCGTCGAGGGTCTCGCGGGCGACCCTACGGATGGGGGGCAGCGGGTTCGTGGGGGCGTCGACGCCGGCTCTAGCGCAGGCCATGATCGCGGCGGATTCCGCGATGAAGTGATCGTACCCGGAGCAGCCTTCGGCGGGGGGCGTCCAGTCGTCGACCGGGGGGATCGAGAGCACGGCGGCGGCTTGGTGGGCGAGGGCGAGGGCGGCCTCGGCTGGCGGGAGGCCGTCTGGGATCGTGACCTCCCGTGTCCGGCGGTCGGGTGGCAGGTGGGGGCCGTCCTGGGGGCCGCGTTTGACGTGGAAGCCTTGGGCTTCGATGTCTGAGGCGAGGCTCCGCCAGAGGGTCTCGGCCGGGTCGGGTCCGTCCAGTCGGGTGGGCCGGGCGTCTGGCAGTGGCTGGCCGGTCGTCTGGGCGACGTCGAAGACTTGGACCAGGACGTGGGCCGGCGTCCCGGTCCCGTACGGGCCGGCCGCCGCGCCGGTCGGGACCGGGGCGAGGAGGGTGATCGGGATCTGGCCCCTGCGGACGGTCCGTCCGAGTTCCTGCCAGCGTCGCCGGGAGGCGATCCGGGTCGCGTCCGGGCGGACGGTCTGGAGCAGGACGGTGTTCTCGAACGAGAGGTCGGGGAACCGGCCCGCCGCCGTGAGCCAGGCCCGCCAGGACTGGGGGCGCGCGAGCCGCGTCATCTGACGCGGGACCGCCAGCCAGACCTCGGCCAGCCCGGTCTGCCGGGTGAGCCGCTCCAGAGCCCTCTTCGACATGGTCGCCATCGGTCGTCTCCTCACTGTGTGGAATCGGGTTCGGGTTCGGCGTTATTCCATTGGAAAATTTCGCGGGACGAGGGCTTGGGCGGCGGCGAGGATGGCGGGCGCGTCCTGGGGGCGCAACTCGGCCAGGTCGAGGAGGGCTTCGACGCTCAGTTGCCAGTCCGGGGCGCCTGGTCCGAGGGGCGCGGGGTCTCCCATCTCGGCCGTCAGCCGGCGGACGACGTCCTCGTCTGGGTCCGCTTTGTCGAGTTCGAGCAGGAGCGCCGCCGGGGGGCCTTGTTGGAGCCAGACCTCCAGGAGGCTCGGCGTGTCGGGGTCGGTGAAGTGTTCCACTGCGCCGATCTCGTCTGGGTCGAGGACCTCTTCGGTGGTCAACGGCTCCGGGCCGATGATCTTGACCGCCCGCTGGAGCAGGGTCTCGGCGTCCCTGAGCGCCTCCGGGGCGTCTGGTGGCAGCGCGGCTTCGACGGCGTAAAGGACGGCCCAGCCGCCGGCGCCGGTGTGGGCGAGGAGCGTGGGAGACTCCCACCGTCCCTCCTGCGACGGGGGCCAGACCCAGACCCGGCCCGGCGGTTCGAGCCCTTCGACCGGCCGCCAGCCCCTCGTCTGTAGGAACTGGTCCACTTCCTCGACTTCCGTCACCATCGCAAGAGCCCTCTCACCATCTGTCGACGCCGAGCCCCACGGCCCCTGGCCCGGTGTCGTGCTGGTGGCTCGCCGCGTACGCCATTGAGGCGTCCCGCGGCGGGCGTGGGGCCATGGCCTCGACCTTAGGGCCGGCTGGGGCGGGCGGCGCGGCCCGGACGGCCGCTTCGACCTCGCCGACGGCCTGACTGCCGACATCCGGCTCCAGATCCAGATCCTCTTCCTCGCCTTTCGGGGCGCGTTCCAGGATCGAGGCTTTGGTCGGGCGTTTGAAGAAGCCGAAGGTGTCGTCGTCGCGGGAGGGCTCCAGCGCGGCTGTGAACGTGACGCGGTCGCCGCGTTCCACGTCCCGGATGTCTTTAGAGGCCGTCCCGTACACCTTGAAGCCCCGGTCGTCCCGGACGGTGATCTTCACATGGACTTCGCCCGTGTAGGTGTAAAAGGTCTCTATCAGTTTGCGGCCGACCACGGTCCCGGTCACCGTGACCCGGCCCTCGGGCACGGGTGTGGCCGTGGCCATCTCGGCGATCAGTCTCAAGGTGGCGGCGGCCTGGTTTTCGGTCAACGGCAGGTGGGCCTCCAACCGGTCGCGGAGTTCCTTCACGAGGGTGGACTGGCCTTTGATCTTGGAGACCCCGTCCACCAGGTCGGCGTGCTCGTCGGCCCACGCCTGGAACGTCTTCTCGGCCTCGGCCCGCTCCGCCTCCACCGCCGCCAGTCGGGCCGCCCGCCGAGCCTCCTGTTCGCGGGCCGTCTTGGCGGCGTAGCGGTCGCGAGCCTTGGCCCGCCGCTCGACCACCTTGGCCGTGGTCCACTCGCCGCCCGAGCCGACGCAAGCGAAGCACATGCCCCCCTCGGTGCGCCTGTAACAATCGATGTGGCCTTTCCCGCCGCATTTCCCGCACGGCGCCCACACCCTCTCGTCGCCGGCCTTCCGGACTGCCGTCGGAGCCGCCGCCTTCGCCTTGGACGGAGGGGCCGGCCCTTCCCCGACGGACGGTTGGAAATCAAGGGCCGGCTGGAAATCGAAAGCCGGCTGCGACGGACTCACCAACGTCGTGGACACCCCAGGCTCCTTCCCCAAGTCGCGTGCGCCCAAAGTACGGACCGATCCCGACAGGGCGGCGCCACACGAGGGGTCCCCTCACCAGCGGTCGAAGCGCCCTCCCGGCACGTCGATCCCCGACCGGTCGTCGTGCCTGTGGCTCGCCGCGTACGCCCTGGATGCGTCCAGGCGCGGCGGGTCCGGGGCGGTGGGCGGTTCCACTCCGGTGGCCTCCGCCTCGACCGTAGGCGGGCTGGGGGCGGGCAGTGTGGCTTGGGCGGCGGCCCGCTGTATCCGTTCGTCGATGGTTTGGAGGTCTCGGCGGGCGGCTTCGAGTTCGACGGCCCTGGTGAACGGCGGGTCTCCGATCGCGCCGTATTGGGTGATGGTGTGTTCCAGCTCTTGGATCAGGGCGGCGGCGTCTCGGCGGCGGACGGCGATCTCGTCGACCATGTTCTGGAGGCGGGCGAGTGTGCCGAGGTCCGCCAGTGGCTGGCCGTGGCCCAGTTTCACGAGACGGTTGATGTCCGAGCCTTCCAGCGACCAGACGACGGCGCCTTGATCGGTGTAGGGCCAGCGGCGCTCCGCCGGCTCGGAGCGAGCGAGGACGGTGTGGCCGGCGAACGAGGCTATGGCCGTGTCCCTCACCGCTTCGAGCCGGCGGGCTTGGCTGGCGAGGTGTTCGGCGGCGTCGGCCCGGCTGGTGAGGACGCGGCCCTGTTCGAGGCCCCCGCCACGGTTGAGGTCGGCGACCAGGATCGAGAAATTGTCGCCGTGGGTGTCCCTCGTGCGGGCGGCCATGGCGTCCAGGCCGGCGAGTCTGTCCCTCGCTTCGCGCAGGGCTGTGTCGGACGTCGCCAGGGTGTGACGGATGGACAGGGCGTTGCGCCGGTGGGCGCGTTCCAAGGCGGTCAAGCGGTTGACGACGGCGGTCAGCTCGGCCTGGCGGATCAGGTCGGGGTTGCCCGACGCGGCGGCCTTCAACTCGCCGAACAGGCGCACGTCGCCAGGAGCGTCGTCGATGTCGTCCGCCACCCGGTCCTTCAGATGCCCGGACATGACGTCGGCGATGAACTGGGATTTCCTATGGAGGGTCTGCCACATCATGGCGTCGAACGACCTGGTCACGATGACGTTCGTGATCGTGACCTCCGGGTTCAGGTTGCCCTGCCGCCAGATCCGACCGTTGCGCTGTTCCAGCTCGGCCGGTTTCCAGGGGGCGTCGAGGTGGAGCAGGTGGACGGCCCGGTCTTGGATGTTCGTGCCCACGCCCATGCGCTCGGTCGAGCCGATCAGGACCGCGACCCGGCCGCTCCGGCACTGGTCGAAGAGGGCCTGTTTGGCCTCCGGGGTGGAGGCCTCGTGGACGAACCGGACCCGCCCCTCGGGCAGACCCCGGTCGATGAGCGCGTCTTTCAACGCCCGGTAGACGCTGAACCCGCCCGGTTTCGGGGTCGACAGGTCGCAGAACACGATCTGGAGGGCGCCGGCGACGGGATGGGGTTCCCCGGTGGCCGGGTCGACGAAGACCTGGTCCTTCGTCTCGCGCCAGACCTGGGCGAGACGGTCGGCGGCGGCGTCGACCTTCAAGCCGCCGGCCACGCCCTCGGCCCGTAGCCTGAGGTCGAGGCTGGCGTGGCGCCCGTCGGTCATGACCTTCAGCATGTTGTCGCTGGTGGGGTCGATCCTCCCGGAGCGGATCTCATCGATCCGGGCCGTCAACCGGGAGATGTACGCCTTCAGGTCCTGGTCGGGTTCGACCAGGACCGTCCTGGGCCGGCGTTCCCCGCTGTCCGGGTCGACCGATAGCCGGGGGCGGGGCAGGTCGAGGTCGGCGGCGGTCTTGACGTCCCCGAACCGGTGGAACATGCCCAACAGCTCGGGCACGTTCACGAACCGGGCGAGCCGGGACTTCGGCTTGAAAGTGACCCCGTCCGAGGCCAGCTCCGGGGCCGTCACGACCTCCCCGAACGTCGCCGCCCACGAGTCGAAATCATCGATCCCAGCGTCAAGCAGGCCTTGTGGGTCGAAGTAGCGTTGCATGGTGTGCAACTCGACCATGCTGTTGGATATCGGCGTCGCGGTCGCCCCGATCAGGACGTTACGGCCGCCGTGGCGGCCCCGGAGGAACTCCAGCTTCCCCAACAGGTCGAAGGCCCGCTTCGACCCGAGCACTTGGGCGCCCTCCACCCGCGACACCGTGGCCAGGTTCTTGTACCCGTGGATCTCGTCTATCACGAGGCAGTCGACGCCGGTCTCCTCGAACGTCATGCCCGGATCGACCCGACGGGCGGTCAGGGCGTCGATCTGCTGTTCCATCCGCAGCAGCTGCTTCTCGATCCGTTTCAAAGTCAGTCCGCCGCCGTCCTTGCCGGCCCGGCTCAGCTGCTCGCGGGCGCGGTCGAGTTCACGGCGTTTGACCTGGGCCTCCGCCGCCGGGCTTAACGGCACCGCCGAGAACGCCGACCGCGTCATGATGACCGCGTCCCAATCGTTGGCCGAGACCCGCGCCACGAACTCCCGGCGCCGCCGCGCCGACGTGTCGTCCGAGTCCGCCACCAACAACCTCGCCCTCGGATACAAGCGAAGCCACTCCGACGCGAACTGCAACAACATGTGATTCGGCACGACGACGCAGGGCTTATGGATCAGCCCGACCCGCTTCAGCTCGGTCGCGCCGATCACCATCGAGGCGGTCTTCCCCGCCCCGACCTCGTGGAACAACCCCACCGACGGCTCGGCCAGAATCCGGGCGACGGCCGCCCGCTGGTGCGCCGTCGGCGTGAACGACGCCGCCAACCCCGGCAACCGCAACCGCCCGCCCTCCCCCTCATAGGACCGCAACACCGTCGAGTTGAAACGACGGTTGTAATCGGCGACGAGGCGGACGGCGCGGCCCGGGTCCTCCCACAGCCAATCCGTGAACCGGGCCTGCAACTGGTCGGCCTTCTCCTGCGCGGCGGTCGACTCCTCCAAATTGAAGACCCGCCTCGACCGCAACGCCCCATCCCTGTCACGTTCCTCGAAGGTGTCGAACACCGCTATCGGCTGCTGCGTCAGACACATCCGCAACAGGTCCGGCAGAGGCGCCCGCCCGGTGCCCCAGTCCTGACTCACCTCCCGCCGGATGTTGAACCGCCCCGGCACCTCGACGTCCCAGTCCGACCCGATGGCGGACCTCTCCACCCGGATCGACGGGTCCGCCGGCGCCCCCAACAACTCCCGCAGGAACTGTTGGACGTCCGTGTCCGGAATCCAAACCGCGCCGAGCCGAGGCACGATGTCGCCCATCTGGATGTCCGCCGGCAAAGCCGCCCGGAGCGCTGCCACGTTCCCGCCCCAACGGTCGGGCTCCTCGACCGCCGCCCGCACCGCCTCATCCAACTTCGACCGGACGTTCCCCGACAGATATGAGGCGCGGGTGTGCCAGACGCCCTCGGCCGCCGGGTCCTCGAAGACCAGGTCGCCAAGCTCCGCGACCACCTCCCCAGGAGAGGCGCCCATCAGATCGGCGATCCGCCCGACGTCGACCCGCCCGACCTCGTCCAACACCACGGCCAGGCCGTCGGCTGCCGTGTCCACCCCGAGCACCTCGCCCCTGGGCACGATCTGCCGCTCCAGTAGGACGCTCGCCGGCCGAGGCGAGTCCCAGCCCTCCTCGAACCGCTCCAACGCCACCACTATCGCCGCCGCCGGATCAGTCAACAACAACCGCACCGCCGGTGGCTTCAGCCGCAACCCGGTCGGAGTCACATTCAAACGGGTCAACGCCCCGAACCGGGCGACATAAGCCTCCCAATCCGCCCGCAGGTCGGCCCGTGCCCGGTCCAATTCCGGCGTATCGTCGAAACTCGCCGCCTCCAACCCCAACAAGCCCTTCGCCCCGGCCTTCAACCGCAACAGATGCCCAAGCTCACGTGTCTGCGTCCCAGGCACCTTCAACGGCTCCAACCGGCCCCCGGCGACTCTGGCGAAACCACCGTCGGCCTCCACGATCTCACCGTCCAACAGACCCAACTCCACCGGAGCGGGAGCCCTCTCGGCCGTCCGGGTCGGCCCGTACGACAAGCCGGCGTCCGCCGCGACCGCCAACGAACGGCCGAGCTCGAGTTCGAGCGCACGGACCAGGTCGACGTCGAGCGGTCGGACGCGCAAACCGAAGACGCCGTGGAGGCCGACCGCCAACTCCTCGCTCCCGAGGACCGACCCGGGATGCGCCGCCCACCACCGATTGACCCGGTGGGCCTGCGTCTCATCGGTCCCGGCCACCGGGAACACGCGCTCCTCGACCCCGGTCCACGACAGGTCCGCCGGCTCCCGCCCATCCTCACGCCGCCGGAACACCAACACGTCCGTCAACGCCTCCGTACCAGCCGCCCGCCGATGCGCGCCGTTCGGCAACCGGACCGCCGCGACCAGATCGGCCCGCTCCGCCATCGCCCGCCGCGCCCCAGGATTCTTGGCGTCCATCGTGAACGACGACGTGACCACCGCCACCAGGCCGCCCGGCGCCACCAGATCGAGCGACTTCACAATGAAATGATTGTGGATCGCCAAACCGTCCGGATTGTGGACCGGGTCCCGTAGGCGGACGTCGCCGAACGGGACGTTCCCGATCGCCAAATCGAACCAGCCCGCCGGCCACCGGGTGTCCGCGAACGACTCGCACCGGATCGAAGCGCCGGGATTCAACGCCCGCGCCACCCGCGCCGTGGCCGGGTCCAACTCCACCCCGACCAACTCCGCGCCCTCAGGAGCCAACCCCAGAAACACCCCCGCGCCGCAGCCCGGCTCCAGAACCCGGCCGCCCGTGAACCCTGCCGTCCGCACCGCCGTCCAAATCGCCGCCGCCAGACTGTGGTCCGTGTAATGGGCGTTGACCGTGGACGTCCTGGCCGCCGCCAACCCCTCCTCCCCGATCAGCCCCAGCAGCTCCTCACGCACACCCGCGTGCGCCGTCTCACGGTCGTCCAGGACCTGGGCCACGCCCTCCGCGCCCCAACCGCCCCAACGCGCCACCACCCGCTGCTCGGCGACCGTCGCCGCCCTGCCCTCGACGTCGAGGACCTGCAACACCCGCAACGCCTCCAGATTCGCCCGAACCCTGGCCGTCGCCCCAGCGGGCGCCAAATCCGCCTGCGACCCCGCCTGGAACCGCTCGATTATTCCGCCGGAATAATCGGCAGCGACATGGCCTCCAACAGTCCCTGTCCCTCGGCCGTCGCCCACGACCCGGCCAGCCCCCTGACCCGCCCCAGAACCGTCTCCTGGGTCTGCGCCAGCCACACCGTCGCCCACGGCACCCACGGCGTCAACCCGCCCACCGACGTCAACTCCACCACCAACCCGTGGCCTGTCCCGAACCTGCCATACAGCTCGACCCGCGTCAGCTCCCGCGACTCGGTCAGCTCCGCCTCCACCAACCCCCGGTCCGGCAGCGCCGCCTGCGACCCCGCCATCCAACGATCCGACCCCTCCAGTAGACGGGCCGCCGTCAACCGCGCCCGCCGCGCCGACTCCCTCACCAACCCCTCCGGAGCCGTCGAGCCCCGGAAGGACCTCGGCGCCAACACCACCCACGCCGCCCTGGCCTCCACCTCGAACTCGCCCACCGACGTCCTCCTTCCGCTCCAACGGCGGCGCAGTCGACCACCACTCCTCAAGGGAGGGCTGAAACGGACTCACACGCCTTGCCACACCGACTCTCCTCACTTGGTCGCGTGCGCCCAAAACTACGAACCGACCCCGACAAACCAGCCTGACGCGAGGAAGACGAATCAAAGACCCTTAGGGCAAAGCAAGGGGAGGGGCGCATCACGCGCCCCTCCCCTTGGTCGGCTCATGCTGAACTAGCGGACCCGTGATGCGACTGAGAAGGCCTTTCGTCGGCGCGCTTAGTTTTCCGTCTCATCACTTCGGCGCTTCCTATGAGCGCCAACACGTAACAGAAGGTCAAGATGGCGGCCGGGAGACCGCTGACAAGGAACTTGGTGATCACGACCACCAAAGCGCATGACACAGCCAAAGCGGCGAAGTACCATTTAAGCGTCATCACGCTTCTGAGCTTCATAATGCTTCTCGGCTTCATCATGCTTCCACGATAGACGAACCCTCTGACACACGTCCGCCCTGCCAGACCATGCTGGCGCAAGTCGCCGGGAGGGGAGTCAACACCCCCGAATGGCCCTGGCGCGGGCAGTGGAGAGATAGCCCGGACACCCGCGCCAACTCGGCCCACGACAACCCGGCCCGACGCTTTGCCGCCAGATCCTCGCAGGTCATATCCCTACCCTCGGCAGCGTCCAAGACGACGAAACGTTGCCGCACGTCCTCCTTCGACCCGGATCAAATCGGAGGCCTGAGAGCGAAGCAGGGGGAGGGGGAGCCACGCGTCCCCCTCCCCTTAGCTCTCACGCTTCAGATTCAGATGGGAAAGTCAACGCCGCCAGCGCTGCCCGCGTCTCGGGACCGTCGACCAAGTCCAAGGCCCGGCCACGGGCGGCCAACCACCACGCGCCATCGCCCTCGGCCTCCTCGACCAACCGCCGCGCCGTCACGTCGTCGACGCCGGCCGAGACCAGGTCACGGCGCAGGAGCTCCGCCAAGCCCAGGTGCCGCAGGACGTCGTCCCGCGTCAAAGCGTCGTCTGGGTCGTCATCCTCGGCCTCCGGCGCCGGCGGCCTGAGCCACTCCCGCTCGATGGCCTCCCGCGCCCTCGCCTTCGCCGACTCGACCCGGCCCACGGCGACGAAGTAACCTTCGCCGCCCTCGGCATCTTGGGCCAGGAGCGCGGCGACGAGGTCGGCCTCGTGCACGGCTGCCTCTTCGCCCAGCGCGGTGAAGAACGCATCCGGGTCCTCCAACCGGCCGTGCTGCTCCGGAGCGAGTTCCCGCCACAGACTCTCCGCTCTTCTTCCCAACTCGTTCACGTCAGTTCCTCGTTTTCCGCTCCGTGTCCGGAGTTCAGTCCAATCCAATCCGCCATCGCCATCTCCACCGACTCGTCCAGCGCCCATCGACGGCCCCCACCGGAGCCGAGGCCGGCCACTGTCGCGCGCAGCCGCTCGACGGCGCCCCCGGCCATGACGACGTCCAACTGCGCGCGTTCGCCCCGGTCTACAGGGCCTCCAAGCCTGCGGCCCCGGCGCAGGGAACTGGCCCGCGCTGGCCAAGGCAGGCCGTCGTTGTGTTCCAGCTCCATCGTCGAGCACCACGTGCCGGCCGCCTCCGTCAACGCGCCCACGAGGGTTCCGCCCCGAGCCAGCACTGCTGCCCGGAACTGTTCCAAGAGTCCCCGGTCAACTCTCACGACAAACCTCTTCCCCACTCGGCAGGACCCCCCTCCGGCGCAGATCGTCCAGCACCAGCCGATAGTCGGCGGTGACCGCTTCCTGCGGAAAAGCTACTGGCAAGGGAAGCCGGTTCGCGAACGCCTCAGGTACTTTGACCGACTGGCGGACCTGCGGCGTCAACAGTCCGCTCCACGCTTGACCCTCGGCGTCGAGCAGGGCCATCGCCGCCACATAGAGACCGCCCCTGTTTCTGGCCGGCACTGCGCACGGGATCACGGCGGCGCACTCCATCTCTCCGTAGGCCTCGGCGACCTCCTTGACCAACGACATGAACTCAGCGATCCCGTCTATCTCCTTGCTGGTCGGGAAAGCCACCGTGACCGCGACGTCCGCCGCCACCAACGCCGCGACCGTCACCACGCTCATCGAACCTGGGCAGTCGATCAAGACGATGTCGGCGTCGACGTCGATCAACGCCAACCGCAGCCGCTGCTCGGCCGCGCGCTGGCCGGTCAGCTGTTGCACATGCCCGTCCAGGCCCCTGCTGGCCGGGACGAGCCGGACGCCCGGAACGACGGTCTCGACCAACGCCTCCGTTAGCGTGGCCCGCCGCAGCAGGACGTCGCCCACCGTCACACGGCACTCGCTCGGCTCCACGCCCAACCCCACTGTCGCCGAGGCTTGCGCGTCGGCGTCGAGCACCACTACCTTCCGGCCGGCCAGTCCGAGCAGAGCGGCCAACGCCACGACGGACGTGCTCTTCCCAGCCGACCCAGCGGCGTTCCCCACCGCCACAGTCCAAGTCATTCCCCGACCCCCAATCCGTGACGACGCCGTTCCCACTCGGTCGGCGTATGACCGACTTCCCGCAACAGCCCGTAATAGAGAGGCACCGACGGATCGTCGTCCTCTTCGTCTACCGACCTCACCCTCAGCTCTAGAGCGCACACCAACAGCGACCAGGCCGTCTGCGCCAGATCCGCCTCCGGCGGATCGGTCAACGACCAATCCCCGTCCGACCTCGGCCACAGTTGGTTGAGGGATGGCGTGCCGAACTCGTCTCTGAGCTTCCGTGTCATCTTCCTCGACCCCCAACGCAGGTCCCACTGCCACACGGCGCTCAAAGTCAAGACCTCCGTGTACACCTTCGCCGACGGCTTCCAAGCGGCCAGCGCGCCGACGAACGGCCAGCGCGCCTTCCGTGCGACGTCGGACTCCCTCCGCTCGACCGAATCGGCGCCCGAAGACTTCGGCTTAACCACAGTCGAGTAGTAATCAATCCCGCCGCGCCGGTCCGGCGCGGCGACGAGCGTACCGTCCTTCTTTCCCGCTTTGATCGCGGCCGGGTCGCTCACGCGACGATTCCAAGTGTCGGAGACCTTCAGCGCCCTCTCCAGATCGTCTGCGGTCTCGACGAACGGAATGCCCACCCGGTCCGCCAACGCCCTCGACCTCGCCAACTCAGCCCGCAACCGGAACTCCGATCTGGCACGCGACACCGACTCGTGCCATCGACCCCGAGCCGGCCCCTTCGGATCACCGAAGAGCACGACCGCCTCCCGAAGGACATCGTGGTCATCGTCGACCGTGTCGTACGCCAATGACGGCGCCAACGACCCCGACTGGATCAGCCCTAAGACCTCACCCGGCAACCTCAACAAAGCCAGCCGCCTAGCGATATGACCCTGGGAGCGGCCCATCTCGGCGGCGATCTTGGCCTGCGTCATGCCTTGAGCGATCAACCGCTCGTACACGCGCGCGTCCTCGACCGCCGTCAACTGGAGCCGAGGCGAATTCTCATGCGCCAAAACCTCGGTGTCCCGGCCCGCCAAATCGTCACGGACGACCGCCGGCACCGACGCCACCCCGGCGGCCCGCGCCGCCGCCAACCGCCTGTTCCCAGCCAGCGCCACCCACCTGGCCCCCGCCGAAACCGGTTCACCCGGCCAAGACTCGCCCCAGGCCGCCGCTGAGCAAACTACGAGGGGCTCCAAAACGCCCACCGCCTTAATCGACGCCACCAACTCGTCGAACGCCTCACCCACCTCGACCCGCTCCACCGGATTATGCGGATTGAACACCAGCCCTTCGACCGGCGCATCCAAAAGCGAGCCCGAGTCCGAACCGCCGGGCTCCCGCAGAACGGACACCAGCCCGGTCGAACTCGCCCTCCGCGCGGTCAACGCAGTAGCCATCTGAACCTCCAACGGAACCATATACCCTATATTACCCAATATTACACATCTTTTATAAAGATCGCGACCCACCCACCCATGTCGCGCACTGTACGGAGCGGGTCCGACAAAACCCGGCCCGGCCACCGCCAGTCAATTGACGAGCCGGAGCCAGACCTGGCGATGGCATGGCCAACCCACTGGGCACCAGCACCCCAACGGCCGGCCAGCCAACTCCTCACGGGCCTCACGGACGAGGTCCGGTCGGGCGACGACCCATTCGGCGAACCGCTCGACCGCCGACCGGTTATCCTCGGGCGTCCTGCCCTCGGGTCGGAACGGGTTCGCCCACTTTGTCGGAGCCACGACGCTGCGCCCGCCCGGCGGCACCTCGAATCCCTTGGTCCGTCGAAGTTGGAACTCGAACTCACCGAGGCTGAACCGCAACTGGTCGGAGTCGGTGACTTCGAGGCCAGGCAAGGTCGGGCTCGACCGGTCGGCCTCGGGCACGCCGGCGTCGATCACAGCTTGGACGTCCGCTCCGGCACGGACGGCGTCCCGGATGGCCGAAGCTCGGGAGAGCCGGTCTCGCGAGTCACGGAACGGGGAGCCCAGGTCATGGCGCCGAAGCGCCCACTGCTCCTGGTTGAAACTCCGCGTACCGGCGACGAGATGGACCGGCCGCTGACACAGAGCCTCATCACACCAGTGCATGACCACTTCCGCCGCCACGACCGCGTCGGCGCCATGAGCCAACGCGAACGCGAAACGATGGGCGGCGACCACCAGATCGCGCCCATCCCGGTCACAGCCGACCCAGAACCGCCCATGCCCCGACCGCATCATCGCGCCAGCCCACCAGTCATGGTCCAAGCCGATCCGGACCAGCCCCAAGAAGCGTCGGACGACACGAGGATCGTCCAACGCCGCCCGCCACTGCTCCGAAGTCAAAGCCATCGTCCTACGCCCCTCGGTCCGGCGGGCGGACATAGAACGGCTCGCCGCAATCCACCACTTCCAACCAGCCCTCGGCGACGCCTCGACTGGTGGCCGAGTCCACGACCGCCCACCGGTCGACCCCCGCGAGGTCTACGCCACCCAACTCGGGCGCGGACCAAACCGCACGGAAGATGGACGCCCGATAGCCCTTCAACTTCTGAGACCGGATGGCGTCACAGACCCGGTCCACGATCTGCCGAACCGTCAGGTCCATGACAGCCCCGCCTCGGGCGGCGGTTCGACCTTCGACGAGGCTCGGGCCTCGACCGGCGCCTTCAGCAACGCCCGGACCTTGGCCATATCGAGGCCCGTCATACCGGCGATCCCCGACGCGGTAAGACCGAGCTGGGACATCTCCCGCACGAGCCCGACCAGGCCGGCCTCCAAATCAGTTCGCCTCGCCCGCGCTTCCTCTACCAGCGCCTGGACGCGCTGGTCCTCCTTCTCAATCCCCTCCTGGACGGAGGCCACCTCGGCGACGAGGTCATCGAGTCGCTGCACCGTCGAATTCGTGCGCGCTCTCTTCACCAGCGCCCGCTTCCGGGCCGCAGACGTGTCCATGTGTGCATTCCTCTCAATGAGACCTGTGGCCGCGCCTCGCGGCCACACCTCGCAAGCTACAGACCAGCTCCGACAAACCCCCAGACCCAAAATGGCCACCCAGCCCAACACCTAACGCCACCCAGCCAAAACCAGCCCCCACACCCAAAACCAGACTGAAGAAAATTTATACACCTCTTGCATTACGGCCACCTTCCGAGCATCATGAACCCATGAGCCACCCGACAGCGACCCACTGAACGCACCCGTGACCGTTAGTTTCAAGAAGATCACCGCCGGATCGGGCTACTTATATTTGATCCAGCAGGTGGCCGTCGACGACGGTCGCAAGGGCCGCGCCAGTCTCGCGGACTACTACAACGAACACGGAGAAAGGCCGGGCAGGTGGTTCGGAAAGGGCCTGGCCGGCCTGTCCACGGACGAGTGGAAGAGCACGGCGACACCGGGCAGCAAGGTCACCGAGGACCAGATGAGGGCCTTGTTCGGAATCGGCATGCACCCCGACGCTGAACCCATGATGAGGCGCGTTCTGGCCCGGAGAGGCTCCGAACGGAAAGCGATCCAAGCGGCGAAACTGGGCCGGGCCTTCATCACACCGAACCACGATCCGGACCTGACCCCGTTCGAGCAGGCGATCAAAACGGCGTTCGAGGAGCACCGGGCGGCACTCGGTCTGGCCGACGACCAACCGATCCCGTGGGAGGACAGGCAGGCTATTTGGACCACGGTCGGCCGCCGAGTCTTTGAGGAAGTCAACGGCCGGCCAGCCAGGACGCCGCGTGAGTTGAACGGTTTCATCGCACGACAGACACGCGGCCCGAGGCAACCGATCGCGGGTTACGACATCGTCTTCAGCCCGCCGAAATCAGTCTCCATCCTGTGGGCCTTGGGTTCCCGCGAGGTCTCGAACCGCATCGCCGAGCTGCACGACCAGGCCGTCAAAGAGTCCCTGGAGCTGCTCGAATCCACCCTCCTCTACACCCGCGAGGGAACGAACGGGGTCTTCCAAGTCGAGACGAGAGGCCTCATCGCGGCGCTGTTCCAACACCGCGACAGCCGCGCCGGGGACCCCGACCTGCACACCCACGCCGCCCTTTCCAGCAAAGTCCAGACCCTCGACGGCAAATGGCTGACCATCGACGGCACCCTCATCTATCAGGGCATGGTGGCGGTGAGCGAGCACTACACCTCTCGTTTCAAAGAGCTGTTGGAGTCCGATCCAATGACGATGCTGCGTTTCACGCCTGTCTTCTCGCGGCCGGGGACGCCACCGATCTGGGAGATCGAGGGGATCGACCCGCGTCTGATCGAAGCTTTCTCATCCCGGCGCTGCGACATCGAGACCCGCCAAGAGGAACTCACACGGGACTTCCAAATCGTTCACGGACGCCTGCCGACAGCGGAGGAGGGACACGCTTTGGCGCAGCGGGCGACCATCGAGACCCGCCCGGCCAAGGGTTCCCCGCAGAGCTTGGCCCAGCTGCGGGAAGCCTGGATGGAAGCCGCCATCGAGGTCCTCGGATCGCCTGAGGCCGTCGCCGAGATGCTCGGCGTGGTCTTGGACCCGACCGAGTGGACGGGCCTCGACCGGGCGCCGACCGTCCCGGACATGGCCCTCGCCGTCGACACGATCCTGCACCAGATCACCGACCGGAGGGCGAAGTTCACAGACCTCAACGTCATCGCCGAAGCTAGACGGTTTACCCGCCGATGGGCCGCGCACGAGTTCGCGTCCGTCGGTGCCGCGTGGGGCGTCGAAGCGTCTCTAGAGGCCATCGTCGACCTACTGACGGAGACCGCTTTGGCCAGCAGCGTCGACCAGTCCCGCCCAGAGATCGCCCCCGCGCCGGAGCCGATCCGACGCTCCGACGGCACCAGCCCTTACATACGGGCGCACTCCACCCTGTACACGACCGATTGGATATTGAACGCCGAACGGGTGATTCTGGACGCCGCCGGGCAGGTCGACGGGCGTGTGGCGCGGGACGTCGACGTCGCCGTCGCGCTGTTGCAGAACGAGGCTTCCGGGCGCCCGTTGAACCCGATGCAGCGCGAGCTGGTGGCGGAGATGGCGACTTCCGGGCGCCGGGTCCAGCTCGCTTTGGCGCCGGCCGGGAGCGGGAAGACGACCGCGATGGCCGCTCTGGCCTTGGCCTGGCGGTCGTCCGGCGGGAACGTCATCGGCCTGTGCCACCAAGGCAACGCGGTCGAGGCGCTGAGACAAGCCCTCGGAGACGGCTGCCCGTCCGGGACTATAGCGTCGATCACCAGAGCGAACCTGGAGGGTCGGCTCTCGACCGTTTTCTGGGCGCACGACGACCCCGCCCAGCCTGCCCTGGCCCGACAGATCGACCACCGGACCCTCATCGTGATCGACGAAGCGGCCATGGCCGGCACCGAGGACCTGGCGTTCCTGGTCGGCCTCGCGGCCCGTCGAGGGGCGTCCATCCGGCTCGTCGGCGACACCAAACAACTGGCCGCGATCTCCGCCGGCGGGGTGCTGCGCGACATCGAACGCGAATACGGCGGGGTCACTTTGGATGAACTCGTGCGCTTCCATGACCCCGCCGAAGGCGCCGCCACACTCGCGATCCGCAACGGCGACCACGACGGACTCGGGTTCTATCTGGACCATGGCCGGGTCCACGCCGTGAACCGCGAGACGGTCGTCGACACAGTCTTCGACGCCTGGAGACGGGACGTCGTCCAGGGCCGTGACTCCCTCATGATGGCGCTCCACCTCGACCTCGTGCGGGAGTTGAACCTGAGAGCGCAGGGTTGGCGGATCGCCGACGGGCAAGTCTCGAACCGGTTCGTCGCACGGCTCCACGACGACACTACAGCCGGAGCCGGCGACCTTATCGTGACCCGTCAGAACGACTCGACGTTGCGGCTCTCTCGCACCGACCACGTCTGGAACCGGGACCGTTGGCTCCTCAGAAATGTCAACCCGGACGGCAGCCTCGACGTCACCAGCCTGCGCTCCGGACGCCTCATCACACTCCCCAGCGAGTACGTCGAAGAGCACGTCGAACTCGGATACGCCTCGACCATCGCCGGTTCCCAAGGGATGACGGTGTGGGGCGGACACACGATCTTCGACGGCACCGAGAACAGAAACTCTGGGTACGTGCCACTGTCCAGAGGCATGGCCGAGAACCATATCTACGTGCTCATGGACTCCGGCGACCCCGAGGGTAACGTCCACGAGGCCTCGACTTACGAGCTGACGCCAACCGAGATCCTGGAGCAAATCCTGGACCGCGACGGCGAGGAACTGTCCGCCACCGGCGCCTTCGTCCAGGCCCAGAATCCCTTCGAGCAGCTCGGCCACGACGCCGCCGCCTTCGCCCACGCGCTCCCGTTGGCGGCCCGGACGATCCTCGGACCGGAGAAACTCCAGCTCATCGCCGACGCCGCCGACCGGCTCATGGCCCGGAAGGGCTACGCGGTGAAGCTGTCGGAGTGTGACGCTTGGGAGCCCCTGTTGGACCGGTTGGTGATCCTCTCGGCCCAAGGCCTGGAGCCCATCGGTGTCCTGGCCGAGCGGATCGACCAGCGTGGCCTCGACGCCGAGCACGCCGACGAGCAGGCCCGTGATTTCGCCGCCGTCCTGCATTGGCGGCTCGAAGACGACGTCCATTCGGCCGGTTCCGGCCCCATGGCTTGGCTCGATCCGATCCCCGAGCCGTTGGCCTGCGACGCGACCTGGGGTCCGTTCTTGAAGGCCCACGCCGCCGCCGTGCGGGCAGAAGCCGACGCCGTCTGGACGGCAGCGCTCGGTTGGCGGGCCGAGACCGCGCCCCGTTGGGCGCAGCCGTTCGTCGCCCGGCACCCCGAACTGGTCGCGCTCTGCGCCCAATGGCGGGCCGCCAACGCCATCCGTGACAACGAACTCGCGCCCGCCGGAGAACGCCCCACGGGCTTCTCCAGAAAGATCCGCCAGACCTGGGAGCGGCTCGATCGGCAGCTCCGCGAAGCCGCCGGCGCGGCCGTCCTCAACGAGCGGACCGGGGCTGTGATCACGGCCGGACGGTGGGACCACCTGGTCCCCGAAGCTGTCGTCTGGGACCCACTGTGGCCGTGGATCGTGGCCCGGTTGACCGACGCCGACGAGCGCGGAGCGGACGTCGGACCCGCCATCCGTCAGGCCATGGGACTGGACCGGCCGTTGCCCGACGACCACCCAGCGGCAGCTTTGTGGTACCGCGTCGAGCCGGTTGTCATGCCGTCTGAGCAAGCCATTCCCCGCGCCGTGTCGACCCGGCTGCGGCCGGCTTGGACGCCGATCCTGCTCGGCCGGTTGCCCTCCACGCTGCGGGCCTGGGTCGTCAACGACCCCAGTTGGGCGTCCCTCGTAGGCGCCGTCGGCAGCGTCCCGTCCGACCAGACGGAGGCCCTCATCCAGCTGGCCGTCGACGCCGCGACGGCCCAGCGGACTCCCGCCGACGCCCTCGCCGCCGTCATCGCCGGCCACATCCGCGCCTTCGCCAACCCGCCCCTGCCCGACCAAACCGGCTGGGACGAACCACCGCCAGACCACACCCCAGAAGACGAAGCCTGGCTCGCCCAGACCCGCCAAACCCAACCAGACCCACAGCCAGAACAGCATTTGGCCTCAGCGCCAGAGCCGAACGTCCCACCTGCCCACCCGACAGAGCCGACCGAACCAGACGACCCGGAGCGGCACGTCCGCGAGACCGAGTTCGCCCCGCCCGACGATGCGACCGACCCGACGATCACCCCTGAACGACTCGTCGAACTCACCCTCAACGCCGCCGCCTACTACGCCGCCGCGTACCCGAAGTCGCCGTCGACCCTATATATAAGGAGGCGGTTGGGCACGGATCTAATCAGCGACGACAGGTTCTGGGTCGGACACGCCCCGGACGAATGGACCGCCCTGACCGACCATCTCCGTGCGACCGTGGGGGCCACGGACGAGGAGCTGGTGGCCGCCGGCCTGGCCAACTGGAACCGGCGCGGTCGCATCAACGACGCCTTCCGCAACCGCGTCATGTTCGCGATCCGCAACCAAGCCGGGCAGATCGTCGGCTTCTCCGGCCGCGCCCTACCTGGCAGTCCTGACTCCGCGCCGAAGTATTACAACACGAGATCCACGGCGATCTTCCACAAAGGCGAGACCCTGTTCGGCGGCGAACTGCTCGAACAAGGGGCCACGGTCGTGATCACCGAGGGGCCGCTTGACGCCATCGCGGTCACGCTCGCCGGAACGCCCAAGACCCCGTTGGAGACTCCGGCGGTCGGTGTCGCTCTCTGCGGCACGGCCCTCACTCAGGAGCAGATCAGGGCGATCGACCCGTACGTCCGGGGTCGGGTGACGTTGGTCGCGACCGACACGGACGACGCCGGTTGGACGGCCGCCGAACGCGACCTCGGGCTCCTCGCCGCCACCGGCGCCGACGCGCGCCGCCCCCACATCACCGGGAAAGACCCCGCCGCGATGTGGACCACCGATCCCGAAGCCCTCCACCGAACTCTCACCTGGCCGGACATCAACCCCGGCCTGGTCAGCCAGATCGTCGCCCGCCACGCCGACGACCTGGCCGCCACCAACCAGACCCGCCACTTGACCGAGGAACAGGGCGTCGACCCGACGACGGGCCTCGACCTCGGCCAAGTCGCCCGGCTCTCCCACCACGCCCAACACCTCATCGCGCTCCTCCCCCGCTGGCGTCGCGCCGACGAGGCCAGCGCCGTCGCCGATCGCATCGGCCTCGACCCCGCCGCCCTACTCGAAGCCGCCGAAGCCATCGGCCTGCCCGGCCCGGACCTGCCGGAGGACCGCGCCGATATAGACCACCGGAACATCGTGGTCGACCGCGCCCACGCGGCGGCGACCGGCGACCGGACCGCCCGGCCATCCCAGTCGTTCCGGTCGGACCCGTGGGAAACGCAGCCGACGGCCCCGGAGCCGTGGAGAGTCGACCCCGACCTGTAGGACGCGCCCTGACCGGTGTCCGGAAAGGTTCCATGACGCACACGCCCGCCACCCACCCGAACCATCAGGCGCCCACGCGGGGACCGGGCGTCCGGAACCCGTGTCCGGAACCAAACCGGCCCAGAACCGCATGTCCGACCCTTTCCGTACGCTGACACCCATGCTCATCGGCTACGCCCGCGTCTCCACAGACCTCCAGAACCCGACGCTTCAAACCGACGCCCTCACCACCGCCGGCTGCCAGCGGATCTTCACCGACCGCGCCTCCGGCCGACTCGATGACCGCCCCCAGCTCGAAGCCCTCCGCGGCTTCGCCCGCCCCGGCGACGTCGTCGTGGTCTGGCGCCTCGACCGGCTCGGCCGCTCCCTCGCCCACCTCATCCGGACCATGGCAGAACTCCGAGACGCCGGCGTCCAATTCAGGTCCCTCACCGAAGCCATCGACACCACCACCCCCGGCGGCGAACTCGTCTTCCACATCTTCGGAGCCATCGCCGAATTCGAGTCCAACCTCATCAGCCAACGCACCCGCGCCGGCATGGAAGCCGCCCGACGCCGAGGCCGGACCGGTGGCCGACCGACCTCCCTCAACCCGCTCCAACGAGACGCCATCGGCACTATGCTCGCCCAAGGCATGACTATCACCGATGTCGCCAAGACCTTGAACACCTCCCGTGCCACTGTCTACCGCCAACTTGAGAAAGAAGGACGCCGATGACAGCGCGACCGCGTAGGCCCGCGGCCTTCATCGACGAGTCCTACCGGGTGGGTGAAGGCCAAGGCTTCTACATCATGGCGGCGGCGGTCATCGACATCCAAGGGCGGGCCTTCGAACGGTTGAGAGCCGAGTTGAGCGTGATCGCCGCCCGATCCGCCAACGGCGAGATCCACGCCCAAGACATGGCCCGCCGCTCCGAGCACGAACGCCTGAACCAAGTCGAACGCCTCATCTCCGCCAGCCCAGCCGTCGCGCTCATCGCCACAGTCAAAGCCCCGGTCAGAACCGGCGCGGAACCAGCCCGCCAGCACTGCCTGGCCGACTTGGCGATAGAACTGACCCGGATCGGCGTCACCGACTTCCGCCTCGACACCCGTCGGAACCCGACACGACGCGCCACGCTGCTCTCCGATCCGAAGGACCGCGCGACCATCGAGGCCCTGACCCGAGCCGGCGACATCCCCCCAGTCAGGATCGCCCATGTCTCAAGCGCGGCCTCGCCCGGCATGTGGGTCGCGGACACGGCCGCCTACGCGACGCATCGAACCCTGGCCAGACGGGACCCGTCCCGCTTGGCGACGCTGGCCTGGAAACTCGAACTGCGAGAGGCCCGACACCTGCCGATAGACCAACGCCAGCCCGGCCACCGGCCAATCTCACCCAGCACAGGCCTACAGCAAAGACTCGACGACGTGCGTCTCGTCGCCTCCAAACTCACCGCCGCCGCCGACAAAGACCGGGCCTACGCAACCGCCGATCAAACAAGACTGGACCAAGCCCTAGAACGGCTCCGCGCGGTGACCGAACGAGAAGCGGACCTCGCCCTACGCGACCGCCACTGGGAAGACCTCCACCATCGGCCGGCGCCAACCCTCGACGACCTCCTAGGGGCATGACAACGAGATGGGACTGACGCGGCTCCGGAATAGACATCGGGCGGCGCGCCAGCCAACTACCCCTCCATCCTCCCGCTGCCCGTCACCGGGTTTGGAATTCCAGAGTCTCGCGGCTCCATCTCGTTGAAACAACGGTACCAGAACCAGTGCCCGGCGGCCAAGGTCCCACCACGTAGCGTCTACCGGTCCTTCTCGACCGTGGTCCTTTGGCCGAGGAGGCTGACGCCGATGAAGTCGGCGAAGACGCGCCGGGCTTGGCCGGTCGTGCCGTCCCTCCGGGCGAAGTCCTCGGTCCTCAGCGCGCCGGCGACGATCAGGTTGACGTCGCCGCAACGAGTGGCCACGTCCACCAGGCGCTCGGCCGTCTCTCCGGTCAGATAGACGTCGTACCCGGTGGCCGACGCGGCGGCGGAGCCTCTTCTGCCGCCTGCCCTCCGGTCGTGGACGATGATCCGCGCCCAGCATGAGACTTTGCCGGCGTCGTCCGTTTTGAGTTCCGGGGTACCGGTCAGGCGACCGCTCGTGATGATGGTGGTGGGCATGGCAGTGTCCTCTCTCTCGTCTTGTCAGCGGCCGAGCTGGTCGCAGCTCGACCAAGACCCGGTCCCGGTAGTGGCGGCGATGGCCTCGGTCGCCTCATACGCCGCGCCGCGCGTCGGCGCAGGTTCGCTCTTGGGCCACCAGACTCCGGCCAGGCCCTCGGCTACCAGCCGGGCGCCGACGTCCACACCGCCCGTTTCGACGTAACGCAGGAGCCGCCCGTACCGGTCGACTGGGTCGCTGACCGGATCTTGGACCAGCGCGACCCTGGTCCCCGCCGGCAGGAGTTCCCGCAGCCGGTCCGTGGCGGCCCGCGCCCCGCACCCGTCCGGCGTCTCCGGGGCGTCCAGGCCGAGGAGACGCACCGTGACCCGGTCCGAGCCGATGGTCGCCTTGATCGTGTCGCCGTCCACGACAGCCGTCACCACGGCCGCCGCCGATCCGGGCTCAGGAGGGTCCGTGTCGGCACCGTCGTCGTGTGCGACGCGCCAGGCGACCGCCAGGGCGAGGGCGACGAGGCAGACGAGGAGGGCCGACTGGGCGCGGCGTCGCCGGGGAGGACGGACGGTCCGTCTCATCGCCGAAGGCCGAGGCTTGGGCCGTCTTGTCGGTACAGGTCGGGGTGGCCGTCCCAGGCGTGGTCTCTGGCCATGGCGGCCAGGGTCGGGTCCGGCGCGTGTTCCCTGACGGGGGTGGGGGCTGGGCGGATGTGGCCGACGTTGGTTTGGGCCGCGCCGAGGGCTTCCCACAGCCCGTCCGCGTGACGGGCCGCCTCGCGGAGGCCCGTTTGGGCGGCGGCGATCCTCTGGCTGGCGTCGGACCCGTCGTCTGTCCCACCGGTCTCTTTGCCGGCCAGCGCCCCGTCGAGGCGTTTGAGCGTTTCTTCGAGGTCACAGGCGATGGCCCTCAGTTCTCCGAGGACGCGATGGATGTCGGGGGCGTTGTCGTCCTCGCTGGCCGTGACCGCGAGCGCGTGGACGTGCTCGGCAGCCTTCTTTGCCTCTTGGGCGGTGGTCAGCCCGTGGGCCTCGCTGATCGATGCCATGGTCGTCGTCCTTCCTGGGTCTGAGGTTCGTCCCATACCTAAAGTCCTATCAGGCGGCCCGGACACCGGAGGCGGGCCGCTGAGAGCGGACGGCCCGCCTCATCGTCACCCCCTAGCCGCTGTTCCGGGCGGCGGTGTCGGTCCCGCCGGATGTCGTGATCGTGATCGAGCAGGTTTGGGGGCCGGGGACGCCCCAGGCCTCGCCTTCGGCATGGGTGGCGTTAGCCGCGACGGGGCCGTGAGCGATGACTCGGTCTCCAACTTTCAGCGTCACTGTGCCGGGGTTGCCGCCGGTGGTGAACGTGGCCGACGCGGTGAACTCGTCGCCGGTCCGGGAGCAGGCGAACCCGGTGATCTTCGGCGCGGCTGCGGCCGGCGGAGCAGGCGGTTCGGGGTCGGGGGCGCGTGTGGTCGGAGCCGCCGGCGCTGGGGCCGGCGCCCTGGTGGTCGCGGGCGGCGGCGCTGGAGGGTCTGGTTCCGGGGAGACGATGACCGTGGCCGTGGCGGTCGCAGTGGCCGTTGCGGTCGCGGTGGTGGTGGCTGTCATGGTGACCGGCGTGGGCGTCGGCAGGATGGCTTCCCAGCCAGCGAAGTGGACGATGGCCACTGCGACCGCCACTGTCACACCGAGGATGATTCCGGTGGCGAGGATGACGCGGGCGCCTGTGGCGAGGGGCGACGGGTCGCGGCCCGGGCTGGGGGTCCGTTCGCCCCGCCATCTGGGGATGGCTCCTCTTCGGATCTCGGGCATGGTCAGACTCGGGGGCGTGGGGTCCGGTCGAAGCCTCGGGCGACTCGCGCGGCCAGGTGTCTGGCGGCGGCGCGGGTCTCGGGTTTGAGTGTGTCCCAGTGGATGGGTGTCTCACGGCCGAGGCCGGGGTCGCCGGGGATTTCCAGGGGCTCGGCGAGGCCGAGGTCGGCGAATCCGCGGCTGTAGGCCTGGCGTTGCCGTCGGGGGGCTTCGCCGCCGGGTTTGGCGGTGCCGACGACGATCGCGTTGCGGGCCAGGTCTCCGTGGCCGGCGTCGATCAAGTCTTCGAGCATGCCGACCGCCGAGTCGACCCACTCGAACCACCATTGGATGGGGACGACGAGGACGTCGGCGACTTCCAATGCGGCTTTGAACGGGGCGTCGGCGATGTTGTTGCCCGAGTCGACGACGACGAGCGGATGCGAACGGCTGACCAGCCGCCAGACGCCACCGAATTCAGCCGCGCTGATGGTCGGCTCGGCCAAGCCGACGGAGCCGTCCGGGCGGACCTTGACGGCGCGTTTCCGCGCTGGCAACGCCACGAACCGGCCCGACGGCTGCCAACTCAGGAAACTCTCGGTCTGGCTGGTCGCGACCCCGTCTTTGGACAGTTCGGGCAGGGCAGCGACCAGGTCTTCCACGGTCGGCACGTCCGAGCCCTGGTCCAGGGCCAGATCGACGTCGCCGGCCGGGTTGTTATCGAGGAGGGCGGGGACCTGGCCGGTGAAGTTCCCCAATGCCGCGCCCAGGAGGACGGACACCGTGGTCTTCCCGGCGCCGCCCCGGCCGCCCGACGCAACCAGGACTGTGCGCGGCGTCGGCCAACGCGACGCCAGAGCCCGTTCGTCGGCCGACTCGCGGCTCCGCCGCGATTGCGCCTCGACCGGCAGTCCGACCGTGCGGGCCACCCTCCGCCAAGCCGGCGACGACGGCTCCTGGAAACGACTCCGCCTAAGCTCGCCTCGGACGCCCCCGAACGGATCGCCCCCACCCAGATGGGACGCGGAGACCGCCCGCTGGTCTGGAAGAGCCGACGGGGAGTCGGACAGGCCCGTCCCCTCGGAGACGGTGGAGACCGGCTCCGGATCGACCGGAGCCGGGTCGGGGTCGACGGTCTCCGGCGGGTCGTCCTGGACCGACCAGAGGACGTGCAAGGGCACGCCCTCGTCCGCGAGGTCGAAAGTCGGATCGGTCATGGTGGCCCTCCTGACGGGATTATTCCGTTGGAATATTCGGTGGTTCCGTTGGAATGTTCGGTGGGAAGATCGGCAGCGGTGGCGGTGGCGGGGCCGTGTTGCGGCGGGTCGTCAGCCGGGGGACGTCCGAGACGGCGCGTTCCAACGCCTCGTGCCACTGGACCTGATCGAACGGCCCCCGGTTGGCCCCGAACGACCAGCACCAGGCCAGCCAGAGCGACCGGAACCGGGCGGTCAACCCGGCCGACTCCTTGATGTCGTCTTCCAACGCCTCCAAGTGGTAACGCTCGACTATGGTGTCCAGCCAGTCGTCGAAGAGGGCATCCGGCTCGTCGAAGGCCGCTTTCAGGCCGTCGACGTCGGCGACGACAGTGTTCAAGAGCTTGCGCTGCTCCGCCACGGCGGCGCGGACTTCTCCGACAGCCTTCTTGAGGGTCTGCGAGCGTCTCACGTCCAAGGGCGCATCCAGTCTTTCGCCGATCACGTCGGCGATCACCTGGACCGTGGACGCGGCCACGGCCGGGTCGTCAAACGGCAGGGGCGAATCGGGCCGCTCCATTGAATCTCACCCCCCAATACGGGTCGTTCAAAACGTTTGGGACAGTTTCGACGGGTTTGCCCGGCCTGGGAGCGTGGACCATGCCGCCGAGGCCGTCGGCGATACCGACGTGCCCGTCGTCGTCGAAGAACAGGAGGTCACCGGCGGCGATCTGGCCGGTCGGGACTGGGGCGCCGAGGCGGTGTTGCGCTGCGGCCGAGTGCGGCAGCCTGACGGTGCCGCCCGTGCCGACCGACCAGGCGTGCAAAGTCAGCCCGGAGCAGTCGAAGCCGACGACCTGGCGGCCGTCCTGCCCGGCCGGGGAGCAGCAGATGCCGGCCGTCGGACCGGACGGGTCCCCGCCGCCCCAGCTATAGGGGGTGCCGAGCCAGGCTTGGGCGGCGGCCACGACCGGGTCCCCGCTGGTCGGCGTCTGCTGGCAGACGGCCCGCCCGTCCGTGGCGGTCAGGCTGGCCGAGACGCGGCCGGGCTGCCCGTCGAGGAGCAGGCCACGGGCGGCGTACCAGCCGTCCGGGTCGACCGGGCTCCCGTCGACCCGGATCTCGAAGTGCAGATGCGGGCCGGTCGAGCGGCCGGACGACCCCACCGCGCCCACAACCTCACCCACCGCGACGGCCTGTCCCACCGAGACGCCCACCTCGGACAGGTGGGCGTAGAGGGTGGTCAGAGTCCCGTCGTGCTCGATAGCCAGGAAGAGACCGTAACTACGGTCACCCAGGTCGGTGACCGATGTGACAGTGCCGGCAGCGGCGGCCAAGACCGGAGTCCCAGCCGCTGCGGCCAGGTCCACGCCGGTGTGCTGGTCGGCCCCTGGGCCAGTGGGGTCTTCCCTGGCTCCGAACGAAGACGTGACCGTGTGGACGACGGGCAGGGGGACGGCCATGCCGCCATCGCACACGGCGGCATGGGCCCCCCGGCCGCCGCCGAACAGCAGCAAGGGCGCGAGCAGGGCCAGGACGGCGCCGACGACGAGCTTCACTGGCCCTCCCTCCGGCGTCTCTTCGACTTCTTCCGGGGGGCGAAGCGGTCGTCGAAGAACTGGGCCGTCTCCGGGTCGACCAGCTCCCTGAGCCCCATTTCGTCGAACCAGCCTTGGAGCGTGACCCGCATCGGCGGCAGCTCTCCGGCGATCACGATGGCCTCGTTCTGCGGCCGGGTCCTGATCCAGTCCGGCGGAGCGACCCGCTCCAAGTGCCGACTGACGGAACGGCTGGCCCGCCCGTCCGGCCCCCACGACGTCTGCACAGCCTCCCGTTCGTCCTGTCCCACCATCGCCGAGATCGTCTCCAAAGTGTCGGGGTCCTTGATGCCGGGCAGGAAGATGTGCGCCCAATGGTTCCCCAGGATGGTCGCGGCGGCCGGCGCACCGTAGCGCTTGACGATCTGGGCCTTGTCCTGCCACACGGTCACCAGATCGATGCCGAGTCCGGCGGCGGTCGACGCGAACTTGTCCAGGTCGGGGATGGCCGCGATGTTCCCGGCCTCGTCCAGACTCATCAACAAGGGCGGGTCTAGGGGCCGGGCGGCGGCCTGGAACCGGTCCTCGACCAGGTGGACGACGGCGTTGACGATGGCCTCGAAGATCGGCGCGAACGCGTCCTGGTCCTTCTCGGCAGCGACCAAGAAGAGGGTGTTGGAGCCGTCCAGGAACTCATCCAGGTCGAGGATGGTCCGGGTCTCGACCTCGGTGAAGACGTCGACGCTGCCGGCGATCTCCGCCCGCCCCCAGGCCTCCATGATCGGTTTCGCCGTCAATCGCATCGAGTTCTTATTACGATCCTCCGCCCACATGAACGCGTGCCAATCGGTCAGGGCTCCCTTGTCGGCGTCACGGAAGCCGGGGAGCCCCTGGGCTCGGGTCAAAACGTCCTCGACGACGGCCTCGGTGGCCGGGTCGAGGACCCAACGGGCGGCCGTCGTGATCGGCGTCCGAGTCAAAGCGGCGGCCCACAGGACCGGCGCGGCCACAGTCTGCGCCATCGTGGCCCAGAAATCACCGTTCGTCACACCGGTGAACCCGCCGGCGGAGGCCTTGCACATCGTCGCGGCGGCGCGCTGGGCCCCGGCCCAGTCCTTGATCCCGAGCTGCGGCGACCACCGGACCCGGACCACACCTTGTTCCCGGGCCATCTCATCTGACACCTGCCCGGTCGGGTCGAACAAGAAGACCTTCCCCAGACGCCGGCGGGCCGCGAGGGTCAACGTGAAGACGTCCGCCTTCACGCTGGTCGACAGCACCGGGCCGGGGAACTCCATGATCTGCGGCGCGATCACCCGATGGGTCTTGCCCGACCGCGACGGCGCGCACACCAGCACGGACGCCTCCCGCCGCGTCCGCAACAACACCCGCCGGCGGGGGCCGCCGTCGAGCCAGCCGAGCCTGAGCCGGGTCGACGGGCCAGGCTCGCCGACCAGCTCCCTCACGTCCGCCAGACCCGCCCACCGGCGCGACCCCAACCGCCAACTGTCCAGGCCGTCGGCCGGCGCGGTCTTCCCCAGGCTCCGAGACCACATCCACAACGCGACTAGGCCCGCCAGGCAGACCAGGACGAAGACGAGCGGGACGACGGGGCTCACGTCGGGCAGCCCGAACTCAAACTGCGGCATCGAGGGCCTCCTGCTCGGTGACCGCGAAACGGGGCGCCGCCTCGGGCGCGGCGAGCATCCCGGCGTCCGTGTCGGTGATCCACTCCTCCAACGCCGTCCTCGGCTGTTGCACGACTTCCAGCGGGCGGCGTCCGACCTTCAACAGATGGGTGCCCTGATGGAGCGATGTGAGGGTCTCCAGGAGCGAGGAGTCCAGGCCGAACATGGCGACGCACTGCTCGGCGTCGTCTGTCTTGTCTTGGAGGAACAGGTGGACGACGTCGGTCTCCCGGATCAGCGTCCAAAGGTCGGAGCCCTCCTGGAGGTCCGACAAGTGATGCAACACGGTCACGACCGCCGTGCCCGACGCCCGGCCACGCTTCGCCAACGCCCGCAAAACCGACGCCACCCCGGCCAACCGGTCGACGTTGTAAGCCTCCTCCAGGATGAGGATCTTCGGGCCGGGCACGAGGGTCCAGCGGGCCTGGACGAAAGCGCCGATCAGCGCCATCATCATGCCCAGCGCCGGCGATGAGTCCGACATCGCCGAGGTGTCGAACACCAACAGGGGGTCGCTGAGGTCGAGTTCCGTGTCACCGGGGCCACGGGTCTCCCCGTCGATCAGCCCGGACATGTCCCCGCCCGAGATGAACCGTTGCAGACCGAGGGCGACCGGCAGCCCCCACCGGATCAGCGTCTCCACGGTGACTACGCCCTGGACTGCCAGCGTCTTCCGGCCGTCCGCGTCGACCGGCCCCGGCACGCCCTCCGGATCGGGTGAGAACAAGGCGTCGATGACGTCCTGGAGCACGGCCACACGCCGTTCGGCCGCCGCTCGGCGACGGGCGGCCTCATGTGCCACCCGCAGGGCGTGGGCCGGAGCCGAGTCGGCCGTGTCGACCAGCCGACCGCCGCAGGCGACCTCGGCCGCCATCGACAAAAGCTCGTCCTGCCCCACCATCGAATCCTCCGCCCCGACCGCCACGATGGCCGGGTCGAGGATGTTGATGACCGCGCCCAGGCCTGGACGGCGGTCCAAAGGAATCTTGACCCCGCCGAGAATTTCGACGGCCCGCCCGTACTCGCCGGAGTCCGCGCCGTCTTGATGCTGTCTTTTCTTGTCGAACACCAACACCCTCGCGCCCGTGGCGACGGGCTTCAGGACGTAGGAGCATTTGACCCAGGCGGATTTCCCTGAGCCGTAGGCGCCGAGCACGCAGGCGTTCGGCGCCTGAATAATTCCATTGGAATACTGGCCGTGTAGGGAGTGGAAGCCGGGCTGGTCGGTGGTCAAGGAGACGTGCGTCGGCGGCCCGGTGACTGGGCCGGCGGCGGCGACCCGCGCGGGGTTGAGGCATTCCGCCTGACGGGTCGAGGTGAAGGGTCCATCGTCCCTGAGTTGCCGGATACGGAGCCAGTCGACGAGGCGGAGACAGACGCCGCCGCCCCGGCGACGTTTGGGCCTTCCCTCCCCCGTCGCTTCCTTCGACACTGGGGCGGTCGTCATCGGCGGAGTCCTTTCGTTCCCAGGCCGAAGGGGAGGCAGGCCGCGACGGCGCGGCCTTGGTCACCCAGATGCCAGTCCAACCGCCAAAACCCGAGTTCCTGGAAGCGGGCCGCTGCCGCTTGGCGGGCGTCGAGCGCGGCGTGCCTGCCCGGCGCCGACAGCATCAGCCTCAACGACGGCGTGGTCGCCGCCGCGCCCATCGAGAGGTCGTCCAGCAGCCACCGGCCCAAGTCTTGCCGCCGCTCGGCGTCCCCGGTCGAGACCTGTCCTTTCATGGCCGTCTCGGTGGCGTCGGCCTCCGCCAACGCCGACGCGCCCCTGGCCCGAACGACCGCCGCCGACCGTTCGATCAGCGGGAACTGCGCCACGACGGTCCGGATCGGGGCGCCGTCCAAGCCGGCCGTCAGGCGCTCCAACACGGTCGCGTCGACCGGGTCAGACGGCCACCCGCCCTGACGGACCGAAACCACCGAATGCCACCAAGTCGACCTGCTCTCGTCTCGGGCGACCAACGCCACGCCGTCAGGCGACGAACTGAACGACGGAACCGCCTCCCACCAGTCGGCGTCGCCATCCCAGCGGTCGAGTGGTGCCGACGGCACGAACAGATGATGGACCAGCCCGGCCAGAAGGCTCGGCGTCAACCCGAACGACGGCCCCAGACCGGCGGTCTTGGCCCGCCGGGCGACGTCACCGACAGTCGCCCGGGCCAGATCGAAGACGGTGTCACGGTCCGCCCGGCCGGACTCCGAACGGGCCTTCCCGGCCACGGCGGCGATCGGCATCCTGACGATCAGGAACGACCGGTGCTGCGACGCCATGGCCGTGACGAGCCGAGCGGAATCATCCAGCGCGGCGGCCAACCCGGAGCGGATCGGCTGCGCCTCCGCCCACCGCTCCCACGGCCCCAGATCGGCGGGCCAGACCCTGGTCATGACGTCGACCTGGTCCACCGGCACCACCGGGTCGGCCAGACCGGTCAGGAACTTCCCGAACGCCGACGCCGCCCTGTCCTCCTCCGCCACAGTGGCCAAGCCACGGGTCGCCCCCGCCAGGGCCACCACCGCCGTGAAGAACGGACGCTTGCCGCCGTGCTCCACCACCGCCAACGGCGGATCGTCGCCGGTCGCCGCCACACCCATCACACGCCGGCCGGCCAACACCAACGGCGGCCTGGAGCCCTCGACATGGTCGTTCAAACCCGCCCGGCGGGCCAGGAAACGCTCGAACCGGTCCTCGTCGGGCTCCCGCACGACCGACCGGACCGCCCGCACCGCCTTGACGACCAGCCAAACCATGAAGGCCACCCCGGCCACCAACACCGGCGCCACCGGCTGACCGGTCGCCAACAACGCCACCACCGCGAGAAAGACCGTCCCGCCGACCCCGGCCACCGCCGTCGACGCCCTGGACAGACTCCAGAACCCCGCCGTCCGCAGGCCGCCGCCCAAGAAGAACCGCCGCGCCTCCATGTCAGACGCTCCCGCCCGTGCCCGGCAGACGCGGCTGAGGCGCCGGCTGGGCGCGCCTCGGAGCCGGCCCGCCCCCACCAGACGGCCGCCCCGACGACTGGGGCGCCGGCCTCGGCGCAGGAGCCGACCGGCCACCCGAACCCGAACCAGAGCTTGGGCCTGGAGGCGATCCGCGCCACGGCGGCGGAGCCGCCGCCGGCTGACGTCCCCGGGCGGGCTGAGGGCGCGGCGTCGGAGCCGGCCGGCCACCGGCGCCCTTGGCCGCCTTGGCCGCCCGCGCGCCGCCCACCGCCGTCTTCACGCCCTTGACGGCCGAAGCCGCCGCCCCCACACCGGCCGTGACGCCCATGGACGCCACCGTCCGGGCCGCAGTCCCAGCCCCCCGAGTCAACCCGGACGACCGGTTCCAAGCCTCCCCGATCCCCGAGCCCAACAAAGGCCCCAAGACCTTCCACGCCAACGGCGCCACAGCCACCACCGTGAACAAAAACATCACATAGGCGAGCAGCAGGCCCAGCGAACTGTCCGCCAAGAACGTGTCATCGACCGCACCCACGCTGTAGTCGGCCACGACGGTCGATCCGATCCAAAACGCGAACCAGACGGCCGGTTTGATGAACATGATCGCCATCGCGGTCGCGACGAGTTTCGACACCGTCCCCCGGAAGCCCGGGAACACGCTCAACCCCAACGCCATCGGCATCAAACAGACCACGACCGGCAGCGCGAAATGCGCCAACGTCAACTCGATCATCAACAACAGGCCGAACAGCAGTGCCGCCAGCACCGTCACCAAGATCAAGAGCCCCGAACCGGGGTTGAATATCGCGGCGGCGATCCCGAAGACCGACCACCCGAGGTTCCCCAACGCCCGGTTCACCCAAGCGATGATCACGTCCAAGAAATTCTGCGTCGCCTCGGCCATCAAGTTGTCCCCCAGAGCGTCCGCGCCCCGCTGCGCCAACACCACCAGGGCGGGGATGATCATCGCCAAAGGCACGAACACGATCGTCGACACACCCGCCCCGCGCAGCAACTGGATGCCGTTCGCCCGAGAGCCGTCGGCCGACTTCGCTGTCACGAACAGCAAACAGAACAACAAAATGATCAACCCGGCGCCGAACGCCACACTGTAAGGGCCAGCCTCCGCCGCCCACGCCAGACTCGGGCGGGTCAAACTCTTCCCCAACGAGTCCGTCAACGCACCCAACCCCATCACACCGGACGTCAGCCACTCGTCCACGATCCCCGTCGGCTGACGAGTGTCCAACCAAGGCTCCTCCCAGGCCTTCTCCCGGTCCCCCGACTTGTCCGCCGCCCCACCGGCCGGAGGTTCCGACGGACCCTCCTGGCCGTCCGAAGGACCCGACGGGACGTCGTCCGAGACGTCGACCGTCGCACCACCAGGGACAGGCGGACAATCCACCGCCCACGAGTTCGAATCCAAGCCGGCGTACCACGCGTTCTCACACGGAACAGCCGCTTCCTGGGACTCGCTGAACCCGGCCTTGCCCGACTCTTCGGAGCCGCCGGTGGCCGCCGCCCCCGGAGCCGCAGCGCAAACCATGACAGCCGCGCACGCCACCGCCGCCCCCAACCGGACCCACAACCTCGAACCCATCGCGACCGCCTCAAATGTCCTGCGCCAAAGGCACGCCCGGACGACGGGACTCGATCCCATCAGCCGGCACGCACCAACCGTCCCCCATGGCAGCCAACAGCCGAGACCTCTCCACGAAGGACAGATTCACCGGCGGACGCTCCGGCGGCTTCGGCGACGAACTGTCGAACGTCAACTCGCCCACCACCCAATCGTCCCCGCCCCACGACATCACGACCGTGAACAACACATGGGCGACCCGCACGTCCGACATGTCCGAATCCGTCCCATGGCCGACCACGTAAGGCGCCCACCACGAGATGAACGCCTCCTCCACATTGCCCAACGGGCTCAAATTCGTCCACAAAAGCCTGTACGCGCCATATTCCGGATACGTCGCGGCGAACATCTGCTGCTCCAGGACGGGCTGGCCCTGACCGTCTACAGGACGCCCCAGACCGTCCACCGCGAACATCGTTTGCCAACGCTGGACCGTCCCCTCGGACGGGGCGGACCTGCCCATCAACGGCTGATAGACCACGTCACGGATGGCGTCGGTGAAATAGTCCACCGAAAGGAAGAACTTGACGGCCTCGGCCGACGCCGCCACCGCGCCCTCCAACGTCCGAGGGAACCGAGTCCCCCAGCCCAGGACCCGCTCCTCGGCCACACCCTCGATCCGCGACGCGCAACGCGGCAGCCCCGGAGCCGCTTCCCCGACCACCTGGTCCCCGGCGCCCTTCTCCCACCAATCCGACAGAATCTGTTCCCAAGAGCCCTCCGGATATTCCATTGGAATACTGGGCGACCCAGACGGGTCGCCCGCCGGCCCAACCGGACCCGGGCGCCACACCGCCAACGCCACGACGACGACCAGGACCAACCCGACCGCCACCGCCAAAACCACCAACCCACGGCCACCCCGACGCGGCTCCGGAGAGTCGGATCCAGGATCGTAGACGACAGGCACGCCCCGCCCCTCTCAACTTAGAAGATCGACAGATAAGCCCAGACCAGCCCGAAGACCATCGCCAGCCCGCCCATGGACGCCAACGGCCAAATCAGAGCATTCTTCTGCTCCGCCATGTCGGACCCACGGAAATTGTCCTTAGCGTGGCCGAGCTTGATGAGCCCGATGATAAACCTCACAGCCGCGTAGACGAACCCAGCTGCCCAAATCAGCGCGAGGCCTATCGTGATGACCGGCCCCACTTGATCGCCGAACGGATAGAACGACGGCACCGCCGGAAGGACATCCCTCAAGAAATCGAACATCAGTCCGCGCTCTCATCGGTCAGCTCAACCAGTTCGCGTTTCAAATGCCATGCGTGTTCCTCAGCCTGCAACCATTTGGTGGCGATTTCCATTAGCAGCATCGCCGACGCCGCCAACGTTACGACCAACCCACATGCAAACAAGATTTCTGGGGCGAGTGGGCCGAACGAAGGCTTCGTCGGCAGAATAAAATCCCTCAGAAAATCGAACATCTCAATCCTCACTCTCCGCCGATCACGTCGGCGATCACGATCACATTGCTTGTATAGCGGCCCGCCCGGACATCTCCGCCGCACGTCACCAAAGCCAACCGGCGACCCCGGTCGGCCGGCTGGAACAAATCCGAATGGGCGTCGTCGCTCGACGTCACCCTCAATTCCGTCACAGCCCACATTTGGACGGTTCCCCGATCAGACCGCGTCCACACCAAATCGCCAGGCGCGACCCGATGAAGGTCGAAAAGCGCCCCAGGAGTCCCCCGGACGGCGACGTGCCCGGCGATCAACACCGTCCCCGACGACCCGTCCAAACCAGCGCCGTCGGCCCACCTGGCCACCCGAGACGGATCAGCCGGCGGATCGAACACCCCGTCCCGCACCCGGGCCGCATCCACCGGCGCGGACACCCCCACCGACGGAACCCACAACCACGGGCCGTCCCCGGGGACACCCTCGGCAGGAGGCTCCACCGACCCGGCGGCCACCGGCGGCAAATCGGCCATCGCCACCGCCCAAGTCGAATCCGGCAACGGCGCGGACCCGTCCACACCGTCCGGCCCCAACAGCTCGCCGGCCCGCCACCAACCACCCAAACCAGCCACCGCCACCAACAAGACCCCACACAGACAGACCAACCAAGTCCGAGCCGGCGTCCACCGGCCACCCGACACCACCGAGGCCACATCACCAGCCGGCAGAGGCCCAGCCGCCGGCACCACCCGACCGGAATATTCCACTGGAATATTGGGGCCGCCAAGAACCGCCCCACCCCCGGCGGCCACGTACTCGCCGGCCGACGGAACCCCATCCACCGGCTGCCAATATTCCACTGGAATATTGGGGTCGGCGTCAGAAACGGACGCGATCGCGTCGACGTACCACCGCGGCCAAACCTTCACCTCAACGAACGGGAAACCCATCGAGACATCCAGCGACGCGACGGGCCGAGACCGACCGACCGAACCGGTCGACCCAACAATCAAATGAGACACGACACCCACCCCCCTACGACGCCCAGGCCCGGTCCCGAGCGACACCCGAATCGACCACACCAGCCTCCATCGCGGAAGCCCGGGCCAACTCGGCGGCGACCTGGAAACAAGCAGCGAGGACGAGCATGTCCTCCGGACCACGGCACCGATCCAACAGATCAGTCATCAACCTGAAAGTCCCAGCGGCGGCGAAATCCATGATTCCCCCTTCAATCGATGTGGGCCGCCCAACGGCGGCGAGAAGCCTGGGCCGAGGCCGGGAACCCGCACCTCCGAGCGGATTCCCGACCCCAGCGTTCAGCGAGGCGACACTCCCTACAGCGACGACCGGAACAACCGGACCGCCTTGGGACCCCGCCAAACGGCCAAGCCACCCAAGACGGCGACCCCCGCAGCCATCCAGAGACCCGGCCAACCAACACCACCAGCCGAACCCGGCACACCAGACCTGATCCGCGCGCCAGGGTTCCAGATCAGAGACGTCTGCTCGACCGCGCCCGGGTCATGCGACACCACCAACGGCGGCGTCCCATCCGACGGCGTCAGGCGCAACGTCTCGCCGTACGAATAGCAGACCCGAGGCGAATCCTCGGGCACCGTGAAGACACCCAAATCCGGAATCGCACCATCAGCCGTCACCGGCATAGACGGAACGTCCAACACATGCGTCGCCTGCGACCAATCGACGCCGACACAGGTCGGATTCCCATCCTGGCCGATCAAAGCCGCAGCCGACACCAAGGTGCCCTCGACCGTCGCCGAGACCTCGGTCCCATCCGGCAACCGGTCGACCAGACCGCTGACAGTCGCCGTGTCACTGATCGTGTCACCCGGCAGAGCCTGCTGAGACGACACCTGAGTCCCGATCCGAGGATCAGCCACCAAGACCGTCTCCTCGACCACACCGAACTCAGACACCACAGCCTCATTGTCACCAGAAGCGTCCAGGGAGATGCGCCAGGTGTAGAACCCAACAGCCGCGTCATCCGCCAACGTGATCGACGGCGTGATGCCCGACGCCTCACCCGAAGCGTCATACGACACCGTCACCGGCACAGAACCCACAGAGGCCCCAGGAGGCGTCGAAGCCGTCGGCTGAACAGCGAACGGCCCGAACAACTCCGCCACACCAGACTGCGTCGAATCAGGCTCACCACCCGACGCCACCCAACGGTCAGCCACCTCCAAACCAGGCATCGACAAAGCCGACGCCACCGTCGTCGCGACCGACGGAACGAACGAATTCCTCGCCGGCACGTTATTTGGATCACGGAAGGTCAGGGTGCCTGGTGCGGCGTTGGCCACTGTCCGCTGCTGGCCGGCGGCCGGTTGCGGATACAGATTGATGAACTGCGGGACTCCGGCGATGTCGACCCGGACCTTCAAAGGCCCGTTCCCGACGGCGTGCCAAGCGAGCCCGTTGATCAGACCGACGACCGTCGTGACAGTCAACGTTTCCGAGCCGTTCGCGTCGAACACCGCCGGCGAAGGAGCCGAAGGATCATCCTCGTTGAAAAGCGTCAGAACAGCTGTGAAGCCCGGCTGCCAGAACCCGGCGGCCGAGAGTAAACCAACTCCATCCACGGCCCCAGCCCGGCCGATCCCATCAGAGATGACCAACCTGAGGTCTGGGTCATCATACGGTCCAGCGTTCCTGGCGATCTCATCCAACATCGAGGCTCTAACTCCCGCCAGAGCTGACAGCGAGGACCAGGTCAAGAGACCGTTCCAGGCTCTGGTGACCTCCAATGGGTTGCTGTTCATCCCCATCTCAACACCCAAAATTTGGTACAGGGCGGCGGCCTCAAGCTCGTTGGATGTGCCAAGCCAACGCTGGAGAGCGTAGGCCGCGTCCCACCGTTCCATGACCATGGGCGCGGGCAGATACGACGGTGCCGCGACGTGGCCGAAACTGCCGCCGGACTCGTCGATGCAGACGACTCGGGTGCCGCCGATGGACATGATCCCAAGTTCGTGCTGGCCGACGATCCCGACCACGAGGTCGTTGCTCACGCCGGCTGGGTTGATGACGGCTTGCGCTGTCCTCGACCCGAACAGTCCGATCAAGACCAAGACGGAGGTCAGACCTGCTGCTAGAAAGACAGAGACTCTTCTCTTCATGGCGCTTCTCCTTTCGACGGGGGTCGCGTTGCGCCTGTCCGACATGACAGCAGACAGGTCCGACAAACCGACCCTCGTCGAAAGGAAAAGGGAACCGCCTCAGAACCGAGCGGTCTTGGACTGTCCCCCCAACACCACCGTGCAGACATTCTGACCCGCAGGCAGAAGGTTCCAGGTAGTCCCAGACGTTCCGTTGTCACCGGGATCTATAGACCAGGAGTAACCGTTGACCGTAGCTGTTCCGCTCCATGCACCGGCATGTTCCCAACTGGCGGACAATCGGGCCCGACCGTCGCTCTCATGACACCGGACCGTGATGGTTCCTGGTCCGGTTGGCTGTGTGGTGTCCCACCAGTCTGGGAGCCACGTCCCCCCGCCACCGCTGCCGCTCGTGCCGCCGTTCGATCCGGAGCCGGAGGACCCGCCCGTACGTGAGCCGCTGGTGCCGCCCGAGCGGCCGCCGTTGCGGCTGGCTTCCGCTTGTTGGCGGGCTGCTTCCTCGGCCGCGAGGCGTTCCGCCACGACCGTGGGATTCTCAATTCCCTCGATCGCTTCGACTTGTCGCAACGGCGTGAACTGGCTCAACCCGGCCCATTCCTCCCCGCCAATCTCTCGGATCTCTCCGCTGGGGGCTTGGAGGTAGATGTTCGGGGCGGAGGGATTGGTGAAGCGCAACGCGACCAGGCCGGGCACGAAGTCCCGCTCCGTGGGCACCGTCAGACCTGCCGCTTCCACGGCGCTGGCGTCGACGGCGACCAACCGCTCGCTCAACGGAAGCCGCGGCCACCAAAAGTAGGTCTGCGTGAAACCGCGAAGCCGGACGATTTCGACGCCTGGCAGGAGCGCGCGCCACTCGACTTCCGGGTAGCCGGCTTCGTGCCAAGCTTCGATGTCGGCCCGCGCTTCAGTCCCGTCATCGCACTGCCGCCAGAACCAGTCCGGGGCCTTGGACTGCCGCAGCCACACGCACACCGGCGCCGGGGCCTCGGGCTCCGGAACCGCGCCCGGCTCGGCCCGAGCGTCCAAGGAACGCCAGAACCCGAACCCGCAAGCCACCAGCGACACCACCGCCACCGAAACGACGAACCAACCTTGAAGCTTCATGACTCCCACGGTAGAGGCGCCCTCTGACACGCTCAAATCGAGTTGTCCAAGACGGTGGGCCCGGGTCTGGTCTCGACACCCCAAGTCCCCTACTATTCCGATGGAATAATGAGCGACCCCAGGCACTCGCGCCGACCGCACAGGGCGGGGGGAAACAGCGACTGGACGCAGCTCCGGAGCGACATCGGACCAGGTCGCACCCGGATTATTCCAATGGAATGATGCCGGTTCAGACGCTCTCGACCGCCGCCCGGAGCGCTGGAGTCGGCACCTGGACGTAGCCCTTGGTGGTCTGGGGAGAGGCGTGGCCGAGGAGTTCCTGCACGGCCAGAAGGTCTTTCGTCTTCGAGTAGACGACGGTGCCGAAGTGATGCCGCAGGGTGTGCGCTGTCCACTGGGCCGGCAGCGCCCGCCGGATCAGTTTGCCCACATGAGCCTCCGAGAGGTGACCTCCCTTCTGGTTGTTGGGGAACAGCCAGCCCGACTGGCCTTCGGCGCGGATCAGAGCCAGCACGTCCTCACGCAGTGGGATCAGCCTCTGCTTGCCGCCCTTGCCCTGTACCCAGAGGGAAGTGCCGGCCAGGTCCGGGACCAGGTGCTTCATGTGGACGCGGGCGATCTCGCCCCGTCGGAGGCCCTGGAGCGCCGCCAACGCCACCATCGCCCGTACCCTCGTGGCCGGCTGGCGCAAGCCGGCCCGCACCGCGCTCCCAGGCGCCGGACGAGGGGCGTGCCGGGTCGCACGAGGACAAGGCAGTCCCACGCTCGGATCGTGCTCGATCAGACCGGTGGCCGCCGCCCAAGAGAAAAACTCCCGCAACGCAGAGACATGCGACCGCATAGTGTCCGAGCCCCAGGCGTGACCCGCGAGCCAAGCGACGAGCCGCCGGGAAGTGACGGACCCCGGCTCCCCTCCGACGCCACAGGCGAATCGCCGCACCTGATAGAAACGGAGTTCGATGGTCGCGATGGTCCGCCCCGCCACCACCAACGATGACAGCCATTCCTCAATCGCCCGCAGCCACTCCGGAGTCAACATCTCTTTCTTCACCCCGCCATCATGTAGGCGGGACGTCATCCATACAATTCGAGTCTGGCTAGGGGAAAGCGTCGGAACACGGAGGCCAAGGAGCAGGCGTCGCCGACCGCCCGGGCCAGGGCGTCGAGTCGCGAGCACCACGTCTCGACGGCGATTATTCCGGGTTATCGGCAAAAATGTGTGTCTGCCCTTGTGCGTGTCTCGCCGATGAGGGGTCATCGGCTTCTGCCGGCCCGGCCGCGTCTGGCCCAGAGGCCTTCTTCGGCGCTGGCGGTGGGG
>JAISCA010000056.1 GCA_031265875.1 Propionibacteriaceae bacterium
ACCCACCATCCCACGCCAACCAGAACAAACGCACAGCCTCGACCGACACCCGACGACCCATAACACACACCACTTTCCTAAGTGTTGCGTTGACCGCTAGAAATCACCGGCGTGTCGGCTGTCGTAAGTGCTCAACCGGCGACGGGGACGCCCGCAGCCGAGCAGATACGGCCAGCGTCTCCCGTTCGGTGCCGTCGATCTGGGGTCTGGTTGCGGGGTTCAGGCCCCTATCCCTGGGCCCCGCCCGTACCCCGGACGCCCTGGCGGGCGGTCGGACAGGAATTCCGTAACGGAGACGCCCGAACCGGCGCTGGGGCCGGGGGTCAGGCGCTGGGGCCGGGGCGCTGGGCTCGTAAGAGGTCACGAATCTCGGTCAGCAGCTCAACCTGGCTGGGTGGGGCCGGCTCGCTCGGGGTTGGTTGGGCCCGGCGCTGGGCCAGGCGGTTGAGGGGATAGACGATGCAGCAGTAGATCGCGCCGGCCGTCAGGAGAAACTTGACTGCGGCGGTGATGAGCAGACCGAGTTGGAACTTGCTGCCGTGCAGCGTGAAGACGAGGACGTCGTCGAAGTCCGGCTGGCCGAAGGGGACGGCGATGAGGGGGCTGATGAAACCGTCCACCAAGGCCGTCACGACCGAGGTGAAGGCCGCCCCCACCACCACGCCGACCGCCAGGTCGACCACGTTGCCCCGAGCGATGAAATTCTTGAAGCCCTGGATCATGACGGCCCGCCTCAGCCGATCTGCTCCAGCAGTTTACGTAGCTTCAGTTTGGTCACGTCACCGACCACTTGGCCGACCACTCGACCGGCCACGAAGAGCTGCACCGTGGGCAGGTTACGGACGTCTTGGGCGGCGGGCACGGCGGTGTTCCGATCGACGTCACCGACATCCATCTTGAAGAAATCGACGCTACCCGCGTAATCCGACGCCAACTGGTCGATGACGGTGGAGAGCCGCTTGCAGGGCTGGCACCAATCGGCCCAGTAGTCGACCAGGACGGGCCGGGGCGACTGCAGCACCTGGCTGGCGAAAGTGGCGTCGGTGACATCTGGCACTGCGGACATGCGAACTCCTTCACAGGGGTGGTCGGGCGTCGCCTGACGGCGACTGGGGAAGTCAGGGGGCGTCGGCCAGGTAGGCCTCGACGTCGAGCGCGGCCCGGCAACCGGAGCCGGCCGCCGTGATGGCTTGACGGTACGAGCGGTCGACCAAGTCGCCGCAGGCGAAGACGCCGGGCTGGTCGGTCGCCGTGCCGGGCTGGCGGACCAAGACGTAACCGTCGGCGTCCAAGGCGACTTGGCCGGTCAACAGTTGGCTGCGCGGGGTCGAGCCGATGGCCACGAAGACGCCGTCCAAAGCCAACTCGCGGCGCTCCCCCGTCAGGCTGTCGGTCAGTTCTAAGCCGGTCACCCGGTTGTCGCCCCGGATGGCGCTGACGACCGAGTTCCAGGCGAAAGTGATTTTGGGGTCGGCCTGGGCCCGTTGGACCATGGCTTGGGAGCCGCGCAGCTGGTCGCGCCGGTGCACCAGGGTGACCGAGCGGGCGAAGCGGGTCAAGAAGGTGGCCTCTTCCAAGGCCGAGTCGCCGCCGCCCACCACGGCCACGTCTTTGTCACGGAAGAAGAAGCCGTCGCAGGTGGCGCACCAGGACACCCCGCGCCCGCTCAAACGGGCCTCATCGGCCAATCCGAGTTTGCGGTACTCGGAGCCGGTGGCGAGGATGACGGCGCGGGCCCGGTAGGTCGTGCCATCGCTGTCGGTGACGGTCTTGACCGGACCGGCCAGGTCGACCGCGACGGCGTCGTCGGCCACCAACTCGGTTCCAAAACGTTCGGCCTGGCGCCGGATGGCGTCCATCAGGTCGGGGCCGGCCACACCGTCCGGGAAACCGGGGAAGTTCTCCACCTCGGTCGTGGTCATGAGAGCGCCGCCGGCCGTCAGGGAACCCTCCAACAGCAGCGGCTCCAAACCGGCCCGACCGGCGTAGATGGCGGCCGTCAAACCGGCTGGCCCAGAACCGATGATGACGAGATCTCTCGTCCGCTCGCTCACAGTCGCCTCCTTCTGCCCGTGAGAGTGGCAACACCGCCCGGCCGCGCCTCATTCCCGGGGCCTAGGCGGACGAATTCTAGATGGCTGACTCTACGCCGAGCCGCTGACCATCCCAGGCTGCCACGCGCGGGCCTCCCGGTCCGCCCGATCCATCTCTGTACGCCCGGCCCACTCAACTCGCCTGCCCATACCCCCGCTGCGCCCCGACCAAGTCGCCGTAACTGCTCAACCGCACACACCCCCGTCGCCGATTGAGCACCTACGTCCTGCGCCACGGCGTGTCGGTGGTCGTAACACGTCAATCGCTGAACCCACCCCGCCGATTGAGCACTTACGAACCCGGCCCGCAGCCCCGGTGGGGACTCGGACACAACTGGTTCGCGGAGCGGACGGTGGGGGCGGGCGGGACGACCCGGCGTAATCTGACCTAAGCTCCCGAAATCCCCCATCAGACCTGTGGATAACCGCCCGACGACCCTGTTTTTGGCCCAAGGTGGGGGTAGCGAAAGGCATCAGCGGCGACCGATCGGCAGGTGACATCATGAGAGTCGTACGGGGCCTCGCAGCCGGCCTCCTCCTGGTCGGGCTGCTCATAGGCGTTCCCTTCATCTTGCTGACGGCCGGCGATCTGCGCGGCTTGGCCGCCCTGGTCCAAGACCCCAGCTTGATCTGGCAGCCAGACGACGGCCAGGTCGTCTTGAGTTTGGTGACGGTGGCCGGCTGGTTGCTCTGGAGCGTCGCCCTGGTCTGCGTCGCGCTGGAGACGGTGGCGGCCTGGTCACAGTGGCGGCGGCGGGGCCGGTGGGGCGGTTCCTCGAACCAGGTTCAATTCCTACGCTGGCCGCGCTTGCTGGTGCGGCCCCTGGTGACCGCCTTCCTCAGCCTGATCGTCCTGGGCGGAGGGATGACCCCGGCCCTAGCCGACGCCTCGGTCGACTCGGCTCCGTCCAGCGCCGCCCCGGCCCAACCCGCGCTGTCGGGCGCGCCCACGGCCGCTCCCCCGACGGACCGCTCGACCGCCCTGGCTCCGGACCCGGGAACGCCATCCGCCCCGCTTCCGGAAGCGGCGGAGCCGACGTCAGCGGAGCCGACGTCAGAAGAGTCTCCACCGCCGGCCGTGGCGGCGGCGACCGATACGCCAGCCGGAGCGGAGGGAGCGTCGGCGACGACGGGACCGTCGACCGGGACCAGGTCTCCAGCGGGAACGGGAACGACGGAAACCGGAACACCCGTCGAAGCGGGAGCGACAGCGACGACGGGACTGTCAGCCGGAACCAGGTCTCCGATGGAGGCGGGGACGACGGAAACCAGGACTCCCGTCGAAGCGGGAGCGACGCCTGAGACCAGGGCGCCCCTTGACGCGGAAGCTGATGTTGAAACGCCCTCGGAACCAGGAGCGACGGCGGAACTAGAAACGATGCCGGAACCAGGTGATACGGCGGAAGCAGGCGGGGCGGCGGAGACCGGACGGACGGAAACCTCTCCGTCCCCAGAGACGCCCGGACCCGCGCCGACCGGTCCGACGGGCGCCGCCGCTGGGGCGGCGGCCCAGGCCAGGTCGGACGCCGTGAGCGACTGGAACGTGGCCCTCGGCCTCAAGCCCGATCAGACCGTCTTGCGCTATGTCGTGCAGCCGGGGGACAGCTTGTGGTCGCTGGCTCAGCGGCACCTGGGCGCGGGTTCGGCTTGGCCCCGGCTAGTGGCGGCCAACGCCGATCTGATCCGTTCCGCCGGACACATCGAAGTCGGCTGGGAGTTGGTCATTCCGCTCGACTCGACCGACCCGGACGAAGCGTGGGAGCACGTCGTGGTGGCCGGGGACAGCCTGTGGTCGATCGCGGCCCAGCGTCTGGGGTCGGGCCAACGCTGGCCCGAGTTGGTCCAAGCCAACCTCGACCGCATCAGCGACCCGAACCAGATCGAGATCGGCTGGCGTCTACGCCTGCCCGATCCAACCCCCGCCGTCAGCGCCGACGAGACCCCGGATGGAACCGGGACCGAGGCCGGGGATGGGCCCGGAGCCGGCGAGCCGACCGATTCGACCGCCCCAGCGCCAGCCGACGGTCCCGGAGAGGATGGGTCGGAGCCGGGCCAGCGCAGTGGGGGCGACGACGGCCAGACCGATCAGACCACCGACAGCCAACCTCCAGCGGCCGATACGACCCCCTCGGCTGAGGCGGACGCGACGACCTCCCCGCCCACGGCCGAGCCCTCCGGGCCGCCCGACCTCGGTCAGACGGGCGATGCGGAAGAGGACCGGTCCAAGTTGCACGATCTGGTCGAAGGCACCGCCACCAGCCTGGGCGTCTTCTTGGCCGGCGGCGTCACCCTAGTGCTGCGCCGCCGCCGCGAGGATCAGTTGCGGGCCCGCCCGGTCGGGCAGCGCCTGCCCCACCCTGGACCCGAGGCGACGCGCTTGGAGACCGCGCTCGGTCAAGTCGCCGCCACCGACGGCTTGCCCGGCGACGCTGACATCTTGGATTCGCTCGACCGCAGCGAGGCGGGCCAAGGCCGTCTGATCTTCATCAGTGAGCGTGGCGTCGAGGTGACCGACCGCTGGGGCGAGGAGGTCGACGCTTGGGGCGACTCCCCCTCGGGCGATCTCCAGCCCGGCGCCATGGTCGGCCTGGGCCGGGACGAGCGGGGCCGTCTGGTCTTGATCGACCTGGAGCAACCCGGTTCGGTCACGATTCGAGGGACCGACCCGACGCAGCGGGCCGGTGTCATCCGGGCCTTGGCCCTGGACCTGGCCTGCCAACGCTGGACCGATGGCGTCGAAGTCATCGTGGTGGGGGACGAACAGGCCTCTCTGTTCGACGGCTTCGAGGCGGTCGAGGTCCTGGCCGACCCGACGCTGGCTCTGGCCCGACTGGTGCGGGTCGTGGCCGAGCGGCGGCGCCACGCCGACCAGGGCGACCTGGCCGAATGCCGCCGTGACCCGGACCGGGCCGACGCCTGGCACCCACTGGTGTGCTTTTTCACCCAACCCCTGGAGGCCGCCTCGCTGGCCGAACTGACCCAGCTGACGAGCGGTCCCAGCCTGGGGGTGACGGCCGTGATCGGCCAAGACCCGCCGTTGACGCCGGAGCTGACCGGCCGTCTGATCCTGACCCTCGAACCGAGCGGCCACGCCTTGCTCGAACCAGCCGGCCTATCGGTCCGCCCGCCCAACCTGAACGAGAGCGACGGCTTGGACGACCTCATGGCGACGACCGCCCAAACCGACACCGAACCGGCTTGGTGGACCGGCTCGGACCAACCCGAACCAGCTGGTCCCGCCGGTCAAGCCGGAATTCCGCCGGCCCTAGCCGAGGTCGCACCGATTCCGCCGACTGAGCTTGGGAGCGCCGACGGCGTGGTGTTCGACCCGACCGACCTGGCCTCGGCCGCCGCCGGCAGGGTCGGGGTGCCCGATGGCGCAGTTGCTCTGACGGATGACGAGATCGATCCGACCGGTCGCGTGGGCGAGACGCCTGACCCCATCGCCGATGCGACCGCTGAGGCGTTCGCCGGTGGGACCGCGGCGACGGCCGTCACCTCGGCCGTCGCCCCCACATCCCCGATCTTTGTCCCAGAGCCGACGCCGGAGGCCCGTATCAGCCCGGTGACGGAGTTCAGCACTCCCAGCCTGCTCATGCTCGGCCCGATCGAATTGCACGGCGCCGCCGGCGCCCGGCCCAACCGGGCCGAGCGGTCCTGCTTGGAGTATTGCGGCTGGTTGCTGGAGCATCCCGGGTCCACCGCCCAGGCCATGACCCAAGGCCTGCTGGTGGCCGAGGGCACCCGACGGTCCAACCTGTCCCGCCTGCGCGCCTGGCTGGGGGCGTCGCCCGAGGGCCAGCCCTATCTGCCCGACGCCTACTCCGGCCGGCTCGCTCTCGATCCGGCCGTCACCTCGGACTGGAGCCGGCTCCAACTTCTGATCGCCGGTGGCGTCGACCGGACACCGACCGAGCGCCTGCGGGCGGCTTTGGAGTTGGTCCGGGGAGCGCCCCTGGCGGACGCCGCCCCCGGCCAATGGCACTGGGCCGAGGAGTTGCGGACGGACATGGTCTCAGTCATCCGCGACATCGGTCTGGCCCTGGCCGACCGGGCTCTGGCCAGCGACGACCTGGACGCCGCCCGCTGGTCCATCGCCCGCGCCCTGGCCGCCGCCCAGGGCGATGAGCTGCTGCTGGTGGCCCGGCTGCGCACCGAGCATCGGGCTGGCAATCGCCGCGAGGTCGAGCGTCTAGTCGGCTGGATCACTCGCCAGGCCCGGCAACTCGGCGTCGATCTCTTCCCCGAGACCGTCGCCTTGATCCAACAGATCATCGAGGGCACGCCCCGCCGGCCGGCCTAACAGAACCACCAGCCCCACCACCACAGAGCACCTGCGACCGACGACGCGCCGAAACAAGAGCCGTAACCAACCGCTCGCGCGACGGACCCCGGGTCTGGCTCACTGGTCGGTGACGGATTCGGTGCCGCGCTTGAAGAGGTCGACGCCGATGCTACGGCTGCGCCAGGCGAATAGGCCGGCCAGACCGAAGTAGCCCAGGGCACAGAGGCCGAAGGCGAGGTGGGAGTAGCCATCGACGGGCAGGACCAGGGCCGCGATCACGGCCGCTAGGACGAGGGGGGTGTTGAAGGCGATGTCGTAGATCACCAGCACCCGGCCCTTGAAGGTGTCTTCGACGTGGGCTTGGACCAAGGTGTCGCAGTTCATCTTCAGGCACTGCGCCCATAGACCGAGCAGGAAGGAGGCCGCGATCAAGGTCGGGCGGGTGAAGATGGCGCCGGGCGCGAGCTGGCAGATCCCGCTCAGGGCCAAGACCACGATCACCACCCGGCGCAGGCCGACCCGTTTGGCCAAGAACGGATTGACGACCGAGGACAAGACGAAGCCGGCCCCGGTGGCGACGGCCCAGATCGACAGATCGGCGATGGCCGCGTCGACCTCGGTGACGGCGTGGAAGTGCTGGCGGAAGAGCAGGATGACGGCCACCATGACGATCCCGAACAAGGTCCGCTGCAGCGCCACCATCCAGACCCCGAGGGCGGCCGGGCGGCGACGGCGAAGATGGGCCAGACCTTCGCCCATGGCCCGCCAGGTCTCCACCAAGCTGTGCGCGATGGGAGTGGTCGGGCCCAGGCTGCGGGGCCGGAAGCGCCAGGTGGTGACGACGGCGACCAGGAACCCGACGGCGGCGACGGCGAAGATGAGGGAGTCGGCCGTGGTGATCGACCAGGCCCGCCCGATGGTCAGACGGATGGCGGCGGCCAGGCCCGCCCCCACCATCATGCCGAAGGGGCCGATGATGGGCAGGACCGTATTGGCGGCTAGGTATTGCTCGGCGCTGACGGTGTGAGGCAGGGCCGCCAGCAAGGTAGCGATCTGGAAACGCTCCAGGCTCATCACCACCAGGGCCGTCACCATGATGCCGGCCAGTTCCCAACCCGAGCTGGACGGGGCCAGGACCAATCCGGCCAAGAGCAGGCAGAGGACCAAGCGCAAGCTGTCGGCCACCAAGATGGTGCGACGGCGATCCCAACGGTCGATGACGACGGACACGAATGGACCCAAGACCGAGAAGGGCAGCATCGTGACCGCCAAGACCCCGGCGATGGCCCAAGCGTTGGGCTGGCGTTCCGGGGAGAAGAGGGTGTACGCCGCCACCCCGATCTGAACGGTGCCATCAGCCGTCTGAGCTAGGAGCTTGACTAACAGGAGCCGCCGGAAATCGGGTTTACGCCAGACCTGACGCAGTCCGTCCAACGTAGACATAGCGCCCTTCGACTGGCTTCTCTTCGACCTACCCACCGGGCTCACTATGTCACGGAGATGAGCCAAAGCACGAACCCAGAGCCAACCACCGACAACACCGGCCAGGTTCCGGACAACACGGCGGACAACACCCCCAGAGAAGGCTGAGGCCACCCGCTGAAGGAGGTCCCATGACTAGCCGCCCCGCCCCCGGCCCGTTCTCCGATCACGCCTCTGGGCCGGAGAGCGACATCGTGGCCCGGCTCAACCGGGAGTGGAGTTGGCTGTCCGAGCAGGCCCCCGACTGGCTCTGCCCCTGGGGCGACACCTTGGGTCAGGTCCTAGCCGCCGTGGCCGGTCAACCGGACGCCGTCTTGGGACACCTGATCGCAGCTTGCCAAACCGGCCATGATCGAGCCGGGCGGGTGGTCGTGCAGGCTTTCCTGGGCAAGATCGTCCTGCTCAGCCGGCGCGACTCCCGGCTCGACCCGGACGATCTGGTGGCGGCCTTCTGGATCCGCCTGTCGCGCTATCCGCTCGACCGCCGGCCGAGCAAGATCGCCGCCAACCTAGTGCTGGACACGCGCAAGGACGTGCTGGCCGAGACTAGGGAACTGGCCTGCCTGACCCCACCGCCGGCCCGGGACCCTTTGACCGCCCGCGGCGTCCTGGCCGCCGCCCTCAGCCTCAATTTGGTGTCCGCCCCGACCGCCGAGATCGTCGCCACGGTCTACGCCGACGGCTTGACCAGCGCCAAAGCGGCCGACCGCCACGCCACCAGCGCCGAAGCGGTGCGCTGGCGCTGCAGCGACACCGTCCGCCGGCTGCGCCGCCACCGCGTCGCCCTGGCCGAGTCCTGCGCCGCCTGAGGCGCCGCCGATCAAGCTGTCACTCAGCTGATTTGAGTCTTTTGATCCTTTTCATCAAAGTCACGACACCGGCCACCATCCAGAACACCAATATCGCGCTGATGATGGACACGCCGGCCGCCGGTCCAACGACCTCGACCAACCAACCAATGGGCAGGGCGACGATAAGCAGAACCAGGGGGATGCGGACGACATTATTATTATCGGCTAGGTTGCCGATGTCGAAGGCGCCGCCAAGCAGAAGATATACCACCATGCCGAGCAGTACGGCTGGCACTATGATCGAGAGGACCGGTCCCACTAGCCGTCCCCATACATGCTGTATCTTCCCCGCCGCGTTTTGCAATTTATCGAGCCTGTCGTCCATTCCGTTCCCCGTTCTGTAATTTTTCTATATTCGCTGAAGCGGCCAGCGTTTTGTAGACAGCCTTCATGCGGCATCCGCCCAAGAGTCATCACCCAGCGCAACCATACGGTCGCTCTTTTGTTTATTCGTCCCTTTACAGCATCGCCCGAACTGTCTTTTGTGCCCTTTGTGCGCGCACAGGGGCGACGCTCGCCGGCCAGCGACGATATCACACGATGAGCCTGGCCCGCATGGCTTCGCCGAGAGGCCTCATCGAGGTTCTCGCGACCACTTGTGGTCAGTCCGACTCAGTCCGACTCGGCTTCTGATTCATCGCCCAGTCGCCGGCCTGCCCGGCGACCGGCGTTGGACACCTGTGGTCAGTCCGACTCGGCGGCGGGCTCGTCCTCGGCTTCGGGTTCCTCGGCGGCGTCGGGTTCCTCGGCGGCGCCAGCGGCTGGGTCGTCCCAGGAGTAGGGCAGGCAGGACCAGACCCGGAAGCCGCCGTCGTCGGTCGGCCCGGTCTCCATCATGCCGTCGAGGGCGGCGACCCGGTCGGCCATGGTGTCGAGGCCTTGCCCATTGCTGTTCTGCGGGCCCTCGAAGTCGGTGGCGTCGTTGGTGATCGAGATCTCGACGTCGTCCGTCCCCCAGTCCAGGCAGACCTGGGGGTCAGCGTCTGGTCCGGCGTGGGTGAGGACGTTGGTCAGGGCCTCTTGGATGATGCGATAGATCGTCAGGCTCAAAGCGGCGTCGACTTCGACCGGGTCGCCCGAGATCGTCAGTTCGGCCCCGGCGTCCTCGATCAGTTGCGGGATGTCGTCCAAGCTCGGCGCCGGTGACTGGGCGATGGCTTCCTCGACGTCCTCGCTGCGCATGACCCGGACCACCCGCCGCAGTTCGGTCAGGGTCTCCCGAGCGGTGCCGCTGATGGCTTCCAGCGAGCGGATGGCTTGGGCCGGGTGGGTCGTGACCAAGGCTTTGGCCTCTTCGGCCTGGATCAAGATGAGGGAGATGGCGTGGGCCAGACCGTCGTGCAGGTCGTCGGCCAGAGCGGCGCGCGACTCCAGATCGGCCGCCCGTTGGTCCGAGGCTTCGATCTCCAGGTCGGAGCGCTGTCGCTCCAAGGCGATCTCCTTCGACTCCTGGCGGCGTCGCGTCAGGTCGGAGCCGCGCCGGCCGACGGCGTAAGCCGCCAGGACGACACCAAGGAAACTGATCATGCCCAATATGGCGACAGCCAGCAGCTCCTCGCTGCGGGTGTGGACGAAGTACCAGCGCAGGGGGCAGGCCACGGCGACGACTAGCCACAAGACCAAAACGGGCCACTGGACTTTGAGGGCGGAGAAACGGGTGACGGCGTGGATGGCCACCGGCACAGTCACCAGCCCGACGAAGGGCAAAGGCACGAAGATGGCGTGGATGGCCACCATGATCAACACCCAGACCATGAAGAAGACCGGATGATGACGTCGCCAGACCAGCCCGGCGAAGAGAGCCACGCCGGTCAGACTGGCCACCACCAACTGGGCGGTGTCGAGGTCGGCGTAGAGGGCGATCACACCGAGGTACGGGACCAGTACGGCGGTGACGCCGATGAGAGCCAACGACAGATCGAATAACCAGTCGCCGCGCTTAGTGCTGTCGGCTTGATTAGGAAAAGGCGAAGTCACCCGTCTAGCCTATGGCGCCCCGGCGTGGCCTGGACCAGGCACTCTGACTTTTCGTCAAAGTCCCGTCCCCAGAGGCTGGCCCTAGGGCGCCCGGCCAGCCTCGGCCGCCGCGCGGACGGACCCACTCCCGGCGCCGGCATTAGGTGGTTGGTCCTACCATTGATGTTTAGTACGTCGGCCCGCGGCGACATCGATCGGGAAGGAACTGTGAATCATGAAGAAACTCATCCTCGTCCTGTTGGCTTTGGCCGGCGTCGGACTCGCGCTCAAGGTGGTGCGCGACCAGCGTGACAAGGCCCAGTTGTGGGCCGAGATCACCGACCAAATCCCAGCGGAGTGACCTGACGCGGTTCGGGGCCAGCCAGCCCCGCGCCGCCTCGTCACCGGACTGGCCCAGCCAGTCTCCGGGGCATTAACTCAGTTGGCAGAGTGCCACCTTTGCAAGGTGGGGGTCAGGGGTTCGAGTCCCCTATGCTCCACTAGTTTGGTGGGGGCCCCCCCCGAGGCGGGCCCGAACACAGATGACACAGCAAGCGCGATCCCACCCGGGGGTGGCCCGG
>JAISCA010000007.1 GCA_031265875.1 Propionibacteriaceae bacterium
ACCCACCATCCCACGCCAACCAGAACAAACGCACAGCCTCGACCGACACCCGACGACCCATAACACACACCACTTTCCTAAGTGTTGCGTTGACCGCTAGAAATCACCGGCGTGTCGGCGGTCGTAACTGCTCAGTCGCCGCCCTTCCTGTCGCCGATCGGGGGGTTACGGCCGCCGACACGCCGTGGTGTTGGTCGTATGTGCTCTGTCGGCGGCGAGGGCGGACACGGTTGAGCAGTCGCGACCGAACGATTTTGGCGGCGGGTCCGCCAAGCGGGCTAGGAGAGGCTGGGGGCGGGTGACACCGCCGGACGGCCACCCTGCGCGGTTGGGTGAGACTGGCATAATCGTTGGTTGAAAACAGATTTTGAGGAGACTCCGTCGTGGCCAATCGCACTCGTCGCGCCCAACTCCAGGCCCAGCGCCTGGCCGCGCTCCAAGCTCAGCGCCGCCGCCGTCGTCTGGTGATGGGGCTGGTCGTGGGATTGGCTGTCGTCTTGGTGGTGTTGGTGGTCTGGTTGGTCAACCGGCAGGGCCAGCCGACGCCGGGCGGCAGCGTCGCCCCGACCCAGACCAGTCCCGGTCAGCGCGGCATCGTGGTCAACCCGGAGGTGACCGACCCGGTCCACCAGTTGATCATCTACTCCGACTACCAGTGCAATTGGTGCCGCCAGTGGGAGGTGGCGATGGAGCCGGTGCTGGAAGAGGCCCTGGCGGGTGGCCAGACGCGCCTGGAGATACGCAACCGTACCTTCCTCGACGGGGGCGGCCACGGTGGTTGGTCGCGCTTGGCCGCCATCGCCGCCAGCTGCGTGGCGACGGCCGCGCCGAACCAGTTCTTGGCTTATCACATAGCCGCCTTGGACGCGCAAGGCAATTTCTCTGACGCCCTCCTGCGGGACCAGCTGCCGGCCCAGGTCGGGCTCAGCCAAGCCGCCCGCAGCCAGGTGGCCCAGTGTTACGACAGCGTCGCCACCGGGCAGTTCGTCGACCAGGTCGAGGAAGCGGCGGCCCAGGACTTCAACGACCAGGGCATCAGGGGCACGCCGGCCTTCCTGCTGGACGGCGAACAGATGTCGGATGCCTGGTGGGACGCCAACACCAGCGGCCCCGACCTGGCCGCGGTGCGCCGGAGCCTGGGCTTGAGCTAGGGATAGAAAAGTTTGACGCTGCGCTAGGGCCAAGGACAGGGACACCGGATCGAAGTCGCCGACGGCCTCTGGCGGGACCATGGCGGGATTGGTGAACACGAAGGTGTAGGCGATACCCATGGCCAAGACGATGGCGGCGCCGATCGGAAAGGTCAGCGGGCTGGACCTCAAGGAACGGAGTTTGATCCATTCGGAGTGGATGACATGCGGCCAGGCCGGTCACTTCGAGCAGCCCCGGATCGGCGGTGGAGGTGGCGACGGTGACCCCGTCGCCGGCCAGCGCGTCGGCCAGGACCGGTGGCCGGCTGGTCCGCACCCGGACGGCTGTGTGCGAGGCGGCCCGGATGAAGTCTTCGACCGAGGTGTCGGCCACGAGTTCGCCGCGCGCGATCGCGCCGGGCTGGTCGCCCTGGCGCTGAACCCGGCGCCCGGCCGGCCTGGCCCAGTGGCTCAGTGACTCAAGCGGTGAAGCTGCGCAGCCGTTCCATGAAGAGCGGGAAGTCAGCCAGGTTATGGCTGGTGGCGCTGAATTCGCGCTGCCCGGGCGCCTGGATCGCGACGGCGGTCGGGACGCCCTTGTCGCTATGGACGCGGAGCTTGACTTGGCTCCATTGGTACCACTGGGGCTGCTGGTCCTCGGCGGCCACCAGCCCGAGGCCGGCCGGATGGGTGACGAGAGCGTAGAAGGGCTTCTTCAAGATGAAGGCCTGGAACACCACGACCAACCCGATCAGGGTCAGGATCGCCCAGCCGACGGTGAAGACGAGCGGCCCGAAGGAGGGGCTGAAGTCGCGCAGTCTCACCATCAGCTCGTACCTGACGGTGTCCGACAGTCCCGGCGTCCAGCGCAGCACCTGGGCCACCACGAGCACGATCCCCCAGACCACACCCGCTTGCGGTTTGCGCCAGCGGCTCATCGGATGGGTGATCGGTTGGTCGGACACCGCCGACCAACCGGCTGGGGGAGCCGGATTGGCGGTCGGCGCTCCGCCCCAGGGCCCCAGTCCGGCCGCCGGGACAGGGGACGGCGGCTGGGCCGGCCCCGGCGCAGCGGTCTGACCGCCCAGGGGCGGATAGGCCGGCCCGGCGGGAGCGCCGCCGGCGGGCGGGTAAGCCGGCGCGGCCGGGGGATAAGCCGGAGTGGCGGGCGGGTAAGCCGGCGCTGGGGGATAGGCGGGCGCGGGGGGATAGGGGCCGCCGGCCGGGGGATAGGCCGGGTTGGCCGCAGAATACGAATTGCCGTCCGGCGGGTACGAGGCAGCCGGATCGGAGCCATACGGCCCGGAGGTCGGATAGGAGGTCATGGGCGCCATGCTATCCCGCGCCGTCAAGTCGGGTCAGACGCGTCGTGACTAGGGGCGTCAGAGGAACCCATAGGCTTGGCCCATGTCCACCAGCTATGAGACGGTCACGGTCGCTCTGAGGTCTGAGCTGAAGCGAGCCATCCGTTCCCGCGACGCCGCCGCCATCGCCGCCCTGCGCTCGCTGCTGTCGACCTTGGACAACGCTGGCGCCCAGCCGGTCTCGGCGGCGCCACCGGCGGCCGGCTCTCAGCATTTCGCCGGCGCGGTGGCCGGCTTGGGCGCGGCTGAGGTCGCCCGCCGGCGATTGGGCGCGGCCGAGGTGGCCCAGTTGATCGACCAGGAGGTGGCCGGCCGGCTGGAGCAGGCCGAGCACCTGGAACGGGCCGGCCGGGACCGGGAGTCGGCCTGGGCCAGGTACCAAGCCAAGCTGCTCAGCCGCTTCCGGGAGCTGTGAGGATGGACGGCGGGGTTTGATGGCTTTCGGCGGCGCTCCAGGAGGTGGTTTCGGCGGCGGCCGGGCCGCTCGCGTGTCGGCCCGCGACGAGTCGGTCCAGCGGGCCATCAACGCCGCCTCGCCTCGGATCGACCGGCTGGGGCCCCGGGTGGTCGGCCTCTTCCGGCCCTACCGCTGGCCCATCGCCGGTACCGTCGTCCTGGTCTTGGTCGGGGCCGCCGTCAGCGTCTGGCCGCCCCTGCTGACGCAACGTATCTTCGATCAGGGCCTCTTCCCGGCCGGCGGCGTCGACCTGACCCGGCTGATCTGGCTGCTAGTGGTGATGGTCGGCCTGCTCCTGCTCGGGTCGGCCCTCGGCATCGCCCAGACCTGGCTGACCAGCCGGATCGGCAACCGGGTCATGGGCGACCTCCGGGCGCGCCTGTTCGAGCGCTTGCAGCAGATGGAGTTGGCCTTCTTCACTCGCACCAAGACCGGCGTCATCCAGTCCCGCCTGGCCAACGACGTGGGCGGCGTGTCCAACGTCCTGACTAACACAGTCACCTCGGTGGTGGGCAATACGGTCACGGTGGTGGCCAGCTTCGTGACCATGGCCATTCTCAGCTGGCAGCTGACCCTGATCGCCTTGGTCCTGACGCCGATCCTGGTTCTGGTCCAGCGCCGGGTCGGCCAGGTCAGAGCCCGGGTCGCCACCTTGACCCAGGAGTCCCTGTCGGAGATGACGGCCATCACCCAGGAGGCCCTGTCCGTCTCCGGCGTCCTCTTGGCCAAGACCTTCGGCCGTCAGGGCGACGAGTCCCGGCGCTACGGACAGGAGAACGACCGCCAGGTCGCCCTCCAGGTCCGCCAGCAGATGACGGGACAGCGCTTCTTCGCCTTGGTGCAGGTCTTCGTCTCGGTGCTGCCAGCCCTCATCTACCTCTTGGCCGGCTTGCTCATGCGGGGCGGCCAGGTGGACATCACGGCGGGCGTCCTGGTCGCTTTCACGGCTGTGCAGGCGCGCTTGCTGATGCCGATGATGGGGTTGCTCCGGGTCGCCCTCGACTTGCAGACCTCGGCCGCCCTGTTCGCCCGGATCTTCGAATACCTCGACCTGGACCCGGCCATCCAGGACGCCCCCGACGCCGTCCCGGTCGACTCCGGCCGCTTGGGTTGGATCGAGTTCGACCAGGTCAGCTTCCGCTACCCGGACTCCGGCCCGGATCAGTCACCCACCCTCGACCAGGTCAGCTTCACCGTCGAACCGGGCCAGTTCGTGGCCTTCGTCGGCCCCTCCGGAGCCGGCAAGACCACCATCGGATACCTTCTGGCCCGCCTGCACGAGGCCAGCTCCGGGCAGGTCCGCTTCGCCGGCCAGGACGTGCGCCGGCTGCGTCAGGCCAGCCTGATCGACCACATCGGCGTGGTCAGTCAGCAGGCCTACCTCTTCCACGCCTCGATCGCGGACAACTTGAGATACGCCAAGCCGGAGGCCAGTTTGGCCGACTTGGCCGAGGCCGCCCGCCAAGCCAACATCGCCGACACCATCGCCAGCTTCCCCCTCGGTTTCGACACCGTGGTGGGGGAACAGGGCTATCGCCTGTCCGGCGGCGAGCGCCAACGCCTGGCCATCGCCCGGGTCATCTTGAAAGACGCCCCTGTCCTGTTGTTGGACGAGGCCACCAGCGCCTTGGACTCCGTCTCCGAGCGGATCGTCCAGGCCGCCTTGGAGCAGGCCCGCCGGGACCGTACCACGGTCGCCATCGCCCATCGTCTGTCGACGGTCAGCCAGGCCGACGTCATCTATGTCTTGGAGCGGGGCCGGATCGTCGAGGCGGGCCGTCACCTGGACCTGGTCCAGGCCGGCGGGTTGTACGCCCGGCTCTGGGCCGAACAGGCCGAGGCGCCTGAGACCGGCGACCGGGCCGAGTGAGTTTCGAGCGCTGGTGGGCCTCGCGCAACGGCGGGCCGGCGGCGCCCGAGCGCGCCCGAGCGGAGCGAGATTTGGGTGAAATTGTACCAGGGGGGGTATTATTGGAAAGGTTCGCCGGACCGTCCGGCGGCGGAGGCCCATCGGTCAGCCTAGCTCGACGGGTGGGCCGAGTCCTCTCCCAGGGCCACCGGCCAGCGCCGTTTCAGGGCGCGGCGGCGGAGGGTCTGACTAGGGGACGGCTAGGAGTAGTCATGTCTGATATCAGCTTTGACAGTGTCACCGTCAGCGCTGAAACGATCCATCACAAGCGCCGCGTCCTCAACCGTTTGCGCCGGGCCCGTGGTCAACTGACCGCCCTGATCGACGCCCTCGAGAACAATGCCCCCCGGCGAGACGTCGTGATCCAGCTCTCGGCCGTGTCCAAGGCCCTCGACCGGGCCGGTTTCGCCATCGTCGCCCAGGGCGTCAAACATTGTCTGGGCCGGTCCGTCGGCAGCCCCCACGGCCAAGACGAGCCGCCCGAGCAGCACCTGACGCTGGAGGAGCTGGAGAAGCTCTTCCTGATCCTGGCCTGAGAGCCCGGTCCTGGTCCGGGGCCGGTCTAGGACCTTGACCCTGGATCGAGGCCTTGGTCGTAGCTAGTGCCCCTGCCGCGAACTTCCGGCGGGGCGCTAGCGTTCAGGCCGTCAGCTTGCTGACCTTGGACCAGTCCACCGCGTGCGGAGCTTGGCCGGGGCCGGTCGCGTAACCGAGCAAGATGGCCAAAGCGAAGTCGAAGCCGTCCGGCGCCTCCAGGCGACGCTTCCAAACCTCGCCCTCAGGCCCGGTCAAGGCGGCCCCGATCAGGGCGCAGGGGCAGGAGGACAGGCCGACGGCGGTGGCGGCCAGCAGCAGATGGCTGACCACGATGCCGGCGTCCAACTCGGTCTTGACGAAGCTCTCCATCCGTTCCGTCAACACCAGCACCAAGGCCGGGCAGTTGTAGAGCAGCCGTCCGCCCCGGTCGAGGATGCGCTGGTAGCCGGCCGGGTCGAACTGGCTCAGCCGGGCCACCCCGGCGGCGTCGAGTTCGTCGATGACTGACTTGTCCGAGATCACGACCAACCGCCAAGGCTGGCGATTGACCGCGCTGGGGGCGTGCAGCCCAGCCTCCACCACCGCGCCCAACAGGTCGTCCGGCACGGGGGTGCTTTGGAAGGAGCGGCAGGCGTAGCGCCGCTGGATCGTCTCAAGGGTGGCGTTCATGGCACTCCTGGCTTGAGGGTGGTCCCGCCGCAGCGGGCGAGCTCAGCCTACTCGGCGGCGACGTACAGCGCGCAGCCCGTCGAAGCTGAGGATGGCCAGGGCGACCCAGATCAGAGCGAAGCCGATCCAACGGGCCAGGGGCATCTGTTCGCCGAAGACCCAGACGCCGATGGAGAACTGCATCACCGGGGTGACGTATTGCAGCAGGGCCAGACTGGACAGGGGCAGGCGGGCGGCGCCGACGGCGAACAGGATCAGGGGCCCGGCGGTGATCAGGCCGGTGCCGATCAGGCCGACGGTGTACCAAGCCCCGTAGCCGGTGAAGTGGCTTTGGCCCGAAGCTTGGAACCAGATCAGGCCGGCCAGGGCGATCGGGGTGACGGCGGCGGTCTCGAAGCCCAGGCCGACCAGCGGGGTGGTCTGGCCGCCGACCCGGTTCTTGGCCAGGGAGTAGAGACTGAAGGTGACGGCCAGGCCCAGCCCGACCCAGGGGACCTGGCCGTAGCCGATCACGATCACGGCCACCGCCAAAGCCCCGCAGCCCAAGGCCAGCCATTGGGCCCGGCGCAGCCGTTCGCGCAGCACCACGATGGCCAGGGCCACGGTCACCAAGGGGTTGATGAAATAGCCCAGGGCGGCGTCGACCACCTGGTCGTGCACCACCGCCCAGACGTAAAGCAGCCAGTTGAACGAGATCAAGGCCCCGGCCACGGCCAAGCGGACGGCCAATTGGGGCCGCCGCCAGACCGCCGCCACCTGGCGCCAGGCTCGCTTGACGGTCACGCCCAAAGCGCAGACGAGGCAGGCCCACCACACCCGGTGGGCCACGATCTCGAAGGCGCCGGCTTGGTCCAGCAGTTTGAAGTAGAGCGGGAAGACCCCCCACAGCAGGTGAGCGGTCAAACCAGCCGTCAGACCGGTGGCTCGACTGCTCTGGCTCACCGAACTCCTTCCCCGCCTGACGGCGAACATTATCGCGGAGATTCGGTAAATTAGCCCGACGGACCACCAGGTGAGGAGCGCTCCGTCGGCGCTGCCTTAGTGGGCGACAGCCCACTAAGGCAGGGTGTCGTGACCGCTCGGCCGCTCCCGCCTGAGGACCCCAGTTCCTTAGGTGGTCCGCCCTCAAGCCCTACGGGCGATTGCACGAATGACCTGACCGCGAAGTATTCTGTCCACAAACGTGCAGCCCTGGACCGATTGGAGCCACCATGCCGGACCACCGTGACATCACCGCCCTACCTGACTTAGCCCGTGGGTCGGGCCGGGTCGGTCCGGTCCGTCAGCGCATGCCGGTCTACGTCGACCTCCTGCCCCCTTGCAATAACGCTTGCCCAGCCGGTGAGAACATCCAGGAATACCTCCGCCTGGTCAAAGAGGGCCAGCCGGAGGCGGCTTGGCGCGAGTTGGTCAAGAACAACCCCTTCCCCGCCATCCACGGCCGCGTCTGCTACCACCCTTGCGAGTCGTCTTGCAACCGGGCCTACCTGGACTCCGCCATCTCCATCCACGGCGTCGAACGCCACCTGGGCGATCTGGCCTTGGAGCGGGGCTGGCGATTCGACCGCCCGGAGCGGGCCAGCGGTCTGCGCGTCCTAGTCATCGGCTCCGGCCCGGCCGGCCTGTCGGCCGCCTACCATCTAGCCCGCCGGGGCCACGAGGTCGAGGTCCGCGACGGGGCCGACGAGCCCGGCGGCATGATGCGCTACGGCATCCCGGAGTACCGCCTGCCGCGTCAGGTCTTGGACGGCGAGATCGACCGCTTGCGCCAACTCGGCGTCACCTTCGTCCAACGCTCCTGGGTGCGCGACCTGATCGCCGAACAGGCCGAGGGCCGCTTCGACGCCGTCTTCGTGGCCATCGGGGCCGGGCTGTCCAAGCGGGTCGACATCCCTTCGATGGACGCTGGCAACATCCTCGACGCGGTCACCTTCCTGAAGGACGTGGCCCAAGGCGAACGGCCCCAGATCGGCCGCAAGGTGGCGGTCTACGGCGGCGGCAACACGGCCATGGACGCCGCCCGGGTGGCCCGGCGGCTGGGGGCCGAGGAGTCGATCGTGATCTACCGGCGGACCGAGGCCCAGATGCCGGCCCACCCGCAAGAGCGGGACGAGGCCAAACTGGAGGGCGTCGACATGCGCTGGTTGCGTACCATCGCCGACGTCGAGCCGACCGGCGTCAAAGTCGAGATCATGGAGTTGGACGACCGGGGCCGGGCCACCGGCACCGGGCGCTACGAGACCCTGGAGGCCGACACGGTCATCTTGGCCGTGGGCCAGGAGACAGACTCGAACTTCCTCCGCCGCATCCCCGGCATGCGCTTCGAGGACGACGTGGTCCAGGTCGACCCCAGCACCTTGATGACGGACGTGCCGGGCATCTTCGCCGGCGGCGACGCCGTGCCCAGCGACCGTACGGTCACCATCGGCGTCGGCCACGGCAAGCGGGCCGCCCGCATGATCGACGCCTGGCTGTATTCCCGTCAGGCCACCCCCAGGGTCAAACATCCGGTCATCGAGTACGACCGCCTGAACCTGTGGTACTTCGGAGACAACAGCCGTCGTAAGCAATCCGAACTGGCTATCGACGAACGCACCGGTTTCGAGGAGATCGTGCGCGGCTTGGAGCCGGAGGAGGCTCTCTACGAGGCCACCCGCTGTCTGTCCTGCGGCAACTGCATCGAGTGCGACGGCTGCCTCGGGGCCTGCCCGGAGGACGCTGTGATCAAACTCGGCAAGGGTTTGAGATACCGCTACGACTACGCCAAATGCACCGGCTGCGCGACCTGTTACGAGCAGTGCCCGGTCCACGCCATCGAGATGATTTCGGAGCGCTGAGATGAACCAGACCGCCCAATCGGACCACTCGCCCGCCGAGCCCGCCCTGAGCCTAGGCCAGATCACCCAATTCGACCGTCCGGCCCCGGGCCGGGCCATCATCGACGGCAATGAGGCGGCCGCCTCGGTGGCCTACCGCTGCAACGAGTTGTGCGCCATCTATCCCATCACCCCCAGCTCCACCATGGCCGAGTTGGCCGACGAGTGGTCGGCCCAGCACCGGCCCAACATCTGGGGCACGGTGCCGACCGTGATCGAGATGCAATCCGAGGCCGGCGCGGCCGGGGCCATGCACGGCGCCCTCCAGGGCGGCGCCATGTCGACCACCTTCACCGCCTCCCAGGGCTTGCTGTTGATGATCCCGAACATGTACAAGATCGCCGGTGAACTGACTTCGACCGTCTTCCACGTCGCGGCTCGCTCCCTGGCCACCCAGGGGCTGTCCATCTTCGGCGACCACCAAGACGTCATGGCGGTGCGCCAGACCGGCTTCGCCCTGCTGTCGGCCGCCTCGGTCCAAGAGGCGCACGACTTCGCTCTGGTGGCCCAGGTCGCGACCATGGAGTCGAGGGTGCCCTTCCTGCACTTCTTCGACGGCTTCCGCACCTCGCACGAGGTCAACACCTTGAACATGTTGTCGGACGACGACATCCGCTCGCTCATCACCAACGACCTGGTGCGCGAGCACCGCGAACGCGCCCTCACCCCGGAGCACCCCTTCATCCGGGGCACCGCCCAGAACCCGGACACCTACTTCCAGGCCCGCGAGTCCGCCAACCCCTACTACGCCCGCGTGCCGGCGGTGGTGGCCGACGTCATGGGCCGCTTCGCCGAGCTGACCGGCCGGTCCTACGACCTGGTGCAGTACTACGGCCACCCCGAGGCCGACCGGGTCGTCGTGGTGATGGGCTCGGGCGGGCAGACCGTGCGCTCCACCATCGACTACCTGAACCAGCGCGGCGACAAGGTCGGCGCCATCCAAATCCGGCTCTACCGCCCCTGGCCGACCGAGCAGTTCCTAGCCGCCCTGCCGGCCAGCGTGACCAAGCTGGCGGTGCTGGACCGGACCAAGGAGCCGGGCGCCAACGGCGAACCGATGTACCTCGACGTCACGGCCAGCCTGGGCGAGGCCTTCGCCTTAGGCCACCGTCCCACCATGCCCCGGGTGATCGGCGGCCGTTACGGTCTCAGCTCGAAGGAGTTCACCCCGGCCATGGTGGTCGGCGTCTTCGACGAGTTGGCCAAGGCCAGCCCCAGGCCGCGCTTCACGGTCGGCATCCGGGACGACGTCTCCTTGCTGTCGTTGGATTACGATCCTGGCCTCGACGTCGAGGATCCCAAGACGATCAAGGCCGTCTTCTACGGCTTGGGCTCCGACGGCACCGTCGGGGCCAACAAGAACACCATCAAGATCCTGGGCTCGACCCTGCCGGAGGGCTCCGATCAGCCCTTCCACGCCCAGGGTTACTTCGTCTACGACTCCAAGAAGTCGGGCTCGCGCACGGTCTCCCACCTGCGCTTCGGCCCGGACCCGATCGAGGCCCCCTACTTGGTGACGCGGGCCGACTTCATCGGCTGCCACCAGTGGTCGATCCTAGAAAGGGTCGACGTGCTGGCCCAAGCCCGGCCGGGCACCACCTTGTTGATCAACTCGCACTACGGCCCGGACGAGGTCTTCGCCCACTTGCCCGAACCGATGCAGCGCAAGATCATCGACCTGGCGGTCCAGGTCCACACCATCGACGCCCTCGAAGTGGCCCGTCAGGCCGGCTTGGGCGGGCGCACCAACACCGTCTTGCAGACCTGCTTCTTCGCCATCTCCGGCGTCCTGCCCCGGGACGCCGCCATCGCCGCCGTCAAGCAGGCCATCACCAAGACCTACGGCAAGAAGTCGCAGGAGATCGTACGTAAGAACCACACCGCCGTCGACCACGCCTTGGCCCACCTGCATCAGGTCACGGCGCCGGATCAGCCGGTCGGCCAACGCGGCTTCATCCCGCCGGTGCCGGACTTCGCCCCCGCCTTCGTCCAGGACGTGACGGCCAAGATGCTGGTCGACCAGGGCGATCAGTTGCCGGTCTCGGCCTTGCCGGCGGACGGCTCGTATCCCTCCGGCACGACCCAGTACGAGAAACGCAACATCTCTGACATCGTGGCGGTCTGGGACCCCGAGGCCTGCATCCAATGCGGCAACTGTGCCTTCGTCTGCCCGCACGCCGTGCTGCGGGCCAAGTTCTATCCCGACGCCGCCGGGAGCCAGGCCCCGCCCGGTTTCAAGCAGACCCGGCTCAACGCCGCCGGCCTGCCCGACTCCTCCTACACCCTCCAGGTCTACGCCGAGGATTGCACCGGCTGCGGCCTGTGTTACGAGGCCTGCCCGGTGCGGGTGCCGCGCGAGCCGGGCCGGCGGGCCATCAACCTGGCCTCGATGATGGACAAGGACCAGGCCCGGGCCGAGGTCGCCTTCTTCGAGACCCTGCCCGTCAATGACCGTTCCCGGCTCGACTTCGGCACCGTGCGCGGGGCCCAGTACCTAGAGCCCCTGTTCGAGTTCTCGGGGGCCTGCTCCGGCTGCGGCGAGACTCCGTACCTCAAATTGGTCAGCCAACTCTTCGGCGACCGGGCCACGGTCGCCAACGCCACCGGCTGCTCCTCCATCTACGGCGGCAACCTGCCCACCACGCCCTGGGCCAAGAACGCCGACGGCCGCGGCCCGGCCTGGTCCAACTCCCTGTTCGAGGACAACGCCGAGTTCGGTCTCGGGCTGCGCTTGGCGGCCGACTTGCAGCGTGACCTGGCCAAGGTCCGGTTGCGTGAGTTGCGCGAGGCCATCGGGCCCCAGCTGGTGGACCAGGTCCTGGGCGCCCCGCAGCGCTACGAGTCCGACATCCGGGCCCAGTTCGACCGCATCGCGGAGCTGAAGGAGGCCGTATTGCCGCTGCTGGAGGACGACGAGAAGACGGTCCGGACCAAGGCCAAAGACCTGCTCTACCTGGCCGACCACTTGGTCCGGCGGTCGGTTTGGATCGTGGGCGGGGACGGCTGGGCCTACGACATCGGCTCCTCCGGGGTGGACCACGTCCTGGCCTCGGGCCGTGACATCAACATCCTGGTGATGGACACCGAAGTTTATTCCAACACCGGTGGCCAGGCTTCCAAGTCGACCCCCTTGGGGGCGGTGGCCAAGTTCGCCGCCGCCGGCAAGCGGACCAACAAGAAAGACCTGGCTCTGCAGGCCATCGCCTACGGCAACGTCTACGTCGCCCGGGTCGCCCTGGGGGCCGATCCCCAGCAGACCCTGAAGGCCTTCCGCGAGGCCGAGGCCTACCCCGGCCCCTCCCTCATCATCGCCTACTGCCACTGCATCGCCCACGGCATCGACATGAAGGACGGCCTGGGCCAGCAGTACCGGGCGGTCAACTCGGGCCACTGGCCGCTGATCCGGTACAACCCGGTGACGCGCTGGGAGGGCGGCAACCCCTTCCTGCTCGACTCGCCCCGGCCCCGCTTGAAGATGAAGGACTACATCTACCGCGAGCTGCGCTACAAGATGCTGCAGAGCTCCGACCCGGACGAGGCCCGGCGTCTGGAGGAGCTGGCCCAGCACACGGCCGACCAGCGCTGGGCCCAGTACGAGGAGATGGCCACCCGTTCGGCCGCCGACTTCGCCGCCGACGCCACCGACGAACAGATCCGGGGCGAGCGCACCGGCGACCACTCGGCCCACCCCACCAGCACCAGCCCCTACACCCTGGCCTAAAGGGGGTAAGGGCTCGCCGTCCGCTCGCCGCTCCCGGCAGTCGTTCCCGCCCGCTCGTCAACCGGCTCGTCGCCGACCGAGCACTTGGACCCGTCGACACGCCGAAATGATGGTTGTAACTGTCCGATCGCGGTGACGCATCGGTCGAGGGACCGCACCGTGGAAGGGCGGGGCATGGCCTTGGTGGATTTATGTATACAAATGTGGACACAAGCTGGGAAGTCGTGCTAGCGTCCTGTCACGGCCTGAGCGGACCGAACCGACCACGACTGTGAGGAGACGGCGATGAATCTGATCGCGCTGCCGCTCAGCAGTTGTGGCTTTGCTTCCTTGTGTTGTCGTCGCTGAACGATTGACGCCGCCCCCCACCCATCTCCGAGCCGCCACTGGTTGGACCAGTCGGACGGGCTCCCCTTCGATCGAGGACTGAAGATGCTCGTACGCCCTTCCGGCGGGACTGTTCTTGTTGTGCCGGGCCTCGTGTCCGACCCGGCCTCCCCCACCCCCACCCCGGTCGAGCCGGCCGCTGGGTCTGGTTCAATCGCCGCACCCAGCCCGGCTCGACCAGGGTCGCACCCAGGCCCAGGCCCCACCACGGCCCCGGGCCTAACCGCAATCCCATCCCCACACCCAGAGCCAAGCTCAGGTCAGGCCGGTCAATTCGAGTCCGTCCCGGCGCTGGGCTCCGGCCTTACGAGCGACCGCTGGCCCCAGCGGTGGCGCGGGCCGCGTAACGTCGTCCGCCGTCTGCTACAGGGTCTGCTGGTGGTCTGGGCGGCCGCCACTTTGACCTTCATCGCCGTCCAGCTCTCGCCCGGCGAGACCATCAACACCTTGTTGGGGCCGAACTCCAACGACCCGGTCTTACGGGCCCAGGTGATCCAGGACTGGGGGCTCGACCACCCGGCCGTGGTGCAATACCTGCTCTACTTCGGGCGGCTGCTGCGGGGCGACATGGGTGTGTCGTACATCGAGCACCGTCCGGTCTCCGAACTGCTGGCCGATCAATTCCCAGCCACCATCGAGTTGACGCTGTGGGCGGCGGGCTTGGCCGTCGTCTTGGCTGTGGCGCTGGCGATCCTGACTTCCCGCCCCGCGCGGCTAGGCCGGGCGGTCAGCCAATTCCTCGAGCTGGCTGTGGTCTCGGCTCCGCCGTTCTGGATCGGTATGTTGCTGCTGGCCGTCTTCTCCTTCCGGCTCGGCCTCTTCCCGGTGGCGGGGACCGGCGGGGTCCGCGCCGTCGTCCTGCCGGCCTTGGCCGTCGGTCTGCCGATCGGCTGCTTCTTGGCTCAGATCCTGCGCGAGGGCTTGGACCGGGCCTTGGAACAACCCTTCGCCCTGACCGCCCAGGCCCGGGGGATGGGCCTGGGCGCCGTCAAGTTGGTCCACGCCCTGCGCCACGCCGCCCTGCCGGCCCTGACCGTGGGCGGCTTGGCGGTGGGCAATCTGCTGGGCGGGGCCGTCATCTGCGAGCAGGTCTTCGGCCGGGCCGGCCTGGGGCAATTGGCTGTCAACGCCATCAACAGCAAGGACATCCCCATCATCTTGGCCATCGCGTTGTTGGCCGCCATCGTCTTCGTCGTCATCACGACCCTGCTCGACTTGGTCTACCTGCTGGTCGATCCCCGTTTACGCGGCCAGTCGCAGTGGCAGGAGGCCAACGCATGACCACCCGCCTGATCGATCCGGCTCTGGCCCCGGGCTGGCCCGGGGCGCCAATCGAGACCGCCCCGTCCGCGCCGACGGATCGTCCGGCCGACTTGTCCGCTACCCGCCCGGCGCCCGCTTCGGCTCGGATTTCCACCGCACCAGGGGACCAGACGACCGCCCCTGACCTCGCCCCGACCGCCCAGCAGCGGGCCTGGCGCCGGGCCCGCGCCGCCTCCCGGCGGCGTTGGCCGCTCGGCCTGATCGCCTCGCTGGCGATCTTGAGCGTCGTCTTGACGGCGGCCTTCTTCCCCCACTGGCTGAGCCAGGTCGATCCCACCGCGACCGACTTGATGGCGGTCAACCGGCCGCCCTCCTGGGCTCATCCGGCCGGCACCGACTACCTCGGCCGCGATGTCTTCGCCCGTATCGTCTACGGCGCCCGCCACTCCCTCCTGATCGGGCTCGGGGCCACCGCCATCTCGGCTCTGATCGGTGTCGTGCTGGGGGTGCTGGCCGGTATCTCCAAACCATGGGTCGATACGGCAGTCTCCCGGTTCGTCGACATCTTGGCCGCTTTCCCCGGCATCCTGCTGGCCCTGGTGGTGATCGCCCTGATCGGTCCCGGACTGGTCAATCTGATCGTCGCCCTGGGCGTCTCCCACATTCCTTCCTACGCCCGGGTGGTGCGGGCCCAAACCGGGCAGGTGGTTCGCTCCGACTACGTCGAACAGGCCCGTACCCTGGGCTGGGGCCGGTTCGGCCTGACTTGGCGGCACGTCTTGCCCAACGCCCTGGGCGTGGTGCCGGTGCTGGCCACCATCGGCCTGGGCGGCGCCATCGTCGGGGCCGCCGCCCTCAGCTTCATCGGCATGGGTCCCCAGCCGCCGACCCCGGAGTGGGGAGCCATCCTGGCCGAGTCGCGTAATTATCTGCGCCAAGCCTGGTGGACCGGTGTCCTGCCCGGGGTGGCCCTGACCGCCACCGTCATCGCCTCGACCGTGGTGGGCCGGACCTGGCAAGCCAGCTCCGAGCGGAGGACGCCATGAGTCCACTGGTCGAGCTGCGCGACCTGCATGTCGTCTTCCCGCGTCGGCGCGGACCGGTGGCGGCCGTCAAGGGCCTCGATCTGACAATCGAGCCGGGGGAGGCGGTCGGGCTGGTGGGCGAGTCCGGCTCCGGCAAGTCGGTCACGGTCCGGACCTTGCTCGGCCTGACCGGCCGTGGCGCCATCGTCGAGGCCGAACGGCTGACCGTCTGCGGCCAAGACGGCCTCCGGCTGTCGGGCCGGGCCTGGCGCGACATCCGGGGTTCCCAGATCGGTCTGGTGCTGCAAGACGCCCTGATCTCCTTGGACCCGCTGCGCCCGGTCGGGCAGGAGATCGGCGAGGCTTTGCGACTCCATCAGAGGCTCCCGGCCGGGCGCCGCCGGCAGCGGGTGATCGAGCTCTTGAGCGAGGTCGGCGTGCCAGCCCCCGAGATCCGGGCCCGGCAGCGTCCGCATGAGTTGTCCGGCGGGTTACGCCAACGCGCCTTGATCGCCTCGGCCATCGCCGGACAGCCCGCCCTGATCATCGCCGACGAGCCGACCACCGCTCTCGACGTGACGGTGCAAGCCCAGGTCCTGGCTCTGCTCGACGCTCGCCGCCGGGCCGGCGCCGCCCTCCTGCTGGTGTCGCACGACCTGGCCGTGGTGGCCTCGATCTGTGACCGTGTCATCGTCATGAAGGACGGCGCCATGGTCGAGCGGGGTCCCAGCCGGCGGGTCCTGACCCGGCCCAGCCAGCCCTACACCAAGCGCCTGCTGGCGGCTGTGCCGTCGGCCGCCTCACGCGGTTGGACCCTGTCCAGCCCTCAACGCCAGCCCCTGCCGGCCCGGACCGTCGACCCGGCGGCGACGGTGTTGGCCGCCAACGGCCTGAGCCACGATTTCAAGGCCCCCGACGGTCAGGTCTGCCACGCCGTCCGCGACGTCAGCCTGCGCCTGGCCCCAGCCGAGACCCTGGGCGTGGTCGGTGAGTCCGGCTCCGGCAAGTCCACCTTGGCCAAGATTCTGGCCGGTCTGCTGGAGCCGAGCCAGGGCCGGGTCGACTTGGACGGGCAGCCCTGGGCGCCAGCCTCGGACCGCTGGCGTCGCTCCCGTCGGCGCCAGGTCCAACTGATCGCCCAAGACGCCCTCAGCTCCTTCGACCCGCGCCACTCGGCGGCCCAGGTCCTGACCGAAGCGCTACGCCACCTCGGACTAGACCCGGCCCAGCGCCGTCGCCGTATCGCCAGCGTCCTGGAACTGGTCGACCTGTCGCACTTGCCGATCGAGGCATCGCCCCGCACCTTCTCCGGCGGCGAGCGGCAACGCTTGGCCATCGCTCGCGCCCTCATCGTCGAACCCCGCGTGCTGGTGGCGGACGAGCCAGTCTCAGCCCTCGACGTCTCCGTCCAAGCTCAGATCCTCGACCTCTTGGCCAGGGTCCAGGCCCGCACCGAGGCGGCCCTGGTCTTCATCTCGCACGACCTCGGCGTGGTCCACCACCTGGCCGACCGGGTGGTGGTGATGAAGGACGGCCGAGCCGTCGAACAGGGCCCGGCCGACCAGGTCTTCCTGTGTCCGAGCCACCCCTACACCCGAGACCTGGTGGCCGCTTTGCCGCGACTGCCTGAACCGGCCCCAGAACCGCTCGCTTCAATCCCAGAATCCGTACCGGCCCCAGCTTCCGGACCGACTCCACGACCACTAGCACCCGCTCCCGCCCCGACCTCAGAAGCGTTCGCGGAGACCCCAGAAAGGATCCACTCCCATGTCTAGACGCCACCCGCCCCGGCTGGCCCGGCTGACCTCGACCCTGACGGCCACGGCCCTGGTCCTGACCCTGGCGGCCTGCTCGTCCGGCGACTCCGGCTCCGGCCCGGATTCCGGCGCCGCCACCAGTTTCACCTGGGGGGTCGAGACCGAACCGGCCAGCTTCAACCCCTTCCTCAACTCCCAGGACGCGGCCGTGCCGATCTTGCGCAACCTCTACGACTCCTACCTCTACCTCGACGGCGATGGCGTGTACCACCCCTGGCTGGCCCAGTCGTACGAGATCTCCGAGGATCGTCGGACCATCAGTTTGACCATCCGCCCCGGTGTCACCTTCGCCGACGGCGAACCGCTCGACGCCGACGCCGCCGTGCTCAACTTGGAGCGGACCCAGGACCCGGCCATCGTCGAGTCGACCAACTGGGCGGTCAACTTGGAGCGGGTGGAGAAGGTCGACGAGTACACCTTCGCCATCGTTTTGAGCGAGCCCGACGTCCGCGTCCTGGAACGTTTGGCCTCGATCGCGGGCTCGCCCATCTCGCCCCAGGACTTCGATCTGGGAGTGGACGAGCTCAAGTTCGGCGTCGCGGTCCACGGCACCGGCCCCTACGCCGTGGCCCGCTACGACAAGGGCCAGCAGCTGGTGCTGCAGGCCCGCTCAGAGTACAACTGGGCCCCCGAGCGGCTGACTGGCCGTAACGGACCGGCCCACATCGCCGACCTGACCTACCGTTTCCTGGCCGAAGCCTCGACTCGGACCGGGGCGCTGGCGGCGGGCCAGGTCGACGCCATCGACTCGGTGCCGTCCCAAGACGTCGGCCTGTTCCAGGACGCCAGCCGCTACAGCTATGTCATCGAGCAGAACGCCGGCACCCCGTACACCCTCTACTTCAACGTCTCCCGCGCCCCCTTCGACGACGTCCGGGTGCGCCGGGCGATCCAGAAGGCGGTCGACCTGGAACAGATCGTGCGGACGGTGTACAACGGCCAAGCCGAGGCCGCCAAGTCGCCCATCAGCCCGGTCACGCCGTTCTACGACCAGACCATCGAGTCGTATCTGACCCCCGACGTCGAACTGGCCAACCGCCTGCTGGACGAAGCCGGTTGGACCGGCCGGGACGCCGAGGGCTACCGCGTCGACGACGCCGGCCAACGCTTGGCCCTGCCCCTGTTCTCCAACTCCCGTTTCGTGCGCGACTCGCGCGACATCCTCAACCAGGCCATCGCCGCCGCCGTCAAGGAGGCCTTGGCTCTCGATTACACCTGGCAGAGCGTCGACTCCGGCACTTGGAGCGAGCGGCGTGAGAGCAACGACTACGTGGCCTGGGACAACTCGCTCAATTCCGGTGACATCGCCTCGGCCCTGGCCACGCAGTACAGCTCCGACCCGGCCGTCGGCTTCATCAACCTGGGTCAGATCAAGGACCCCAAGGTGGACCAATTGTTGGCCCAAGGCCAGCAGAACTACGACCTGGCGACCAGGCGCGAGGCCTACACCGAGTTTCAGCGCTACGTCCTAGAGGAACAGGCCTACGTCCTGCCGCTCTACGTCCTGCGTAATTCCTACGCCTCCACCCCCGAGGTCACCGGCTTCCTCTTCGACCCGGCCCGAGGCAACAACTGGGGCTCGTACAACATCACCAAGCCGGCCTGAGCCGCTTGAGACACCCAGCCCAAGCCAGGCCGTGACCATGATCACAGCGACTGATAGTGCCGGTCGGCCTGCTGACCGACTAGGCGCCGCCACCGAGCGGGCCTGACGAAAGTAAGGAGAAGAAAGACATGACTGATCGACTCCCACCGACCCTGCCGGGCGCCCCGCCCGTGGCCAGCCCGGTAGATTACGAAACCTTCGGCAAGTACGGTGGCGGCCGTCGGCCAGTGGCCACCGCAGCGGCTAGCCCCGGCTCCAGACGCGACAACCGGCCGCTCACGATCTATCCCTTCCAAGGCCGTATCACCGCGGACGGCGACTTTCCGGCCGAGCCGGGCCGCTACGTCCTCTACGTCTCTTTGGGTTGCCCCTGGGCCCAGCGTCAGGTCCTGGTGCGTCGCCTCAAAGGTTTGGACAAGGTCATCGGCCTGGCCGTGCTGGATTACGAGCGGGACGGCCGTGGTTGGGCCTTCCGGCGGGGCCCGGACCAGACCGGCGACCCCTACAACCACTTCGAGTTCCTGAGCCAAGCCTACGAGGCCACCCAGCCCGGCTATGACGGCCACATCTCCGTGCCGGTGCTGTGGGACAGCGTCAGCCAGCGGATCGTCTCGAACCACTTCCCGACCATCTCCTACGACCTGGCCACCCAATTCGACGCCTGGGCCGAGAATGACATCGACCTCTACCCCGAGGCGCTGCGGGCCGACATCGACGCCGTCATCGAGTTGATCTACCAGACGGTCAACAACGGCGTCTACCGGGTCGGCACGGCCAGCCGGCAAGCCGACTACGACCAAGCGGCGCGGGAGCTGTTCGGAACCCTCGATCTGCTCGATTCCCGTCTGGAACAGCGGACCTACCTCTTCGGCGACCGGCTGACGCTGGCCGACGTCCACCTCTACCCGACCCTGGCCCGTTTCGACGTGGCCTACGCCATCACCTTCAAAGCTAATTTGCGATGGCTAGTGGACTACCCCAACCTGTGGGATTACGCCCGTTTCCTCTACCAGCGACCGACTTTCGGGGAGTCGACCCGGATCCGGCGTTACGCCGAGGGCTACGCCCACAGCTTCAGCCCCACCGGCATCGTGCCGGTCGGTCCCATCGTCGATTGGAACGCCCCCACCCGCCGCCAAGCCGGAGCGGCCGATTCCGCCCGTACGGTCGTCGACAGAGCAGTTGCGTACGCCGACCCGCCGAAACAAGGGCTGTAACAGTCCGGTCGCGTTAACGCCCTTAGCTGAGAGAGGGGTTACGGCCACAGGACTGCCACCGCTCAGTGGCGTCCGGCCGTCCACTCGACCCCTAGTCGCTGGACATCCGGTCACCCCCGCCCTCCCGGCCTGGGCGAAAGGTCCCAGAGCGCGGGCTTCACAGCCCTTGGAGGCATCGGTTAGGCTGTTTGGCGGAGAGCACTATGGCCGAACTGCACGTCAGTTCCCTGATTGATTTGGACCGCCTGCAAAGGGTGCAGCAGAGGTTCGCAGAGGCAACTGACCTAGGCGTTATCGCCGTCAACAGTCGTGGCACCCCTGTCACTGCGGCCTGCCGTTTTTCGGAGTTCTGTCAGCGCATGCGGGCCGATCCGGTGCGGCGTCAGCTCTGTTACGGCTGCGACGCCCACGGCGGTCTGCAGGCCGCCATCCGGCGCCGCCCCCACATCTATCAATGCCACGCCGGGCTGGTCGACTTCTCCATTCCCATCACGGCCGGCGACCTCTACGTCGGGGCGGTCCTGTGCGGGCAGGTCCGGATCGAGCGCCGCAGCGACAGCCTCGACCAGGTCATGGCGGTGGACGACTCCTGGCAGCGCGATCCCGAGCTGCGCGACCTGCACGATCAGACCCGGTTGACTTCGGCCCGGCAGGTCGAAGCCGCCGCCGAGACCCTGTGGGACGTGCTGACCGAGCTGGACCCAGACTCCCACCGTTCCACCACCATCGCCGTCAACCCGGAGTGGACCGGTTTGGACGGGCCGGCCGATCCCGCCCGCCGGCCCCTCCCGGCCGTTCCGCCGGCCGGGCCGCTGTCGGAGGAGCCGGTCGCGCCCGGCGTCTTCTGGAAGGAGTGCGAGGCCGAGGACATGCCAGCCGCCTTCGCCTGTCTGAGCCGGATCTTGGATCAGATCTGGGAACTGGCGGCCCCCAGCCGGGTGGCCGAGGTGGAACGGGTGGAGGACGCCGTGGCCGATGTGGCGCGGGCGCTCTGCCCCGACATCGTCAAGCACCTGCGCTATCAAACCCTCAAGCAGCGGGCCCGCCGGGCCGCCAACCTCAACCGGTATCAGGTCCAGACCATGGTCGAGTCGATGCTGGTGCTGGTCTTCGACGGCCTGCGGCGCTCGCGCCCCAAGCGGCACCGCGACTTCCAGGACCTCTTGAACGAGATCGAGCGGCGCCGGGCCAAGGCTTATTCCCTGACCGAGGCGGCCACCTTCCTCAACATCTCGCCCGGGCACCTGTCGAAGAAGTTCAAGTCCGTCACCGGCGCCAGCTTCATGTCCTATGTCATGGCCCGGCGGATGCGGCGGGCCCATCTGATGCTGGCCCACACCGACCTGCCAGTGGTCAAAGTGGCGGCTGAGCTAGGCTTCCACCAGGCCAATTACTTCGCTCGTGTCTTCAAGGCTGAGACCGGCCTGTCGCCCAGCGAGTTCCGGCGAGAGTCGTCGCTCAATCCAGATTGGAGCCGGAATGCGCCAGTTTCGTGTCGCAACTGACATCCGTTACGGACACGACTCGCTGTCTAGCCTGCGCCAGTTGGCCGGCCAGCGAGTTTTGATCGTGACGGACTCCTTCATGACCCGGACCAAGGTCATGGAGTTGGTCTTACGCGAACTGGGGCAGGCCCAGGTGACGGTCTTCGACCAGGTCAGCCCCAACCCCGACGTCGACACGGTGGTGGCCGGGTTGGAGCGTTACGCGGCGGCCCAGCCAGACGCCATCGTGGCCCTGGGCGGCGGCTCCCCGATCGACGCCGCCAAGGCCATCCATTCCATCGCCCTGCGCCAAGGGGCTGATCTGCGCTCCGGCTTCATCGTCATCCCGACCACCTCCGGCTCCGGTTCCGAGGGCACCAGCTACGCCGTCATCTCCGACCATGCCAGTCAGAGCAAGATTCCATTGACGTCAGACGACATGATCCCCAATGTCGCCATCCTCGACCCGGAGGCGGTGCGCACGGCCCCGCCCAAGTTGACCGCCGACTCGGGCATGGACGCCGTCAGCCACGCCATCGAGGCCTATGTCGCGGTCGGCCACTCCGACTTCTCCGACGCCTTCGCCGAGAAGGCCCTGCAATTGCTCTGTGTCAACCTGCCCGTGGCCTTCGAGAACCCGGACAATCTGCAGGCCCGCGAGCGGGTGCACAACGCCGCCTGTATGGCCGGCCTGGCCTTCGAGAACGCCGGCTTGGGCATCGTCCACTCCATCTCCCACTCCATCGGCGGCGTCTTCCCGATGGCCCACGGCCGTCTCAACTCGATGATCCTGCCCCACGTCATCGAGTTCAACGCCGGCGCGCTCGGCTTCGGCCCCGGCGCCTTGACCCCGGTCGGCCGTCGTTACGCCCACCTCGGTCTGATGGTCGACGTCAAGGCCACCACGCCTAGGGGCCGCGTCCTGGGCCTGATCGAGGACTGCCGTAAATTGGCCGCCCGGCTCAAGATGCCGGTCCGGCTGTCCGACGCCGGCATCGCCAAGGACGAGTTCTTACGGGCGGTGCCCAAGCTGGCCCACGCCGCCTTGAACGACCGCTGCACCGTCGGCAACCCGGTCCCGGTCGACGTCCACGACCTCGAAGCCATCCTGATGAAGATCGCCTGACTGGTCCGGCCCAGTCGTGACCCCACGCTCGGCGAAGCGCCGCCGAGCGAGCGAGCGGTCTGGTCACAAGACACGCCGTGACTAGCCGTGACTAGCGTTGTGACCCTCCGATCGAGGTCAGAGGCTGCGGCGACCGAGTACGTCCGACCAGCGCTGCGGCGGATCGTAACCCCCTGATCGGCAGATCACGTAGTTAGGGCGACCCACCGCGCGGTCGGTCGCCCTAACTCCTCGCTGTCCTGGGGGACCGCCCCCAGGACTAGTCTCAGTCGGTCCGGCGGGAGCGGCGGGCGGCGCAGACCAGGGCGACACCGGCCACCAGGCAGAGCAAGGCCAGGTAGGGCGGCCGCTGGTCGGAGCCGGTGGCGGGCACGGCCCGAGCGACGTAGACGTTGGTCAGGACGGTCTGGTTGACCAGGCCGGCCTCGACCGTGAACTGATCGGCCTCGGCCGAGCGGGAAATCTCACCGTAGGCTCCGACCGAGCCGGCCTCGCCGATCTGGCAGACCGAGCCCAGCGGCACCTTGGTCACTTCGGCCTTCAAGTCTGCGGCTTGGCTCAGGGTCAAGCGGCCGTCGGTCTGGCCGTTGAAGCGGAGCGGAGCCGAACGCGGATTGCCGAAGGCGTCGGTGTAGGGCAGTGAGCAGGACAAGGTGGCCTCGAAGCTGGCCGGGGCCACCTCAGTGCCGGTGCCGGTGATCAGCTTTTGGACCGAGAAGGAGCCGGTGTTCAAGGCCAGGCCGACCTTGGGCGGGGACAGCTTCAACGGAGCCAAGCGGGTGGCGTCATGGTACGTGGCGCCGTATTGGATCCAAGCGGCGTCGACCGCGTCGACGCTGGCGGAGGTCTCCGCCTCGGCCCCGTCTTCGGCCCCGACGGCCGAGTTGGGCACGTTGACGGTGTCGAATTGGACGTCGACGGTGCCGGCCGGCCCCAGCGGGCTGGCCTGGTCGAAGCTGAGCGACACCCGGATGGCCCGCACGTTGGTCCAATCGACGCTGAGATCGTTGGGATCGACGGTCTCCCAGACCTCGTTCGCGCTGGTGCAAGGCGTGACGGTGGGGTCTTGGCCCAGGGCCGTCCAAGCGCCTTGACAGGCTACGGCGTTGTAAGAGACCTCGTATTCGGTCGTCAGGCCTGGGATCACGACGCCGTTGGCGTCCAAGGCCGTGGCCTGGAGCGAACCGCCCACCAGATGGGGCCGGAAGGTCGACTCCCGGCTCTCCTCGGCCACCAGCATGAGGTCGTTGGCGGCGGGCAGAGCCTCGAAGAAGGTCACCCGGGTGACCGAGGTGGTGCCGGCGTTGACGGCGTGCAAGATCCAACTGTCGACCGCGCCGTGGGCCGAGTCGGCCACGCAGAGCGGACCGAAGTAGGTCGGCGTGGACTGGCCCGGACGCGGGATGCTGGGCTGGCAGACGCCATCGCCCAAGGAGGCCGTGCCGAGGGAGCCGAGGACGCCGTTGGTGAGCCTGAAGTTGACGCCCGCGTGCGGCGTCACGAAGGCCGTGGTCGAGGCTGTCTGCGGATCGGTCGCGGGCACGAAGGAGACCGGGCGCCCGGAGGTGCTGTCGACCCTGGTCAACGGCTCGACCGTGGTCACGATCAAGCTGTTCACGGCCTGCTCGTGCTCCTGGTAGAAGCCGATCTCCAGCCAGCCGTAGACCGTGATGGTGATCGACTCGCCCGGCAGCAGACGGTCGGCCTGGTCGGCCGTGGGCCAGGTCCAGGTCAGGGCCTGGCCGGTCGCTTCGACCGGACCGACGTTCAGCACGGGCTCCAGCGACAGGGTCGAGGTCAGGGAGCCGCTGTAGCTGTGCGTGATCAGATAGGGCTTGCCCAGGTCGGGTTCTCGAGGCGCCACGCTGTAACGCAGGCCCGGCGGCAGCTGGTCGACCAGGCTGGCCAGGTGCAGATAGCCGCTGCCGGTGTTGGTGACGGTCATCTCGAAGGGCACGACGTCGGAGGTCGAGGGCGTGTCGCCGGGGAAGATGCTGGTGGAGCCGCGGTTGGCCACCTTGCCGATGGCCAGCTGGCGGGAGCCGGCCTGCCAGCTCAGAGTGGCCGGGGCGGAGGCCACCGGGCTGGTCACGTCGAGCGGACGGTTCCAGGAGTAGACCTTGATCGTGTTGGTCACCGTGGTGGCGGCGGCGGTGAAGGCGACCGGGTCGCCGGACAATTTAGTGGTACGCAGGGCGGCCTTGAAGGAGACCACGGGGTTCTGCCACCAGTTGCCCAGGAGGCTGCCGTCGGCCTTCGAGAAGACGACCTTGAGGCCCTGGATGAGCGGGTACTGGGCTTCGGTCAACGGCAGCTCGGCGGCGGTCAGCGGGCCGGGCGTGGAACAGGTCCAGTCGGCCGGGCCGCTGGTGAAAGCCCCGTAGGCGCACAGGCTGACCTGGTCGGCCTCGTTCGGGGCCGTGATCGAGTTCCAGCCGGTGAAGGCCACATTGTCCCAGAAGGCGGTGTTCTCGGGACCGTCCTCGAAAGTCACCTGGGTAGCCGGCAGGTTGGACTGGTCGTTGCTACTGGGCGATCTAGCGTCGCCTGTCATATTGACCGTGATCGGGCTGGCCCGGTCCGGCTCGGTCAGGCTGTTGGGCGAGATGGTCTGGCCGGCCCGGGCGAGGAGGCGCCCGCCGTGCAGGTAGACGCTGGCGTTGCTGAAGGCCCCGTTGTATCCCCGCTTCTCCTCGTTCAGGAGCGGGGTGCTGAATTGGACCGGGTCGTAGGACTGGGCGAAGGCCGTGTTGGTGACCTGGTCCGTCACCCCGTTGACGGCCAGGCGCTGGTCTTGGCCGTCAACGTGGAAGACCCGGAAGGTGGCCCGGGCCTGGGCCGTGATGGTCAGCCGGACCCACTGTCCACCCGCGACGCTGCCGCCGTCGGTGGCCGGGTCGGTGTCCTGGAAGGTGACCGAGATCCCGATCACGTCGGCCAATTCGATCGCTTGCTGGGTCGGCGTCAGGGCGCTCAGAGCGGCCGCCGTGGTGGTCGAATGCGACACCGCGCCGGCGTTGTAGTGCAGCAGGTGGACGGTGGTCTTGATCGGGTCGAACAGGGTCGGAGCCGAGTCCTGCTGAGTCGAGTCCGAGAAGGCGACGCCGGTGGCGGTGAAGCGGTCGAAGAAGGAGTCCGCCGCCAGATCGGTCACTCCCAAGAAGGGGTCGGTCCGTAAGGGGTCGGCCAGGAAGGGATCGGCCTTGGCGCTGTCCGGGTCGATGGCGGACTGGTTCAAGGACAGTTTGGCCCCGCCGCTGTCGGCGACGGCCGGCTCGGTGATACGGATGTACGAGGCCTTGGCCGCCAAACCGTTGGAGGCCTGGTTGGTCGCCGTCAGGGTCAAGATGGTGCTGGGGTAGTCCGACTGTGGCGTGCCGGGCTCGCCCGGGATCAGCAATGGCTGGCCGGAGGAGCCATTCGGTTGGCCGGGGGAGGCACTCGAGAAAGACTTCGCCAGCTGCACCAGCGGCACGGTGTCGAGGATCGCGATGGGGGCTTCGACTGTCGTGTCTATGGGCGGCACCTGCCCGTCGAGCGGGACGGCGGTCAAGCCGGCCCGGTTGAGCACCCAGCCCGCCTCCAAATCGACGCCGTTCGGCCGGTAATTGTAAGTCGCCGTCCGGATCACCCAGGAGTCATCCGAACGCTTGCGGTCGCGCACCTGCCACTGCAAGGCGAAGCTGCGTTTCAGGGCTTCCGGATGGGCCGGGTCGCTGTAAGCGCTGGTGACGCCGGAGCCGACGGCCGGGGCGAAGGGATCGGTGGTGTTGGCGCGGGCGGCGTCGTTGGGCTCGACGACGATGCGCAGACCGACGGTCGAGGCTTGCTCGTCCGGGGTCAGAGCGCAACCGCGGAAGCCGGCCGTCGTCATCCAGGGCCCGCTGCTGGCGCAATCCGGGGTCACCCAGTCGCTGCCGTCGTACAGCTTGACCGCGCTGACGCTGTCGTAGCGCAAGGCCCAGCCGCTGCTGTAGGTCGGGTCGGAATAGTTCACGTTCACGGGCGCGATCGAGATCAGGTCGAAGGCGTCGAAGAAGCTCTCGGCCATGGCCGTCGATGCCGGCGCCACCGGATCGGAGATGGTGACGGAGGCGACTCCGGGGGTGGTGTCCCAGAGCAGTGAGCTGGTGCGCCGCTCGGAGGACTGGGCGTGGACGCTGAGCAACCGGCCCCAATCCTTGTGCAAGGCGATGGTGGGCACGATCAAGGGTCGGGGGTTGGTGGGCGGGCCGACGATGCAATCATCCGGGTTGGCGCAGCCGCCGGGGGCGAAGATGAAGCCGTCGCCGGTGCCGGAGCCGCCGCCGCCGAAGTCGGAGCCGCCGTCATCGGTCGTGATGGAGCCCTGGACGGTGGCGGTGTTGACCCAGGGCAGGCCCGGGTCGTCGCCGGTGGCGGCGCCGGAGCGGGTGGTCTGACGGGCCTGGTAGGCGACGTACGGGGTGATGGTCTGGCTGGTCGGGAAGCCGGCCGGGTTGGTGAAGCTGAAGCGCACCCCGGTGACGGCCTGACGGGTGGTCCCTATGCCCAGCAGCAGACTTTCGAGCTCGGGCGTGAACAAGCTGTAGTAGTCGGTGCCCGGCTTGGCCTGCTCGGTGGTCAGCTCCTTCCAGGTCGAACCGGTCAAGACCTCGATCTTGAGGGCGGTGTGGGCGGGTATCTGGAAGGGCTGGATCGAAGACAGGTCGAAGCCGTCCCAGAACTCGCGCTGGCCCTGGGCGGGCTGGATCTGGTCGGTGATGGTGATCGCAGTCGGGTGGACCCAGTTGTTGTCGCTGCGGACGTTGCCGCCCAGGCCGGTGATGACCATCCCGCCCGGGCTGACGGCGGTGAAGGGCGGCGAGATGGTCTTGGTCATGGTCTCGATGAAATTGGGGTCGACCACCTGGACGGAGACGGTACGTTCTCCCTCGGCTGTGTGGACCCCGTTCGAGACAGTGGCGCGGACGGTGTTGTCACGAGGCTTGTCGGTGGAGCCGCCGCTGGTGCCCAGACGGACTGGCACGGTGACGGTGGCGTTGTCGCCGAGCGGGCCGTCGGTCGAGTTGAAGACGACCTCGAAGCCGGTCACGACGCCGGCGGAGGAGGGGCTGGCCGGCGTGGTGCCGGAGGCGAAGAACACCTCCTCATCCGGGCCGGAGGCGAAGTGGTACACCACCTTGCCCTCTTTGGCCCCGGCCGGGTAGGTGATGTCGCTGGGGAATTCGATGAACTGGAAGTCCTGCCCGGCCAGGTCGGGCTCGCCCACGCTCAGGCTGATGACGGGCTGACCGCGCGAGGCATTGGTGGCCGTCAGAAAGGCGGTGGTGTAGTTGCCCTGGGGCACACCGGCCGGGCTGAAAGTCTTATTGACGGTGACGGCCAGGCTGGGCTCGGTCACCGTGTAATTGGCCGAGGCGGAGACGACCGGGCTATTGGCGGCCCCCCGGCTGGTCTGGGCCGTGGCGGTGTTGACGATGGTGGCCGGGCTGTCGCTGCGCTGGACTAGGGCCAAGCCTAGACGGGCCTGACCGGTGCCCTGGGACAGGTGGGCTGCCGGGGCGTTGCCCGTGATGTCGCCGCTGAAGGTGAAGCGCAGGCCGCCCACGTCAGCGAAGTCGACCCCGGCCGGCAGGGCGCAACTGGGGCCGGCTTGGCCGCTGGTCCAGGACCAGACGCCGGCCTGCTCGACCCAGGCGTCGACCTGGACGGCGCTGGCGCCGGCCGGTAGATCACATCTGGAGAAGCCGGTCAGGGTAGCCACGCTGAAGGGGTTGTTGGCGTCCAGGCCAGAGCCGTCGCCCGGTTGGGCCGGCTCGGTCACGACCAGGCGGTCGACCGGCACGTTGGAGCGGTTGGTGGCGGCCAGACTGACGGTCGAGGTCTGCCCCACGGTGGCGCTGGCCGGAGCCCAGCCTTTGGTCAGGTCGGACTGCAGGACCTGGGGGACGCTGATCGTGACGGCGGCGGACGAGCTGTCGGGGGCCGAGTTGGAGGCCGAGGAGGTGGCGGTGTTGGTGATGGGGTGGCCGACGTTGGGGCTGAGCGGGCTCAAGCCGGTGTCAGGCACTCGCAGGCGCAGCAACAGGGTCAGGGTCTGGCCGGCCGACAGGCCGACCGTGCCCGCGCTGTCCAAGGCCTGGCTGACGGCCATGGTGACGGTCGTGTCCTGGCCGATCGTAGCCGGGAAGCTGTTCACCGGCTGGCCGGCCGTGACGACGCTCAACTGGTGGCCGACGGTGGCGGGGCGGACCTCCACGCCGACCAGGCTCAAGCCCTCGAACTGGGCCGGCAGGGCGTCGGTGACGGCGGCGTCCAGGCAATTATGCTCCGAACAAGACAACACGACCTCGTAAGAGAAGGTCTGGCCCGGGCTGACCTCAGTCAGGTTGTTCTCGGTGAACTTGGTGACGGAGAGGTACTGCGGCAGCGGTGGCTCCGCCCCGGCGTCGGGCGGCGCGATGAACAGTCCGACTGAGGCGAGCGAGATAGCAGCAGCTAAAGTTGTCAAACGGGCTGCGGGCGAGCGACGGCGCATGAGTCATCCTTGGGAGAGGCGGATGGAACTGACGATCGTCACACTACTACTAGGTCACAGCCTCGAACTACAATTTCTCCGCCTCGAAGGACCGCATTTGGCCAAGTCAGAGCGGCGCCGAGGCGGTCCAGCCGGGCGATTGTGACCGAGTTGTAAGAGTGTTGGGCCGCATAGCGGCACAGGCCAGTGGGATGTCCCTCCTCACCCCCACCCTCAGGGAGACAGTCCACTAGTGTTCCCCGCTCGGGAAGTTCGCGGCGGCAGGAGACGTCAGCCGCCCCGTCTGATCTATCACCCCACCTTCAGGGGACGCTAGGTCAGCGCAGATCGGGCAATAGCTCGGCGATGCCCTCTCCGGTCAAGGCGGAGACCTTGTGCACGACCCGGCAACCGGCCATCTGGAGCAGGTTCTCCCCGTTCGTGATCATCCAAGGCTCGGCGATGTCGATCTTGGTCAGCACGCCCAGGACGGGCTTGGTGAAGTAGGTGTGGAAGCCGGGCGGGATCTTCATCTCGACGGTGGTGGCGGCGTGCATCAAGACCACCAGGTCGACGTCGGTCGAGGCCGTCCAGAGGCCGTGCCTGAGGTACCACAGCTCCAAGAACTCGCCCGGGGAGTCGAAGATCTCGTCCTGCCACTCCAGTCCCTGGGTCTTGTCGTAGACGAAGTCCAGACCGTGCAGGCGCTGCATCAGGGTGGTCTTGCCGCAGCCGACCGATCCGACCAGGAGCAGCTTCTTCAGCCGGCCGCCGCCCAGCGCCGGGTCGACCGGCGGGGTCGGGCCGGTCGGGTCCGGAGCCGGCGTCACCGCTCCGGGGTCGCTCATGTGCGAGTGATCTCGGCCGGGGCCAGACGTAGCACGCCGGTCAGGAAGGCCAAGACCTCGTGCATGGCGGCCTCGACGTCGGACACCAGCCCCATCATGATGAGCGAGCCATTGAAGCGGTCGACGAAGGCCAACTCGACACCGGAGGCCTTGGTGGCCACGTCGGCCGCCAAGATGGAGGCGTCGGAGGGGGTGATGGTGAGGATGCCGATGGCGCCGCCGGACGGGTTGAGGCCGACTTTGACGTACAACTGGGGGTCGGGGTGGGCGATGATGTGGGCCAGCGTCACCTGCTTGCCAGGCACGAACTCCTGGATGATGCGCTGTTTGTCCTCGAACATGGCCCTCTCAGATCCGCCCCGCTGCGGAGCTTCAGTCGCGTCCGGCGACCGCGACGGCTCGACCGCCGTCCATCAGCCAATCGTTCCCAGAGCCGGCCGGGCCTGTCAATCGACTACGGGGGAAAGACCGTAAGTCCATCTAGGTGGACAGAAATCCATCATCGAACGGGTACTTTCCGGTGGTTCGGATACAGGAACTGCCTGAATAAGTCTAGGCCGAACCCTCAGCCGTACCCTCGGATCGACCATAGCCTGGGTCATAACGCCACCAGGTCAATGGTCCGATCTGGTGTGTCTGTTGAATGCCCAACATCCAAGGAGCTAGACAATGCAAGAAGCCCTCGGAATGGTGGAGACGAAGGGTTTCGTCGCCGCCGTTGAAGCCGCGGACGCGATGGTCAAATCGGCCAATGTCGTCCTGATTGGAAGCCAGCGGGTCGGGTCCGGTCTTGTGACCGTCCTGGTCCGGGGCGATGTCGGCGCCGTCAAGGCCGCCACTGACGCCGGCGCTGTCGCCGCGCAGAATGTCGGCGAGCTGGTGTCCGTCCACGTTATCCCACGTCCGCACAACGACGTCGAGCAGCTGCTCCCGTCGGCGGCCAAGTGAGTTAGGTGGCGATCATGGCCAACGAAGAACTCATCAACCAGGTCCTGGCCGTCGTCCAGGACAAGATCGGCGCGGCCCCTGCGGCTCCCGCCATCGGCGCCCGTCCGCCCTGCACCGAATTCGTGGGGGTCAACCCCATCGGTGACACCATCGGACTGGTCATCGCCAACGTCGATCCGGAGCTGCACAAGCTCATGAAGATCGACCCCAAGTACCGCTCCATCGGCATCCTGAGCGCACGCACCGGAGCCGGGCCGCACATCTTCGCGGCTGACGAAGCGGTCAAGGCCACCAACACCGAGATCGTCACCATCGAGCTGCCGCGCGACACCAAGGGTGGCGCCGGTCACGGCTCGTTGATCGTTTTCGGCGCCATCGACGTGTCCGACGCCCGTCGGGCCGTCGAGGTCTCCCTGAGCGAGATCGACCGCACCTTCGGCGACGTCTACGGCAATGACGCCGGCCACCTGGAATTCCAGTACACGGCCCGCGCCAGCTACGCCCTGAACAAGGCCTTCGGGGCCCCTCTGGGCAAGGCCTTCGGCATCACCGTGGGCGCCCCGGCCGGCATCGGCGTGGTCCTCGCCGACACCGCTGTCAAGGCCGCCACGGTCGACGTCATCGGATACAGCAGCCCTGCCGCTGGCACCAGCTTCTCGAACGAGGTCATCTCCTGTTTGACCGGCGATTCGGGCGCTGTGCGTCAGGCCATCGTGGCCGCGCGTGAGATCGGCATCCACCTGCTGGGTGCCATGGGCGTCTGCCCAGGCTCCGCGACGACGCCCTACATCTGAGGTAGGAAATCGTGAAATCGAAGAGATTTGAAGTCCTCGACGCTCGGCCCGTCAATCAAGACGGATTTGTGACCGAGTGGCCAGAGGTCGGCCTTATCGCCATGGAGAGCCCGAACGACCCCAAGCCCAGCATCAAGATCGTTGCGGGCAAGGTCGTCGAGATGGACGGTAAAAAGCGTGAAGACTTCGACATGGTCGACACCTTCATCGCCACTTACGGAATCAGGCTGGAGGACGCCGAGCGCGCCAACGCCATCGATTCCAATGAGCTGGCCCGGATGTTGGTCGACTTCAATGTGCCTAGAGCCGAAGTAGTCAAGCTCACCACCGCACTTACCCCGGCCAAGATGATCGAGGTAGTCTCCCAACTCAACGTCGTGGAAATGATGACGGCCGTGTCGAAGATGAGGGCACGCCTCTCACCGGCCAACCAATGCCACGTCACCAATGTCAAAGACAATCCGATCCAGATCGCGGCGGACGCCGCCGAGGCCGCTCTGCGCGGTTTCGCTGAGCAGGAGACGACCGTCGGCATCGTCCGTTACGCTCCCTTCAACGCCATCTCGATCATGGTGGGGGCCCAGGTCGGTCGTCCCGGCATCCTGACCCAGTGCGCCGTCGAAGAGGCCACCGAGCTGGCTCTGGGCATGCGCGGTTTCACCGCCTACGCCGAGACGGTGTCGGTCTACGGCACCGAGCCCGTCTTCATGGACGGCGACGACACGCCTTGGTCGAAGGGCTTCTTGGCCTCCTGCTACGCCTCCCGTGGCCTCAAGATGAGGTTCACCTCGGGCACCGGCTCGGAGGTCCAGATGGGCTACGCCGAGGGCAAGTCGATGCTCTACCTCGAGGCCCGCTGCCTGTACATCACCAAGGCGGCCGGTTCGCAGGGCACCCAGAACGGTTCCGTCTCCTGTTGCGGCGTGCCGGCGGCTGTGCCCAGCGGCATCCGCGCCATGTTGGCCGAGAACCTGATCGGCATGTGTCTGGACCTGGAGTGCGCCTCCAGCAACGACCAGACCTTCACCCACTCCGACTTGCGTCGGATCGCCCGTTCCATCATGCAGTTCGCCCCTGGGACGGACTTCATCTGCTCGGGCTACTCCGCGGTTCCGAACTATGACAACATGTTCGCCGGTTCCAACTGGGACGCCGAGGATTTCGACGACTGGTGCGTCATCCAGCGCGATCTCAAGATCGACGGTGGCTTGCGGCCAGTCTCGGAGGACGAGACCGTGGTCGTGCGCAACAAGGCGGCCAAGGTCATCCAGGCCCTCTACCGTGAGCTCGGCCTGCCCGAGATCACCGACGCCGAAGTCGAAGCCGCGACCTACGGCCACGGCTCGAAGGACATGCCGGATCGCAATGTGGTCGAAGACCTCAAGGCGGCCGACAACGTCCTCAAGCGGGGTCTGACCGGCATCGACCTGGTCAAGGCTTTGGCCCGGGCCGGGTACGAGGACGTGGCTGGTTCCGTCTTCGGCATGCTCAAGCAGCGCGTCTCCGGTGACTACCTGCACACGGCGGCCATCTTGACCAAGGACTTCAACGTCGTCTCGGCTGTCAACTATCCGAACGACTACCGCGGTCCTTCGACCGGTTACCAGCTCTCCGACGAGCGCTGGGCCGAGATCAAGAACATCCGCAAAGCCATCGATCCCGAGAGCATCTGAGGTGATGACAATGGATGAGAAGACTCTGCGTAGCATCATCGAACAGGTGTTGAACGGACTCGACGCCAAGGTGGCTCCGGCCGCCCAGGCCATGCCCTCGGGCACGCCGGACTACGCCGGCGGTGAGCGTCACATCAAGATCGCCGAGACTGGTCCGGCGGAGCGGGGCTCCGACCCGCGCGAGGTCGTCATCGCTTTGGCTCCGGCCTTCGGCGGACGCCTCAACCAGACCATCATCGGCCTGCCCCACGACCAGGTCGTGCGGGAGATCTGCGCCGGCATCGAGGAGGAGGGCCTGAAGTACCGCTTCATCCGTCTCTTCCGCACCGCCGACGTCGGTTTCATCGCCCACGAAGCGGCCAAGTTGTCCGGTTCCGGCATCGGCATCGGCATCCAGTCCCGTGGCACCACGGTCATCCATCAGAAGGACCTGCCGCCTTTGAGCAACCTTGAGTTGTTCAGCCAGGCCCCTCTGATCGACCTGGAGACGTTCCGTGCCATCGGCAAGAACGCCGCCAAGTACGCCAAGGGCGAGTCGCCTGCTCCAGTGCCGGTCAAGAACGACCAGATGGCTCGGCCGAAGTACCAGGCCATCGCCGCTCTGCTGCACATCAAGGAAACCGAGCTCTGCGATCCGACGAAGAAGACGCAAGCTCTCTCCGTCACCTACGTCTGAGGGAATGCTGACATGGACCAAGAACAACTAATTCGACAGATCATGGCTCAGGTCATGGCCACGATTGGTTCACCGTCGGCCGCTACCGCGCCGGCTGGTGGCCAGGTCACCAAAGAGCAGTATCCCCTCGGTGAGAAGATCCCGAACCAGATCAAGTCCGCCTCCGGCAAGCCGCTGACTGACTTCTCTCTGGAAGGTGTCGTCTCGGGGGCGCTGACGGCGGAGGACTTCCGGATCGCTCCGGAGACCTTGGAGATGCAGGCCCAGGTGGCCGAATCGGTCGGTCGGGACGCCTTCTCGCGCAACCTGCGCCGGGCGGCCGAGCTGATCGCCGTGCCCGACGACGAATTGCTCAGCATCTATAACGCTCTGCGTCCGTATCGCTCGACCAAGGCCGAGCTGTACGCCATCGCCGACAAGTTGGAGAACCAGTACGGGTGCAAGATCAACCCGGCTTTCATCCGCGAGGCGGCTGACGTCTACGAGCAGCGCGGTCGGCTGCGGGCCGAGTGACCGAGCGGGATGACGGAAGAGAACTGTTAGCGACATGGCTCTGATCGCTGGAATCGACATCGGCAACGCCACCACCGAGGTGGCGCTGGCGGAGGTGGCTGGCACGACCCGCCGTTTCCTGACTTCGGCCCTGGTGCCGACCACGGGAATCAAAGGGACCCTGCAGAACACCCAAGGTATGTTCCAGTCGTTGACTCAGGCCCTGGAACGGGCCGGCCGGTCGCTGACAGATCTCACAGTCATCCGTATCAACGAGGCGGCGCCGGTGATCGGCGACGTCGCCATGGAGACGATCACGGAAACGGTCATCACGGAATCGACCATGATCGGCCACAACCCGTCGACTCCTGGTGGATTGGGCATCGGGGTCGGGACGACGATCCACTTGGTGGATCTCGTCTCGGCCCCAGCCGATCGCCCGTACATCGTGGTGGCGGACCGATCGCACGACTACGCCGCCGTGGCCGAGGCCATCAACCTGGCCAACGGCCGCTTGACGGTCACCGGCGCCATCTTGCAAAGCGACGACGGCGTGCTGGTGCACAACCGTCTGCGGCGCAAGATTCCGATCGTGGACGAGGTCTCCTTGGTCGAGAAGGTGCCGATCGGCATGTTGGCGGCCATCGAGGTGGCCGAAGCCGGCCGTATCATCGAGACCCTGTCCAATCCCTTCGGCATCGCCACCTTGTTCGAACTCAGTTCGGACGAGACCAAGTCGGTCGTGCCGATGGCCCGGGCCTTGGTCGGCAACCGCTCGGCGGTCGTCATCAAGACGCCCAAGGGCGACGTCACCGAACGTCACATCCCGGCCGGTTCGCTCCGTTTCATCGGCGAGCAACGTTCGGTCGAAGTCGACGTCGAGCGCGGCGCCGAGGAGATCATGCGGGCCGGCGCGACGGTCGGCCCGGTCAACGACATCGTCGGCGAGCCGGGCACCAACGTCGGCGGCATGATGGAGAAGGTCCGGGTCGTGATGGGCAACCTGACCGATCGCGATCCCAAGCAGATCCAAGTGACCGACCTCTTGGCGGTCGACACCCTGGTGCCCCAGAAGGTCATCGGCGGCTTGGCCGAGGAGTTCTCACTCGAGGGCGCCGTCGGCATCGCCGCCATGGTGCGGGCGGACAAGCTCCAGATGGAGCGGGTGGCCTCTCAGATGACAGCCGAGCTGACCATCCCGGTCCAGGTCGGCGGCGTCGAGGCCGACATGGCCATTCGCGGCGCCCTGACCACACCGGGCACCTCGGCCCCCATCGCCATCTTGGACATGGGGGCCGGTTCGACTGACGCCTCGATCCTGCGCGGCAACGGGCAGGGCCGGTCCATCCATCTGGCCGGGGCCGGCAACATGGTGACCTTGTTGATCCAATCCGAGCTAGGGCTGGACGACTTCGAGCTGGCGGAGAACATCAAGCGTTATCCCCTGGCCAAGGTCGAGACCTTGTTCAACATCCGGCACGAGGACGGTTCGGTCCAATTCTTCGACCAGCCGCTCAAGCCGCACCTGTTCGCCCGGGTCGTCGTGATGCACCCGGAGTCGATGATCCCGCTACCGCTGAAACAGCCCATGGAAGTGATCCGGCAGATCCGGGTGCGGGCCAAGGAGCGGGTCTTCGTCACCAACGCCCTGCGCGCCTTGCGCGCGGTCAGTCCGACCCAGAACGTGCGCGACATCGAGTTCGTGGTCCTGGTCGGCGGCTCGGCTCTCGACTTCGAGATCCCGCAGCTGGTGACCCGGGCTTTGGGTGAGTTCCGGGTGGTGGCCGGACGGGCCAACATCAGAGGCACCGAAGGTCCCCGTAACGCCGTCGCCACCGGCCTGGTCTTGTCCTGGGAAGGCTGAGGCGGGTCATGGCGAAGGACATTTTGGTCGAGGTCCAGGTGCCACACCTGGTCGACACCAAGCTGCCGGCGGTCGAGGTCTACGTCCACGACCGCGTCGGCGACCACCAACTGACGGAGATCCTGCTCGGCGTCGAAGAGGAGTCCATCCCCTACGTCGTGAGCCAGCGGGCCGAGTCGAATCCTTTGGAGCTGGCCCAGAAAGCGGCCATCGTCTCCCGCTTGGGGGTCGGCATCGGCGTCACCGTGGACGACGTCGTCATCACCACCGAGAAACTGCCGGTCGACCAGCCCTACATCACGGGTCAGTTGAACCGCAACCACGCCGTCGACCGGGCCTTGGGCCAGGCCGCGGCCCGTATCGTCAAGCGAATGCCGCTGACTGGTCCCAGCGGCGAATCGATCCTCTTCGCGCCCACCGGCGCCTGAGATCTGAGAGGACAGACCATGCTCAAACAGTGTTTGGGAACCATCGAGGTGATCGGTTTGACGGCCGCTCTGGAGGCCGCTGACACGGCTTGCAAGGCCGCCGACGTCACCCTGCTGGGTTATGAGGCGACCGATGGCATGGGCATGGTGGCCGTCAAAGTGCTCGGCCAAGTCGGCGCCGTCAAGGCCGCCATCGACGCCGCCCGCTTCGCCGCCGGGAAAGTCAACAAGGTGGTCGCGACCTCGGTCATACCGCGCCCCAACGAGCAGATCGAGCCGGTCGTGCGAACGGCTGTGACCGTCGGGCAGGGCGCCCCGACCTCGGTCGATCCGAACGATCCCGGCTCCAAGCCGGCTTCCATCGGCCGCTTCCGGCCGCCCGCCTCGGCTCCGGCCGCGGTCGCTCGGCCCGCTCCGGCCACCCCGGCCGCTCCGGCCGCACCGGCCGTAGTCGCTCCGCCAGTGGTGGAAGCCCCGGCTGTGGCCAAGCCTTCCAGCAAGGCCGTCACCTTGGAGCCCGCCCCTGAGCCGGCTCCGCCGTCGGCCCCAGCCCCAGCCCCGGCTGCGGACGCGCCCGAGCCGACCAAGCCGGCCCGCCCGCCCAAGGGAGGGTCCAAGCCCACCAAGCCGGCCAGCCTCAAACCGGTCGAGCCCGAGGACAAGCCCGGGTCCAAGTGATAGACCCAGCATCTTTGACAGGAGTCAACCATGAGTGAATCACTCGGCTTGATCGAGACCAACGGTTACGTCGGCGCCGTCGAGGCGGCTGACGCCATGACCAAGTCTGCCAATGTCACCTTGACGGGTTACGTCAAGGTCGGCGCCGGCCTGGTCACCGTCTGCGTGCGGGGTGACGTCGGGGCCGTCAAGGCGGCCGTCGACGCCGGGGCCGTGGCGGCCCGGGCGGCCGGCGAGGAGGTCGCCTCCTGCCATGTCATCCCGAGGCCGCACGCCTCCATCGAGCAACTCTTACCCCGCCTCTGAGCGGGCCGACCCAGCGACAGACGGCCAGTCATGGACCCTTCGGCTAAGGAACGGATGATCGAGCAGATCATCCAACAGGTGATCGCCCGCTTGGTGCCGGCCCTCGACCCCAACGCGGTCGTCATCGGCGTCTCCAATCGGCACGTCCACCTCAGCCAGGCCGACCTCATGACCTTGTTCGGCCTGACCGAGATGCCGGTCTTCCGGCCGGTGCGGCAGCCCGGCGAGTTCGCGGCCGATCTCAAAGTCGATCTGTACGGGCCCAAGGCCTCGTTCAAGGACGTCCGCGTGATGGGGCCCTGCCGGGCCCAGTCGCAGGCCGAGCTGAGCAAGACCGACTGCCGGGCCTTGGGCTTGCAGGCGCCGATCGTGCAATCCGGTCACCTCGAGCGGGCCGCTCCGATCGAGATCGCCGGCCCTAAGGGGCGGATCGAGTTGGAGCGCGCCGCCTTGGTGGCGGCCCGGCACATCCACATGGGTCCCAGCCACGCCGAGGCCTGGGGCTTGCGCGACCAGGACACCGTCAAGGTCCGCTTCGGCGGTGTCAGAGGCGGTGTCATGGACAACTTCATCATCCGGGTCAAAGAGGCCTGGGCGCCGGAGATCCACCTCGACATCGACGAGGCCAACGCCCTCGACGTGGCCTCGGGCGACTTCGGCGCCATGGTGCTCGATTGACCGATCGACCCACCGTCCACATCCGTATCCGTATCTATCGACCGGCCCGCGCTACCCCAGAGAGGAGGTGGTCCGATGCGAACCAACCAGGTTTTAGGCGATGACGCCGCCGACGGCGGCGCCACGACGGCGCGGCAAATCGGCGAGCGACGTATTCGCCGGTTCGCGGCCCAAGTCCGGGACGGCGCAGTGGCTCCAGCCTCGGGCGACCTCCGCCTGGGCGTGGACCTGGGCACGGCCAACATCGTCTTGGCCGTGGTGGATGCCGCCGGCGAGCCGGTGGCGGGGGCTTGGGAGCACTCCAGCGTGGTGCGCGACGGCATCGTGGTGGACTACCTCGGCGCCTCCAGGGCCGTCCGTTCCCTCTTGACCCAGGTCGAGGGCCGGCTCCAGCGCCGCTTCAGCCAGGCTTCCCTGTCCGTTCCGCCGGGGGTGTCCGAGGGCACGGTGCAGGTCTTCTTGAACGTCGTCAAGGCCGCCAACCTGGACCCGGACGAGGTGGTCGACGAACCGGTGGCGGCGGCCCGGGTCCTCGGCATGACCGACGGCTGTGTCATCGACATCGGCCACGGCACCACCGGCGTCTCGATCCTGGAGGCGGGCCGGGTGGTCAAGTCCATCGACGAGGCCACCGGCGGCCACCACATGACCTTGGTCCTGGCTGGAGCGATGGGGATCGATTACGACACGGCCGAGCGGATCAAACAAGACCCGGCCCGGGCCGACGAGGTCTTCGGCGTCATCCGGCCCACCCTGATGAAGATGGCCAGCATCGCCGAGCGGGCGCTGAGCGGTTTCCAGCCGCCGGTGGTCTACCTGGTGGGCGGGGCCAGCTCCTTCGACGGCGCCATCGGCTTGTTCAGCGACCGCCTAGGCCAGGCCGTGGTGCGGCCGGCCGAACCGATGTTCGTGACTCCTCTCGGCGTGCCCATGATCGCGCCCGCAGCGGAGTCGTCCACCTGTTCCACCCAACCTGAGGGGGGGAAATTATGAACGAGGCCCAAATCAGAGCCTTGATCGCCCAAGTCGTGGCCGAATTGCTGGAGCGCCAGCGGGCCAAGCGGGTGATGGTGCTGTGGTCCGGCGCCATGCTGGGGTGCGGCCAGGCGGCCGAGTCCTTGACCCGGTTGAGCGCGTTGGGGTTGTCTTTGGATTACGTCCAGACGCCCAGCTCGAAGCGTCTGCACTCGGCTGAGCGGCTGGCCCAGATCGGTATGACCGAGGCCACCGGCCACTTCGTGCTGGACCACGATCTGCTGGTGCTGCCCACCATGACGGTCAACCTGACGGCCAAGGCGGCCACCGGCGTGGCCGACTGCCTGGGCTCCAACGTCATCGCCGACTTCATTCAGACCGGCAAACCGGTCATCGCCAGTCGTACCGGCGTCGATCCGAAGACCGCCGCCAAGCGGTCGATCTATCCCCACATGCCGTCGGCCTACGCCGAGGTCCTGTCCGCCCACGTCAACCGCTTGGCTGACTTCGGCGTGGTCTGGGCCGAGGCCGACCGACTCGACCAGGCCGTTCTGGCCACCCCGGTGGGAGGCGCGGCGGACTGCTGCGGCCCGTCCGAGGCGGCCGAGGCCGACTGCTGCCCGGCCACCCCGGACAGCCCCTCGTCACCAGTCGGCCCCTCCGTCGCCGGTCTGGTGACCTGTGGCCTCAACCTGATCAGCCACGTCGTCATCGCGCCCTTGGCCGACGGCACGCTGTTGCAGGTCAAACCGGGCGCCATCGTGACGGCTCAGGCCGCCGACGCCGCCGACGCCCGTTCGATCAAGATCGTCAGGAAGGTGTGAGATGTTTCTGGCCAAGGTACGCGGCACGGTGGTGTCGACCAGCAAGGACGCCCGGTTGGTCGGGTGCAAGTTGCTGGTGACCCAGCGTCTCGGCATCGACGGTGAGTTCGTGGGCCAGCCCGAGGTCTCGATCGACACCGTCGGGGCCGGCGTCGGTGAGACCGTCATCATCACCAAGGGTTCCTCGGCCCGCTACGCCTCCAACAACCCCAACGCCGCTAGCAGTCCGATCGACGCCACCATCGTCGGCATCGTCGACCAGATCGAGATCGAGCGCTGACCGTGCCCGCCATCTACACCCGCTCCGGAGACGCCGGCCAGACTGGTCTGTTCGGCGGCTCCCGGGTGCCCAAGCAGTCTGACATCGTCGAGGCCTACGGCTCGGTCGATGAGATGAACAGCGCCATCGGAGCGGCCAAGGTGGCTTGCACAGTCGAGCCTTACAAGTCGGTCCTGGATCAGATTCAGCGCCGTCTGCACATTCTGGCCGCCGAGGTGGCCAGCGACGAGGCCGGCCGGGCCAAGCTGGAGCGCACCATCGACCAGGCCGACATCGAGGGCTTGGAGAAATTGATCGACGACTGCGTCGCTATCACCGGGCCGATGCGCCAATTCACGGTGCCGGGGCACGACGAGGCCTCGGTCCGGCTGCACCAGGCCCGGACGGTGGCCCGCCGGGCCGAGCGTCGTATTCTGACCGCCGCCGAGTCGACGCCGATCCGCCCGGAGATCGTCAAGTACGTCAACCGGCTGTCCGACGCTCTCTTCGCCATCGCCCGGGTCGGCGAGGTGGCGGTGGAGCGGGACCAGCTGGAAGCCACCGTGCGTCAGATCGTGGCCGAGGCCATGGGTCAGGCCGCCCCGGTCGATCCAGCCGGTCCGGCCCGCCCGGCTCCGGCCGGAGGGCCGTACGAGGTGGCCGGCTTCGACCTGGCGGCCTGCAAGCGGGCGGCCGAGGCGGCCGAGCGCAAGGGAGCCGCCATGGGCCTGCCGATCGTCTTCGCCGCCGTCGACGCCGGCGGCAATCTGGTGCTGCTGCACCGTATGGCGGACTCGTTGCTGGCTAGCATCGAGATCGCAGTCAACAAAGCCTTCACCGCCGTCAGCTTGAAGCTGCCGACCGGTGAGCTGTCCCCGGCCGCCGGTCCGGATGGACCCCTGGCCGGGTTGGGCCACTCCCACCAGGGCCGTATCGTCCTCTTCGGCGGCGGCCTGCCCTTGTTCACCGACGGCTCTGTGGTCGGCGGCATCGGCGTCTCGGGAGGCACTGTGGAAGAGGACCTGGCCGTCGTGGCCTGTGCCCTTCAGGCGATTCAAGAGGAGAGATGACCATGACGATCAGCGCTGAACTGATCACCCAGGTGGTGCGTGAAGTGGTGCGCGAGGTGGCGTCGGCGACGCCCGCCTTGGCCACGCCGGTCAAAGAGGTCTGCGACGGGGTCTTCCCCGACATGAACTCCGCCATCGAGGCCGCCGACCAGGCCGCCCGTGAGTACCTCGGCCACTCCATGAAGGACCGGGCCAAGTACGTCGCCGCCATCCGCGAGGCCGCCACCCGCCAGGAGAACCTGGAGTACATGGCCAAGGCCGCCGTCGAGGAGACCGGCATGGGCAATGTGCCGGACAAGATCGCCAAGAACCGCTTCGCCGCCCTGCTCACCCCCGGCACCGAGGACATCGTGACCGAGGCTTTGTCAGGCGACGACGGCTTGACCACCATCGAGACCTCGCCCTTCGGCGTGATCGGGGCCATCACCCCGACCACCAACCCGTCCGAGACCATCATCAACAACTCCATCGGCATGCTGGCGGCCGGCAACGCCGTCGTCTTCTCGCCCCATCCCCGGGCCAAGCAGCTGTCGCTCTGGCTGGTGCGGGAGCTGAACGCCGCTCTGGCCGCCGCCGGCGCGCCCAAGAACCTCATCGTGACGGTGTCCGAGCCGAGCGAGGAGAACACCAAGGCGATGATGGAGCACAAGCTGATCCGGATGCTGGTGGCGACCGGCGGTCCGGGCATCGTCCGGGCCGTCATGAGCACCGGCAAGAAGGCCATCGGGGCCGGGGCCGGCAACCCGCCGGTGGTGGTGGACCAGACCGCCGACCTCAAGAAGGCGGCCAAGTGCATCGTCGACGGGGCCACCTTCGACAACAACCTGCCCTGCACAGCGGAGAAAGAGGTCATCGCGGTCGGTTCGATCGCCGACCTGCTGCGCTTCCACATGATCAAAGAGGGCGCCTACGAGCTGCGCGAGCGGGCCCTGATCGACAAATTGCAAGCCCTGGTGATGGACGGCAAGCGGCCCAAGACCGAGTGGATCGGCAAGGACGCTTCTGTCATCTTGGCCGGCCTCGGCATCGAGGCTCCGGCCGGCACCCGCTTGATCATCATGGAGACCGAGTTCGAGCACCTCTTCGTGCAGAGCGAACTGATGATGCCGATCCTGCCCATCGTGCGGGCCAAGGACGTCAACGAGGCCATCGACCTGGCTTACCAGGCCGAGCACGGCTTCCGGCACACCGCCATCATCCACTCCCTCGATGTCAACGCCTTGACCCGTATGGGACGCAAGATGCAGACGACCATCTTCGTCAAGAACGGCCCGTCTTACGCCGGTATCGGTATTGGCGGTGAGGGGTACATCACGTTCACCATCGCCGGTCCGACCGGCGAAGGCCTGACCAGCGCACGGTCCTTCTGTCGCCGCCGGCGGTGCGTCCTGGCCGGGGGTTTGAACGTTAGATGACCAACCTGACCGACGTGGCCGGGGTCCCTTAGGGGGCCCCGGCCACGTCGTTATAGGGTTAAGTTTCTACGACACGTTATCGAGTGTCCCCGGTGCTATCTTAAGAACCAATATCGGAGTTCGTAACGGCGAGGTTTGCGATTTCGAACTCAGTGGAACGGGCTCTGAAGACGGCACCATTCAAGTCATTCGCGAACTGTCGTTTGACGCCACAACTTGCACGCAGACTTTCGCTATTGCAACTTATTCAACTTCTGACTTACCTGAGAGTCTCCATGCCCTTTGGAGTGACGATAGTTCAGATGGTACTCAAGTTGAAATTACGACATCGTTCGGGCAAACACTCGCCACCAGGGACGCTGTAGCTGAAAGGGCACCAGCCTCGTCAGCCACGAGAACAAAGACCTTTAAGGCGATGATCAAAGACCCGATCAACCTTCAGACCACGGCGACTCAAACATCTTTTACGTGGGAATACACTCCGACGCAGGTCGTATCGTACAGCGGAACTCACATGACATACTGGTTGTCAGGGTCAGGCTGGATACGTTCAGGCAGTAGTGGTTGGACTTCGAGGATCAGCTCTGCTGCCGCCTACGGGGATACTACAGCGACGTTTTATAATCCCGTGTTTTGCACTTTAATATCTCCGCCTGGATCCATCTGTACAACCACATACGCAAACCATTCGAAGACCCGTATCGAAGGAAAGAGTAACGGCGATTGGAGCTGGTCCTACCAAATGTCGAAGTCAGGTGGCTGTAACGGTATGCTACATTACGATTTTACTGTAGGCTGATCTCAATTATGGATTCATCACTTAGACATAATAAGACTGGATGGTTGTGGCCAGTACTTGCATTCATCACTGCGGTGCTAGTAGGTGTCGGATGTTCTATTTTTAGTGTGAGCATCGCTGCGGCAACCGGTCTAATCGGGTTCATTGCCCTGGTGCTCATACTGATTGGTGTGATTCCGAAACGTCCTTGGTTGGTCATGGCTTCGGCGGGCCTTCTAACAGCTTGTATTTTCTATTTCGGGTCGGCACTGTACTGGTGGATAAATTCCGCTCCCTCAGAGGCGTCAGGGAGCGGCGTCGGGTAGCGACAGAAAATCTATTTTAACAGTGATGGTCGTTATCTTTATAGGGGTAGTTAGGTCATAGGGGCAGTGAGGCTGCTCACAGCCACCCGTAGTAGCCGCTCTCTGACATACGCACCCCACCCACCACGCGAACGAGCACTTGCGACTGGTTCTTCCGGCGTGTCGGACGGCATAACCCGCCGCTCGGCCGTGATGGCCGGCGAGTGACGGTTGCGACTATCCCTTCCCTCAGGCCCCGGTCGCCCTGGCGGGCGGCCGGACCGAATATGTCTGCCGTGGCTCCCTGCGGGGTTGGGACGGGTGCTTGAGTTGGTCCGTGAGAGTCGCTTTTGGCGTCCCTAACACAGCTTTGGGTCGGGTTCGGTTCAGAGGTTCGTAGTCGGGCTCAGTGGTTGTATACGTCCGTTCGGTGGAGAGAGCACGCGAGCGGTCGGTTGCGACTGGTCCGCCGACGTGTCGGCGGTCGTAAGTCTCTGGTCGGTGACGGGGTCGGGCGCGAGCGGCCTCATCTACGCGGGTTAGCGATTCTTCTAGTCGGCAGTCGCTCCAACCGAGGCCTGTTCCACCTCAGCCGAAAGCTGCGACATGGATGTGATCTGGAGTGAGGCGGCGTCAACGAGATTCGGCTTGAAGAACGACACGGCGTCGCCGTCCTTGGCCAGCAGGCCGAGCACAGGATCGACCGTGCGATACATTCCATCAAGGTTTTGCTCCAGGAGCAAAACCAGTTGAGGTGACGGCGCTTCACCCAAGAGGGTGGTGGAACTCTCCCGGTACATCACGCCATCGCGGATGCCGCCGGTCTGGATGATGCTGATGGTGTCTCCTTCTCGTAAGCTCCCGCTCAGACAAGAGTCGATCCTCACTAGCGAGATCGTCGAGGTAACACCGAGTCGGGCGTACTGTTCAGGGGACAGGTCGACGCCAGCCTGGGGATTGGTCTCGGGGTCGGTCCCGCTGGTGTCAGGGTAGATGACGGTGCTCGTCGAGCTGAGGAAAGTGGCTGTGACCACCGCGTCGCTGCGCGCGATGACCGCGTCGATGCCATCGAAGTAGGGCCAGTCGCCCACGAGTTCAACCACGGGAAGACCTGGATCAATCTCGACCACGGGAAGATCCGGGTCAATGACCGGATCGGCGATGACTGGTTCCGGGGCGGACGAGCAGGCGGACAACGCCGACACACATAAGCAGGCCAGTGCGGGTAGCAGGGCGGCCTTCACGAGAGTCTTCCTGCCATAAAAAGTCATGGCGAGGGGCCGTCGTATTTTGTTTCTCATGTTTCCTCCGATTTCCTCATCGGACAACACTCCGGTGCCAATTTGCGACGACTCCAGTATATCGGGACGCTAGTCCGCGATCCGGAGACTTTCAATGGCGCAGTTATCGGACGAGGCAGTTAACTCCAAAGTATGTTAGCAACATTGACTTATATTTTAATAAGATTAATCTCTTGACGAATTAAGTGAAAAGCGGCTAAAGTTAAAATGAGTCACCGTTCTAGGCCGGTGACCTCGAAGGAGTGGAGCCGGGGGTAAGAAATTGTATCTTTTGCCTCTGCGTCGAGTCGGGCCCACCGCTGTGGCCGGGCTGCTGATGGCTGTCTTCCTGATCTTGGCCGGCGCCGCTGTGACCCAAGCCGTTCAGCGTGAGGGTAGCTATTACGGCGGCCTGGACCCGAGTCAGACCTTCCGCCTGACACTGAATGGATTCCGGGCTGAAATGGATCTCAATCTCAACCGGACTCTGTTCGAGTCGGCCGAGGCCCAGCGGGCGCCGGTCCGGCTGCAGGTCTCCTACGGCGACCATGGCGGCTTGCCCGGACTGGCCGTCTTCGATTCGTCCGCTCAGCCCACCTGCCCGGCCCTGACCGCCGGACGTTGTTTCAGCGCTGAGGAGATGCGCTCCGACCAAGTTCGTCTGCTGCTGCAGGACCGTGGCCCGTTGGTGGACGACCCCAGCCTGGGCGGGGCCGAATCGCTGTTGCCGACGGGCTCGGTCATCGGCGCTTTCGACGCCGCCCAGGCCCCAGGGGTCTATTACATCGTCAACCTGTCCGGGTTCCGGCCGACCTTCTGGCCGGGTCGCCTCGACGTCGAGGGCGGCGACCCGGATTGGGCCCGGCGGTTGGCGGCCGACCTATCCCAGCTAGCCGACGTCGGATTGATCGAACCGCAGAGCTGGATCGGTCAAGCCGCCGACTACCGCTACACCACTCCTAGCGTCGTGGCCGCCTTGGTCTCAGCGGTGGCGTTGGCCGTGTTGGTGGCCGACGCCGTCAAGGCAGAATCCAGGACCTGGCTGATCCAGCGTCGGCTAGGCGCCTCCAACCGTCGTCTGAGCCGGGACTGCGCCCTGGCCTGGGGCTTGGCCGGACTGAGCGGGGCTTCGCTCGGTGGGCTGGGGTTGGCCTTGACCTGGTGGCTGGGGCCGTCCCTGCTCGGACCGGCTCCGCCCGGGCCGGTCTGGCTGTTGGCGTTGACACCGGCCCTTGTGGCGGCGGCTTCGGCTGGCCTGGTGGTGCGGGGGAGCGGTCGACTGGAGAGGGCAGTGCGATGACAGTCGAACGGACCTTCCATCAAATCGGCCTGGGGTTGGGCGACGCCTGGCGCAGCCGGGGCCGTGTCCTCTTGCTCTGGTTGCAACTGGCACTGGGAGTGGTCGGGCTCCTGCTGGGCTGGGCCATGTGGTCGGAGGCCCGCCAGTTCCGCGACCAAACCGAGGCCCTCGAACAGTGGCGGGCGGTCCGTTTCGATGTCATCACGGCCGGTGAACTGACCATGCCCCGATCACCGGGGCCGGCGCTGGACGCCTACCTGCGTCAGGCTTTGGACGGTCAAGAGCCCGCCTGGTCCGTCGTTGTCTATGGCTACCCGGCTCGAGCCGGTCTGGGCCATCCCGTCGTAGTGGTCTTGGGCGCGCTGCCCCAGGACTGGCCGGGAGCTGCGGCGCCACTTCAGCCCGGCTTGTGGATCGGCGCCCAGGTCGAGGGTTTCCCCACCGGGACGACCGTCGATCTGGGGCCGCACCAGGCGGCGGTGGTCGGCCGATTGCCCGCCGGATGGCGTCTGATCAACGAGCATGGACAATATTACAACCCGATCCTGGCCGACCGCTCCCTGGTCTGGGTCACGACTTACGCCGATTACTTCGACAAGACGACAGCCGGACCGGAGCTGACTCTGGATGGATTGTTGTTCAATCTTGTCCTGCTCGATCCCCCACCCGACCAAGTCACCCAACTCCAGCGCCTGCTGGCCCAGGACCAGGATCGCCGCCTGATCCCGGTTCCGGTGGTCAGCGACGCCGCCCACCAAGGCTCTATCCAAGGGGCCCGGAGCAGCCTGGTGATCGCGCTCTGTCTGATCGGGCTGACCGGTTTGGGAGCCGGGGCGGTGCTGTCCAACCTGGTTCGCCGCACGCTCCAGGACCAAGGCGTCAACCGCTTGCTGGGGGCCACCATGGGCGAGAGCCGGCTGCGCTTGCACGCCTTCGTGGCTTTGGTCCAAACCGGTCCGGTCGGTTTGGCTCTCTTGGTCTGGTGGCGGCTGCCCTTCTCGCCCCTCTCGCTGCCTGGTCCGGTCCTGCTGGCGGCCGGACTGGTCGCCCTGGTGGCGCATCTGGCGGCGGTCGAGGTCGCCGCCAGGGTGATACGGCGTGATTCTTTGTCCCTGGCCACGAGAGGAACAGATTGATGGCTGAATCGCTGTCCGGTCCGATCTTGTCGGCGACCGGTCCGGACGCCGGGCGGGCGCACCTGGCGGTGGCCGGGGTCGCCGGGGTGCTGCGACGTGATTCCTCGTCCTCAACCACGAGAGGAGCCGACTGATGGCTGACCTGCTCAAAGTCGAACGCTTGTCGAAGACGTACGCCGCTCGGTCCGGTCAGGTCCAAGCCCTGACCGATGTCTGGCTGGAACTAGCCCCCGGCGAGCTGGTGGCCGTGGTCGGACCGTCCGGTTCGGGTAAGAGCACTCTGTTGAACGTCGTGGGTGACATCCTGCCGGCCAGTGCCGGCCGGGTCCTGCTCCAAGGCCAGGCCTTGGGCGGACGGGACGCCGCCCGCGCCGCCCGCCGTAACGCCAGCTTCGGCTGCCTCTTCCAGGACTTCGCCCTGATCGAGCGGGCCACCGCCTCAGTCAACGTCGAGTTGCCTCTACGGTACGCCGCTGGTCGTATCGGCCGCCGCGCCCGCCGTGAGCGCGGCCAAGCTGCCCTGGCCGCTGTCGGGATCGCCGACCTAGGCCCCCGCCGGGTCGATCAGTTGTCAGGCGGACAACGCCAACGGGTGGCCCTGGCCCGCGCCCTAGTCTCGGACCCGCCCATCCTGCTGGCGGACGAACCGACCGGCGCCTTGGACAGCCAGAATGGAGACCTCGTCTTCGACCTCTTACGCCAGCAAGCCTCGGCCGGCCGGGGCGTCCTGGTCAGCACCCACAACCTCGATCTGGCTCTGTCCTGCGACCGGGTGGTGGCCCTGCGCGACGGCCGTGTGGTGGACGGCGTCGACCTCCTGCCCCGGCGCGGCCAGCCCCGCCGGTCAAGCCCCACCGACGACTGATCGCCGGCGGGGGGGGGTCACGCGAGCGGGCGGTTGCGACTGCCTTTTCGGCGGGTCTCGTGTTGAAAGTCCCCGGTCGGTGACGGGGTCGTGCGCGACCGACGTTTTGGACCCTTGACGGGCGTGGACCCAGGCACAAGACTGAGACGCACACTTCGCTCGGGCGATGAGGAGTTCCGTTATGCCTTCGTACCGACAGCCCTCGTGCCGGCATGCTTGGTTGAAGCGTGGACTGGCCCTCGGTTTGGCCCTGGGGCTGGCCGGTCTGATCGGACAGGCCCAGGCTCAAGCCGACCCGACCGATCTGGTTCCAATCGACGATCCGGCCTTGGCGGCCTGCGTCGAGACCGCCTTGGGTTTGGCGCCGGGTCAGGTCCCGACCGAGGCCGAGGCGGCCGGGCTGACCAGCCTGACCTGCGCCGCCGTGGCGGATTTCAGCGCCCTGTCCCATTTCAGCGGACTGACCCGGTTGGACCTGAGCGGCGCCACGACCGGCGACCTGACCCCACTGGCCGGCCTGTCCGATCTGCGCTGGCTGGCTTTGACCGGCGCCCCGGTGTTCGACCTGGCTCCGCTGGCCGGCGCCAGTTTCAGCTTGGCTGTATTGCATCTGGAGGGCACGGCGGTGTCCGACCTCAGCCCGTTGGCCGGGCACTTACGGCTGGAGTCCGGGGTCTACCTGGATGGGGCCGAGGTCTTGGACCTGACTCCCCTGAACGGCCCTGACGCCGAAATAGTGGCTCGGACCCAAGCCCTCACGGTCGAGGCCGAGGTCGGCCAGGCCGTCGTCATCCCCCAGGCCATTCTGCCCCACGGCGCCGCCGTCGACCTGACCCCGGCCTCGGCCGAGGGCGTGTTCGACCCGCTGACGCGGACCGTCACCTACGCCAGCCCGGGCTCGTACCAATGGACCTGGGCGGCCGAGGACTTCACCGATTACATGATCTGCGACCCGGACGGCAACTGCTTCAGGCCCGGCTATGCCAGCGGCGGCGTCCTGACCGTCCAGGTCAGCGCCGCCCCGCTCCCGGGCGGTCCGGCAGGCCCGCTCCTGCCCGACACCGGTGCCCCGGCCACCTTCCCATCGCTAGGCGGCCTAGCCGCCCTCAGCCTCCTGCTTGGCCTGGGCTGCCTGTACCACCGCCGCCAACTGGCTTGAGGGGCCTCAACTCATAGGCCCGACCGTCCCCCTCGTCCACCTCGTCGCCGAGCACCTACGACTCCCGACGCCTGTAGTAGTTAGTGGTCGTAACCGTCCAATCGGGTGACTGTCTCCCGCTGATCGGACGGTTACGACGCCCGCGACGGAGGGCCCTTGTCAGTAGGATTAGGTAATGGATCTCACTACTTCCTTCGAGACGGCCGTACCGGTCGACGTGTTCGTCCGGTACGACTTTTTTGAGACCCGTAACGCCGGGGCGATCCTGCGTGCCACCAATCCGGCGGCGTTCGCCGAGGTCATGGATATTCTGCGTGACTTCGAGTTGATCGATGAGGATCTCATTCTCGCCGGTGGTGAAGAGTCCGGGTTGGCTAAACGCCTCAATCATGTTTTTCGAAGCCGAGGCTGGCGTGAAGGGCGGGTCGACACGGAGATCAAATTAGTGCTCCACCTCATGCCTTTCGCCGACGCGGGGGAGACCGAGGTCCGGGTCGAGGAATCCAGTGTGACAAACGAGGGCTACAAAGTCGACAATGTCAAAGACCGGATCGCTATGGATCTGGAGTGGAACGCTAAAGACGGCAATCTTGACCGCGACTTGGCCGCTTACCGGTCCCTGTACGAAGCCGGACTCATCGATGGGGCGATCCTCGTCACTCGTACGATCGACGACCTTAGAGCGCTGGGCTACCGGGTTCGCAGCGCGGCGGGTATGGACGAGGAGAGCGCTAAGAACTTTCTGAGGACGTCCACCACGACGAACACGAAGAAGCTTCTGCCCCGCCTCCAGCGCGGTGACGCCGGCGGCTGTCCGGTGCTGGCTGTCGCCATCTGCCAGCGGACCTGGAACGGTTGGCGACCGGCTGACGACTAAAGATCTACTTTGACAGATTAGATCTTTATCTAGTAGGTTATCGCATGTGACTCACGCTGTAGCGACTCCACTCAGGCTAGTGGCCGAACCACCGTCACTTCCTCTTGTCGAGGGTGGTTTCAAGACGATCTTGGCCGATCCGCCCTGGCGTTTTCAGAATCGCACCGGCAAAGTCGCCCCCGAACACCGTCGGCTCGACCGTTATTCGACCTTGTCGCTGGAGGAGATCTGCGACATCGACGTGGCGTCGGCCGCGGCCGACAACGCCCATCTCTACCTGTGGGCGCCCAACGCCTTGCTGGTCGAAGGCCTGAGAGTCATGGCGGCTTGGGGATTCCGTTACGTCTCCAACATCGTGTGGGCGAAGCGGCGGAAGGATGGCGGACCGGACGGGCGCGGCGTCGGTTTCTACTTTCGTAATGTCACCGAATTGATTCTTTTCGGCGTGCGCGGGTCCATGCGCACACTGGCTCCGGCGCGGAGCCAGGTCAATATCATCGAGACCCGGAAGCGCGAGCACTCACGTAAACCGGATGAGCAGTACGGCATCATCGAGATGTGTTCGCCGGGACCCTATTTGGAGATGTTCGCGCGCTATCCGCAGCCGGGTTGGACCGCCTGGGGCGATGAAGCCGCCACCGACGTCCCACCTAGAGGCCAACAGCATAAGGGTTATACCGGCGGCGATATCGTACGCCTACCGAGGCTTGAGCCCAATGTGCGCTTGGATAACGATTTCGGGCGCCAAATCGGCCTGAGATTACGCCAGCAGTACGAGTCCGGTAGAAGCATCCGTCGATTGGCTGAGGACACCGGCTATTCGATAGCCCGGATCCGTAAACTCCTGGAACAAGCCGACACTCCGATCCGTGCCCAAGGCCGGCCGATCAACGACGTCCCTAGTCCGTAATTCCCCGCTCGCGTCCACTTTCGTTATCGAGCGAGCATCTGAGACTGCCGACACGCCGAAACAATGGTCGTAACTATCCGCTCGCGTGTCAGTACCGGCTGGAGCGAGCGGGGACCTAGCCGGCTAGGAGGCGGGCGGGGCTGAGCAGCTCGTCCAGGCGGGCCTCGTCCAACAGGCCGCGTTCCAGCACCACCTGGCGCACCGACTGGCCGGTGGCATGGGCCTGGCGGCCGATCTCGTCGCACAGCTCATGGCCCAGGACGAGGTTGAGGAAGGTGACCAAGCCGATGGAGTGGTCGACGTAGCCCTGGGTCACCTGAGGGTTGGCCGTGATGCCGGCGACGCACTTGGAGCTCAGGGTGTCGGCCGCCGCCGTGAGCAAGGCGATGGACTCGAAGATGTTCTGGGCGATGACCGGCTCCATGGCGTTGAGCTGGAGTTGGCCGGCTTCGGCCGCCATCGTCACCACGACGTCGTTGCCCATGACTTTGAAGGCGACCTGGTTGACCACCTCGGGGATGATGGGGTTGACCTTGGCCGGCATGATGGACGATCCGGCCGCCCGCTCCGGCAGGTTGATCTCCATCAGCCCGGCCCTCGGCCCGGAGGAGAGCAGGCGCAGGTCGTTCGAGATCTTGCCCAGCTTGACGGCGATGCGCTTGAGGGCGGCGTGGACCGAGACGTAGGCGCCGCAGTCGGAGGTGGCCTCGACCAGGTTCTGCGACAGTACGAAAGGCCGCCCGGTGTACTCGGACAGATGGGCCACGGCCAGGGGTGGGTACCCCCGAGGCGTGTTGACGCCGGTGCCGATGGCGGTCGCCCCCAGGTTGACCTCCAGCAGCAGTTGGCTGAGCAGGGACAGGTGCCTACGCTCCTCCGCCACCAAGGTGGCGAAGGCGGAGAACTCCTGGCCCAAGGTCATCGGCACGGCGTCCTGCAACTGAGTCCGGCCCATCTTGAGGATGGGCCGGAACTCGTCCGCTTTGGCCGCGAAGGCGTCTTCCAGGTCGGCCAAGGCGTCCAACAACTCGTCGGTCGAGTGCAGCACGGCCAGCCGGAAGGCGGTCGGGTAGGCGTCGTTGGTGGACTGGGACATGTTGACGTCGTCGTTCGGGTTGATGGCGGCGTAGTCGCCCTTGGGCCGGCCCATCAGCTCCAAGGCCAGGTTGGCGATGACCTCGTTGGCGTTCATATTGAGCGAGGTGCCGGCCCCGCCCTGGAAGACGTCGATCGGGAATTGGTCGCGCATGGCGCCTTGGCCGATGATCTGGTCGCAGGCCGCGATGATGGCGACGGCCTTGGCCCGGGGCAGCACGCCGAGGTCGCGGTTGGCGGCGGCGGCGGCCTTCTTGACGTAGGCGAAGGAGACGATCAGGGACGGTATCTCGTTGATGGTCCGCCCCGAGATCCGGAAATTGTCGATGGCGCGGACGGTGTGGATGCCGTAATAGGCTTCGGCCGGCACGGGCAACTGGCCCAGCAGGTCGCGCTCCCAGCGGACCGGCCGGCCGATGGCCGGGGTGGTCGGGCTGGTCGGCCGCGACGGCGGAGCCGAGACCGGACTGGCCGGGCTAGCTCCGCTGGGACCGGCCAGATCGGACGGACGGTCGCCGGTGGGACCGGCCGGGCTGGCCTGGGCCGAAGGGGGCGGGCCGCTAGCCGGCTGGACGGAAGGGGGACCGGCCGGGGTGGTCGGACTATCGAGGCTGGGACTGGTCGGACGGCCCGGATCGGTGCGGCCGAAGGTCATCTTGGCTCCCGGAGAGTGGTCGCGGGCGCCGATTCAGAACAACCAGCGGGCCCGGCTGGCTCCAGCTTAGTGGGCTGTCGCCCCTAAGCCGGCGGACTCGCGGCGCCAGACACGGCGCTGGCCGCGTTGTCGTCGGTCGACCTGGCCCGCAGGCCTCCCGCCTCCGCCTCGCCCGCCCACGCCTGACACCGCTCGTAACCCACAGCCTTAGAGGCGACAGCCCACTAGAACGTACGGAGCGGCCGCGGAAGCCCAGGTCCGATGGTGTGTCTCCAAAAATGATCAACAACACCTTCCCGTGGCCCCCTTCGAGCGATACTCTCCTTTCAAGGAGGTCGGACCATGGTGAAGGTTTGGGCCCATCGGGGCGCTAGCGGCCAGTCCCCGGAGAACACGCTGTCGGCGTTTCGTCGCGCCATCGAGTTGGGGGCCGACGGGATCGAGTTGGATGTCCATCTGACCACCGACGGCCAGGTCGTGGTGATGCACGATGAGACGGTCGATCGCACGACCGACGGCCAAGGCTGGATCAAGGACATGTCCTGGGCCGAGTTCAGCCAGCTCAACGCCGCCGCCGCCTGGCCCGACCATCCAGCCGAGCCGCCCCCCAGCTTGGCCCAGGTCCTGGAGCTGATCCGCCCGGGGCCCTTGGAGATCAACATCGAGATCAAGGACTCGGTGGTGCCCTACCCTGGTCTGCTCGACCACGTCCTCAGCTTGGTCGCCGCTTACGGCCTGGAGTCACGGGTGCTGATCTCCAGTTTCAACCACTTCACCTTGGCCTGCCTGCGCCAAGAGGGCTCCTTGGTGCGCAGCGGCGTCCTCTTCCAAGACGTCCTCTTCGCGCCTTGGCTGTACGCTCGCCGGATCTGGGCCACCTCCTTGCACCCGAACTATCTCTACGCCGATTACGTCTTCGACCTGGTGCCCCAGGCCCACGCCGCCGGCCTGGAGGTCAATGTCTGGACGGTCGACGAACCGGCCGACATCGAGCGCATGATCGGGCTGGGGGTGGACGGTGTGATCACCAACCATCCCGAGCGCGCCCTGGCCATCATCGCCGCCTGACCGCCCACGCTTCCGCCAGCGGTCGGCCCCAACCGAGTTCCCGCCTGGCCGCCCAGGCCGGGACCGCACCACGTCCTTCACCGGTGGGTGGGTCTTCGCCCTGGCTCAGCGGTCGCTTCCACCGGACCGCTCCCGCCGGCGCCAACGGTCGGCCGACCAGCCACAAAACTGACGAAATCAACCGAGGAAGCTCGATCTCCACATCCGTACTGGCGCCGGGCCGGGGCCGTACCGTCAACAAGGCTGAGTCCGCTTGGCTCAACCTTCTCCTTGAGTGTGGTAGGCTCAACTTCGTTCACGGTCAGATCGGCCGTATTTCTATCACGTCATCATCCTTGGAGGAAAAACCATGGCTCGTGCAGTCGGCATCGACCTCGGCACCACCAACTCTGTCGTCGCCGTCCTGGAGGGCGGCGAGCCCACTGTCATCCCCAACGCCGAGGGCCAGCGCACAACCCCCTCAGTGGTGGCCTTCGCCAAGGGCGGCGAGGTCCTGGTGGGCGAGGTGGCCAAACGCCAGGCCGTCACCAACGTCGATCGCACCGTGCGCTCGGTCAAACGTCACATGGGCACCAATTGGAGCATCGACATCGACGGCAAGACCTACAAGCCGCAGCAGATCTCGGCCTTCGTGCTGCAGAAGCTGAAGCGCGACGCCGAGGCCTATCTGGGCGAGACCGTCACCAACGCCGTCATCACCGTGCCGGCCTATTTCTCCGACGCCGAGCGCCAAGCCACCAAGGAGGCCGGTGAGATCGCCGGTCTGGTGGTCGACCGCATCATCAACGAGCCGACCTCGGCCGCCCTGGCCTACGGGCTGGACAAGACCGACAAGGAGCAGACCGTCCTGGTCTTCGACCTCGGCGGCGGCACCTTCGACGTCTCCCTGCTGGAAATCTCCGAGGGCCTCTTCCAAGTCAAGGCCACCAAGGGCGACAACCGGCTGGGCGGCGACGATTGGGACCAGCGGGTGGTCGACTGGCTGGCCAAGGAGTTCAAGAACGCCCACGGCATCGACCTGGCGAAGGACAAGATGGCCCGCCAGCGGCTGCAAGAGGCGGCCGAGCGGGCCAAGATCGAGCTCTCCAGCGCCCAAGAGGCGACCATCAACCTGCCCTACATCACAGCCGGGGCCGAGGGTCCGTTGCACCTGGAGGCCAAGCTGACTAGGGCTGAGTTCCAGCGCATGACCCAAGACCTGCTGGACCGTTGCCGCGCCCCCTTCAACTCGGTCATCGCCGACGGCAAGACCTCGGTGGACAAGATCGACCAGGTCATCTTGGTCGGTGGCTCGACCCGGATGCCGGCCGTGGCCGATCTGGTCAAGGAGCTGTCCGGCAAGGAGCCGCACAAGGGCGTCAACCCGGACGAGGTGGTGGCCCTGGGCGCCTCCCTCCAGGCCGGCGTGCTGCACGACGAGGTCAAGGACGTGCTCCTGCTCGACGTCACCCCGCTGTCCCTCGGCATCGAGGTCAAGGGCGGTCTGATGGAGAAGATCATCGAGCGCAACACCACCATCCCGACCAAGCGCTCCCAGATCTTCACCACGGCCGACGACAATCAGCCCTCGGTCCTGATTCAGGTCTACCAAGGCGAGCGGGGGATGGCCCGGGACAACAAGTCGCTGGGTAATTTCGAACTGACCGGCATCCTGCCGGTGCCGCGCAACGTGCCCCAGATCGAGGTCACCTTCGACATCGACGCCAACGGCATCGTCCACGTCTCGGCCAAGGACCAGGCCACCGGCAAGGAGCAGTCCATGACGGTGACCGGCGGCTCGGCCCTGGGCAAGGACGACATCGACCGGATGATGCGCGAGGCCGAGTCCCACGCCGAGGAGGATCGCAAGCGGCGCGAGATGATCGAACTGCGCAACCAGGCCGACGGCTTGGCCTTCCGCATCGAGAAACTGTTGCAGGAGCACGCCGAGGTCTTGACCGAAGAGGTCAAGTCTCCGGTCGAGCAGGCCTTGGACAAGCTCAAGCAGGCCCTCCAAGGGACTGACAACGACGACGAGGTCAAGCAGGCCATGACCGAGTTGGACGAGAAGGCCGCCGCCATGGGCCAAGCCATCTACGCCGCCGCCCAGGCCCGTCAGGAGGCCGAGCAGGCCGAGTCCCAGGCCGGCGACGACGCCGGGGACGACGACGTGGTCGAGGCCGAGATCATCGACGAGGACAAGTGACCGGAGTAGGACGCTAACCGGTCCGATCGACGCGGACCGGGCCGGGCCGGACCGTCGGGTCCGGCCCGGCCGCCCGCGCCATCCTTGTGAGGAGAACGATGACTAAGAAGAAGCCCACTGGTCCCGAGCCGGACTGGGACGACGCCCTGCAGAGCCTGGTCGACCAATTGCACCAGGCCGACGACCAGACCGACCCGGCCGGCCCCGCCTCCGCCGCCGAGGCGACCGTCGACCCGCCCCTGGCGGACGCCCCGGTCGAGCCGGGCCCGCCCTCGCCCGAGGAACTGCTGGCCGAACGGACGGCCGACTTGCAGCGCCTCCAGGCCGAGTACGTCAACTACAAGAGGCGGGTCGACCGGGATCGCGACCGGGCCCGCCAAATCGGCGTCGAGTCGGTCCTAGGCGACCTCTTGCCGGTCCTGGACGGCATCGAGGCGGCCCGCGCCCACGACGAGCTGAACGGCGGAGCCAAGCTGCTGGCCGACGAGTTGGCCAAGGTCACGCTCAAGTACGGCCTAGAGCCCTACGGCCAGGTCGGCGACCCCTTCGACCCCCACATCCACGAGGCGCTGATGAATCTGGACCAGCCGGGTTACTCGGTCACCTCGGTGGCGCAGGTCTTCCAGCTCGGCTACCGTCTGGCTGGCCGGGTCCTGCGGCCGGCCCGGGTGGCCGTGGCCGATCCGACCGAGCCGGAGCCGGCCGCCGAGGCCGCCGCGCCCGACGGTCCCGATTCGGCCGCCAGCCCCTCCAGCGCGGCGACCTTGAACAGCCCGGCCAGCCCGACCGCGCCCGACCTCGACGGCCCGGCCGTATGAGGGTCCGGCGCGGAGCGGCGGCCTGAGGAGGGGTATGACCACCAAAGACTGGTTGGAGAAGGATTACTACGCCATCCTGGGCCTGAAGAAGGAAGCCAGTTCGGAGCAGATCAAGAAGGCCTTCCGCAAGCTGGCGCGCGAGAACCACCCCGACCGCCATCCGGGACCCGACTCCGAGCGCCGCTTCAAAGAGGTCAGCGAGGCCCATGACGTGCTGTCCGATCCGGACAAGCGCAAGGAGTACGACGAGGCCCGGGCCCTGTTCGGGTCCGGCTTCCGCTATCCCGGCGGACCCCAACCGGGTGGGGCCGGCGGCGTCAACTTGGACGACCTGCTGGGCGGGGCCGGCGGTGGCCTGGGCGATCTCTTGGGCGGTTTCTTCGGCCAAGCCGGGGCCGCCGCCCACCAACGCGGGCGCGGCCCGAGAAGGGGCCAGGATTTCGAGGGCGAGGCCACCGTCTCCTTCGTCGACGCCGCCCAGGGGTCCACGGTCGGTGTGCCGCTGGGCTCGGAGGCGGCCTGTTCGGCTTGCCGGGGCACCGGGGCCAAAGCCGGAACGGCGACCAAGGTATGCCCCACCTGCCAAGGCTCCGGCACGCTGTCGCGCCAGTCCGGCGCCTTCGCCATCTCCGAGCCCTGTCCCAATTGCCGAGGCCGGGGGTTGTTGGTGGAGGACCCTTGCCCGGTCTGTGGCGGCTCCGGACGGGCCCGCTCCACCCGTACCATCCAAGTCAAGTTGCCGGCCGGGGTGACCGACGGTCAACGTATCCGGGTCAAGGGCAAGGGCGGTCCCGGCGCCAACGGCGGTCCGGCGGGCGATCTCTACGTCGTGGTCCACGTCCGTCCCCACCCGCTGTTCGCCCGCCAAGGCGACAACTTGACCTTGACAGTGCCGGTGACCTACGCCGAGGCCGTCTTGGGGGCTGAGATCGAGGTTCCCACCCTCGACGGCGGCAGCGTCCGCCTCCGCTTGCCAGCGGGCACTCCCAACGGGCGCACCTTCCGGGTCCGGGGCAAGGGCATCGCCGGGCCTAAGGGCCCGACCGATCTGATGGTGACGGTCGAGGTCCAAGTTCCGGCCGAGCTGTCCCAGGAGGCCAAGGAGGCCCTGGCCGCCTACACCGCCCTCAGCGCCGAGCCCGACCCCAGAGCCAAGCTGAAGCAGGCCCAGCGATGACCCCTCTAGTCGAAGGGACGGCCCCGCTGGGCCGTCGCCGGGTCCCTGAAGCCGAGTCGAAGCAGGCGCCGAGATGATCCCCGACAACCAGCTGCCCCAAGTGGTCGACCAAGACGCTCCCCTCTTCCTGATCTCGACCGCCGCCCGCCTGGCCGGTATGCACCCGCAGACCTTGCGCACCTGGGACCGCCTCGGCCTGGTGGTGCCGCACCGCAGCAAGGGCCGGGGCCGGCGCTACTCCCCCCGCGACGTGGCCCGCCTGCGTCTGATCCAGTACCTCTCCCAAGACGAGGGCATCAACCTGAACGGCATCCGCCGCATCCTGGAGCTCCAAGCCGACAACGAGAAGATGCGCCGGGAGATGTCCCGCCTGTTCACCGAGATCACCCGTCTGCACGCCAGCCCGGCCAACCCCGGCGTCTTCACCGCCTCGGCTAGAGGCGACGTCTGGACCCGGGTCCAACCCCTCGGCCCACGCGAGCTGATGCCCTGAAGGTGGGTACGTCCTGGTCGACGCTCAGCCGTGTCCGACCAGCTGCGCGACCCGTTGATGGGACAAGCCCAAGACGGTCCCGGCGTCGCGGTAGGTCAAGCCGGCCCCGGTCAGCGCCCGGGCCGCCTCGCGCGTGGCGCCGGCCAGGGCGGCCCTCGCCCGCTCCGAGACGTCACGGGCGGCCGTCACCCGCCCCACGGCCTCCCTCGACAGGTCGGGCAGGATCACATCGACCTGGATCTCGACTTCGGCCTCCGGCTCGCCGGACAGCCAGGCGATGGCCTCCACCATCTCCTCACGGACGCCGTCGAGGCTGGCGCACTGCGACACCGCCCCCAGCTCAGGCTGTTCCAGCACCCACACCTTCTTGCCGCGCTCGGCGGTCACCCTCCAAAGGCTCACCGCCACCACCCCCTCCCGAGTTCACAGTCGAATTGGCCCCAGAACTTCCGGGCCGTCGCGTCGTCGACCTCAGCGTGGCGGCCCAACGTCCTCGACGCGCCGCCCACGGTCACGCCCGTGTGACGGGTCAGCTCCCGCGTGGCGAACGTCTTGCCCTGGGCCTTGGCCGCAGCCTTGAGCTTGTCCAGGACCGCCTTACGCTTCATGCGTATAGTCTAATCCGACTAGACATACATGTCTAGTCGGATTAGGTGTTAGTGGTGCTTCACTGACACGATCTGAGAAAACGCTCAGGATCGGGCACCGTGCGCTCAAGGCCGGATCGGTGATCGTATAGCAGCGCTTCGATGCGCACCTGATCAGGGCAGGGAGTCCATCACTTCCAGCAGGTGGGCGATCTGGAACTCGGCCGTGTGGGTGTCGAGGGGGGTGGAGATGGTGGTCGACTCCCGGCCCAGGTGCTCGATCAGGCGGAGGGCGTCTGCGACGGCGGTCAATTGGTCGGTGATCTGGGGCACCAGGCGGTCGGGTTGGCCGGCTGCCGGCAGGTCGAGCTCTTGCTTGACTTGGTTGACGGCTTCCCGGTGGTCGGCGATCAGGGCGTGCACCCGTTGCAGCTCGTGCGTCATGGTGCCGGCGTAGACGGCGTTCTCCTCCGACAGCTCGCTGACGAAGGTGAAGTCGTCGTCCAGCACCTGGCACAGCTCTTCGACCGCCGAGCGGGCCTGGTCGGTCTGGCCTTGGTCCAAGATCTCGACCACGAACTGGCCCAGGGCGGCGGTGTGCAATTCGGCCAGGGCCACCCAGCTGCGGGTGTCGCGGCAGGACTGGCGTAGCACCAGCAGGTGGCGTACCAACTCGTTGGTGATGGAGGACATCTGGGTCAGCCGGGAGGCCAAGAAAGCCAGCGCTCCGGACCGTTCGACGCCCCGGGGGCGGGCCTGTTGCAGGACGGTGGCGGTGGCGATGGCGGAGCTGGCGGCGTCCAGCAAGTGGGGGATGGCCTCGCTGATGGAATGGGCCATCTGTTGGATGGCGGCCTGATGGCTGGACCAGCGGCGCAATTCGGCCGACAGGGTGTGGCAGCAGATCAACATGGCGGCCAGGGGGCCGCTGGCGTGGGGCCGGGTCTCCAGCCCGCCCGGCAGGTCGCGCCTAGCCTCGACCTCGGCCAGCAGCGCCTCCCACTGGAACTCGTCGTAGTTGGGCAGGCCGGCCTCGTTCAGCAGTTCTTGGAGCTTGTCCAAGCCGACGCCGGCCGCGCCGCGCCGGTTGACGCCGTGTTGACGGGCCGCCCGTTCGACCTGCCGGGTGGGCCGGTAGAGCGAGCGGGCCCGCTCCAGCAGATCGTCGCGCAAGGGCCGGACCCGCACGGAGAGGTATCCCTCGGCGGTCGGAGTGACAGTGGCGAAGACGGTGTACGTGCTGCCGTCGGCGGCCAGGTTGTCGACGTAGCAGCAGAAGGGGCGGCCCTGCTGGATCTCGTCCCACATCAGCCGGAAGGCCGCCGCCGGCATGTCGGGGTGGCGGATGATCGAGTGGGGTGAGCCGATCAGTTCCGGGCGGGAGAAGCGGGCCATCTGGACGAAGACCGAGTTGGCGGCCGTGATGACGCCTTTGGGGTCGGTCATGGAGAAGAACAACTGTCCCGGGCCGATCTCATGGCGCAAACCGCTGGCGTCGCGGATACGGTCCATGGTGGGCCAAGTCACAGAGTCATCTATGACGGAGTCATCAACCATGTCTCAAACCTTCTGAGGCTGCTGAGGCGTTCAACATCGTCAGCGTAGCGCTGCCCCGATCTGGGCGTGTCACCGGTCGGGGTCAGCGCCGCTGCCGCGGCGGCCGGAATCGGTTCCGGGCCAGCCGGGGTCGATCGCGCTGGGGCCAAGCCAAGGCTGAGGTGTAGGCTCGGCATGGCTCAGTCGTAGCCGTCTGACGGTCCCGCCTCGGTCGGGCCTTGAGCCGGCTAGGACGGTTGCGGCAGCCGTACGAGTGAACTCTCGAAGTCTTTTGGGGTTGGTGGAACGAGGATCGAAGGAGGTGTCGTGAGCAACGACACTTGGCTGGCGACGCCGTGGACCTCCGATTTGCCGGCGCCCCGGTCGCCCGACGACGCCTCCCCCCTGGCTTTCGTCTCGACCGACCAGAGCGGGCGTATCACCGACTTGAACGACGTCTTCGTCGAGTGGACTCGCTTCGCCCGTTCCCGCCTGCTCGGCACGCCCCATTCGGTGGTGCGCCATCCGGGCATGCCGGCCGGCCTCTTCCGGCTGGTCTGGCAGCGTTTGGAAGCCGGTCAGCCGGTCAGCGCCTATCTCCAGAACCTGCCCGCCGACGGCAATACGTACACCGCCCTGGTCACCATCAGCCCGACCACGGACGGGTACCTGGCGGTCCAGCAGCGGCCCTGTCGCCCGGAGGCGGCCGAGGCCATGCAGAAGATTTACACCTCGGTCCGGGCAGTCGAGTTCGAAGCCCAGGACGAAGGTCAGCCGATCGAGGCCGTGGTCGAGCAAGGGGCGGCCCTGTTGGTCGACCTGCTGCGTCAGCTCGGCTTCTCCAGCTTCGACGAATTCATGTGGACGGCCTTGGCCCAAGAGGTGGACGAGCACACCAAGCGGGCTCCCGGTCCGCTCACGCCGGTCATGAGCGAGGGCGGCCGGGCGGCCGACATCGTCGCCGCCAGCCGTGATCTGGCCCGTGAGCTGCTGCCCTGGTCGGAGCAGCAGGCCGAGTTGTTGCAGACCTGGGGTGCTCTGTCCAAGACCTTGGTCAGCTTGGGGCCGACCATGAAGGAGGCCAAGCGGGCGGCCGACTCGCTCAGCCAGGAGATCGCCCAGGAGTCCAGTTTTCACGCCATGCGTCTGTCCATCACGGTCTGGGCCTCGATGGTGACCGAGATCGAGAATGTCATCGCGGATCTGCCCAACGACCTCTTACGGTTGCGCCAGGCTTGCGCCGAGACTCGCTTCTGGACCGGGTTGGGTCAGATCCACGCCGAAATGGTGGGCCAGGTGGCGGCCGGATTGGCCGAGGCCGAGGCGCTGGAGGCCTCCCGCGCCGCTCTGGTCCGGCTCTGCCACACGCTCAGCCATGATTTCGACGAGTTGATCTGGCGGATGGAGAAGAACTCCGGCCTGGCCGCCACGGTGGCCGAGCGGATCCAGAGCCTGCACGATCTGATGGTCATGCCGCGCGATTTGATCGAGAACTGGAAGGCTATGACGGACGGGCGCGAGGACGAGTTCGTGACCCGCCTCTTGCCCGAGGTCGACCGCCAGTTGAGTCTGGCCGACGAGACTTTGACCCTGCTCCGCAATCTGGCCCAGCAGTGCCAGACCATCGCCGTGGTCCAACCCATGGACATCGCCCGGCGTTGTGTCCGGCGGGTGCAGTGGGCCTTGGAGGACGAGCCCGCCACGCCGGTGGCGCCGATGACCGAAGCCCAAGCCCAACCGAGTTGGTTGGAGGACACGGTGGCCGCTTCTGGGCTGATCGATTTCACGGCCGGCGAGGAGAGATCGCCGGCCACCTCTTGGGCCGCCATCCTGGCCTCGCCCGACGCTCCCTGAGCGTGTAGGACCAGGGCCGTTCCGGCCGACCTCCGCCGCGCCGTCCTGGCCGCGCCCGGCCCCTGCTCGAGCGCGGGCTCCCATCCCGTGTCCCAGCCGCACCCGGGAGACCAGCCGCCGGTTCGCGCTCTCTTGTCCTGCTGAGTAAACTTGAGCCTAGTCAACTCAACTCACAGCTAAAAGGAGTTCTCCCACCTCCATGGACACCGAGAAGCTCACCGCCATGAGCCGGGACGCCTACACCGCCGCCGTCCGTCTGGCTCTGACCAATGGCAACCCCGCCGCCACGCCGCTCCATCTGCTAGCCGGTCTCCTGCTCATCCCCGACAACACGGTCGGGCCGCTGATGGCCGAGCTAGGGGCCGACCCAGGGGAGGTGGCCGCCGCCGCCAAGGCCGAGATCGAGCGCCTGCCCCGCGCCCAAGGCTCCTCCGTCACCCAGCCGACCCTGTCCGGCGCCCTGGCCCGGGCCTTGGGCGCGGCCGAGACCTGGGCCCAGAAGCTGGGCGATCAATTCGTCGCCACCGAGCATCTCTTGATCGGCTTGGCCCAGATCGAGTCGGAGGCGCAGGCCATCCTGGTCCAACGCGGTTTGACCGAGGCGAGCCTGGTCGAGCGCTTCAACGCCCAGCGCGGTGACAAGCGCGTCACCAGCGCCGAGTCGGAGGGCGGCGAGTCGGCCCTGGACAAGTACTCCGTCGATCTGACGGAGCGGGCCCGCGAAGGCAAGCTCGACCCCGTCATCGGCCGTGACTCCGAGATCCGCCGCGTCGTCCAAGTCCTGGCCCGGCGGACCAAGAACAACCCCGTCCTGATCGGCGAGCCGGGCGTGGGCAAGACCGCCGTGGTGGACGGCCTGGCCCAGCGCATCGTGGCCGGTGACGTGCCCGACTCGCTCAAGGGCCGTAAATTGGTCGCCCTCGACCTGGCCTCGATGGTGGCCGGGGCGAAGTACCGGGGCGAGTTCGAGGAACGGTTCAAGGCCGTCTTGACTGAGATCCGCGACGCCGAGGGGCAGATCATCACCTTCATAGACGAGTTGCACACCCTGGTCGGGGCCGGCGCCTCCGAGGGGGCGATGGACGCCGGCAACATGATCAAGCCGATGCTGGCCCGGGGCGAGTTGCGCATGATCGGCGCCACCACCTTGGACGAGTACCGCGAGCGGATCGAGAAGGACCCGGCGCTGGAGCGCCGCTTCCAGCAGGTCTACGTGGTCGAGCCCTCGGTCGAGGACACCATCGCCATCTTGCGCGGCCTGCGTGAGCGCTACGAGGCTCACCACAAGGTCCGTATCACCGACTCCGCCCTAGTCGCCGCCGCCGGCTTGTCCAACCGGTACATCACCAGCCGCCAGTTGCCGGACAAGGCCATCGATCTGGTGGACGAGGCGGCCTCCCGCTTGCGCATGGAGATTGACTCCTCGCCGGAGGAGATCGACGAGCTGCGCCGCCAGGTCGACCGTATGACGATGGAGCAGTTCGCCCTGGAGAAGGAGGACGACCCGGCCTCGGTCGAGCGTCTGTCCCGGCTGCGGGCCGATCTGGCCGACAGCCAAGAGCAATTGCGCTCGCTGGAGGCCCGCTGGGAGGCCGAGAAAGCCGGCCTGAACCAGGTCGGCGACCTCAAGGAGCGTATGGAGCAGGTCCGGATCGAGGCCGAGCGGGCCCAACGCGACGGCGACCTGACCCGGGCCTCCGAGCTGTTGTACGGCGACCTGCCCCAGCTGGAGGCCCAACTGGCCCGGGCCACGGAAGAACGCGACCACACCATGGTGTCGGAGGAGGTGTCGGCCAGCGACATCGCCGAGGTGGTGTCGGCCTGGACCGGCGTCCCGGTCGGCAAGCTGCTGCAGGGCGAACAGGAGAAATTGCTGGAGATGGAGGATCGCTTGGCCGCCCGTCTGATCGGGCAGTCCGAAGCCGTCCAGACCGTGTCCGACGCCGTCCGGCGGGCCCGGGCCGGCATCTCCGACCCCAACCGGCCGACCGGCAGCTTCCTCTTCCTGGGGCCGACCGGCGTGGGCAAGACCGAATTGGCCAAGGCCCTGGCCGAGTTCCTGTTCGACGACGAGGCCGCCATGGTCCGGATCGACATGAGCGAGTACTCGGAGAAGCACGCCGTCTCCCGCCTGGTCGGGGCCCCGCCCGGCTACATCGGCTACGAGGAGGGCGGCCAGTTGACCGAGGCGGTGCGGCGCCGGCCCTACTCCGTCATCTTGTTGGACGAGGTCGAGAAGGCCCACCCGGAGATCTTCAACATCCTGCTGCAGGTGCTCGACGACGGCCGCCTGACCGACGGCCAAGGCCGGACGGTCGACTTCCGCAACGCCATCTTGATCCTGACCTCGAACATCGGCTCGCAGTTCATCACCGATCCGACCATGAGCGAGGAGGAGCGCCGCGAGTCGGTCCTGGGGCAGGTCCGGCTGATCTTCAAGCCGGAGTTCATCAACCGGCTGGACGACATCGTGGTCTTCGACCAGCTGTCACGCGAGGACCTGAGCCAGATCGTCGGCATCAGCCTGGGACGCCTGAACCGGCGTCTGGCCGGCCGCCGGATCACGTTGGCTGTGACCGATCAGGCCCGGGCTTGGTTGGGCGATCGGGGTTACGACCCGGTCTACGGCGCCCGCCCCCTGCGCCGGCTGATCCAGACCGCCATCGAGGACCCGTTGGCCCGTTTGGTCCTAGCCGGCCGGGTGGCCGACGGCGACCAGGTCACCTTCGACGTCAACGAGTGGGGCGACGAGCTGGAAGCGGTCGGGCTGAGCGAGGACTGAGGTCGGACTGAGCGGTCCTGACCCGCCGCTCGGCGAGGGGGTATCACGCGAGATGAGGGTTACGTACGTGTTTTCGGTGTGTCGGCGGTTGTAAGTCGTCGCTCGGTGATTGGGGTGGCGGCGACCGGGGGTGTGGACGATGGGGTGCGGTTGGTGCTCCGCCCCGCTCCTGGGCTCGTATTCGGTCGGCCGTGGGAGCCCGGGCGGCGAAGCGAACTTACATCCCCACCTCAGGCAGGAAGAGCCTGGCGTCGGAGGGGACTGGGCGCCCGGCGACAGCGACTTGACAGGTGGGACGGTGGCCTACATTATTACTGATAATGATAATCGTTCTCAAGAAAGAGGGCGATGGGTCTCCGTCTCACTGGGTGCGACGGGCCTGGTGGGAACGAGGTGAACGATGCGGAGGAGCCAACCGCCCCGCCGGTCGTTCAGCCGCGTCCCCTCAGCCATAGCGGCGCTGGTTCCCGGCGCCGGTTCCCAGCGGGCGGGCGGCGCGGCCCGGCATTGGCATGGCTTGGGCCACTTGGCCCCCGGCGGGGAGCCCCGCTGTGGCTGCGACTCCGCCGTCCTAGCCGAATTCGAGGACGCCGGCGCCACGGGCGCCGGCGTGGTGATCGCCGTCCGACGCCACCAGGTCGGCTACGTCAGGACTCACTTCATCTATTCCGACCGAATGCGCTGAGCGTCATCTGGGCGGCCGCTCGGTCGGCCGGGCCTAGCTTCACTAAGTGTTTGAAACTTCGACGCATGAGCCGAATTTCGGTTTCTCGGGCTCTCCGAAAAGTACCGGAGCGTAGCGGAGGTAGGACACTTTTGGGGCTTCCAGATGACGCGGCAAGAACTCCACGGACCGGTCGACCAGGCTGAGCCAAAGCTCTGGCAGTGACCGTGCCACCTGTGGTTCTCGAATCTAGGCCCAGATCGATCCCATGAAGCCAATAGATGGAGAAATAGAAATGAAATCGACTATTCAAAAACAATTACGATCGCCTATTCGCCGGGGCGCGATGGCGCTGCTGGCGCTGTTGGCCGCCGTCGGCCTAGCCTGGTCCGGGACCAGCTCCGCCAACGCGGCTTGGCCACTCCCCGACGTGCCAGCCGGCGAGTACGACATCATCGCTTTGGACCCCGACGGGTGGCTCCGGAGCTATGACCACGACAATGATAGCTGGTACGACTCAGCCGACCAGGTCTTCCAGGTCACTAACGGGCTCATCCCAGCCCAGACGACCGAGGGCTACGACACCACCGGCGGCGGCGTCCGCAACGCGACGAACGATGATGTCACGATCACCGTAGACATCGTTATCGCCCCCATTGGTGCGGTCATCACCGTCGTGGGCGACGACTACTCCTGGACGGTCAGCGACGGTGATGCGGCGGCGGTCGCCGTGCCAGCCCACTATCACGACCATTTCGACTGGTCGTTCAGCCAACCTGGCGACTACGCCATCTGGGTGACAGCGGAATCAGATTTGCGATACGCGGATCAGGTCTACTTCTTCACTGTCAGCTAGAAACCAAAACAGTGTCTTGACTCCGCTGCGGCGCTTCCGGGGCCGGAGCGGAGCCAGGATCACACTCGTCCCTGCCGTCACAGTTTCAGACTCACCATCCAGCCAGGAAGTCATCCGCACATGATTAGTCTCACCCCGCCTTCAGCCAGGTGCACCCGCCTGCCCATTTTGCTCGCCTTGACCACGATCATGGCGATGGTCGCGCTGCCGACTCCGCCAGCCCAGGCCTCCGGGCCGGAGCGGACCGCCTTGTCTGGCGCGACGCTGCCGCTGGTGAGCGTGGCCGCCGGTGGCGTCCAGTTGACGGCGGCCGACGTCGACGGACGGCTGGTCGACGCCGACCTGACCACCTTCGAAGTCGACGGAACGGGCCGGGCCGACGGACGGCTGGCGTTGGTGGCCGAACTTGGCGACGGGGCCGAGTTGACCGGTCTGGACGTCCACTGGTCCGTCTCGGCGGCGCCGCCGGCGAGCGCGGTCAGGCTCAGCCGGCCGGGAGACGATCAGCCGATGGCAGGGTCGGGCGACCTCCACCTGGACAGGGCCGGCGCCATTGACCTGGGCTGGTCGTTCGACCAACCAGGTGACTATCTGATCGAGGTCACGGCCCGGGCCACGGTCGCGCCCGGCCCGACCGCCGGCGCGGAGGCGGCGGAGCCGGAGGATCAAGCCGGCCAGGACGACGGGCCGGCCATGGCGGCTAGCCCGGCCACAGCGGACAGTCCGGCCCCGGCCTTTGAACTGGGCCCGGCCACCGCCACCTATCGGGTCGTGGTGGCGGCAACCGAGCCCGATCCGGTCGCGCCAGCCGAAGCCGAGCCGGAGACTGATCAGGCAGCCGACCCGGCCGCCGCGGCGCTGACCGGGGCCGTCCCATCCGACTCCACCGCCGCTGGGGATGGGACGGACGGTCCGGTCGGCCTGGCTGGGTCTGACGGATCAGCCGGCCAAGGCAACACGGTGTTGGCGGCGGGGGATGTGCGGCTGGCCTCGCGGCTGGTCGATGGGGTCTTGTCGCAGTCGTTGATGGTGGTCGACACGGCTGGCGGGTTCGAGCTGTACGACGTCGGTTCGACGGTGGTCTCGATTCCGAACAGCGAGCCCTGGCCGGGCGAGGGATCGCCGCTCGCCGCAGGCTCGAAGGCGGCTTGGGAGGCCTGGGCTCCGGAGCACGGGGCGGTCTGGCGGACGTTGTCGCGCTTGAATCCGCAGAGTCAAGTGGTCAAGGTGAATCCGTTGACCGTGTCGTTCGACACCGGTTTCATTCCCTGGTCGGGCTATAAGCAGGATCTTGACGTCAATCAGACCACGGTGTCCGTCACAGCCGTCTCGGGTGGGGACGGGGGGACGGTGATCGTGCATCGGGGCGCGTCTGTCCTCAGACCGGCGTCGGCTCTGAGCCTCGGCGAGAAGCTGATCTCAAGCCCGGGAATGAACCTGCCCGGCGGCTTCGGGGACGTCACAGCCTATGTCACCGCTCATACCGGTGGTTCCGTCACTGGCGTCATGAAACAGAGCCTGGGACAGCCGGTGGCGAGCAACGGTTTCGTGTTCACGGCCGCTGGAGTTTACTGCGTCAGCGTGACGACGGAGACCATGGCCGGGACGGGCGACTGGCTGCGAGACTCGACGACCTACACCTTCGCCGTCGGCCAGGACGACCCAGCCACGGTCCAGCTCTGCGCCCAACCCGACACTGAAGACGGCCAGGAACCGGGCCCAGACGAGCCGCCCGCAGAATACGACTTCACCGGAGCGGTGGCGTCCGGCGTCGACGTCGCCCTGGCGGCCCGACTGAACGAGGGAGAGTTCAGTCTGGGCGGCTACGTGGCCGGCCAGACCGCCGCCTGGTTCGACCCTGGCGCCACCGTGATCGACCTCCCGATCCGGGACGAGTCGGCCTGGCCGCTGGCCGAACTGTCTCCGGCCGCCGGGCTCGACAACAAATGGCAGGCCGTCGGCCAGGCCGGCGAGCACCTCTTCCGCACCAATCCGGGGAAGCTGGGCTACGTCCCCGCCCACGGCAACCCCGTCCAAGTGCGTCCGGACGCCTCCTTCGTGCCCGCCGCGCTGGTCGGGTCGAACGTCACCTTCGAGCTGGGGGCCGTGGAGGGGCCGGCTGGCGGACGCTTGACCACGTTCGACATAGCTTCTTCCTCAGCCAACCTGGCTGTGCCAGATCAAGAGGCGTACTGGAACTCGGCCGACCGGGTATGGAATCGCGACGTCCAAGTGCGGCCCGGCGCGGGCGCCTATCCCGGTTCGCTCGACGCCGCCTTGGGGACGCGCGGCGGGAATGGGGTCGGCCTGGCCTTCAACGAACCCGGCCGCTACTGCGTCACCCTGCGGGCCTCGGTCCAGCTGCGGGAGACGGGCGAGGTCAAGCAGGCCTGGCAGACCTACACCTTCGCCGTCGGCGACGACCCCGCCACGGTCGTGCCCTGCGCCCAGCGCCAGGACGGCGTGGTCTCCCCCGGTGACCTGGACGCCGGCTTGCTGGACGACGTCGTCTACCTGCGCCACGGCCACACCGACATCGGTACGCGCGTGGTCGGCGACCGTCTCGAGCTCTACGTCGGTGACGAGACCAGCGGCAGCTTGCGCATGGCGGACCCGCAAGACGTCATCATCGTCGGCTCCGGCCCGCTGGTCGAGAGCACCGTGGTGGTTGACGGCCAGGTCGACACCAGCTTGATCGGACAGCCCGGTGACACCTACTGGAGATTCACTCAAGGCGGCCAGATGTCCAGCTGGGTGGTCTGGCCCGGTCTGAACACGCTCCAAACCGGCGGGAACGGCTTCGACCGTACGGTCGACTTTCGCATCCTCGGGGTCGACGGTCCCGGCGACTTCGTCCTGGCCCAGTCCGATGCCTTCTTGGCCGACGATCCCAAAGCCATCTTGTACGCCAGCGATCCGGGGACCCCAGGTCCCTTCTCCGAACCGTTGTCGAAGACCCACATCCACTTGAACTGGCTCTTCAGCGCCCCCGGCCGTTATTGCGTCAACCTCGAGGCCAAGGCCCGTGACGCCACTAGCGCCGGGTCTCAGGACCGGGTCAGCGACCTCATCACCTTCGTCGTCGGCGACGTCGACCTGCACGGCGTCCTGCCTTGCGGACGGCCCAACGCCGGCGCGACGGCCGTGGTCGACCCGATTCCTGAGATCTCGATCAGCCCGACCCCGACGGCGCTGGTGGCCGACGCCGACGTCGTCAGCTCGCTGCAGGAGACCGCTTTGTACTTGGACGACGGACGGCTGGCCGTCGCCACCGCGCTGGTCGAAGGAGCGCATGGAGCCACGATCTGGCGCGATCCGGAACGGTTCGTCTTCACCAGCTCCAACCAGTACCGCGCGCGCCGTTCACTCTCCTTGACCGCCGGGCGGCTGGACGGGCGGATCGACGGCGACGTCGAGCTGGCGCTGGGCCAGGTCGACGGTCCTGGCTGGTACCGGGTCAGCGGCGCTGGCATAGCTTTCGGCAGCGACGCCGAGGCCAAGGGCGGAACGCTTTGGCAAGGCTGGACGGTCCAGTACTTCGAATCTTTCGAGACGGCGGGGGTGTACTGCGTCCCCTTGACTTGGTCGGCCACGGTCGGCGGTGAACGGCAGAGCGTCAGCCGAACCTTGACCTTCGTCATCAACGACACCGCCCCCGGCCAACCGGCCTACGTCGACCCGGCCACCGTGCGGCTCTGCGCCGACGGCGGGCAGGGCTCCGCAGGCGATCCGGACCAGGTCGAGCCACCGCTGGAATGGGAAGTGCCGAACGGTTTCGTCAACGACGCCGGCGCCACCGTCCTGAACGACGGGCACGTCGACATCGCCTCGACGCTGGACGGTCGCAGCTTCGCCAGCCGGATCAAGGACGACTCGACCGCCGCCGAGCCCGTCTACCGCGACCCGGCCCAGACCGTCCTGCAGATCTCGCCTTACGCCCAGACCGTGGCGCCGGAGGACGACCGCTACGCCTTCCTGGGTCAGCCGGGAGCGGCCCTCTGGCAGGTCACCGAGACGCAGCAGAACGACCTGCTCTGGCCCGGTTGGTCGACGGAGGCGATCCCCAGCGGCGCCCTCCAAGGGGGAGTCAACTGGCAATTGACTGGCATCAGCGGCCCCGGTGAGTTCGCCTTGTACAGCAACGGCGCGGCGGAGGTCCACTTCAACACCCGGGACGGCGTCACGGCCGCCGACTCGACCACCATCCCGCCCAACACGCACGCCCACGCCAACTGGGCCTTCAGCGCCGAGGGCGTCTACTGCCTGGCCTTCGAGCGTTCGGCCACACTAGCCGACGGGACCGATGTCTCAGACCAGTTCACCCTGGTCTTCGCGGTCGGTCGGGTCGACATCCGCAGCGTCGACCCGGCCCAGTGCTTCAACGGCGGCGCCGACCGGCCGACGGCGACCGACCCGGCCCCGGGCGGCGCGCTGGACCAGCCCGACCTGGGCGACGGCCTGCCGTCGCTGATACGAGTGCCGGCCAGCCAGTGTGTGGCCGGGTCGACCATCCTGTCCGCCGGACACATCGACTACGCCACCCGGTTGGTGGGCGGCCGGCTCGAATCGCTGATCGGGGAGGACAGTTCGGGGACCAAGCAGTACCGGGAACCGTCCGGCACGATCCTGTGGTTGAAACCGTCCAGCCGGGTCACCCTGCCGAACGGGTACGCCGCGGTCGGGCCGGCCGGGTCGACCGTCTGGCAGGCGCCACAGACACAGAACCGAGATCTGATCTGGCTGGGCTGGTCGACCGAGGCTTTGAGGACGAGCGACGTCCTCGGGCCGGTGACTTGGACCATCGACCGCGTCGATGGCCCCGGCCGGTTGCGGGTCTACCTGTCCGGTGCCTTCGGCGGCGTGCAACAGCTGGTGTTCGATGGCAGCGGCAGCTACCAGGTCCCGCTCGGCGTCCACACCCACGCCAACTGGGCCTTCTCGGCCGAGGGCGTCTACCGCGTCACCATGACGCAGACGGCCGCCCTGGCCGACGGCCAGGTCTCCTCCGACCGGGAGACCCTGACCATTGTCGTCGGCGACGTCGACCCGACCACGGTGGCGGGGTCCGGGTCGGGCTGCGGCCCGATCTCAGAGGCGGCGCTGGCAGCTGAGGCGGCGGACCAGGAGTCATCGGACCAGTCGCCGGCCGTCGCCGTCATCGTCGGCTCGTCAGCGGGCCAGGGCCGCTCGGTCCCGACCGCTGGAGCCGAGCCGCCGGACCCGGCGGCCGAGCCGTCGGCGGGTGACTCGGTCGCGTTGCTGCTGTCGATCCTGGGCGGACTGCTCCTGGTCGGGGCCGCCAGCGCCGGCGCGTTGGGTTGGCGCCGGCGGTCCCGGGCCAAGGGCGGCGCCACGGCGTGATCGGACGTCGCCCGGACGCCGGCTGGGACGCCGGTCAGGGCAACGCGCAGGACAGCGGCCGGAAGGCCGACCCGGGCCACGTCGGTCAGGAGCCCGCCGGCCAAGGCTCCGGCCCGGTCTCGGTCCGGTCGAAGACCGGTCGGGCGAGGCGGGGTCGCGGGTCCGCCCCGCCCGGTCCCCGGCCCGGCGGCAGGGCGACCCGGCGGGCGCGGTCCGTCGCCGTGGCCGTGTTCAGCGGGGCGCTGCTGCTGTCGGGCTGCGCCAGCCCGCCGATCCTGACCGCCGGCAGCGACCGCCTGCAAGTGGTGACCACGACCGGGCTGCTGCGCGACCTGGTCAGCCAGGTCGGCGGCGACCGGGTCGACGTGGTCTCGATCGTGCCGGACGGGGCCGACCCGCACACCTGGGAGCCGACCCTGCGGGACTCCCGCGATGTCGTCTACGCCGATGTCGCCTTCTCCAATTACGCCCTGCTGGAGGAGCACAACATCATCCGGACCCTGGACGCCAACCTGCGCCCGGAGGCGGTCCAAGTGTCGTTGGCGGAGGAGGCGGTCAAGTACGCGGCCGAGATCATCCCCTTGGTGGAGAACGTCAACCTCGACACCGTCTGGTTGGGTCTGCGCGCGCGAGGCGACGGCGCCGCCCGTTACGGGGCCGACCGGGCCTCTCAGGTCCTGCTCTCGGCCACGGCGGCGACTGGCCCGGGGGAGGTGTTCGCCTACCTGACCGGGACCTTCGGCGACACCGAGGTGTACTTCGACTCCTCGGACGGGTTCGACTCCTCGAACGGCTACCGTGACGACACCGTGGCCTTGCCGCCGGACGCGCACACTCACCTGTCCTGGGCCTTCACCCAGCCCGGTGTGTACACGATCACGCTGGCGGCGCGGATCCAGGTCGACGACACCGCCCGCCCGCAGGAACTGGGCCAAGCCACCTTCACCTTCGCCGTCGGCGTCAGCCCGGCCGCCGCCGGCCGGCCCGGCGCCGTGATTCTGAACCAGGGCCACGCCGACCTGACGGCGAACCTGGACGACGGCGGGTTAGAGGTGCGCTACGACCCGGCCGGCGGCGGCGAGCACGGGCAGACCGCCCACCGGCCCGACCAGGTCGTGATCGAGGTGCCGGCCAAAGCCCAGTCGGAGATCCCCGGCGGCGGCCAGTTCGCCTTCCTGGGCCGTCCCGGCCAGCCCATCTACCAGTTGCCACAGGCGGTCCTGGGCCAGCATGTGCACGGCGAGATCGACCCCCACCTATGGCAGGACGTGCGCAACGCCATGGCCTACGTCAACCTCATCCGGGACACCCTGATCGGCGTCGACCCGGCCGGGGCCCGCGCCTATGTCGCCAACGCTTCGGCCTATCTGGCCCGGTTGGAGGAGACCGACGATTACGTGCGCGCGACCATCGCGACCATCCCGGAGGCGAACCGCTATCTGATCACCACCCACGACGCTTTCGGCTACTTGGCCCACGCCTACGACCTGCGCATCGCCGGTTTCGTCACGCCGAACCCGGCCAGCGAGCCCTCCTTGGCCGACCGGCGCAAGCTCAGCCAAACCCTGCGCACGCTGGGCGTCCCGGCGGTCTTCCTGGAGCCCAACCAGATCGCCCGGTCCTCTGTGTTGACCGAGCTGGCGGCCGAGCAGGGCGTGGCCGTATGCCGGATCTACGGCGACTCGTTCGACGACCGGGTGCGCGGCTACATCGAGATGATGCGCTTCAACGCCGACTCCCTGCGCAGTTGCCTGGGCGGATGACAGATGACAGATGGAGGATGACAGATGACGTGGTTGATCCGGCTCAGTCTGGGGGCCGGGCTGGCCCTGGCGGGTCTGGCCGCCCCGGCCGCCTGGGCGGATGACGATCCCAACCTGGACCAGACCATCGACCAAACTCTGGCGGTGGTGCGGGGCGACCGGGTCTTGACCACTGGGCACGTCGACCTGGGTCCGAAGTTCGTCGATGGGGTCTGGACCTTCCTGATCCACGACGACCTGGCCCGGGCCGACGCCGCCTCCGCCAGCGTCTGGCGTTACCCCGACCAGACCGTCCTCCATGTCCTCGACCAAGCCCGGCTGACCGTGCCCGACGACCCGGCCTACGCCTTCGTCGGCGCCGCTCCCGGCTCCTCGGTCTGGGTCGTGCCGCAGACGCAGAACCCCGCCGTGGTCTGGCTGGGTTGGAACACCCAGGACCCCGAGGTCATGCGAGCCATCGACCGGGGCGTCACCCTCTCGCTGACCGGCCTGGTCGGTCCCGGCACAGTCACCACCTATCTGCAGTCCGGCTCCTTCGGAGAACCCCAGCTGCTGTGGGACTCCCGGGTCGACCAGCCGCAGCCGATCTGGGTCGACGTCAACACCCACACCCACGCCAATTGGGTCTTCACCGCCCCCGGCGTCTATCTGATCCAGCTCGAAGCCGCCGCCGACCTGGTGGACGGCACGACTGTCTCGGACCGCCAGGTCATCCGCTTCGTCGTCGGTTCCGATCAGGACCCGGCCGCCGCCCTGGCCGCCACCTGGAACGGCGCCGCAGCCACGCCCGATCCAACGCCTGAGGCGACGGCGGCCAACCCGATCGGCCCCGCCCCGCCCCCGGCCGGCTCTCCCCTACGGCCGATCCTGATCGGCGCCATCGCGCTCGTGGCCGGCGCTCTGGCGGTGGGACTGGTCATGGTGGTCGGGCGCGGCCAACGGGCGCGGCGGTTGGCCTTCGCCCGGACCGGGGCTGAGCCCAGCGTTGATCAAAGGCCGACCGATGGTGCGGCGGCCGGATCCGCCGGAGGGCCTCAGGACGCTACGCCGGACGGACCCGGCGAGGCGCCGGATAGTTCGGACAGTGGGGCGGTGGACGGGGCCGCCGGCCGGCCTCGGGGCGCTGCGCCGGATGGGTCCGGCCAGGGGTCGGAGGGGTCCGATGAAGCCGACCGACCAAATGCCGGAGGGGTCCGATGAAGCCGACTGGCCAGGCGCCTGAACAGGCCGGCGCCCGTCCCGGGGCTGACGGAGGGCCGCCGCAGGCGAGCGACCAGGCGTTGGTGGTACGGGACCTCGCCGTCGATCTGGGTGGGCGTCGCGTGCTGGATGGGGCCGACCTGACCGTCGCGGGCGGCCACTTGGTCGGCTTGATCGGCCCCAACGGGGCGGGTAAGACCACCCTGTTGCGCACCATCCTCGGTCTGCTCAGCCCGGCCAGTGGAGAGGTGCTGGTCGAAGGCCGGCCCAGCCGGGGCGGGCGGGCCGCCATCGGCTACGTCCCGCAGCGGCAGGAGTTCGCCTTCGATTTCCCGGTCTCGGTGGCGCAGGCCGTCGCCAGCGGTCTGACTGGCCGGCTGGGGCCGCTGCGCCGGCCCGGTCTGGCGGACTGGGAGGCCGTCGCCGCCGCCTTGGCCCGGGTGCGGATGACGGCTTTGGCCGACCGGCCGGTCGGGCAGCTCTCCGGCGGGCAACGCCAACGCGTGCTGGTGGCCCGGGCCCTGGCGGCGCGGCCGGCGGTCTTGCTGTTGGACGAGCCGTTCAGCGGCCTGGACTTGCCGGCCCAGGAGATGCTGTCGGCTCTCTTCGCCAGCCTGGCCCACGAGGGCCGGGCCGTGCTGATGACCACGCACGACATCCCCTCGGCCCTGTACATCTGCGACCGCGTCGCGCTGCTGAACCGTCGCGTCGTCGCCACCGGGCGCCCCAGCCAACTCGCCACCGACCCGGCGCCTTGGATGGCCACCTTCGGCGTCGGACCCGACTCCACGCTGCTGCGAGTCCTGAGAGCCGCCTGATGAGCCCGATCGATTTTCTGACCGACCTGCTCAATCCTGACCTGGCCTTCCTGGCCAAGGCCCTGGCGGTCGCGGTCATGTCGTCGATCGTCTGCGGCGTCGTCGGATCCTACGTCGTGCTGCGCGGCATGGCCTTCATCGGCGACGCCGTCGCCCACGCCGTCTTCCCCGGCTTGGCCGTCGCCTTCGTGGTCTCCGGCGACCTCGTCTTGGGCGGCACCGTGGCCGGCCTCCTGACGGCCGTGCTGGTCGCCCTCTTCTCCCAGAACCGCCGCCTGAAGGAGGACTCCATCATCGGGGTGCTCTTCGTCGCCGCCTTCGCCCTCGGTGTCGTCGTGATCTCCCAAGCCCCCGGTTACGCCGGCAGTCTGCAGCAATTTCTGTTCGGTTCCATCGCCGGCGTGCCCGACCGCGACCTGTACGTCGTGGCCGGCGTCGGCGGGCTCGTGTTGGTGGTGATGTTCGCCTTCCACAAGGAGTTCGTCGCCATCTCCTTGGACCGCGAGTCGGCCCGGGCGATGGGTTTGCGGGTGTTCTGGTTCGACCTCGTGCTCTACGTCTTGGTCGCTCTGGCCGTGGTCATCAGCGTGCAGACCATCGGGAACATCCTGGTCCTGGCCTTGCTCGTCACGCCGGCCGCCACCGCCCGCCTGTTGACCGACCGGCTCGCCGTCATGATGGTTCTGGCGCCGATCATCGGCGGCGGCGCCGCCCTGTTCGGCCTGTACCTGTCCTGGTCCTGGGACCTGCCCACGGGCGGAGTCATCGTGCTGCTTCTGACGGCGGTCTTCCTGCTGGCCTGGTTCGGCGCTCCCCGCCACGGACTGATCGCCCAGTCCCGGCTACGGGCCCGCCGGCGCCGGGCGCTGGGACCGGACGAGCCCGGTCCTGTCACCGACAGCGCACTCAGCCGGCCCACTGGATCGCCGCCATCGCCGCCCACAACCCCTCCATCGAATACAACGACCGGGTGGCCGACGCCGTCACTCGATCCGCCGCCCGGCGTTGAGGGCGGGGCGGATCGCCGGTCAGGCGAAGCTGAAGCTGGCCAGCAGGCGGTTGGCGAACTCGGTCCCGGAGCCGGGGGCGACGGTGGCTTCGACCCGGTATTGGTTGGTCGGGCCGACCAGTTCGACTAAGACGGTGTCGCTGCCGGGGTAGGAGTCGATCAGGACATGGCCTTGGACGGCCCCGGAGGCGTAACCCCAGAGGGTTTGGGTCAGGTAGATCGGGACCTGGCCAGAGAGCTCCGACTCGACCGGGTAGGCCCAGACGCCCAGACAGGCCGGCAGGCCGTCCAGCTCAGGCAGTTCGAAGCCGACGAACTGGCCCTGCCAGTCCTCGGGCAGCTCGATTTGGCAGGTGCTGTCCTGGGACAGGTCGGCCTCGGTCGGGGCCGCGAAGGAGAGGTCGAGCAGGCCGACCGCCTGACCGGTCGTGGGGCTGGCCCCGGCTTGGGGCAGCCGGGGCGCCCGGGCGGTCTCGGAGCGGTCGATCAGGGCGATGTCGGTGCGGCTGAGGCCGACTTGGCTCAGCTCCACCATAAACATGGAATCTTCCGTGGCGACGATCACCGCGAGCAGGTAGACGTCGGTGAACTCGTAACGCGACCCTTCGACGCCGTCGACGACGATGGGGCGGAGGTAGCTCAGGTGGACCGTCATCTCGAGCTTCTCAGCCTGATCGTCGGACCGCAGCAGGCCCAGGTCGAGGCTGGTGACGATGCTGCGGGGCTGGTTGGACGGATACGGAGCGGGCTGAGCCGGAGTCAGGCGGGCGCGGTAGCGCTCCTCGGCTTGCCGGGCGGCGGCTTGGCTCAGCCCGTCCTCCTGACCGGGGGGAAAGATGGTCTGATCCGGGTTCAGTCCGGACTGCCGCCAGGATTGCCAATCCTGGTCCACCGCCCACGGCCCCAGGGCGTAGCCCGACATGTAGGCGCTGTCGCCTTGGAGCAGATCCAGGAAGGCGACGCCGTCGGTTTGGTCCGGGTTCCACCAGCCGGACTCGGTCACACGCTCGGCCACTAGCAGCCGATTGGCGGCGCTGTCGTCCCAGGCCAGCTCGGAGTCGATCCACTCGTTGACCAAGAAATCGGCCAGTTTGACCCAGGCCTCATTGACCGCTTCGTAGTTCCAGCTGTTCTCTTCCGATTGGTCGGTCTGGGGGTCTTGGTTGCTCAGAATGTCGGACCCGGCCGGGATCGTCAGCGGGCGCCACTGGCCGTAAACGTCAGTGCGGGTCTGGGGGGAGAGGACGATGCCGTTGTTCTGCCAGACGTCCAGGAAAGACTCCACGGTCAGGTTCAGGCCGGGCGCGTTGGCGAAGGTGATCGGGTCTTTCAGGGCGGAGTCGTCGTTCCCCGAACAAGCCGTCAAAGCGGTCAGAGCGGCCAATCCGACCGCGGCCAGTCGCGTCCGCCGTCCAGCCGGGCCGGTCCGCCAGCCGCCGCTTCGACCCATCTCGGCCCCCTTCTCGGTCAGTTTGACGCGCTCGACGCCATGGATCCGAGAGGCTGGCACCGCCACCGCCCGGTTCCGCCACCGTACCACCGTCGTCCGGGCCAGCCGGGCCGCCGGCGGGCGGCTGACTCAGCTGGGGCCCACCCGGATCGGTTCACTGAATGTCTGAAACTTTGACGAATGAGCCGAGTTTCAATCTCTCCCTCGGGGTCCCCGAAAAGTACCGGACCGGAGCGTAGCGGAGGGAGGACACTTTTTGGGGCTTCTAGATCACAAGGCTGAGACGTGCCAGATACGGGCGATGTAGTCGCGCATGGCCCGGTCGGAGGAGAAGTAGCCGCAGCGGGCGACGTTGAGGATGGCCGAACGGGTCCAGGCTTCGCTGTCGGCGTACCGGGCCTCGATCTCGGCTTGGACTTGGAGGTAGGAGCGGTAGTCGGCCAAGGCCATGAAGCGGTCCTCGTAGAGCAGGTTGGACACCACCGGCTCGAAGACGCTGGGGTCGCCGTCGGAGAAGGCGCCGGAGGCGATCAAATCGATGGCGGCCTTGAGGTCGGGATCGGACTCGTAGTAGGCGCTGGGGCGGTACCCGCTCTGGGCCAGGTCTTCGACCTCCGGCTCGGTCAGGCCGAACAGGAAGAAGTTGTCGTCGCCCACCAGCCGGCGGATCTCGACGTTGGCGCCGTCCTCCGTGCCGACCGTCAGGGCTCCGTTGAGGGCGAACTTCATGTTGCCGGTGCCGGAGGCCTCTTTGCCGGCCAGGGAAATTTGCTCGGACAGATCGGCGGCCGGGATCAGGCGTTCGGCCAAGGTGACGTTGTAATTGGCTGGGAAGGCAACAGTCAATACATTCTTGACGCAAGGGTCGGAGTTGACGGTCTGGGCCACGGCGTTGATCAAATGGATGGTCCGCTTGGCGATCTGGTACCCCGGCGCGGCCTTGGCCCCGAAGACGAAGGTCCGGGGCGTGACCTGGTCGGGCCTCAACTGGCCGGACCGCAACTGCCCGTACAAGGTCACGATGTGGAGCAGTTTCAGGCTCTGCCGTTTGTACTCGTGCAAGCGCTTGACCATGACGTCGAGCAAGCCCTCCCGGGGCAGCTCGATGCCGTCGCGGCGGCGCAGGATGCGATTCAGGCGGACCTTGTTCTGGCGTTTGATCTTACGGAAGGCGGCCCGGAACTCCGGGTCCTCGGCCTGGAGCTGAAGGTCTTGCAACAGCTCCAGATCGGTCAGCCAGCCGACGCCGATGGCGTCCGTGATGAGAGCGGCCAGATCGGGGTTGGCCAGCTTGATGAAACGCCTCGGCGTGACCCCGTTGGTGACATTGGTGAAGCGGTCCGGCCACAGCTCGGCGAAGTCGGGCAGGACTTTGTCCTTGAGCAGTTGGGAGTGCAACTCGGCCACGCCGTTGACCTTGACCGCGGCCACCGTGGCCAGATTGGCCATCCGGACCGAACGTTCGGGGTAGTCCGACACGATCGACATCCGGCGCACCCGCAACTCGTCCTGGGGCCAGCGTTGGCGGATCTGGGCGCAGAGGTCGTCGTTGATACGGCAGATGATCTCCAGGTGGCGGGGCAGGAGGCGGCCCATCAAGTCGAGCGGCCAGGTCTCCAGGGCCTCCGGCAAGAGGGTGTGACAGGTGTAATTGAAACACTTCTGGGTCAGCTCCCAGGCCCGCTCCCAAGGTAGGCCGTAGACGTCGACCAGCAGGCGCATCAACTCCGGAATGGCGATGACCGGGTGGGTGTCGTTGAGCTGGAAGGTGACCCGCTCGGGCAGCTGTTCGGGGTCGAAGTCCTCGCCCAAGATGGCCAGACAGTCGCGCAGGGAGCAGGCCACGAAGAAATACTGCTGCTGCAGGCGCAACTCGCGGCCCTGGGGCGTCGAATCCTCCGGGTAGAGCACCTTGGTGATGTTCTCGGCGAAGGTCTGGGCCCGCACCGCCTCGGCGTAGTCGCCGGCGTTGAAGATGGCCAGATCGAAGGCCTTGGTGGCCCGCGCGCTCCACAGCCGGAGCGTGTTGGTCCAGCCGTTCTCGTAACCGGGCACCATGTAGTTGTACGGCACCCCCAGCACGTTCCAACTCGGCTTCCAACAGGCGCGATCAACTCCGTCGGCGTCTGTCGTGTGCTCGACATGGCCGCCGAAGTCGACCTGGACGGCGTACTCCGGGTGGGGGAACTCCCAGGGCGAGCCCAGCGCCAACCAGGTGTCGGGTTGCTCGACCTGACGGCCGTCGACGAAGGTCTGACGGAAGATGCCGTACTCGTAACGGATGCCGTAGCCCACACAGGGCACCCGCATGGTGGCCAGAGAATCGATGAAGCAAGCCGCCAGCCGGCCCAGGCCGCCGTTGCCCAGCCCCGGCTCGACCTCCTGGTTGCGCAGCGAGGCCAGGCTCAGCCCGCAGGCCGCCATGGCCTCCTCCGCCACCTCGTCCAAGTCGGTCGCCAGCAGGGCGTTGTCGAGTTGGCGACCGAGCAGGTACTCGGCCGAGAGATACGACACCATCTTGGATTTGGACTCTCGCACCCGGCGCAGCGAGTCCAGCCAGCGCCCCATCATGTAGTGGCGCACGGTCCGGGCCAGGGCCAGGTACTGGTCGTTGACGGTCGAGGTCGACAGTTGGACGCCTTGGCCGGTGTTGAGCTCGTGCAGGAACTCGCGGATGAAACCGTCCACGGTGTGGGCCGGCGCCGCCACCGGTCCGCGTGCCATCGGGCTGCTGGGGGGGAACTCCGGTCCGACGTGGCGGGTGGCGGTCTGCAATTCGTCGCTCGGAGTCAGGGGTGAGTAGGCCTCATCGGGGCCGGTCGTCTCTGTCACCCGCCCAACGTAGCCAATCAGGCCCAACGGACCAAGGTTCCAAGTGAAGTGTCCGCCCAGCGGGCTGACGCGGCCCACCCCTGGCTCAGTCAGGTATGTCGGCCGTCATCGGCCCGGGTTCACTGGCCGCAACCCCTGGCTACGGACGCCCTGACGGGCGACCGGACCGACAAGAAGTCTGCCGCAGCTCCCTACGGGGTCGGGACGGTCGCTTGAGTCGGTCTGAAGAGTCGCCTTCGGCGGCCCTGACGTAGCTTTTGGTCGGGTACGGCCGGGTCCAGTCGTCGTATCCGCTCGATCACGTATTCCCCACCACCGACCGAGCACCTACGGCACCAGCGCCAGCCCCAGGCCAGCTGAACCCATACTCACAGAGCACTTAGATACGATTGAGGCGAACGTCGAGGGCTCGCGCTCGTGAGTGAGCCGATTGAGTGTTTGAGACTCGTCAGAGTCCAACGACCGCCGACACGCCGGTGGCAACTGTTCTAACTATCCGTTCGCGTGACTCGTCCCCTCCGACGGCGCCGGAGCCCCACCTGGCCGACGCACTCGCACAGCGGTGGCGAGGGGGACGACGGTTACGGCGTGAGCGGGCGGCTCAGTCGGCCCAGTGGCGGCGGATGCCGGTGGCGACCCGCTCGAAGCGGGCCTGGTCCAGGCGGTCGGCTTTGCCGGACAGGCTGGCGGGGGCGATCCGGACGATGCGGTCGACCCGGGCGAAACTACGCCGGCCGCGCCGGTCCCAAGCGCCCCGGCCGACCCGGACCCAGTGGCGGCCCTGGCTGGCCTCCTGCCCAGCGTCGCGGTCGTGGTCAGTGCTGGACAGGAAGACCCCCAGCAGCCAGGACTGGTCGTAGCCGATGATCAGGACCGGCCGGGTCTTGCCCTGGCGGTGGTCCTCCTCGTACGGCACCCAGGCCCAGACCACTTCGCCCGGGTCGGCGTCGCGATCGGCCTGAGGGGCGTAGACGATGTCGGGGCAGCCGGGGTAGTCGCCGGGGTAGGCCGGGGGCGGCGGGCCAGCGGGCGGTCCCAGATCCCCACCGGGCCCGACCAGTCGCTGGTCGCCGGGGTAGGTCGAGGGCAGTGGAGCGGTGGGAGCCGGCTGGGGATCGGGGGTCGACCGCAGGGTGGGGGAGCCGCCGGCCGGGGGTCCGACCAAGCGGTCGTTCTGATCGTCCAGAGACGGGTCCGGCCCCGGGCCGGGGGTCGGCTTGGTCGGAGGTGGAACGGGCGGCCGGGGGCGGCGGGCCAGGCGGGCGGCCGTGCCGGTCAGGGCGGTGGCGACTCCCTTGAGCGCGGCGCCGAGCCGGCGGGGAGAGGCCACCTCAACCGCCGATCGGACGGCGCGAGCCGTACAACACCGGGCTGGGGTCGATCGGTACGGTGGCGGGGCCGGACTGGTCCAGGCTGGCGGCGGCCAAGTGGCGCCTGACCCAGGGCAGCCAGAGCGTCCCGGCGGCCACGGCGTAAGGGATGACGGCGAAGATGGCCCAGGGTTGGAGCAGCCAACTCAGACCGGCCACTAGGACCAGTCCGATCAGCCCTCCCCAGCTGGTCCAGCTTTGGCCGCGCCAGGCGTTGTACCCCACCGCCACCGCCAGACCGATCACCATGACTGTGAGCAAGGCGATCAGCATGACCCAGAAGATGGCCCAGAACGAGGCCGGCTCAGGCTCGGTCCAAGTCAGAATGCGGGCGGATCGGTGGAAACCGCTGACGGTGGCCGCCTGCCACCAGAACAAGGCGAAGGCCCCGGCCCAGCCCGCTCCGGCCAGCCAGCAGCCGACCGCCGTCACCACCAAGGCCCGGGGCCGGCGCAACTGTCCGGTGACGGGGTTGATCGGTCGAGCGTCGGCGTCCGGCGTCGGCAGGGGCGGCCAGGTCGCGATCTCGCCCGTCGGCTGAACCGGGACCAGCCCGGCCGCGTCCGGTCCGGGGCCAGGGACGGGCGCCACGGCCTGGGTCTCGGTCCCAGTCGGGGCGGGTGCGCCCGGCTGCGGGTACGGGTACAGCCCGCTGGGGGTCGCGGTCCAGCCCAGAGCAGGCCCGGCCGGCGACTGAGTCGGGGCGGGGTAGACGGGAGCCGTCGCTTGATGAGTCGAAGGTGCGACGGGGGCGCTACCGCTGGTCTGTTCCGGCGGGGTCGGAGCCGCTGCCGCCGAGGGCGGCGGCCAGGCCCGGCGGGGGCCGCCCTGGTCCGGACCGGCCGGGGGCTGGACGGGGACCGGACCGGCCGGGATCGGCGCTGGGGACAGATCGGTTGCGGCCGGCGGTGGGGCTGGGGGCAGGTAGGCGGCGGCCGGCGGTGGGCTGGTGGGGGCGGGGTAGAGCGCCGGGGACAGCAGGGCCGGGGGCAGTTGGGTCGGGGCCGGGTAGGACGGGGTCGGTGTAGTCGGCGGGGCCGGGTAGGACGGAGCCGGTGGGGCCAGTGGGGTCGATGGCGCCAGTGGAGTCGGTGGAGTTGATGGGGTCGGTCCAGGCGGGGGCCATCCCGAGGGCGCTGGCGGGCCAGCCGCCGGGTCGGTCTCAGGTGCGTGGTCGGTCATGGAGCTCCTCGTACTGCCGACCCCAGCCTACCCGTCAGACTCAGGCCGGGGTCGGCCGAGCAAAGGTCTGAGAGACGAGTGGAGCCCCGGCCGTCGGCTCGGGGCTCCACTCGTCGTAGCTGTGACAGGCGCTGGGTCAGGGCCTCATCGAGCCGGTCTCCAGGAAACGGATATGCCAGCTCAGGGACTCGCGCAGGTCGTGCGGGGTGTGCAGGCCGTTGGCCGTCTGCTCGGCCCGCTCCAGGTAGTCCAGCAGAAGCGGCTGGTAGTCCGGGTGGGCGCAGTGCTCGATGATGGAACGGGCCCGTTTGCGCGGAGCCAGGCCGCGCAGGTCGGCCACCCCCTGCTCGGTGATGATGACCATGACGTCGTGCTCGGTGTGGTCGTGATGGGAGACCATCGGCACGATGCAGGAGATGTCGCCGCCCTTTGCCACGGACGGGGTGACGAAGCAGGAGATATAGGCGTTACGGGTGAAGTCGCCCGAGCCGCCGATGCCGTTCTGCATCCGGGAGCCCATGATGTGGGTCGAGTTGACGTTGCCGAAGATGTCGGTCTCGATCATGCCGTTGCAGGCCACCACGCCGAGGCGACGGATCGGCTCGGGATGGTTCGAGATCTCCTGCGGCCGCAGGATGATGTGCTTGCGGTAGAACTCGGCGTTGTCGTTCATCTTCTCGGCCGCCTCCGGCGACAGGGAGAAAGCGGTGGCCGAGGCCACGACCAACTTGCCGGCGTCGATCAGATCGACCATGCCATCCTGGATCACCTCGGTGTAGCTGGTCAGATTCTCGAAGTCGGAGTCCAACAGGCCCGCTAGCACGGCGTTGGCGATGTTGCCGACGCCGGACTGCAGGGGCAGCAGCTCCTTCGGCATCCGGCCCTGCTTGACCTCGTTGGTCAGGAAGTCGATGAAATTGGCCGCGATGGCCTTGGAGTCCTCGTCCAAAGGCTTGAAGGGGGTGTTGCGGTCGGCCGAATCGGTCTCGATCACGGCCACCACCTTGCTGGGGTCGACCTTGAGGGTGGGCTGGCCGATACGTTCGCCCGGATGGGTCAGGGGGATCGGCACATTGTCCGGCGGCAGCTCGACGCCGTAGTAGATGTCGTGCATGCCCTCCAGGTGCTCCGACTGCCAGGCGTTGACCTCCAAGATGACCCGGTCGGCCATGTCGAGGTAGACGCTGTTGTTGCCGACCGAGGAGCTGGGCACCAGATCGCCGGCCTCGGTCACAGCGGTGACCTCGATCACGGCCACGTCCAGATTGCCCAGGAAGCCCTGCCGGACCTGGGGGCCGGAGTGGGACAGGTGGATGTCGGTGTAGTCGGAGACGCCCTTGTTGATGGCGCTGCGCATGTCGGGGTCGGATTGGTACGGCATCCGGTAGGCCACGCCGCCGGTGGCGGCCAGGGCGCCGTCTAGCTCAGGGGCGGTCGAGGCGCCGGTGAAGACGCCGACTCTCAGCTCTTGGCCGTCCGCCTGGACCTGGGCGATCCGCTCGGCCAGCGCGCCGGGGAAGGCCTTGGGGTAGCCCGAGCCGGTGAAACCGGAGAAACCAATCTGGTCGCCATTGTTGATCAAGGCGGCCGCCGCGGCCGCGCTGGTGATCTTACGTTGGAATTTCTTGCTGCGAATACGGGACATACGTCGTCCTTTCGTGGCCGGCCCAGCGCCGGCGGCTGGAACTGATCAGATCGAGTCCTACGCTAGTGCCCCGGCCTGGCCAAGCTGGAATTGCCCACCTGGGCGGTCGGCCGGATGACCCAGCCGGTCAGCAGCTTGGGCGTGAAGAAGGTCGACTTGGGCGGCATCAGCAAGCCCTCGCGGGCGGTCCGGACGATCTCGGTCAGCGAGGTCGGACGAATCAGGACGCCGGCCGTGTGGGCTCCGGAAGCGACTTGGCCCAAGGTCTGGTCCAAGCCGTGCTGGTAGCTGACCGTGTGGTCGAGCCCAGCCAGGGCCTGCTCCAACCAGGCCCCGTCCAAGGGCCGGACCTGGTCGAAGGCGCCGGGCCGGGCGATCAACCATTCGGCCCGGCCGTCCGGCCAGAGCAGGATCAACCGGCCCAGCTCCACCATCTCGGTCAGGCTGGCCGGAGTTGGCCGAGCCGCCGGGGCGAAGTCGAAGGACTGGGCCAAGCGCTGGCGCAAGACGTCCGGGTCGACGCCGGCGTAGAGGCGGTGGATGGCTTCGATCGAGAGTTGGTCTTGGCTCAGCTCGTTGACGAAGGTCAGGGCCAGCTCGGCCGCCGTGTCGGTCCGGCCGCTGGCGGCCCGGACCTGGTCGCGGTAGACCCGGGCCACCCCGTAACGGTGGTGGCCGTCCGCGATCAGAACGTCGTCGCGACCGACGATCTCGGCGATGCGGGCGATCCGGTCCGGTTGGTCGACCCGCTCGACCGAGTGCTTGACGCCGTCCAGCACGACCTCGCCCAAGGCCTGGCCCGGTTCGGCCAGCGCCGCGGTCAGGCCGCTGGCCAAGGACAGGCCCCAGACGGCCGACAGGTTGGTGGCCGTGGCTTGGGTCAGGTCGAGCCGGTCGGTCGAGTCTTTGGGGGTGGTGCGCTCGTGCCGGAGCACTCCGCCGGCCGCCTCGTCGGTCACCTCCAGGCCGCCGAAGACGCCGGAGATGACGCGCGGCGTGCCGGTGGCGTCGGTGAAGGCCATGCGATAGATGGTCAGGCTGGGCTCAGGGTCGGCCACCAAGACGCCCTGGTCCTGCCATTGGCGCAGGAGCTGAGCCGAGCGCTGGTAGCGGTCAGGCCCGCCCCGTGGCACATCTATGAAAGTGATATTGTGCTCATGGCTGGCCTGGAGGCGGTCCACGTCGCTCGGGCTGAGAACGTCGTACGGGGGGGCCAAGACGCCGGTCAGGTCGCAGCTGGGGGCGTAGCGGAGGGCGGAGAAAGGCTCGAAGCGTGGCATGGCTCCACGCTAGCGGACCCGGCCGTATGGACGCATTCGGTCGTTTGGACCGTCCGGCCTGAAGCCCCGCCGAACGGAGGTGAACGTCGAGGGGGTGGGGAACGAGTCCCCACCCCCTCGACGAGCCGGCCAGCGATCGAGTGGCGGTCCCTGTTCGGCCACCAGGACTCTGCCGGAGCCGACCGAGCCTCATTTCCCGGACTCGGGCCGGATCAGCGAAGCCCATCCCCTTGAGGGGCGACCGATCAGGTCTCTCTCGCTGGTTTGGAAACGGCCGTTCGACGTTTCAGGCGCCCATGCCCTGGACCGAGCTGGTCAGGTTGACATCCATGGTGTAGGCGAAGCAGTCGACCTCACGGTCGCCGTTGCCCCAGGAACCCTCGGTCGGAGACAGCCAGGAATAGTCGAACCCGGCCTCCTCCCAATTCGGGCCGACGTAGGAGTACATGACGGCCTCACAGTATTCCTCGGCCTCGGCCCTGATGTCGTACTCGTCGAAGGACGTGATGGAGACGTCGAACTTGGCGGTGAACTCGGCGTCGTGGGCCTGGCTGCAAGGCAGGGCCGCGATCTCGGAGACGGTGTCGTCGTTGGGCACGATGAAGCAATCGCCGACGGAGATGCTGAAGACGTCCAGGCCACCGCCGGAGACGATGTCGCCGTCTTCGCCCCGGTTGGCCGAAGTGTTGAACAAGGAGCACGAGGCCAGCAGGCCAGCCAGGCCGAGGGCGGCCAGACCGGCGGCGAGGCGACGGGCTAGGGTGGTCTTTTGCATGCGGGGCCTTTCGATTCAGGTCGTCTGTAGAAGGAGTTCGTCTGAGCGAACGAGCTAGACCGCCAGATGAACGGTTTCAAAGGACACGAGGCCAAGGACGCCTCGGACGAGGAGACTCGACTCCCAGGCCACCGCGCAGTCAACCTGCGCGCCAAGCGCTGAGGCGAGACCGCATCCGACGCGCCCTGTCACGTGGCGCTTGAAACCGGTCACCTAGAACGTGCATAGCAGGTCGGAGACACAGATGAACGCTGACCCCCATTATCAGGTCTGAGCGGGCTCCCAGTCCAACGGAAGATGCCATCGTCAGGTCACGGTTTGCTCACAGGGCGCCCGGTCGGCCACTGATCGGCGTGGTCTACGCTTAGCCCCGACGGTCCAGCGTGGATCCAGTGTCGCGTGTCAGAAGTCCGTCACCTGATCGCTGGCGAACGATTTCTGACATGCGGCGCCAGCCGCAACCGCCTGACCGCACCAATTTGGTCGTAAGGAGATCGCACGAAAATGACTCAGACGAAGTACGTCTATGACCTGTCCGAAGGCGACATGTCGATGAAGCCGCTGCTCGGCGGAAAGGGCGCCGGTATCGCGGAGATGAAGCGCATCGGCGTGCCCGTGCCGGACGCTTTCACGGTCACGACGCAGGCCTGTGTGGCCGCCATGAACAACAGTGGCGAATGGCCGGATGGTCTGGCCGACCAGGTCGAGGCCGGCCTCAAGCGCTTGGAGGAGCGCACCGGCAAGGTCCTGGGTTCCCCCACCAATCCGCTACTGGTCTCGGTCCGTTCCGGGGCCGTGATGTCGATGCCAGGCATGATGGACACCATCTTGAACCTCGGCATCTCCGATGAGTCGGTCGCCGCCGTGGCCAACCTGGCCGGCAACGAGAGATTCGCTTGGGACTGTTACCGTCGCTTCATCCAGATGTACGGCGAAGTGGTCGAGGGGATCGAGTCGCACGTCTTCGAGGACGCCCTGACCGCGCTCAAGGAGGCTCGCGGCGTCGAGTCCGACACCGATCTGACGGCCGACGACCTGAAGGGCTTGGTCGAGACCTTCAAGCGGCTCTCCAACGAGGCCCTGGGCGGCGACTGGACCTCCGATCCGCACGAGCAGCTGATGCGGGCCGTCAACGCGGTCTTCCGGTCTTGGCTCAATCCCCGGGCCGAGGTCTACCGCCGGGCCAACCACATCTCGCGGGATCTGGGCACGGCCGTCAACGTCCAGCAGATGGTCTTCGGCAACCGGGGCGACACCTCCGCCACCGGCGTCTGCTTCTCCCGTAACCCCGCCACCGGCGTCAAGGAGTTGTACGGCGAGTTCCTGGTCAACGCCCAGGGCGAGGACGTCGTGGCCGGCATCCGGACGCCGCGGCCGCTGGCCGAGATGGAGGAGGTCCTGCCCCAGGCCTTCCACGAGTTGCTCGACACCATGAAGACCCTGGAACTGCATAACAAAGACATGCAGGACATGGAGTTCACGATCGAGGACGCCAAGCTGTACATGCTGCAGACCCGTAACGGCAAGCGGACGGCGGCCGCCGCCGTCAAGACCGCCGTCGACATGGTGGCCGAGGGCCTCATCACCAAGGACGAGGCCATCCTGCGCATCGAACCGGCTCAGCTGGACGCCCTGCTGCACCCCGGCATCGACCCCAAGAACACGGCCAAGCCGGTCACCAAGGGCCTGCCGGCCTCGCCCGGCGCGGCCGTCGGCGGGCTCAGCTTCTCGGCTGACGACGCCGCCGCCAAGGGCGGCCGGGGCGAGAAGGTCATCCTCTGCCGCTTCGAGACCACGCCGGACGACATCCACGGCGTGATGGTCGCCCAAGGCGTCCTGACCGCCCATGGCGGCATGACCTCGCACGCCGCCGTGGTGGCGCGCGGCATGGGTATCACCTGTGTGGCCGGGGCCAAGGGCATCAAGATCGATCTGGTGGCCAAGACCCTCACCATCGGCGACGTGGTCTACCAGGAGGGCGACGTCATCACCCTCAACGGTTCGACCGGCGAGGTCTTCGCCGGCGCCTTGGAGCTGGTGCCGCCTAGCATCAACGAGGACTTCCAGCAGGTCGTCGGCTGGGCCGACGAGGTCCGTCGGCTCGGGGTCCGGGCCAACGCCGAGAACTTCGAGGACGCCTCCAAGGCGCGCGAGTTGGGGGCCGAGGGCATCGGACTGTGCCGCACCGAGCACATGTTCATGGTGGCCGACCGCTTGCCGGCCGTGCGCCGGATGATCCTGTCCGGCTCGGACGAGGAGCGGGCCGGTGTGCTGGCCGAGATCCTGCCCATGCAGCAGGCCGACTTCGAAGAGATCTTCACCGCCATGAAGGGCTTGCCGGTGACGGTGCGCCTGCTCGATCCGCCGCTGCACGAGTTCCTGCCCAATCTGGTCGATCAGTCGCTGCTGGTGCAGAAGCTGGAGCTGACCGGGGCGCCGGCCGAGGAGATCGAGCGCGAGACCGCTCTGTTGGCCCAGGTCAAGCGTCTGCACGAGCAGAACCCGATGCTGGGCACCCGCGGATGCCGGCTGGGCCTGCTCTGGCCGGGTATCCCGGAGATGCAGACCCGCGCCATCATCCGGGCCGCCTTGGCCGTGCTGGCGCGCGAGGGCCAGACCGTCGGGGTCGAGATCATGGTCCCGCTGGTGGCGTTGAAGGCCGAGCTGGTCAACCAGCGCGACATCGTCGAGCGGACGGTCGAAGAGGAGTTCGCCGCCGCCGGCCAGCGTCTGGATTACACCGTCGGCACCATGATCGAGCTGCCCCGGGCGGCCGTGGTGGCCGATCAGATCGCCGAGGTGGCCGACTTCTTCAGCTTCGGCACCAACGACTTGACCCAGACCACCATCGGCATCTCGCGCGACGACGCCGAGCAGGGCTTCCTGCAGTCGTACGTCGACCGCGAGATCATGGAGCGCAACCCCTTCGAGTCGATCGACGTCGACGGCGTCGGCGGCATGGTCGCCTTGGGCGTCAAGAACGGCCGCACCACCAAGCCCGGTCTCAAGACCGGCGTCTGCGGCGAGCACGGCGGCGACCCCGACTCGATCGAGTTCTTCCACAAGACCGGTCTGGACTACGTCTCCTGCTCGCCCTTCCGCGTGCCGATCGCCCGTCTGGCGGCCGCCCGCGCCCAGTTGCTGTACGGCTGAGCCGGGGACGGGTCGACCTCGGCCCGCTCGCGCATCAACGCATGAACACGGTTGGCCCGGAGCTAAGCTCCGGGCCAACCGGTCATTTCCGGGCGGGAGCTCAGGGCGGAAGCCCCTTACACAGGGTGGGAGCGCCGTCGCTCGTCCCGTAACCCATCGGTCGCTCCCACCCCGTCGCCGATCGAGCACCTAGACACGATTGAGGCGAACGTCGAGCGCTCGCGCTCGTGAGTGAGCCGATTGAGTGTTTGAGACTCGTCAGAGTCCAACGACCACCGATACGCCGAAGCAACTGTCGTAACTCTCCGCTCGCGTGGAGGCCTTGGGCCGAGCGAGCGGTTGCCGTATGGGCCCGGAGGCGGTGAGATGGGGAGACGGTCCAGTGCGAGAGACTGGCCGTTGGCGTCGTACCACCCGAGGAGGGCTAAATGCTGCTGAGTGACCGTGACATCCGGGCCGCCGTGGCGGCTGGGCGGGTCGAGTTGGACCCCTACGACCCCGACATGGTCCAACCGTCCAGCATCGATGTCCGCTTGGACCGGCTCTTCCGCGTCTTCGAGAACCGTAAGTACTCCCACATCGACCCCTCGGTCGAACAGCCCGACCTGACCAGCCAGGTGCGCTGCGGGGAGGACGAGGCCTTCGTCCTGCATCCGGGCGAGTTCGTGTTGGGAGCGACTTACGAGCGGGTGCGTCTGGGCGACGATCTGGCCGCCCGGCTGGAGGGCAAGTCCAGTCTGGGCCGGTTGGGCTTGCTGACCCACTCCACGGCCGGTTTCGTCGATCCCGGTTTCGAGGGGCACATCACCTTGGAGCTGTCCAACGTCGCCACCTTGCCGATCAAGCTCTGGCCCGGTATGAAGATCGGCCAGCTCTGTTTCTTCGCCCTCACCAGCCCGGCCCAGTCGCCCTACGGCAGTGGCGCCAACGCCAACCGCTACCAAGGCCAGCGCGGCCCCACCCCGTCCCGCGGCTACCTCAATTTCCACCGCAGCCAGATCCCCTGACCGCCGCCTAGAGCGGCCCAGTCCGGCCCCCTACGGTCCCACGCTGGGACGGTTGTGGACGATCGTCGTAAACGCACGCTCGGCTGACGGCTCTCACGAGAGCGAGAGTTAGGACAGTTGCTTTGGCGTATCGGTGGTCGTAACCGCTCGCCCGACGACTGGGGTGGGCGCCGCCGGTCCCGGGCTGGCCTGGGGCCAGGTCTAACGGCGGCTCGAGGTGGTCGGCGCGGGCTGGCGGAAGAGACGGTCGACTGAGACCGCGCCGGCGCCGTAGGCCACTAGGACCAGGCCCAGCAGGATCAGCGCGGCGGAGTACTCCCAGCCGCCCTGGCTGACGAAGAAGCCGTTCGGCCAGCTCAGCCACAGGATGGTCATGACGAACTCGGCCACGCAGGCCGCCGCCACCAGGCGGGTCAGGGCGCCGAGAGCGAGTAGGACCCCGCCGCCCAACTCCAGCACGATGGCGGCCCAGACCAGGATCTTGGGTTGGATCAGGCCGGCTTGGGTCAGCCGCTCGATCTGGGCCGAGACTCCCGGATCGGCTAGATGGCGCCACCCGTGCAACACCATGACAGCGGCTAAGCCGAGCCGGACCACTAGTAGTACGGCCTCCTGCGAGCCGAGTGTGAAGCTCTTCACGACGATCCTTTCTTCGACGCGGTCTGTGGGTCGGGGGCGGTACCTATCACGCTACTCGTTGACCAGCTCCCAACCGGGCAGACACGACTGAGGCGAACGTCGAGCGCTGGCGCTCGTAAGGGAGCCGATTGAGTGTTTGAGACGCGGCAGCGTCAGATAGACACGACTGAGGCGAACGTCGAGCGCTGGCGGACGGCTGGACTGGGAGATGTCTGCCCTGGCTCCCGGCGGGGCCGGGTGGGGACGGTAGTGGTCTGACGGGGGACGCACGACTTACTCACAGTGCGTTTGAGGCCCCTGGGGCCAATTTCCGGCGGTCCCGCATCGGGTCGCGACCAGGCGGCCCGGGTGGGGATGTAGTCGATTAATAAAGTTAACTAGCGTACTAAAGTGACTAAATCAGCCAAGTTAACTTGGGTAGAGCTGGGGCCGGGTCAACCATGATGACTTGCCTCAGGCGGGGATCGGGACGTCCCCAAGCGGCGGCCCAGGCGGGGACCGGGTTAAGCAACTTCATCTGTGGACGGACCGCGGGCTGGCTGTGGGCGGGGCGGACCTCTCGTCCGCAAGATCGCTTGTGCCACCTCTAAGAAGGTCCGGCGCAGGGGTGGAACCGACCTGGGCCAGGGCCCGTCAGTGCCGGTATGGTGTGCCCTGTGATACGGGTCGTACCGCCATTTTCATCGGCCCTCCGGCCGTCCATCGGCTGCGAGGTGGCATATGCCGATTGAGGCGATGGTCGTAGTCGTCGTGATCACGGCCTTGGTGTTCGATTTCACCAATGGCTTCCACGACTCGGCCAACGCCATGGCGACGGCGGTCGCCACGGGCGCGTACAAGCCGAAGCGAGCCGTCCTGCTGGCCGCCGTCATGAACTTGATCGGGGCCTGTCTGTCCACCGAGGTGGCCCGCACCATCTCCCACGGCATCGTGGACGACTCCTTGGTCACGGTCGAGATGGTCTTCGCCGGGTTGGTCGGGGCCATCCTGTGGAATTTGGTGACTTGGCTGCTGGGTCTGCCGTCGAGTTCGTCGCACGCCATGTTCGGCGGTCTGATCGGGGCCGTCGTGGTGATGGCCGGCGTCAGCGGCATCCATCCCGGCGTGATCCTGTCGAAGATTCTGTTGCCGGCCCTGGTCGCCCCAGTGGTGGCCGGAGTGGCCTCATACGGCGCCACCAAGATCGCCTATCGCAGTTTCCGGGACGCCAGCAAGGGCAGCAAGAAGCGATTCCGAACCGGGCAACGCGCCTCCTCTCTGATGGTGGCTCTGGCCCACGGCACCTCGGACGGCCAGAAGACCATGGGCGTCATCACCTTGGTGCTGGTGGCCGGGGGCATGCAGACGCCGGGCACGGCCCCGCACTGGTGGGTCATCGGGGCGGCCGGATTGGCCATCGCGGCCGGCACCTACTCCGGCGGCTGGCGCATCATGCGGACCATGGGCAAGGGCATGGCCGACATCGAGGGCCCGCAGGGCTTCGCGGCCGAGACCTCGGCCATGGCCGCCATCTTGGCCTCCTCCCATTTCGGCTTCGGCCTGTCCACCACTCACGTCGTCTCCGGCGCCGTCATGGGCACCGGCTTGGGCCGCACCCCGGACCAGGTGCGCTGGAACACGGCCGGCCGCATGGGCATCGGCTGGCTCATGACGCTGCCGGCCTCCGCCCTGGTCGGGGCCGGGGCCGCCCTGCTGGCCCACCAGGGCGTCTGGGGCTTCGGCTTGGTGGTCGCCATCCTGGTGGCCGCCGCCGGCGCCATCAAGGTCATCAGCAACCGCAACCACGTCTCCAGCGACAACGTCAACGACGACCACGAGGTCCGGGTCTTCGGCAAGTCCGACAAAGCCATCCCGACCACCACCCAAGGCGCCCTGGCCACGCCCTTGGCCCCCTCCCTGCCCAAGGGCATCACCCCCGAGCACCCCCTGGCCGCCACCCCCCTGGTCCTGACCCGATTGAAGAAGCCCAAGTCCAAGAAGGGCAAACCCAAGCCCGTCTCGCCCCACCAAGCCCCCCTGCCCGGCTTGGCCCCCCCGCCCGACCCAGTGGATTCGGACCCGGTGGACCCCGCCGCCCCAGTCGACGTGGTTGGCCGGGCCGACTCAGAGAACCGGTTAGAGCCGGTGGCCGGGGAGGAGCGGCCGTGAACATCGACTGGTGGGCCCTAGTCCAGGTCTCGATCGTCACCATCGTCGGGGCCATGGCGATCGTGTCCTTGATGTCCCTGGCCAACTGGTTCCTGGCCCCCCAAGACGAGGCCGGCTCGACCGTCAGTTGGCGTCGCGTCGGCGGCTACGCCCTGATCGGTCTGATGGGTCTGATCGTGGCCTTCGGGATCTACCTGCTGGTGCCCTACTTCCACTGAGCGAAGGTTGCCCGGGACGCGCTAGCTGCCGTAACGGCTTTCACTTTCCCAGCCGAAGAAACTTCGGTCCCAAGATCGTGTCCAAGGCCAGTCGTCGTCTTTCCCAGCGCTGACCGGCGCAGCCCCTGCGGTCCTTCTGGAGCGGTGCGAGGAGGGGCTGGGAGAGACGATAGGTTTGACTTCGATAATCCATGAATTGCCTCGATCACTCGATGGGGAGGGAGTCGTTCGATGTCGGACGAAAAAATGGTGTTGGCGGGTGACTTCACACAGCCCACAACACAGGATTGGGATCGCGAGGTCCTGAAGATCTTCAATCGCAAGCGTCCGCCGGGCTCCGAGCTGACGCTGGAACAGGCCATGAAACGGTTGACCACGGTCCAGGTTGACGGTTTGGTGATCGATCCGCTGTACACCAAGCCGGACGATCAGGCCATCGGCTACCCCGGCCAGACGCCCTTCACGCGCGGTTCCGCCGCGGTCGGCCAGGGCCTCGGCTGGGACGTCGTCGGTCTGCACGAGGACCCGGACCCGGCCCGGTCCCATCAAGCCGTCTTGGACGACCTGATGGCCGGTTGCACCGGCTTGTGGCTGCGGGTCGACCCGGACGCCGTCCAGGCCCAGGATCTGCCCGCCGTGTTGGCTGGCGTCCAGCCTCAGGCGGCCTCGATCAGCCTCTCCGGCGCGGCCGATCAGGCCGGCGCCGCCCAAGCCCTGCTCGATTTCTGGACCGCTTCCGGTCAGGTCGGCCAGGTCTCGGGCAACCTCGGCATCGACCCCTTGGGGGCGGCCGCTCTAACCGGTCAGGCGCCGAACCTGGGGCTCCTGGCCGAGTGGGTGGCCCAGGCCCAAGGCCTCGGTCGGGTCCGCGCCCTGGTGGTCGACACGCTGGCTTACGACAACGCCGGAGCCGGTGACATCGATCAGTTGGCTTACGCCATCGCCACTGGCATCGAATACGTCCGCGCCCTGGCCGCCGCCGGGGTCGACGCCGCCACGGCTTTCGATCAGATCGGCTTCCGGGTGGCGGCCACCGCCGACCAGTTCCCCACCATCGCCCGCCTGCGCGCTCTGCGTCGTCTGTGGGCCCGGGTGGGCGAGGTCCTGGAGGCGCCCGAGGCCAAGCGAGGAGCGGTCCAGCAGGCGGTCACCAGTTGGCGCAACATCTCGCGCGACGACCCCTGGGTCAACCTGCTGCGCGGCACCATCGCGGCCTTCGCGGCCGCCGCCGGTGGGGCCGAGGCCATCACCGTGCTGCCGCACGACACCGCCTACGGGCTGCCGACCAAGTTCTCGCGCCGCCTGGCTCGTAACATCCAATTGCTGGTGGGCGAAGAGTCCCATCTGGGCAAGGTCAAGGACCCGGCCGGCGGGGCCTGGTTCGTGGAGTCGATCACCGACCAATTGGCCCAGAAGGCCTGGGCTAAGGTGCAGGAGCTGGAAGCGGCCGGCGGTTTCGCGGCCGTCCTGGCTTCCGGCGCCATCGCCCAGCAGATCGATCAGGTGACGGCCGAGCGGACCAAGCGCCTGGCCACACGCAAGCTTCCCTTGACTGGCGTCTCGATGTTCCCGAAGCAGGACGAGGAGCCCCTGACCGACTTCGTGCCCCGGCCGCCTCGCCCCGACTGGGCCGGCCTCCAGCCCCGGCGCGACGCCGAGGTCTTCGAGGCCCTGCGCGATCGCTCGACCGCCCACGCTAAGGCCAGCGGGTCCAAGCCGACCGTGCTGCTGGCCCTCTTGGGGGCGCGGCGTGACTTCGGTCCGCGCGAGCAGTTCACGACCAACCTGCTGCTAGTGGCCGGTCTCGACTACCAGCCGCTGGAAGGCCCCAGCCCGGCCCAGATCACCGCCGCCGCCCAGGAGTTGGGCGCCAGCGTCGTCATCTTGGCCTCGTCCGGCAAGGTTTACGCCGACCAGGCCGAGGCCGCCGCCAGCGCCCTCAAACAGGCCGGTCAGCCCTACGTCTACATCGCCGGTCGCAAGACCGAGACGAGTGAGGCGGCCCAGGCCCTGATCGACACCGAGTTCTACGACGGCATCGACGTCGTCGCCTTCCTGACTGAAATCTTGGACCGTTTGGGGGTGGCCAAGTGACCACGCAGATTCCGCGCTTCGACTCCATCGACCTCGGCTGCGGCCGGCCCGGCCCCGGCGCCGTCGGCCCGGACCTCGGTCTGCCTTGGGAGACCCCCGAGCACATCGAGGTGCCGCCGCTGTACACTCAGCAGGACCTGGACGGGCTGGACTTCCTCCAGACCTTCCCCGGTCTGCCGCCGTACCTGCGCGGCCCCTACGCCACCATGTACGTCAACCAACCCTGGACAATCCGGCAATACGCCGGCTTCTCCACCGCTGAGGCCTCCAACGCCTTCTACCGGCGCAACCTGGCGGCCGGCCAGAAGGGCCTGTCGATCGCCTTCGACCTGGCCACCCACCGGGGCTACGACTCGGACCATCCCCGGGTGACCGGTGACGTCGGCATGGCCGGCGTGGCGGTCGACTCGATCCTGGACATGCGGCAATTGTTCGATGGCATCCCGCTGGACCAGATGTCGGTCTCGATGACCATGAACGGCGCCGTGCTGCCTATCCTGGCCCTCTACATCGTGGCGGCCGAGGAGCAGGGCGTGGCCCTAGGGCAACTCAACGGGACGATTCAGAACGACATTCTGAAAGAGTTCATGGTCCGTAACACCTACATCTACCCGCCGGCCCCGAGCATGCGGATCATCTCCGAGATCTTCGCCTTCACCTCGCGCAACATGCCGAAGTTCAATTCGATCTCGATCTCTGGGTACCACATGCAGGAGGCCGGCGCGACGGCCGACATCGAGATGGCCTACACCTTGGCCGACGGCGTCGAGTACATCCGGGCCGGCGAGTCGGTCGGCCTCAAGGTGGACGACTTCGCGCCCCGGCTGAGCTTCTTCTGGGGCATCGGCATGAACTTCTTCATGGAGGTGGCCAAGCTGCGCGCCGCCCGCCTGCTGTGGGCTCGCTTGGTGCGTCAGTTCAACCCGTCCAACCCGAAGTCGATGAGCTTGCGCACTCACTCCCAGACCTCGGGCTGGTCCTTGACCGCGCAAGACGTCTACAACAACGTCGGGCGGACCTGCCTGGAGGCGATGGCGGCGACCCAGGGACACACCCAGTCGCTCCACACCAACTCCTTGGACGAGGCCATCGCTTTGCCGACCGACTTCTCGGCCCGCATCGCCCGTAACACTCAGTTGTTCCTGCAACAGGAGTCCGGCACCTGCCGCTCGGTCGATCCCTGGGCCGGTTCGGCCTACGTCGAGCGCCTGACCTACGACTTGGCCCGGCAGGGCTGGGAGCACATCCAAGAGGTCGAACGGGCCGGTGGCATGGCCAAGGCGATCGAGGCCGGCATCCCCAAGCTCAGGATCGAGGAGGCGGCCGCCCGCACCCAGGCCCGGATCGACTCGGGCCAGCAGGTCCTAGTCGGCGTCAACAAGTACTTGATCGACGACGACGTCCTGCCGGAAGTGCTCAAGGTCGACAACCGGACCGTGCGCGAGGGTCAGATCGCCAAATTGCAGCGGCTCAAGGCCGAGCGCAACGAGACGGTCTGCCAGACCGCCTTGGACCGCCTGACCTGGGCGGCGGGCGATCCGGACCCGTCCGACCCGGACCGTAACCTGCTCAAGTTGTCGGTCGAGGCCGGCCGGGCCGGCGCCACGGTGGGTGAGATCTCGGACGCCTTGGAGCAGGTCTTCGGCCGCTACACGGCCCAGATCCGGACCATCTCCGGGGTCTACGCCTCCGAGGTCGGCTCCTCGCCGGCGGTCGACCAGGCCCGCCAGTTGGTCGAGCGGTTCGCCGAGGAGACCGGGCGGCGCCCGCGTATCCTGATCGCCAAGATGGGCCAGGACGGGCACGACCGGGGCCAGAAGGTCATCGCCACGGCCTACGCCGACCTGGGCATGGACGTCGACGTCGGCCCCATGTTCCAGACGCCGGAAGAGACCGCCCGTCAGGCCATCGACGCCGACGTCCATGTGGTTGGGGTGTCGTCCCTGGCCGCCGGCCACCTGACCTTGGTGCCGGCCCTGCGCCAGGAACTGGACAAGCTGGGCGGCCAAGACATCATGATCGTGGTCGGCGGGGTCATCCCGCCGGACGATTTCGAGGAGCTGTACGCCGCCGGCGCCGCCGCCATCTATCCTCCGGGCACGGTCATCCCGGAGGCGGCGGTCGATCTGCTGGGCAAGCTCGAGGCCGCCGTCCAGAAGTGAGTCCGAACCAGCGCGGCGTCGAGGAGCTGGCCAGCCAAGTGCTGGCCGGCTCCCGGCGCCACCTGGCCCGGGCCATCACCTTGGTCGAGTCGACTCGAGCCGAGGACCGGACCCAGGCCCGTCAATTGCTGCGCTCGATCCGCGACCACCAGACCGAGGCGGTCCGGGTCGGCGTCACCGGCGTGCCCGGGGCCGGCAAGTCGACCTTCATCGACGCCCTCGGCGTGCGACTGATCGACCAGGGCCACAAGGTGGCCGTGCTGGCGGTCGATCCGTCCTCGACTCGGACCGGCGGCTCGATCCTGGGCGACCGCACCCGCATGGGCGCCCTGGCCGCCCTGGACGGGGCTTTCATACGCCCCTCGCCCAGCGGCAACCACCTGGGCGGCGTGGCCCGCGCCACCCGCGAGACCATGCTCTTGGCCGAGGCGGCCGGGTATGACGTGGTGCTGGTCGAGACGGTCGGGGTGGGCCAGTCCGAGGTGGCCGTGGCGGGCATGGTCGACACCTTCTTGTTGGTCACCCTGGCCCGGGCCGGCGACCAATTGCAGGGCATCAAGCGCGGCATCTTGGAGATGGCCGACATCATCACGGTGAACAAGGCCGACGGTGACAACGAGGCCGCCTCCCGGGTGGCGGCGCGGGAGCTGCGCACCGCCATGAAGCTGATCACCTCGGACCCCAACGCCCGCCGCCCCCCAGTCCTGACCAGCTCGTCGTACACCGGGCTGGGCCTGGACGAGCTGTGGCAGGCCGTCTTGGAGCATCGGGCCTACCTGGAGTCCAGCGGCGGCCTGGCCCGGCGCCGGGCGCTGCAACAACGCGACTGGATGTGGGCCCTGATCGACGACGAGTTGATCGAGTCGGTGCGCCAGATCAGCCAGGTCAAGCAGTTACGGGGCCAGCTCGAGGCAGAGGTCATGGCTGGGTCGCTGAGCGCGGTCGAGGCCTCGCAGACCGTGCTGGAGACCTTCGCCCGCCATCTACCGGAACGTTGGATCGAGACGACATGAGCGAGCCTGAGCCCGACCGATTGGATTTCAAGCTGATCAAGCGCTGGCTGGCCGCCGTGCTCTGGGTCTGGATCGTATTGCTGGGAGCACTGCTGGCCCTGTCCGGCTTATTCGTCGTGCTGGGGGAACTGTCAGACCAGCCCGATCCGCGCTGGATCGGCCTCGGCCTGGTCGGCCTGATGGCGGGCCTGGTGGTCGTCGTCCTGGTCCTACGTTGGGGCCACCGCCGGGGCCGTCACATCAAAGATTTCTTTCTCATACTCAAACAAAACTGACCCCCGAAGCCCGGTCGATCGCCATAACCGCTCGGCCACCCCATCCACGCGACAGAGCAGTTACAACCACCATTTCGGCGTGTCGCTGCGCGTACGTGCTCGCTCGCTGATGGGTGGAGCCCATCGGCGCAGGGGCGACAGTCTGGCGCGGGAGACTAAGACAGGCCTAGGTCGAGTTTGACGGTGTGGCCTAGGGTTTGGTCGGCCGCCAGCAGGGCGGCGCCGCTGGTGGCGGTCGGGGGCAGGTCGAAGACGACGTTGCCGGTGACCGGATCGTTCGGTTCCAGCAGGGCGATGGTGAGGGCGTCGTCGAACATGACGCTGTGGCCGGTCACCAGATGCTGGACGCCGCCGGTGTCGAGCAGGGCGACATTCGAGTTGTAAAAGACGACCAGCGGGTCGGGATTGTCGTCGCGCAGAGTCACGGTCAAGTTGACGATGACGTAGACGCCCTCGGGTGGGAAGAGCTCGAGGATCGGCCTCTGGCTGAGCTGGACCGAGTTGACGACGTACTCGTAAGTGCCGGCTAGCCCCGGTTGGCCCAAGGGCAGGGCCGGGCCGGTCGGCACGGGCAGGTCGTTCGACCCGGGATTGATCGGGATGGTGGGGGTGGTTTGGCTGGAGCCGGGGCTGGTGGAAGCGGGCGACGGATCGACCGACGGGGTCGGGCCAGGCGCCAGGGGGGTGGCGCTGGGCGTCGGCAGAGGGGTGGGCCGGGGTCGGGGGGCCGGCGTGCGGCCGAAGAACCACCAGGCCGCCGCGATCACCAAGGCCACGACCAGGAGGCCGACGGTGATGACGGTGCCCGGCGGCAGACCGCCGGGGCCGCCCCGATTGGGTGGCGGCGGGGGGACTTGATCGGCCGGCCGCCAAGAGCCCAAGGGCTGGCTGCCCGGGCCGGTGGGGCCACCGGGGAACCCGGCCGGGGCGGGGGAAGGGCCGAAAGCGGCTGGTCCGGGCGGGGACCCGGCCTGGGGCTGGTTGGGGGGAGACGCGAAGCCCGGCCCCTGGGGAGCGCTGGTCGGGCCCGGTCCGTATGAGTTCGACATAGTCACCTCCTTGACAGTCTGGTCCCCACGTTACAGCTTCGGGCCAGCCTGGGCGGGCCGGCGTCGGCCCGAGGCGTTGTCAGTGGGACCTGGCATGATGGGCCCTGAACCGATGAAAGCGAGCCGCCGATGAGCACTCCCGAGACGATCCGCCAGCCGGAGCCTCAGCCCGCCACAGTGGCGACGCGGGCCGGTTTGGCCACCGACCCGGCTTATCGGGCGGTCGTGCCGCCGATCTACCTTTCAACCAATTACGCTTTCGACGACATCGACCAGCGCGGCCCCTTCGATTACTCCCGTTCCAACAACCCGACCCGGCAGATCCTGTCCGAGGCCCTGGCCCAGCTGGAGTTCGGCCAAGGGGCCGAGATCACCAGTTCCGGCTTGGGCGCCATCACGGCCTGTTTGCACAGTCTGACCCGGCCGGGCGACCTGGTGCTGGCCCCGCATGACTGTTACGGCGGCACCTGGCGCCTGTTGGACGCCTTGGCCCGGCGGGGGGTGATCCGGCTCGAGCTGGCCGATTTCACCGACCCGGGGCTGACCGAGTCGATCGAGCGGCTCCGGCCGGCCCTGGTCTGGGTCGAGACCCCCTCCAACCCCCTGCTCCGCATCACCGACATCGCCGCCGTGGCCGAGGCCAGCCACGCCGTCGGAGCCCAGGTGGTGGCCGACAACACCTTCCTCTCTCCAGCCCTGCAGAACCCGCTCCGGTTGGGGGCCGACGTGGTGGTCCACTCCACCACTAAGTACATCAACGGTCACTCCGACGTCATCGGCGGCTTGGTGGTGGCGGGGCAGGCGGAACGGGCCGAGGACCTGCGCTGGTGGTGCAACGCGCTCGGTCTGACGGCCTCGGCTTTCGATTGCTACCTCGTCCTGCGCGGCCTGCGCACCCTCTTCCCCCGCGTGCGCGCCCACTGTGACAACGCCGCCCATGTCGTGGCGGCCATCGCCGGCCACCCCGCCCTGACCGCTCTGCACTACCCTGGCCTGGCCGACCACCCCGGCCACGCGCTGGCGGCCCGTCAGCAGCATGGCTTCGGCGCCATGATCAGTTTCGACGTTGGCAGCGAGGCGGCCGCCCGCCGCTTCCTGGGCGGCCTGCGCCACTTCAGCCTGGCCGAGTCCTTGGGCGGCGTCGAGTCGTTGGTCTGTCATCCCGGCCGGATGACCCATGCCGCCATGCCGCCTCAGGTCCAGGCCGCCGCCGGGCTGACTCCAGGCCTGCTGCGGCTGTCGGTCGGCGTAGAACAGGCCGAGGATTTGGCCGCCGACCTCTTGGCCGGCCTGGACCGGGCCCTCGCTTGAGCCGCTCCGTCGCCGGCCCCGGCCCAGCCGGTTCCCTACCCGCTGATTCCGGCTCCGGCCCAGCCGGTCCTGATCCCGCTGATCCAGGCTCCGGCCCAGCCGGTCCCGTATCAGTCGGCGCCCGCCCCATCTCGGCCGGCCTAGACCAGGGCCAACCGGCCGAGACACGGACGCCCCTGGAGACGCTGCGCCAGGTCTTCGGCTACGACTCCTTCCGGGGGCGGCAGGCCGAGATCATCGACCACGTCGTGGCCGGCGGCGACGCCATCGTCTTGATGCCGACCGGCGGCGGCAAATCGCTTTGTTATCAGATCCCGGCTCTGCTCCGCCCGGGCGCCGGCGTCGTCATCTCACCGTTGATCGCTTTGATGCAAGACCAGGTCGACGCCGTGCGCCAGCTCGGCCTCCAGGCGGCTTACCTCAACTCCACCCAAGGGCCGGCCGAGCGGCGCCAGGTCGAGCAGGACTGGCTGGCCGGCCGCCTCGACCTGTTGTACGTCGCCCCCGAGCGGCTCCTGACCGAGCCCTGTCTGGACCTGATCGCGGCCGGTCGACCGGCTCTCTTCGCCATCGACGAGGCCCACTGCGTGTCCCAGTGGGGCCATGATTTCCGCCCCGACTACCTCGGCCTGCACGTCTTGGGCCAGCGCTGGCCCCAGGTGCCCCGGCTGGCCCTGACCGCCACCGCCACCGCCGCCACCCGGACGGAGATCAACGAGCGGCTCGGGCTGGGCCAGGCGCTGAGTTTCGTGTCCTCCTTCGACCGGCCCAATATCCGCTACCGGATCGAGCCGAAGAACCAGGTCCGCCAGCAGCTGACCCGCTTCATCCAGACCGAACACCTAGGCGACTGCGGCATCGTCTACGCTCTCACCCGCGCCACCACCGAAGAGGTGGCCGGGCACCTCCGCCAAGCCGGCGTCGACGCCTGGGCCTACCACGCCGGTCTGGACGCCGCCACCAGGGCCGAAGTCCAACGCCGCTTTCTGCGTCAGGACGGGGTCGTGGTGGTGGCCACCATCGCCTTCGGCATGGGCATCGACAAGCCCGATGTGCGCTACGTCGCCCACATCGACCTGCCCAAGTCGGTCGAGGGCTACTACCAGGAGACCGGCCGGGCCGGCCGCGACGGCCAACCCGCCACCGCCTGGATGGCGTACGGTCTGGCCGACGTGGTCCAGTTGCGGCGTCTGATCGCCGACTCGCCGGCCGACGACCTCCACCGTCGTCTGCAAACCCGCTTGCTCGACGCCATGCTGGCCCTGTGTGAGACGGCCCAGTGCCGCCGGGCCGATCTGCTGGCCTATTTCGGTGAGACGATCGCACCTTGCGGCAACTGTGACAACTGCCTCGATCCGCCCCAGACCTGGGACGGCACGATCGAGGCCCAGAAGCTGCTGTCGACCGTGGTGCGCTTGGATCGCGCCCGTCAGCATTTCGGGGCCGGCCATCTGATCGACATTCTGCGCGGTCACTTGACCGAACGGGTGGCTTCGTACGGGCACGACCAGCTCAGCACCTGGGGCATCGGGGCGGACCTGACGGAGGTCGAGTGGCGGGCCGTCACCCGGCAACTGCTGGCCCGGGGCGACCTCGCCATCGGCCCGGGCGGCCATGGCGTCCTGGTGGCGACGGATCACAGCTGGGAGGTCCTGCGCGGGGGCCGGGCGGTGGCCCTGCGGCGCGATCTGGCCCGTCCTCCCGGCTCGGCCAAAGCGGCCAAATCGACTAAGTCGACCCGGGCCAAGCCGGCCGGGGCGACCGAGCCCGAGTTGAGTCCGGGGGACCAAGCTCTGTTCGAACGGTTACGGGCCTGGCGGGCCGGGCAAGCCAAGGCCAAAGGCCTGCCAGCCTATGTCATCTTCCACGACTCGACGCTGCGCGCCCTGGCCAGTGCGCGCCCGACCGATCAGAGCCAGCTGTCGGACATCGCCGGGGTCGGCCGGGCCAAGTTGGAGGCCTACGGCGCCGCCCTGCTGGAGTTGCTGGCGGAGCCAGCCCCGCCCGAGCCGCCGGACTCAGTGCCCTTGGCCCCGGATGTCGAGGCTGATCTCGCTGGCGTCGAGCTGGGTCAGAGCGTCGGCTAGGACGCCGGTGGAGTAGGCCCCGATGGCGCGGGCCTCCAACAAGGCCTCACGCATGGCCCGGATGACCAGACGGCGCAGCTGGCGGTACTGCCCCTTGCGCTCGGCGGTGTCCAAGACGGTCTCGTCGTCTTCTTCCTCGATCTGGATGTCCGCCCGGGCCTGGGCCAGGGCGTCGGGCTGATCGGGATCGTCGGGGTTGGGGGCGGGCTGGTCGATCCGGGTGACGTGCAGACGCAACCGGGTCAAAGCGATCAGCTTGGGGTCGTAGGGCTGCCCGTCGGGCTGGGTCAGGTCGGGGTCGTCCAGAGCCCTCAGGGCCGCCTCGCCCAACTCGTGGTCCAGTTGGGTGGCCTCGCCCGGCCGCTCCTGCTCGCGTCCGGTCAGACCCAAACGGCGGGATAAGACGGCCAAGGTGCCGCCCTGCAGCAGCAGGGACAGGCTGGCCACGCCGAAGGCGATCAGGATCAACAGGGAACGATGCGGCGTCGTGACGGGCAAGGTCTGGGCGGCGGCCAAGGTGACCACGCCGCGCATGCCGGCCCACACCAGCACGACTCCCTCTTTGCCGCCGATGGGCTGGTGGACTAGGTAGTCGACGTCGGCGAAGTAGGTCTGGAGACGGGTGCGGAAGACCTGCAGCAGTTCGCTACGGCTGAGCCGGCGGTCCCGGCCCAAACGCTTGCGGGTGACCGTGGAGGGGAGCTGGTCGGCCGTCGGCTGGGCCGGGCTGGGGCGGTCGAGACGTTCGTCCCAGCGCTCCTTGGCTCTATCCCAACCCCGGTCCCGCAGGTGTCGGCGCAGGGGCGGACCGCCCGCCTCATTGACCAGGCCGGCGGTGCGGGTGGCGGCGCGCAAGGCCCCGAAGTCGTCCACGCTCCAGCTCTCGGGGTCGTGGGCGTCGACGCCGAGCGCCTCGCCCATGCTGCGCCAGGAGTCACGCCGTTGGACCTTGCGTTTGGCCGTCCGGATCAACTGCCAGACCAGGCCGGACACGAACAGGGCTCGTATCGCCACGGTCAAAGCCACCCCCAACAGAGCCATCCACAAGGCCAGCGGCAGGGAGCTGCCTTGGGCGCGGGCGTCGGCGATGAGGGGCGAGACCTCCCAGCCCATCAGCAGGAAGACGCCGCCTTCGAGCAGGAACTCGACGGTGTGCCAGTTGGCCGACTCGGTGATGCGGTGTTGGGCCGAGATATGGTGCGGGGCCAGTTGGCGTGACACCAGCCCGGCCACCACCACCGCCACCAGGCCGGAGGCGTGCAATTCTTCGCAGGGGATGTAAGCCACGAAGGGGATCAGGAAGCTGACCACCGTGTCCGAGGCGGTGGCGGTGATACGTCGCCGCACCACGATGCCGAGCCAGCCGACCAAAGCGCCGATGATGATGGCGATGACGGCCGAGCGCACGAAGTCGATCGCCACCCCGCCGAAGGAGACCGCCGTGGCGGCGGCGGCCAGGGCCGAGCGCAGCAGGATCAAGGTGGTGGCGTCGTTGATCAGGGCCTCGCCCTCCAAGATGGCGACCACCCGCCGGGGCAGGCCGACGCCTTTGGCGATCCGGATGGCGACGGCGTCGGTCGGGCTCAGGATGGCGCCCAGGGCGATGCCGATGGGCAGGCCGATGCCGGGGATGAAGAAGTTGAAGACCAGACCGGCGACCAGCGCCGTCAACCCGACCAAGGCCACCGACAGGCCGCCGATGGCGACCAGGTCGCGCCGGAACTCGACCACTGGCATGGAGACGGCGGCGGAGTAGAGCAGAGGCGGTAGGACGCCGGCCAGCACCACTTCGGGCGGAGCCACGATCGGTGTCACCCAGGGCAGGAAGCTGACGATCACCCCGACCGCCACCAGGATGAGCGGCGGCGCCACCCCTAAGCGGGCGCCCAACGAGGTCAGACCTACGATCAGGGCCACCGCCACGACGCCGAGGATGAGGTATTCCATCCGCTAATTCTCCCACCGCCGTCCCCTGGATCGAGCTGTCCTCAGCCCTGGTCTTCCCCCCGCTTGAGGCCGGTCGCTCCGGCGCTGTCGGGACGGACCGAGGTACGGGACCAGGGGACGGAGCTGGAGGACTGGGCTGGAGGCCAGGGCCGGGTGAGGCTAGGTTAGGCCGGATTATGGGGCGCCTCCGGATTCCCCGGCCGGGACGGCCGTGGCAGGATACTCGGCATGGCGACGCCTACACCCGCGACTTTGTTATTGCTGCACGGTCCGGGCCAGAGTCCACCGGCTTGGCAGTCGGTGGTCGACCACCTCGACCCCGAGCGGCCGATGTTCGCGCCCTGGCTGAAAGGCCTCAAGCCGACCGCCCGCAGTCAATTCGACCTGGGAGAGGCGGCGGCGGACCTGCTCAACACCTTGGAGTTACGCGGCGTCGAACGGGCCGATCTGGTGGGCCACTCCCTGGGCGGCATGGTGGCCTTGCGGGCGGCGGCCGAGGCGCCCGAACGGATCGGCCATCTGGTCTTGGTCTCGACGCCGGTCCTGCCGCCGGCCGACGAGGTCCGCCGCCAGCGCCGCTGGTTGGCCCTGCTGCCGGCCAGCCAGTTCGGCGACCTGCCCAAGACCCAGGTCCTGGCGGCCCTGGACGCTTTGGCCGAAGCCGATGTCAGCTGCGACCTGAGCCGGATCGAGACTCCCACGCTGGCCGTGGTGGCGGCGGGTGATCAGGCCGCCCAGGCCGCCGCCGTATTGTTGCATCGTCAGATCGGGGCTCAGATCCGAGCCCTGCCGGGCGCGGACCCGGCCCTGATGACGACTTATCCGGCGGAGCTGGCGGCCCTGATCGAGGATTTCTGCGCCGACCGCCAGCCGGCCGCGCCAGCCGCCGACGCGAGCGCCCCCGACCCGGAGGTGGACGACTCGGAGGCGGACGGGTCGTACCGCTGAGGGCTGGGCCGTCGGCTGGACCGAACACTTACGATGATCGAACACGTACGAGAGGGTGTCGCCATGAGACGAGTCGGGTTCCAATTGCGGGTCGCCCCGGACCAGATCGAAGAGTACAAACGCCGTCACGCCGCCGTCTGGCCGGACATGCGGGAGGCTCTGAGCCGGAGCGGCTGGCACAATTACTCGATCTTTCTAAGGCCGGACGGTCTGCTCTTCGGCTACGTCGAAGTGCCCCAGTCGCTGTCCGCCGCCCAGGCCGCCATGGCCACGGAGGAGGTCAACGCCCGCTGGCAGACCTGGATGGCCGACCTCTTCGCCGACAACGCCGACGGCACCCCGGCCGACCAGATGATGCTGGAGTTGGAGGAGATCTTCCACCTCGACTAGAAGCCCCAAAAGTGTCCTCCCTCCGCTGGGCTCCGGTCCGGTACTTTTCTTAGGACCCCGAGACTCACTCCCCAAAAGTGTCCTCCCTCCGCTTCGCTCCGGTCCGGTACTTTTCGGGGACCCCGAGACTCACCCCCAAAAGTGTCCTCCCTCCGCTGCGCTCCGGTCCGGTACTTTTCGGGGACCCCGAGGGAGAAACCTCAACTTGGCTCATTCGTCGAAGTTTCAAAGCGCCTAGTGAAGCCAGTGGGCTGTCATCCCTAAGGCTGGTGATGAGCGGTGTCAGTGGGGTCCACTAGTCTGAGAAGGTCAACATATTTGGTTGGCACCGCCGAGGGCGCCGCGCGGTCGGGTGCGCGGTCGTCCGCTTGAAACCGAGGAGGCGACAGATGCCTGTCCCCCAAACCAATTCCATTCTGCAGTCCGTCCTGGTCGACTTGATCGACCTGTCTCTGTTGGGCAAGCAGGCCCACTGGAATGTGCATGGGACCAATTTCCGCTCGGTCCACCTGCAGCTGGACGAGGTGATCGACTCGCTGCGGATCTGGTCCGACGATGTGGCCGAACGTGCCGCCGCCGTCGGCGGCGCCCCGGACGGCCGCTCCGGCGCGGTCGCCCAAGCCTCCCAGGTGGAGACGATCGCGGCCGGTCCGATCTTGGTCGAGGACGTGGTGCGGCAGTTCACCGACCGTCTGACCTCGGCCTCGCGCCGGATCGAGGCCAAGCTGCCCGAGTTGGACCAGGACATGCCCAGCCAGGATCTTCTGATCGAGATCGTGACCGGCTTGGACAAAGCCGCTTGGATGTTCCGGGCCCAGCTCTGAAACTCTGAGGCCGTCGGCCGCCTGAGCCGGCGCCGCTGGGGTCGCCTCGAGCCGGTCGCCGGGGTCGAGCTGGCTCGCCGCTGGCGTCGTCCTCGAACTGAGACGGCTGATCTGAGCCGGTGCCGTTATACGGCGACGTGGCCGGCGGTGGCTCAGGCGACCGTCGACTAGACTGCCGGCGATGACTGCGGAGAAGCAGGGTCCGCCCCGGTCGATCTCGACCGCGCCCCGCCGAGCGAGTGACGGTCGAGTTGAAGCGCGCCCCGGCGCGGGTCCGAGCCGGGCCAGTTCCGATTCTCCGGTCCAGTCGCTTAGGCCCAATCGTTTGGCTTGGGGTCTGGCCCTGGGTCTGGTGGCGGCGCTGGTGGTCGGCTTCGCCTTGGTCCGGGCCAGTCAATACGGTTCTGTGGCCAAGCCGGGTCTGTTGATCGGCGCGGTCGAGGTCGGTGGCTTCGGCGTGGCTGACTTGAGCCGTACCATCGCCGAGGTGGCGGCCGAAGCCCAGGTCGAGGTCGGATTCGGGGACGTCAGCCACACCGCCGGCCTGGCTCAACTCGGCGTCACGGTCGATCTGCCGGCCACCTTGGCCGCCGTCCTAGCGAGCGACCCCGGCGCCGCCGGCCTGAGGCCGTCCCTGGGCCAGTCGGTCGTACCTCTCAAATTGAAGATCGACCAGGCCATCATGGGCCAGTGGGTCGGCGGCTATCAGAGCGGGTACGCCGAGCCGCCGCGTGACGCCTCCATCCGTTTCGACGTCCAGTCCTCTCAGTTCATCGTCGTGCCTAGCCAAGCCGGCCAAGTCTTCGACCTGGCCCCACTCGAACGGGCGCTGGCTCAGGTGGCGGCCCGGCCCGACCAGCTGGCCCACTGTGATCTGCGCTTGGTCCCAGCCGCCCCCGCCATCGCTGACGCCGCCGCTCTGACGGCGGCCGACTCGGCCAACTCCCGTTTGCGCTTGACCATCAATCTGACCGATGGGGCCGAGTCCATCTATCAGGTCACGGACAGCGACATCGCCGAGTGGACGGTGGTGCGGCCGAATCCTCAGCTGGGTCTGATCGAGCTGTCCTACGACCCCGGCTTGGTGGCCGCCAGCTTGCCCGACCGCCTGCGACCCAAGGTCGACACGGCGGCGGTCCCCCGGCGGGTGGTGACGGATCAGGCCGGCCAGATCATCGCGGCGCCGCAAGACGGCCAGGACGGACGCAGTCTGGGCGACCTGACCCAGACCGCTCAGGCCATCGCCACTGGGTTGGAGCGCGGCCTCAGCCTGGACACGCCGGCGCCGATCCAAAGGCAGGCCTTCGACACGGTCACGACCCAGTTGTCCGGTCCGCCGCCCACCTCAGGCAAGTGGATCGACGTCGATCTGTCGACCCAGACCACTAGCTTGTTCGTCGGCCGTGAGTTGGTGGCCAGCTACGTCGTCTCCTCCGGCTTGCCGGAGACGCCGACTCTGACCGGCTCCTTCCGCGTCTACACCCATGTCCGGTCCCAGACCATGAGCGGCGGCTCCGAGGCGGATGGGACTTTCTACTCCATCCCCAACGTCACCTGGGTGACCTATTACGACGGTAATTATGGCTTCCATACGGCCTACTGGCTGGACGAGTCCCAGATCGGCCAGCCCCAATCGCACGGCTGCCTCAACATGCGTGAGGCCGAAGCCAAGTTCCTCTACGACTGGGCTCCCAACGGCACCACCGTGGTGGTCCATGAATGAGCCTGCATGAGGACAGGCCTGAGAATGAGCCGGCCGGCCGCTCCCAGGCCAGCCCGCGACCGGCTGGCCCTGAGCTGACCATGAGCCCAGGGGAGGCCTCCGACCGAGGCGAGCGCGCCGCCGCTGATCAGATGAGAGGGTCCATGGATAATCCCTTCCGCCCGCAGGACTGGCTGCCCCAGCCCGGCTTCGATTTCCAGGACATCACCTATCACCGGGCCCGCCGGGAGGCCGTGGTACGGATCGCCTTCGACCGCCCCGAGGTGCGCAACGCCTTCCGTCCTCAGACGGTGGACGAGTTGATCTGTGCCCTCGACCACGCCCGGACCAGCGCCGACGTCGGCTGCGTCCTGCTGACGGGCAACGGGCCTTCGCCCAAGGACGGCGGTTGGGCCTTCTGCTCCGGCGGCGACCAACGTATCCGGGGCAAAGCCGGCTACCAATACGCCGCCGGCCCCACCGCCGCCACGGTCGACCGGGCCAAGCTGGGCCGGCTGCACATCCTGGAGGCGCAACGCCTGATCCGGTTCATGCCCAAGCCGGTCATCGCCTTGGTCAACGGCTGGGCGGCCGGCGGCGGCCACTCCCTCCACGTCGTCTGCGATCTCACCATCGCCTCCCGCCAGGAGGCCCGTTTCAAGCAGACCGACGCCGACGTGGGCTCCTTCGACGCCGGTTTCGGCTCGGCCTACCTGGCCCGCCAGGTGGGCCAGAAGAACGCCCGTCAGATCTTCTTCCTGGGCCAGACCTACGACGCCGAGCGGGCCTATCAGATGGGCACGGTCAACGCCGTGGTCGAGCACGCGGAGCTGGAACTACTCGGCCTGGACTGGGGCCGCGCCATCTGCGCCAAATCGCCCACCGCCATCCGGATGTTGAAGCTGGCCCTCAACGCGGTCGACGACGGCCTGGTCGGCCAGCAACTCTTCGCCGGCGAGACCACCCGCCTGGCCTACATGACGGACGAGGCGCAGGAGGGCCGGGACGCCTTCCTAGAGAAACGCCCGCCCGACTGGTCCGATTTCCCGTACTACTACTGACGCCAGCCGAACCCACACTCACAGAGCACTTACGACGCCCGCTACGGCGTGTCGGATGTCGTAGCTCTCCGCTCGGCGACGACTTCCACCACCGAGCGCTTCTGACGCGCCGGGCCCCTCAGTCGGGCCCGTTCACCTACTCGGCTAGGCCGTAGAGGCGGTCGCCGGCGTCGCCCAGGCCGGGCACGATGTACCCGACTTCGTTCAGGTGGTGGTCGACCGCCGCCACCACCAGGCGGAAGGGAACCTCCAGGTGGCGGGTCATCTGGTCGATCCGCCGCAAGCCCTCGGGGGCGGCCAGCAGGCAGATGGCGGTGATGTCGTCCGCCCCCCGGTCGACCAAGAATTGGATCGTGCCGCCGAGGGAGCCCCCGGTGGCCAGCATCGGGTCGAGCACGTAGCACTGCCGCCCGGACAGGTCCTTGGGCAGGCGCTCGGCGTAGGTGAACGGCTCCAGGGTGGTCTCGTCCCGCACCATGCCGACGAAGCCGACCTCGGCCGACGGGATCAAGCGGCTGATGCCTTCGAGCATGCCCAGGCCGGCCCGTAGGATCGGTACCACCAGCGGTCGCGGCTTGGACAAGGTGACGCCGACAGTCTCGGTCAAGGGGGTCTCGATGGCGCACTCTTCGACGCGCACCTGGCGCGTGGCCTCGTAGGCCAGCAGAGCGACCAGCTCATCGACCAGACGACGGAAGGTCGCGGAGTCGGTCGTCTTGGACCGCAGCAGGGTCAACTTATGGGCGATCAGCGGGTGATCGATTGCGAGTAGTTCCACGGTACGAAGCCTGGCATACGATGACGCGCCGTCCAAGACGGACCCCGGTCGGGCCCAGCCCGGCTCCGGTCGCCGTCCGGCTCTCCTGCCAGTTCCAGCCAGCGCGGCCCGGATCGGAGGGCTAGCTGGCCGACATAAACCAAGTCGGCCCCCGGTCGTGCGGATCGGGCCGAGTCATGACACGATTGGGCTAGCCGGATGGTCGAGGCTGAGCGCTCGCCGCCGTCTTTGGGTCGCGCAGGAGGTGACATGGTCAGGGGCAGATTCGATCCCGACGATCAAGCGGACGAGCGTGCCGGTTTGGAGGACGTCGACGACGTCGACGACGGCGACGAGGTACTGGACGAGGACGAGGACGACCTGGACGACGATGACGAGTTGGACGACGCCACCGACGACGACATCGACTTCGTGGTGGCGCTCTACCGTGAGGACGGCGCGGCCACGGTCATCCCCTTGGAGGCCGACCTGGCCAACGACTTGGAAGACCTCATCGCCCAACTCCAGCGTCTGCCCGGCGACGCCGGCGCGGTCGGCTTGGTGTCGCTCAACCATGAGGTGCTGGTGGCGGTGCGGGTGCGCGGGCCGCGTCACGTCCAAGTCATGACCAGCGACCTCTACTTCGTCGACGTTTTCCCGATCGTGCGCGACGTGGCTGACTTCTTGGGCCTCGATCCCGGCGACGACGACTGTCCCGAGGACGGGCCGGCCGGCGATCTCAACCTGTTCGCCGATCAGGGTCTGTCGGAGATGGACCTGGAGGCCATGTGCATGGAGGAGGACGACCTCGGCTCCGACGAATTGGCGGAACGGATGGTGCGTGCCATCCGCTTCGACGCCGGCTTCGGCAAGGTCATCGATGAGTATTGGGACGGCGACGACGACTGACGGTCGGCCAGCCCACTTCCCGTCCCCGCCGACGCGCTGGGACGCGGCCATGGCGGCGGCTCTGGCGGCGGGCCGGGCGGCTTGGCGGCTCTCGGGCGACGTGCCGGTCGGCGCCGTTCTACTCGACCCCATCGGCCAGATCGTGGCCCGGGCCGGCAATCAGCGAGAGCTGACCGGCGACCCGACCGCCCACGCCGAGATCGTGGCATTGCGCCAGGGGGCCGCCCAGGCCGGGCGTTGGCGGCTCGACGGACACTGCCTGGTCGTCACCTTGGAACCCTGCGCCATGTGCGCCGGCGCGGCCGTGGCGGCCCGCTTGAGCCGAATCGTCTACGGGGCCGACGACGCCAAAGCCGGCGCCATCGCCTCCCTCTGGGACGTCGTGCGCGATCCCCGTTTGCCCCATCGTTTGGAGGTCACTGGCGGCATCCGGGCCGAGGCTTGCGCCGAGCAGTTGGCTAACTTCTTCGCCGCTCGGCGGCGAGAAGATTAGGCACAGTTTCGCCGCTCGGCGGCGGCCGCCTGAACCAGTCTGAACCGTTCTGAACGGGGCGCTGTCGTTTTCGGGTTTGTCTTCGAGTCTTGAATGGACGAGCCTCGAACAGGCGTCCTAATGCAACGAATTGATAACGCTGCTGTCACTAGATGGCGCTACCACGGCCCCATCGGCTAGCGTCGAGTTCAGCGAGTTAATCGATTCAATGAAGAACGAGGAGACGCCTCTTGAACACTCCGGGCCCCACTCTCCTGCTAAGGGATGTTTCCAAGCATTTCGGCGCCGTCGCGGCTTTACGCGATGGCCGCCTGACCCTGGAGCCGGGGTCGATCCATGCCCTGGTGGGGGAGAACGGCGCCGGCAAGTCGACCCTGATCAAGATCGTGGCCGGAGTCATCCAGCGGGACGCGGGCGTCTTCGAGTTGGAGGGCCGCCCGGTCGGATTCAAGACCACGGCGGAGTCGAAGGCGGCCGGCATCGCCGTCATCTACCAAGAGCCGACCTTGTTCCCCGACCTGTCGGTGACCGAGAACGTCTTCATGGGCCGGCAGCCGGTCGGCCGCTTGGGCCGGATCGACCGGGCCGGGATGCGTTCCCAAGTGATCGAACTGCTGGACCGTCTGGGCGTCAGCATCGACCCCGACCGGCCCGCCCAAGGCCTGTCCATCGCCGACCAGCAGATCATCGAGATCGCCAAGGCCATCTCGCTCGACGCCAAGGCGGTCCTGATGGACGAGCCCACCGCCGCCCTGTCCGGGGTCGAGGTCGACCGCCTCTTCGCCGTCGCCCGCGGCCTGCGCGACGAGGGCCGGGCCCTGGCTTTCATCTCGCACCGCTTCGACGAGGTCTTCGCCCTCTGCGACACCATCACCGTGATGCGCGACGGCTCGTACATCTCGACCCAGCCGATCGCCGGCACCTCGGCCCCTGAGATCGTCCGCCTGATGGTCGGCCGAGATGTCAAGGAACTCTTTCCCAAAGTCGAGGCGCCGATCGGCCAAACCCGGCTCAAGGTCGAAGGCCTCAACTCGCCCGGCGTCTTCGCCGACATCGACTTCGAGGTCAAAGCCGGTGAGATCGTGGCCCTGGCCGGCCTGGTCGGAGCCGGTCGTTCGGAAGTGGCCCGGGCCATCTTCGGCGTCGACCCGTACACGACCGGTCAGGTCCTAGTCGACGGCCGACCGTTGACGCCGGGCTCGCCTAAGGCCGCCATCAAGGCTGGCATCGCCCTGGTGCCCGAAGACCGGCGCCAGCAGGGGTTGGTGATGGAGGAGACCATCGCCACCAACGTGACCGACGTCATCCGGCCCAAGCTGACCCGGGGCTCCCTCATCACCCGGCGGCGCGAGAACGCCGCCGCCGGCGTCTGGGCCGAGGCCCTGGAAGTCAAGTGCGCGGCCCTGGACGCCGTCGCCGGCACCCTGTCCGGCGGCAATCAGCAGAAGGTCGTCCTGGCCAAATGGCTGGCCAGCCAGCCCAAGATCCTGATCATCGACGAGCCCACCCGGGGCATCGACGTGGGCACCAAGTCCGAGGTCCACCGCCGGATGTCCGAATTGGCCGGCCAAGGCATCGCCATCCTCATGATCTCGTCCGAGTTGCCCGAGGTCCTAGGCATGGCCGACCGCGTTCTAGTCATGCGCGAGGGCCGCCTGACGGCCGAGTTCCCCCGCGCCCAGGCCACCCCCGACGCGGTCATGTTCGCCGCCACCCACGCCAAGCAGGAGGCCGCGTGAACAGTCTCAAACTCCGTCTGCTCAAGCTCCTGCGGGCGCGGGAGACGAGCATCTTCTTGGCCTTCCTGGTGGTGCTGGCCGTCACCACCGCCATCAACCCCAAATTCATCTTCAGCCTGGACGGCTGGCGCAACCTGCTGGTCAACCCCTCCATCTTGATCCTGCTGGCCATCGGCGAGGCCTTCGTCATCGTCACCAAGTCGGTCGACCTGTCGGTCGGTTCGATCATGGGTCTGACCGCCTTCCTGGTCGGCAGCGTCTACATCGCCTGGCCGACCATGCCGCCGCCGCTGGCCTTCGTCATCGGCGTCGCCTTCGGCTGCGCCCTCGGCCTCGTCAACGGCGGCCTGGTGGCGGTGGCCAAGGTGCCGGGCATGGTCATCACCTTGGGCACCTTGTACGTCTTCCGGGGCGTCAACATCATGTGGGCCGGCAACCGCCGGATCAACGCCTCCGAGATGTCGCCCGACTTCCTGGCCCTCGGCAACGACCAGATCCTGAGCCTGCCGGTGCTGACCATCATCGCTCTGCTGGTGTTGCTGGGCGCGGCTTGGTATTTACGCAACACCCGTTCGGGCCGGGAGTTCTACGCCATCGGTTCGGCTCCGGCGGCAGCCGAGTTGTACGGTCTGCCGACCCGGCGCCGGATGCTGGCCGCCTTCATGGTCTCCGGGGCCATGGCTGGCTTGGGCGGGGTCCTGTTCGCCGCCCGCTACGGCACCGTGGCCTCCGACGCCGGCACCGGCTACGAACTACAGGCCATCGGCGCCGCCGTCATCGGCGGGGTCGCCATCGTGGGCGGTTCCGGCACGGTCATCGGGGCCGCCCTGGGCGCGCTGCTCCTGGTCACCATCAACTCGGCCCTGCCCATCCTGGGCATCCAGTCCTTCTGGCAGAAGGCCGTGGTCGGCGCGCTCATCATCGGCTCCATCATCCTGGACCGTCTGCTGGCCCAACGTCAGAAACGGAGATTGGTCTCAGAGAGGATGGCGCCATGAGCCAGGTCTACCCGGACTACGGCCGTCCGCTCTGGCGGCGCCTCCTCCTCACCCGCGAGATGGCGATCGTCGCCCTTCTGATCATCGTCACCTTGGCCTCCTGCGCCGGCGTCGATTACTTCGCCGACAAGATGACCTTGTACAACCTGCTGCGCGACATGATGGCCACCTTGATGATCGCCCTGCCTATGTGCCTGGTCATGATCACCGGCGACATCGACGTCTCGGTCGGCTCGATGGTCGGTCTGACCTGTTCCCTGCTGGGCTTGCTCTACTCCAAGGGCGTGCCCTTCGGACTGGCCATGGTGATAGTCCTGTTGGTGGGGGCGGCCGGCGGTTTCATGAACGGCTGGCTGGTGACCCGGATCGGGTTGCCCTCGTTGGCCGTCACGATCGGCACCATGGCCTTGTTCCGGGGCATCGCGGTCGGCCTGCTCGGCACCACCTCGGTGACCCAGTTCCCCAAGGCTTGGACCGATCTGACCAAGCTGGAGATCGCCGGCACCGGCGTTCCGATCACGACCTTGCTCTTCTTGGCCCTGCTGGCCGGCTTCGCCTATCTGCTCCACTTCACTTCCTTCGGCCGGGGCATCTACGCCATCGGCTTGAATAAAGAGGCGGCCGCTTTCTCCGGCGTCGACACGGCCCGTACGCGCATCATCTTGTTCGTCTTGGCTGGAACCGTCTCCGGTCTGGGCGGCGTCTACTGGACCCTGCTGCGGGGCACCGCCCGGGGCGACATCGGCGATGGCTTGGAGTTGCAGGTGATCGCGGCCGTGGTGCTGGGCGGCGTCTCCGTCTTCGGCGGCGTGGGCGCGATCTACGGCGTGGTGGCCGGCGTCCTCTTGATCGGCGTGCTGGCCGCCGCCCTGCGTCTGATGGGCGTCACGGCCGAGGTCATCAATATCATCACCGGCGGCTTGCTGATCGGCTCGGTCGTGTTGGCCGCCGCCCTCAAGTGGATCCGGGAACGGAGGGCGACCGCTCTGGCGACGGCCGCGTCGGGCTCGACAGAGGCGGTCGATCAGGCCACTGCGTCGGCGCCGGGCACCGATCGGACGACTGACTTCGGGGGGCAGCCCCCACAACCGGGGGACCCGTCCCTCAGTCCGGGGACAGCGTCCCCATTGGCGGAGGAGCTGCTCTCCTCGGCCGGGGAGCCATCCCCACCCAACGGGGACTGACTCCCTCCGGGAGCCAGTCCCACCCATCGCCTGACCGCTCCATAGTCCGGCCAGGTCGACCCGAAAGGAAACCCAGTGAAGTTCAAGAAGACCACAGCGGTGCTGGCCGCGGCGGCCCTGGCCCTGTTGGGCGCCTGCAGCAACCCAGAGCCGTCCAACGATCCCACCGGTGACAACACCGGCGGTGGTTCGACCACCCTCAACATCACCATCCTGCCCAAGAACCTGGGCAATCCGTACTTCGACACCTCGACCAAGGGCGCCGTGGCCGCCGCCGCCGAGATCGGCGCCACCACCTCCGAGGTCGGCCCGACCGTGGGCGCCGCCGACGCCCAGGTGCCGTACATCCAGACCGCCACCCAGCAGCGGGTCTCCGCCATCGAGATCGCCGCCAACGATCAGACCGCCCTGTGCGACGCCCTCGACGCCGCCATGGCGGCCGGGGTCAAGGTCGTCACCTTCGACTCCGACGCGCCCGGCTGCCGCGACCTCTTCATCAATCAGGCCGAGTCCGCCGGCATCGCCAAGGTCCTGGTCGAGATGGTGGCCGAGCAAGTCGGCGACGCCGGCCAGATCGCCATCCTGTCCGCCACCGCCAACGCCACCAACCAGAACGCCTGGATCGAACTGATGCAAGCTGATCTGGCGGCCAACCACCCCAACATCGAACTGGTCAAGATCGCCTACGGCGACGACAACGACCAGAAGTCGTACGACGAGACCGCCGCCCTGCTCCAGTCCTACCCGGAGCTGAAGGGCATCGTGGCCCCGACCACCGTCGGCATTCTGGCCGCCGCCCGCTACCTGTCCGCCTCGCAGGCCAAGGGCCAGGTCGCCCTGACCGGTCTGGGCACGCCCAACGACATGCGTGACTATGTCAAAGACGGCACCGTCCAAGAGTTCGCGCTCTGGAACCCGGAGGACCTGGGCTACCTGACCACCTACGCCGTCCAGGCCCTGGTCGACGGCACCATCACCGGCGCCCAAGGCGACACCTTCGAAGCTGGCCGGCTCGGTAGGTTCACGGTCGGCCCCGACCGCACCGTCCTGCTGGGCGATCCCTACCGCTTCAACGCTGACAACATCGACAACTTCCACTTCTGATCCACACGCGGTGGTCCCGCCCAGGCCTTGAGCTTGGGCGGGACCACCGCGTTCAGGGCCAGCTCAGAGACTCGTACCCCCGTCATCCCCGTCATCGTCCCCACCGTCCACATCGCGCCGTCTAGCGCGCTTCGAGGCGGACCCCCCGTTCGGCGACGGACATCGGCGATCGAGCACTTCCGCCCCTCACACCGGCGTGTCGGTTGTCGTAAACCCCGTTCGGTGGGGCGGGGTCGGCGACCGAGCACTTACGACGCCAGTTCACCTTCAACCACTCGATCTCGATGATTCGTCAAAGCCGAAGCGGGGGAGTGGGGTGAACGGCGAGGTGCGGTGACGGTATTCGGGCGCTTTGCGCCCTCTTACCGTCTGAGGGGGAACTCTTTCACTATAGACAGCAGGTTGTTTGGGGTTGTGTGCGATGGCCCGGTTTCTGGGGTTGGGGATGGCGAGGCTGCGGTGACGGTATTCGGGCGCTGCGCGCCCTATTACCGTTGGGGGAGGAGGAACTCTTCCACCCTAGACGAGGCGCAGCCTCGTCTAGGTGTTTGTCGGGCTGTACGCTCCTGCCAGCTGCGCTGGCGTCGCGACCAGCCCGACAAACACCAGAGCCGACCCAAGGGGTCGGCTCTGGGTGGAAATTGGCGGTGACGGTGGGATTTGAACCCACGGAGGGTTGCCCCTCTCACGCTTTCGAGGCGTGCTCCTTCGGCCGCTCGGACACGTCACCGTGGGCAATCGTACCGGGGCGGTCGAAGGGGGCCAAACTGGATCGGCCCGGCCCGGCCTGGCCCGGAGTGACGTCAATCGGCGGTCCCCTGGCCTTGGAGCCAGGTCAGGACGGCTTGGACGCGGCGGTGGGCGGTGGCGTCGGGGGGCAGGTCGAGTTTGCTGAAGATAGAGGAGATGTGCTTCTCCACCGCCCCGTCGGTGATGACCAGACGCTCGCCCACGGCGGCGTTGGACAGGCCTTCGGCGATCAGGGCCAAGACCTGGCGCTCACGCTCGGACAGGCGGCCGAGAGGGGATTGGGCGTTACGGGCCACCAGCAACTGCCGTACCACCTCGGGATCGACCACGGTCTCGCCCGCCGCCACCCGGCGCAAGATGGCGTCGAAGCCGGAGAAATCCTGGATCCGGTCCTTCAGTAGGTAACCCACTCCGCCCACCGGGCCGTCGCTCGAGCCCAGCCCCCGGCCCGCTTCCGGCGGCGACAGCAGATCGCGGGCGTACGTCTGCTCGACGTACTGGCTCAGCACCACCACGGCCAAAGCGGGATCGTCCGAACGCAGTTGGACGGCCGCCCGTAAACCGTCGTCGGTCGAGGTCGGCGGCATCCGCACATCGGTCACGACCAGATCGGGCTGACAACAAGGGACGGCCTCGAGCAGGGCGTCGGCGCTGCCCACGGCGGCCAGGACCTCGTACCCAGCCTCCTCCAGCAGTCGCACCAAGCCCTCGCGCAACAAGACTGAGTCCTCAGCCACCACCAAGCGCATCGACGGTTCCCCTCTCCTGCGGCCGGCCGATCGTCAGAGCCGGCCCCGGTCGAGCCTGGACCCATTTCAGCGCGGCCCGACTCCTGGCACTGATCCGGCCCGGCGGACGGAAGTTCGACCGGTGGGTCGGACCGCCCACTGGCGCTGGCCGGATGGCTCCCTCGAGTCGGAGTACGGCTGACAGCCCGTCGCCTCGATCCTAGTGGGCCCAGCCCCTAAACCTGTGGACTCGCGGCGCCAGACGCGGCGCTGGCCGCGTTGTCGTCGGTCGACGATGGCCCCGCATCGCCTCCCTCCTCCACCTCGCCAGCCCCACGCCTGACACCGCTCCTTCTCCCCACCTTTAGGGGCTGGGCCCACTAGTGTCGTGTTAAGGAGATGTCGTACGCTGCGCCGCGCCAGCCGGGGCCTCAGACGCCGCCGGGCTCAGCCTCGCTCGACGCGGCTGGACCCGGCGCGGCCAACGGCTGAGGCCGATCAGCCCAGTGGGATGGTGATGGTGACAGTGGTGCCGCCGCCGGCCGGCGAGCTGACGGTGAAGATGCCCTCGACGCTGGTGACGCGGGCGCGCAGGCCGTCCAAGCCGTGGCCGGGCAGAGGGATGGCTCCGCCGGCCCCGTCGTCTTGCACAAACAGGATCAGTTGCCTAGGGCCGTCGTCCGGGTCGCCGTACTCGTGCAAGGACAGTTCGACCCGCCCCGCCCGGGAGTGCTTGGCGGCGTTGGCGATGGCCTCGGCGGCGCCGAAGTAGATCGCCCGCTCGACCGGTTCGGAGTAGCGCGGCAGCCGCTCGTCCAGGTCGAGTTCGACCGGCAGGGGCGCGCTGCCGGCCAGCGAGGTCAAAGCGGCCGCCAAACCCCGTTCGGCTAGGACGGGCGGAGCGAAGCCGCGGGACAGTTGGCGCAGCTCGCGGATGGTCTCATCGTTACGGGCCTGAGCCTCCGCCAACATGGTCTGGGCGGCGTCGAGGTCGCCGCTGGCCAGACGCCGCTGGGCGGTGGCCAGGTCCATGCCGGTCCGGATCAGGCGCTGCTGGGGGCCGTCATGGAGATCACGCTCCAGTTGGCGGAGGCGCTGGGACTCGGCCCGGTCGGCGTCGGCCCGGGTCTCGCGTAGGTGCTCGACGTGCTCAGCCATGTCTTGCGAGCCGGGGGTGAGGAAGAAGCGGGCGATGGCGACGTCGGCCCGCGCGACGCCCCAGATCACGAAGGGCCAGGTGACGATGAAGAGAATGCCCGAGAGCAGGTCGAACCAACTGGGCAGGCCAGTCAAGACGGACTCGAACAGCCCATGCACGCTGCCCGCGAAGTAAGACACGACCTCTTGCCCGCCCCAGCCGATCCAGCAGACGGCGGCCAGGGAGAGCGGGCTTTGGCCGAGCGCCCCGAAAGTGGCCAGGCCGGCCTCGCGCCAACGCCTGGGGCTGCTCAGCTGGGCTGAGATCCAGGCTATGAAGCCTTTGCCGGAAGAGCGGACCGGGTGGATCCGGCCTTCGATCGGGCGACCTTGGGCGGCCAGGAACCAGCGTTGGGCGAGGCTGTACAAATAGGACAAGAAGAAAGCGAAGATGACCAAGGGCACCCCGGCGGTGATGAGGCAGAGGGGGAAGCCGACCCCGAACATGACCGTGGTGGCGATGCAGACGGCTAAGCCGACGGTGGCGTTGAAGCTGACATGAGCCAGGCCCAAGAGCCACCGGCCGGGGTCGAAGGCGGGCCGGTCGGTCATCACAGCGAAAGACGATACCGAGGATGGGGCGGTCGTGGGGTGGGACGGATTTCCAATCATGCCTCGATCCTGCCCGCTCGGTCTCTCTGGCACCGCCCGGCCAACCCCCCAATTCCAGGTAGGGCTAGCCCCACCCCGGCGCTGTCGCCCAGTCGTTCAGTCGTACGGTTGGTCTGTCCTGGTGACGCCGACTGCCGGCGCGAACTTCCAGCTCGTACGACACTAGATCTGGGAGAGGCGAGGTGTCAGGCCGACCGGCCCGAGCGTCAGACGACACCTCAAAAGGACGCTCGACAAGGTCAGCTGATGAAGGATGAGCGCAACGACTGAGCACAACGACAGTGTGGCGCGCCTGGAGGGACTTGAACCCCCAACCTGCTGATCCGTAGTCAGCTGCTCTATCCATTAAGCTACAGGCGCAAAGGCTCGACCAGTGTAACGCTTCGGACGCGGCCTGGCCATTCGGAGAGCAGGGCCGGTCTGGTGCGATCCTCGTCCAACTTGGCCTGTGTGAGCCTCCCCTACGACCGGTCTGGGCGAGCGCGGGCGGGATACTTGAACCTGACTGAACATTGACTGGCCGCTCCTACTCGTACTCGCTCCAGGCGAGACGATGACTTCGATCACGTCGACGGGGCCGCCAATCGCCAGCGAGGGGGTCGGACGTGCTGCTCATGGTCGTACAACTGGCGGCGGTCGTCGTCCTGAGGCTGCGGAGCCGGCCGGCCCGGTCCGGTCCGACAACCGGTTCGATCTTCGCCCGAGTGGGACTCGGCCCCCAGGCCCGGGCATGACCGGGCGACCGCCGGCCGGTTGGGCCGACCACTGCGTCTGGTGGCAGGTCTATCCCCTCGGCTTCAGCGGCGCCCCGGCCAGCTTGGACGGGGCCGCGGCGCCGCCGGGACGAGGTTTGGCCGGCCTGATCGATTGGCTCGATTACGCCGTCCGCCTGGGCGCTTCGGGGCTGGCCCTGGGGCCGATCTTCACCGCCTCGACCCACGGCTACGACACCCTCGACCACGACAGCGTCGACCCTCGCCTGGGCGGCCGGGCCGACTTCGACGCTCTGGTCGAGGCCTGTCGCAGGCGAGGCCTACGTCTGATGCTGGACGGGGTCTTCAACCACGTCGGGGCCGACCACCCCTGGCTGCGCCAGGCCTTGGCGGAGGGGCCGGCCGGGCCCAGGGCCGACTGGTTCAAGATCGATTGGAGCGACCCGGTCCAGCCCCATCCCTGGTTGTTCGAGGGACATCCGGGGCTGGTCGAGCTGAACCACGCCAATCCGGCCGTGGCGGCCGAGGTCCAGCGCGTCATGACGACCTGGTTGGAGCGCGGGGCGGACGCTTGGCGGCTGGACGCCGCCTACCGGGTGCCGCCGGCTTTCTGGAGCCAGGTCCTGCCGCCGGTGCGGCGGCTCCACCCGGAGGCCTGGTTCGTGGGCGAGGTCATCCACGGCGACTACGCCGGCTACGTGGCCGAGTCCGGGTTGGACGCGGTGACGCAGTACGAGCTCTGGAAGGCGGCCTGGAGCGCTCTGGCCAGCGCCAACTTCTTCGAGTTGGATTGGACCTTGGGCCGCCACAACACCTGGTTGGACAGCTTCACGCCGCTCACCTTCCTGGGCAATCATGATGTCACCCGGTTGGCCACGGCGGTCGGGCCGGACAAGCTCGTCTTGGCTCTGGCGGTGCTCCTGACGGTCGGCGGCGTGCCGGCGATCTACTACGGCGACGAGCAGGGCTTCAGCGGGCGCAAATACGACCGGCCGGGCGGCGACGATGAGATCAGGCCGGTCTTTCCGGCTCGGCCCGAGGAACTGTCGACCCTGGGCCAGTGGGTCTATCGCGCCCATCAGGACCTGATCGGACTGCGGCGCCGTCACGCCTGGCTGGTGGGGGCGCGCACCCAGACGGTCGAACTGTCCAACCTCCACTACCGCTACCTCAGCCAGGCCGACGGGTCCCGGATCGAGGTCGCGCTGGACTTGGAGCCCGACCCCAGGGTCGAGATCCGCTCGGCCAGCGGCTCCCGCTTGTACGCCTGGCCGGACTAGTGTCGTGTTAGGGAGGTTGTTGACGCCTTTGAGGATGGGCGTCAGACGGGGTGGATCGCAAGGCGGAAGAAGGAGCCGGGCTGGACGCCCGGCGACTGATGACAACGCCGCGAGGCGCCCCGTCTGACGTTCATCCCGTCAGGAACTTCCCTAACACGACACTAGTGTCCCGGTCGAGGCGGTCCAAGGACGTACGGGGGACGTACGGCTGTGGACAGGCGCCGTGGGCCAGCCGGTGGGCCAGCGCCCGGATCGCCCTCTCGTGACGGCGGCGCCGCCGAGAGGGCGCTTCCGAGCTGGGACAGACCGAGAACTAGCGTTGTAAGTTCTCGGCCCTTCGTGGTCGAGAACTAACGTCGGAACCGCCCTGTCGGCGTCGGGCCTCGGCCCGGCCCCTGACGGACGGGCGCTGGTTGGGGCGTCCCGCTACGATGAAGGCGTTCATCAGTCTCCTCCAGAGAGGCCTAGTCATGACCTCGCCAGGCAATTTCTTGGTGGAGCCTAAGGGTCTGCCGGAGCGGACCGGCCCAGCCGGTCGATCCGATCCAGCGGAGCGGCTCAGCTTCGGCCCGTCCAGCGGGTCCAGCCCGGCCGACCAGTTCGACGGCCCGGTCGCGCGGCGGGCCGCTCCGGGTGACAACCCGAACGACGGGCCGGCCTCGGCCGGCTCCCAGAACAGGCAACGGGCCGGCCGGCGAGCCGTCGGACCGATCTCCCGGGTCGACTCGGTCGGGTTCGGCGGGGCGCTGGCTTGGACCATCGGGGGCGCCATTTTGCCCGGCCTGGGTTTGCTCCGGGCCAAGCGGCGTTGGGCTGGGATCTCGGCCTTGGTCTTGACCGTGGCCGCGGTGGCGGGTCTGGTCTATCTCTCCCAGCACCGTCAAGTGGTCTTCAACTTTCTGGCCCGGGCTGACTGGCTGCGGCTAGCCGCCCTCGGCTTGGCGCTGCTGGCGGTGGCTTGGTCGGCGCTCTGCGTCGTCACTTACTACTGCCTGGCCCCACGGGGGCTGGTGGTGGGCCAGCGCCTAATGGCCGCCGCGCTCGTGCTCTGCCTGACGCTGGGGCTGTCCATGCCCTTGGCGGTGGGGGTCAGGTACACCGTGGCCCAAGCCAACTTGCTCTCGGCCGTCTTCGGCGACGAGCTGATCCAGTCGGTCACCCTGCCCACTTTCACCCCCGGCACGGCCGGTGATCCCTGGGCCAACACGCCCAGAGTCAACATCCTTTTGCTGGGATACGACCGGGGCCTGAGCCTGGGCCGGACCGAGTCCCAGGGGGGATTGACCGACACCATCATGGTGGCCAGCATCGACACCAAGACGGGCAACACCGTATTGACGTCCTTGCCGCGGAACACGGCCCGGATGCCGTTCCCGCCCGATTCGCCCCTGCGCGACAAGTTCCCGCGCGGTTGGTACAACGGTTACGACTCCGACAACCTGGAGTGGATGCTCAACACGATGTACCACAACCTGCCCCGGCTGGTGAAGGACGACATCATCGGGCCGACCGCCAATCTGGGGGCCGACGCGGTCAAGCTGTCGGTCGGGCAAGCCTTGGGCATCAAGATCGACTACTACATCCTGGTCAACATCGACGGCGCCACCGATCTGATCGACGCCATCGGCGGTATCACGATCAACATCAACAAGCGCATCCCGACCGATTTCGGCTGGCTCGAACCCGGCCCCGACCAGCACCTCAACGGCACCGACGCGGTGCAGTACGCGCGCAGCCGCAAGGCCGACGACGACTACCACCGGATGGCCCGGCAGCGCTGCGTCATCAACGCCATCGTCCGGCAAGCCGACATGGCCACCATCTTGACCCGGTACGAGGCCATCGCCACGGCCGGCTCGCAGCTGGTCCGGACCGACCTGCCCGCCACCATGCTGCCAGCCCTGTTGGAACTGGCTTTGCGGGTCAGAGACGGCAGTCTGACCGGCATGCAGTTCACCAGCGGCGAGAACGGTTTCCGTTCCGGCAATCCAGACTTCGACCTCATGGCCGAGCGTTTCGCCGAGGCCATCGCCGCCTCCACCGCGCCCGCCCCGGCCCCGGACCCGTCCACCAGCGCCACTCCGCTCGACCCCACCCAGCCAGACCCCGGCCCAGTCGACCCGGCCCCGGCCACCTCAGCCCCGTCCAACATGTCCGACACTCAAAACATGACCGACTTCTGCGCCTACAACCCGTGATGCCGCCGGGCTGTCCGGTCCCGGAGCCGCCGTCTTCAAGCCGTCAGGGTCGATAGACACGATTGAGGCGAACGTCAAGCGCTCGTGCTTGTAAGGGAGCCGATTGAAGCGTTTGGAACTCGCGGAGTCGATAGAATTGCGACCCAAGGAAGGCAGCGTATGGACGAGAAGACCCGTGATGAGAACCTCTTGGTGGTCGCCGCCGTGGAGGGGTATTCGCGTCGCCATCATGTGCCTGCGCGCGAGACCATCAGAACGTTCGCTCGTGAGGGGTTGCTGCGGCTGATCCGCGACAATTATCCAGTGCTTCACAGCCAAAGTCTCGACGAGAGCGTCGACTTCGCCGAGGACGTTCTCGCTCGTACCGGAGCCTGAATTGATTACCGTGTATCACGGCAGCAATGCGCTGTTCGACCGTCCCGACTTGGGTTTGGGTCGTAACCGTCGCGACTTCGGCTCGGGCTTCTACACCACCACACTGCGGTCGCAAGCCGAGGACTGGGCTAGGAGCGTGACCGAGCGGTTCGGCGGAGAGGCCTACCTGTACGTCTTCGAGTTCGATCTCGCCGACGATCTGTCGGTGCAGGCGTTCTCTGGGATCAGTCTCGAGTGGTTGGACATGGTGAAAGCCAATCGGATGCGGGGCGGTGTCCAGCACGATTTCGACGTGGTGATCGGACCGGTGGCCAACGACAACACAGTCCGCACGGTCTCCCTCTACGTCGCTGGGGTATACGACGCCGAAGAAGCCATGCGGCGGTTGCGCTACTTCAAAGCGAACGATCAAGTCTCAATCCATACCAAGCGGGCGATGGCGCGGCTGGAGTTGAAAGGGCGTGAACATGTCTGAGGATCGACTCGTCTACAAAGGCCAGGACGTGACCCTAGATGTCACGTTCAAGATCGAGCACGTCGTCCGTATCGTCGCCGAACAACGACAGATGACCTTCGACGACGCCTATGCCAGCTTCGTCGGCACCCACGCCTACGAGGCGCTCCAGAGACCCAACTCCCTGATGTGGGCCGAGAGCGCCGAGTACATCGCCGACCGCTACTTCGAGGAAGCCTCAGGCTAGCCGAGCCAAACGCCCGCGCGAATGGTCCTTATGTCTTAATCATTAGGACATAAGGACACGACCCTCGACTCAGCGGGCTCGGGAGCCTCGCATGGCTTGCTTGACCTGAACCGGGGCGCCGTCGAGGGGGGACACGCCGGCGGCGAAGGCCTCGTACTCGGGCGTGCCGACGCCGTACAGGGCGACCCGGCCTTGGGCGTCGGAATGCACGCCCCAGCCGTAGCGCTTGCCGAGGTCGCTGGCGCGCAGGCAGGCCTGCCCCTTGCTGAAGAACTCCGCTCGTGCCGCCACCCGTTGGTCTGCTTCGACGCCTCTGCGGTCCGCCCACACGGTGAAGATCACGTCGTCCGAGGTGAGTGTGTACGGAGCGGCCTGGATCAGCGCCCAAGTCCGCGCCGCCACCGATGGGTTGTCTCCGGCCGGAGGTTCAGTCGCTGCCGTCACCGTCGAGTCAGGCGCGACAGCGATGAACGTGTCGACGTAGTTCGTGGTGTGAGTCGCCATGGCGAAAGCTTACTGGTCTTTTCAATCAGTCCTTCCTGGCGTCGGCATCGGGGGTGGCGGAACGCTTGGTCGAGTATTGCGCTCCGTACACCTTCCAGACCAAGGGCGATGCCCGTGCTTGGCTCGACCAAGAGCAGGAACTCATCAGCTCCGGAGAGTGGACGCCACCGGCCGAGCGCATCATCGAGGCTCGCCGTGACGAGGAGGCCCGCCGCAACGCCCTGACCATCGCCACCTTTGGAACCGCCTACGTGGAGAGCAGGCCCAGCGCGGGCACTAGGTCGCGCTACCGGCAATTGCTCAGCTTCTACATCCTGGACGAGCCGCTGCCATCGAAGAAGAAGGACGGCAAGCCCAAGGTCTACACGACGATCCGCACGACTGGGACAACCCCATCGGCAAACTCAAGACCGACAGCAGCGATCACAGCCTCGCCATCCTCAAGCCACGCGTGGACGAGATTTGGGAGTTTGGATAGGGCGAAACCGACCCTATCTTGCCTGTCGCAAGAAGGTACGCCTTAACAGCGCCACGTGTCAGGTCGGCCTCTATGTGCCCCTTACCCTACCGGACCACTCGGGCCCCGTGGATGTCCGGTTGAGAGCGCGCCAGCCGTCCGTCGTGCCGAGACCAGCGACTCCTCGCAGTGCACAGCTAACGTGAGAAGGCGCATGAGGATGTAGGTGCGGATGTCCATGAGGATGTACGTCAGGACGCATAAGGGCACAGACTTGCCGAATGCCACCTCCTTCAAGCCGTCCCAGCTTCGTCTTCATGCGGGCGTCCTTCTTGGTTCTGCGACGGCTCCGAGCCAGAGCGTTGCGCCGATCCTGGCGAGTTCGTCTTTGCGGGGGTGGGCGTCGGGCATGGCTCGTACCACGGTCTCCCAGAACGCTTGTCCGTGGTTGGGCTCGCGGAGGTGGGCCAATTCGTGGAGGAGCACGTATTCGACCAGGCGCGGGACGAGTTGGAGCGTTGCCCAGTGGATGCGGATGCGCCCGTCGGGCGTATTCGAGCCCCACTTGTGGCCGAGGTCGGTCACTTCGACCTTCTTCGGCGCGACCCGAAGCCGTTCCGCCCATGCCTCGGCGCGCGGGCGGAGCCATGCCTCCCCTCTGGTCGAGTACCAGGCGACTATGGCGGCGCGTCCCGTGCTTTGGCGGATCAGTCTCTCAGGCAAGGAGAGCCGCCCTTGCTGGAGGGTCACAGAGTCGCCGTCCCCGACGACCTGGAGCCGGTAGTTGCGCCCGAGGTACGCGAGACCTTCGCCGGTCACCAGTTCCTTGACGACCGCCTCCGCGGCCAGCGCCTCCTTGATGGCCAGCTTGTCGTACACCCAGCGACGACGCGAGGTCAGGAAGGATTGGAGTTCCTCCTCCGTCACGTCCTCGGCGGCCCGCATGGCCAGGGAACCGTCAGCCTCGACAGTCAGCCGGGCCTTGCGGCTCGGCCCGGCGGTCTCCACGGCGACGGGCATCCCATCCAAGGTCAACGTCATGCGGCTGCCCCCGCTTTGGCGATGAGGCGACGGTTGGCGCGGCCCAAGTCCATCAGCCGGTCGGCGATGGCCTCTTGTTCCTCGAGCGGGTAGATGTCACGGCTGTCGATCAGCCGGATGAGGTTGTTGCGCAGGTCGGCCTGGGCCTGGCCGTTCTTCCAGAAGCGGACCATCTTGGCCCGTCCGGTGAACTCGACGACGACCTTCTCGCTGAGGTACACGATGTCGGCGTACACGGGCGGAGGCACGTCCGCCGATCCGTACTCCTCAAGAAGCACGCCGAGGAAGCGTTCGATGAGCGAGTCCTGCTTGTCGCCGGAGTCCTGGGCGGCGACCTCGCTGGCCATCGACTCCAGGGCCAGAGCCAACTGCTCCCACTTGCCGCGCAGCGACGCCAAGATGTCCTCCAGCCGCTTCGAGAGCTTGGCGTAGCGGGCCGGGTCGACGTCGAAGTTCTTGCGGATGTGGTAGCGCAGCGCGTGTTCCATCTCGGAGGCCTTGGTCTTGGCCGAGGTCAGGCCACTCACCCGTGCGAAGAAGTCCGGATCGGTGATGGAGACGGGCGTGATCTTGGTCTCGATGTCGAGGGCGATGATGTGCTCGTCGATCAGCTCGCGCACCTTCGCCCCATAGAGGGACGGGTCGAACCCTTCCAGGCCGTCGTCGCGGTAGTGGCAGGCAGCCTTGCGTTGGATGAGGCCGAACTGTTTGGCGTCTTTTACGAAGGGCAACGCCTCGGGCCGGGGCATGATCATGTCCAGGAGTGTCAAGAACTGTTTCAGGAGTGCGCCGAACCGGGCCCGGAGCGCCTGGTCCTCCAGAACCTCGACGCAAGCGTCCACGTCGTCCTCGCTGTCGAAAGTGTCAATTCCGGCCTGGGCGAAGATGGCGGCGACGCGGGCGTGGCGGTCGCGCAGTTTGGGCACTTCCTCCTTGACCGAGGTCAGCGCCCCAATGGTGTCGGCGGCGTCCTCGGCGGCATATGAGGCCAATGCCTGTTGGAGGTGGGAACCGACACCGAAGTAGTCCACGACCAGGCCGAACGGCTTGCCCTCCGAAGTGCGATTGACGCGGGCGATGGCCTGGAGCAGTTCGGCGTCCTGCGCGAACCGGTCGAGGTAGAGCACCTGCTCGACGGGAGCGTCGAAGCCGGTCAGCAGCATCGTCCGGACGATCAGGAACGCCAACGGTGAGGACTTTTCGGCCTCTGGACCGAGTGGTTTCTTGAAGCGGGCGATGGCCGCGTCCTGCTGGGCTTTGTCGGACCACTCGGCCCAGTCCGGCGGATCGTTGTGGCTGCCGGAAATGACCGTGGCGAACTCTAGGCCCTTGATCGCGTCGAGGTTCGGCCGGGCGCGGGCTAGGAGTTGGGTGCGCAACGGCAGGCCGTCGATCCGGTCGGTAGCGGACGCCTCGCGCATGTCCTCCGACAGCCCTTCGATCTCGGCCACAAGGGCGTCACGGGCTTCAACGAGGGCATCTCGGTAGCGGACGGCGGCCAAGCGGCTGCTGGCCGCGACCTGGGCCTTGAAGCCGCCGGGCATGACCGTGGAGACGTAGTGCAGGATCATTGACTTGGCCTTGGCGGCGATCAATTCGGGCGCTTCCAGCACCGAACCGGTCGTCGCGTAGCGCTGCTTCAGAACCTCCAATTCCTCGGGGGCATGCTCGGCGAACATGTCCTCGAACAGTTCGTCCAAGTCGGAGCCGCCGCTGACCGCGCCCTTGGCCGTCTTGCCCTCGTACAGGATCGGCACGACCGTGCCGTCGGCCTCGGCGTCGCGGATCGTGTACACGTCGAGGAACGAGCCGAAGATGTCGGTCGTCCGCTTCTTGTCGGCCCGCATGATCGGCGTGCCGGTGAAGCCGATCTTGGCCGCGTTCGGCAGCGCGGCCATGAGGTTGGCGTGCAACACGGAGGTCTGGGACCGGTGGGCCTCGTCCACCAGCACGAGGATCGTCTCGTCCGAGTTGAGCACTCCCAGCGGCTCGGCTTCTTCTCGCCCGAGGCCGTCGTAGGCCGACCCCACCGCATCCGGGTCCTGGTACTTCTGGATCATGGCGAAGACCAGGCCGGGGCCATGCTCGGACAGTAGCCCAGACAGTTGGCGCACTCGCCGCGCCCGGCGGACCGTCTCGCCCGAGAGTTTGGCCGTGGCGCTGAGTTGCTTCTCCAGGTCCGTCCGGTCGGTCACGGCGACGACCTTGAACGCCTGCAAGTCGTGATAGGAGCGCATGGCCCGGACCAAGAACACCATCGTCAGCGACTTGCCCGACCCCTGGGTGTGCCAGATCAACCCGCCCCGCCGGTCGTTCTCCCCGTCCTGCTCGCGGGTCGGGCCGGTGCGCAGCCGGACGAGGGCCTTCCCCACGGCCCGGTACTGCTGGTAGTGGGCCACGACCTTGACTCGCCGGCCGTTGACCTCGGCGAACAGCGTGAAATGGCGCACGATGTCGAGCAGGTTGGCCGGGGTGAGCATCCCGGCCACGAGCAGCTCCTGGCCGGTCAAGTCGGCGGGATTCTTGCCCAGCGACTCCGCCAGTGCTTCTTGGGTCAGCGGGTACGGGTCGCGCCACTCCAGGTAGTGCTCCGGGCCACCAGTGAATGTGCTCGCCCTGGCCGCCTCGTCACAGGTCGCCACGACGAACTGGTTGGTCCAGAACAACTGCTCATTACCCTCGTGGTAGCCGCGCTGGTTGGCGTAACGGCGCAACTGGTCGACGCCCTCGGCCATCGGGTCGGTCACGTAGGGGCTCTTGCACTCGACCACGACCAGCGGGACGCCGTTGACGAACAGCACGATGTCCGGCACGACGTACTTGTGGGCCGTGCTCCCCGGCTCGTCCACTCGGAACTGGCTGATGGCCAGGAAGTCGTTGCGTTCAGGACGCTCGAAGTCGATGTACTGGAGCCGCTGGTTCCGCCCCTGATCCCAACCCGGCAGCCCCGCCACAGACAAACCCTCTAGCAGCAGATTGGTGGCTGCCTCATTGGCCTCAATGAGCTTCATCGTCGCCATCCGGGTCAGCGCCGGCACGCCCTCGGCCAGCCGCGACTCCCACTCCTGGTCATTGCGGGCCTGATCTGCGATCTCCTGCGGCAGCTGGTTCAACCTCCGTAGGGCGGCCAACAATCGATCCTCCAGCACCACCTGCCGGAACGACGTGCGCTCGGTCACCGTCGGATTGAACCGGTCGCCTACGATTACCTCCCACCCCAGTCCGCTCAGTTGCTCCAGGAATGGGGTCTCAACTTCGGTCAGCTCTGGGCTGTCAGCCATCGGACTCACCCCCTGGAACCCGGACGTGACCGGAGAGTAGGTCGGCCATGAGGCCGGTCCTGAGAGCGCGGAACTTGGACAAAGATGATGCGATGTCAAGCCTTTGGCTCCGCGCAGCGAGTACAACACGCATGATCGACTCCTGCTCTGGAGGCTCTGGCAATTCCACTGTCAGGCCACTCACGCCTGCTCCGGAAACCTTGACCATACTTCCGCTAGTTCCACCGGCGAGGTTCTGAATCTGCGTCCGAACTGCATTCGAGCGCAGCGCCATCTCCAAGAAGGCCACGTTCACCTGCGGCTTGGTGGGCAGTCTCATCATTAGGTCCGGGTAATAGCAGCGGACCCCAACGTCTCGGAAGACTCCCGCCATCCCTACCAACTCGCGGGTGTTTGAGCGCGACAACAGAAGATCACCGTCATGTAGAAGTGCCGGTTGGAGTAGTGGATCGTTCGCAGGAGCGTTTTTCAACTGTCTGGCTTCGAAGCCGTGTTTGGTCAGGCACCCGAGTCCGACCAGGTACGAGCCCGTTACTTCTCCCGCTGACACTGGTGAGTAACCATTCTTGGGAGAGGCGCTCAAGAGTGTTCCAAGACGAATAGGTGCGGTGTTTGCCGTCCTGGCCAGGCTCTCAAACAGCGCCTCCTCAACGGTCAGCGCCTTCGTCAACGCCGCCTCGGTGAATTGAATCTGGTCGTCGAGGGTGTCGAGAATCTCCGCGATCCGGCGCTGCTCAGGCAACGGTGGGCGACAGACCATCTGATCGTAGGCATCCTTGCGATTCAGACCAGGAACCCCGGTGGATGAATCGAAACGGCCAAGTTCCAGAGAGAGAAGAACCCAGTAGAGCCACCGAAGGTCGATTCCTGGCCTCGGCAGTACATAGTAGGTCGTGTCGATTGGCCAGAAGGGCGTTTCTGACCATACGACGGCCCCAACCGTGCCCTTGCGTCCGACAACGATCCCGGGGCCTTGCATCAATGAGGAACTGTGCTTACCGACTTGGCCGTTTGACCCAAACACGGGGTACCCATCGCCGGAGCGACGCTCCGCCTGTAGAGCCGCTCCATACTCAAAGGTTGCCAGCGTTCCCACCGTCTCGAAAGCCCACCCAAGAGGCGAGCAGGTCTTACTCATAGCCGAGTCCCTTGAGGTACCCGGCCAGCCTGTCTGCGGCGGCCTCGCGTTCAGCGTCGAGTTCGGCCAGCGACACCTTGTACTTGTCCCACCAGGTCTCCAAGGCGGCGATGACCTGGCGGCGGTGGGCGACGACCTTGCGCGTGACCAACACCAAGAGGGTGTCGCGCAGGGAGTCCATGACGAGGGCCAAGGCCTCGGCTTCAGAGATGGCCTCGCTGGCGTCCTTCAGGGCGGTCGTGAACTGGGCCTTCCGGGTCTTCAGTTCGCGGCGCTTGGCCGTCAGCAGCACCTTCAGCGCCTCGGGTGACAACTCGTCGTAGTCCGGCTCGGCGCCGTCGTCCTCATTGTCCGTGGTCTCGGCGGCTTTGACGCGGGCGGTGATGTCGGCCACCTGGGATTCGAGGGCCATGAGGTGGTCGCGGTACTCGGGCAGCAGACGGACCACCACGTCGTCCTCCAGAGCGGCCCGGGAACTCCTGGCATCGGCCAGGGCGTCCAAGGTGGTGGCCACCCAGGAGGCGACCATCTGGCGGTACACCGACGAAGGCTGAGCGGAGAGAGCGTTCGAGCTCTCTCTCGAAGCCAAGGAAGGTGTTGACGAGCGAAGCGAGGAACAGACCTTGCCTTGGCCGTCTTCATCCCGCAGATGGGCGAGCGCCTTGAGGTCGGCCAGCGTCTGGTTCCACCAGGTGGCGATGATGCCGCGCACGGCGAAACGGTCCAGGAAAGTGACCTCGCTCAAGGATTTGGCGAAGTCGGAGAGCAACTGGTGACGCAGCTTCACTAGACCTTCGCCGCTGGTCACGGCGTCGATCTGTGCGGTCACACGGCCCCACCAGTCGGTGACGATCTGAGTCACCGCCGCCTCCACGGCGAGTACGCCCGCGTCGGTCTCGACGATGCGGCGCAAATCCGATTTCTCGGTGACGGATTCACGGAATTGGAGGTACTGAGATCCCGGGTCGAGCCCGGAATGAGCAGAGGAGGAGTCGGAATGACCAGGCTTGGGCTCGAACACCACCGCCGGGTCGAAGCCGTGGGTGGCGAATAACTCGGCCTTGGCCGCTACCTCGGCCTGAGGAATCCCGCCGTGCAGGTGAGCGCGGACATCCTGCGGTTCGGGTGGCGGCGTGGTGTCCACGTAACGGCGGATGTTGAGGTTGTCGTCGTTCTCGGCCAGTTCTTCGCGGGTGACGAAGCGGGCGAACTTGGGAATGTCCTCGTAGCCCTGATAGGCGGCCAGAATCTTGTCGGTGTGCTCGGGTTCGAGGTAGTTCTGGGCCCGGCCCTCGTAGTAGTCGCGGTCGGCGTTGATGAACAACACCTTGCCCTGGCGCTCCTTCGGCTTGGCGCCCGGCGGTCGCAACACCAGGATGCAGGCCGGGATGCCGGTGCCGTAGAACAGGTTCGGACCCAGGCCGATCACCGTGTCGATCACGTCGTCGTCGAGCAAGCCTGTCCTGATCCGGCCTTCCTCACCGCCCCGGAACAGCACACCGTGCGGCATGACCGTGACGACCATGCCGTCGAGCCGGGAGACGGCCAGCATGTGCTGGACGAACATCAAGTCGGCCTTCTTGCCCTTCTCCGGGGTCCAGCCGTAGTGGAAGCGCTCCGGGAAGGGGATGTGGTCCTTGTCCGCGTCGTCTGTGCCGCGCGAGTAGTTCATGGAGAACGGCGGGTTCGTGATCACACGGTCGAAGCGGATCAGTTCACCACCCTCCAAGTGGGCCGGTTCCTCCAGCGTGCCGTCCGCGTTCTGCCGCAGGTCGGCGTCCTTGATGCCGTGCAGCAGCATGTTCATCTTGGCGATGGCCCAGACGGAGCCGTCCTTCTCCTGGCCCGCCAGGTAGAGGTTGCGCGGGTCGCCGCCGGAGTCCTCGACGTACTCGCGGGAGAGGATCAGCATGCCGCCGGAGCCGTGGGCTGGGTCGTACACGCTCATGCCAGGCTGGGGCCGGGCGATCTGGACCATCATCCGGACGACATCGCGAGGCGTGTAGAACTCGCCGCCCTTCTTGCCCGCCGAGTCGGCGAAGTCCTTGATGAGGAACTCGTAGGCCGAGCCCAGCAGGTCGGGGAACTCGAAATCGGCCACCCGGAGGCGCTGCTTGTTGAAGTGGACGATGAGATCGCGCAGCTTCTTGTCGCTCATCTGCGACTGGCCGACCTTGCGGTTGAAGTCGATGTGCTGGAGCACGCCGTTCAGGGAGTAGTTCTCCTCCTCCAGCGCGGCGAGCGCCTTGTTGAGCCCGGAGCCGACCTGCTTCATGACGTGATCGCGAATGTGTGCCCACCGTGCAGCCTCAGGAACAAATAAGGAGTCGCTGTAGAAACTGGGCCGCTCGGCGCGCTCCTCGGCCTCCGCTTGTGAGCGGCCCTGGCGGCGCTGCTCGGCGACGATCTTCTCTCGCTCAGCGTCGAACTGATCCGAGGCGTACTTCAGGAACAGCATCCCGAAGATGTACTCCTTGTACGCGCTCGCCTCCATCGATCCACGCAGGATGTCGGCGGCCCCGAACAGGTGGGCCTCAAGCTGAGGCAGAGTCAGGCGGGCCATCAGCGACCAGCTTCGGAGCAGCTACGTTGCCTATGGGACGTCGTCTTGATCACGACAGCGAGCCTACCGGTGGGCAGGCTCGGTGGGAGGCAACCTGATGCCCTAAGGGACTCGCCGTCGAACCCATGCATCAGAGGGCAAATCAACTGGCGGAGGATACGAGATTCGAACTCGTGAGGGCGTGAACCCAACTCGCTTTCCAAGCGAGCGCCATAGGCCTCTAGGCGAATCCTCCGCCGAAGAGAATACAGGCCTGGGCCGAGCCGAGGAAACCGTCGTCTGGGTCGAGGGCGGTGGACGGTGATGAAAGAGTCCTCCGCGCACCTGGCAGAGCTCCCTTACCCTTGCTGTCTTCCGACCCTGGGGGAGTTGGGGGAGGTACCACCGCGCGGAGGACCCGGGCTCCACTGTAGCGGGCCGGCGGCCGATCTGGGAAAGTGTCGGTCCCTACGCCTATCGTTGACCTCGTGATAGACGACGACCTGCCGACCCCGGAGCCTGACCTCTTCGTCCAGGCCGGTCCGGGCCTGTTCGACGTCGAGCCGGCCCCGCTCGTGCCAGAGCCATCCGCCGCTGGCGACGCTGCAGTCGCTGAGTCAGCCAGTGCGGACACTTCCGCTGAGCCGGCCGAGCCAGCTGAGCAGGGTACGGCGACCGCTCCCCGCCGGACCACGGCTCGGGCCAAAGCCGCGCCTCGGGTCAAGTCGTCCCAATCCGGGGCCGCCAAACCGAAGACCACGCGGGCCAAGGCCGCCGCCGACCCGGCCGGTCAGACGTCGCCGGTGGCAGAACCAGTAGTGGTCCCGCCCGAGCCAGTGGAGTCGACCGAAACGTCCCCAGAGGCTGCGCCGCCGCCAGAGTCACCTGAGTCAACGGAGCCGAAGGAGTCAACGGAGTCGCCCGAACCGGTGGTGGAAGCAGAGTCGGTGGTGGAGGCAGCGTCCCCAGAGTCCTCGGCGACGTCAGAGGTGTCGGGAGCGATGGTGACGCCGGAACCGTCAGCGGAGCCAGAGATCCCGGGAGAGCCGGAGCTTACGGCGACGCCGCCAGCGGAGCCAGCACTGTCAACGGTCCGGCCCGTCCCAACGGCGGCGCCAGAACCCCCAGAGCCGCCCCTGGCTCTGTACCGGCGCTACCGGCCGGACGTCTTCGCGGACATCATCGGCCAAGCCCATGTCACCGAGCCTTTGCGCCGGGCCTTGCTCAACAACCGGGTCAATCACGCTTATCTCTTCTCCGGCCCGCGCGGCTGCGGCAAGACTTCGAGCGCCCGTATCTTGGCCCGGGCCCTGAACTGCGTCCAGGGGCCGACGCCCGACCCCTGCGGGCAGTGCCAGTCCTGCCGTGACCTGGCCCGGGGCGGGCCGGGCAGCATCGACGTGATCGAGATCGACGCCGCCACCCACGGCGGGGTCGACGACGCCCGCGACCTGCGTGAACGGGCCTTCTTCGCCCCGGTCCACTCGCGTTACAAGATCTACATCGTGGACGAGGCCCACATGGTCACCTCGGCCGGTTTCAACGCCTTGCTCAAGCTGGTCGAGGAGCCGCCGCCGCACGTTAAATTCGTCTTCGCCACCACCGAGCCGGAGAAGGTCATCGGCACGATCCGCAGCCGCACCCATCACTATCCTTTCCGGCTGGTGCCGCCCAAGACGATGGCCGACCATCTGACCGGCATCTGCCAGCAGGAGCGGGTCGCGGTCGAGCCCGGCGTGATCGGGCTGGTGGTGCGGGCCGGCGGCGGCTCGGTCCGTGACGCTCTGTCCGTGCTCGACCAACTGCTGGGCGGGGCCGGTCCCGGCGGCGTGGAGTACGCCCAAGCCTCCGCCCTGCTGGGTTACACCCCCGACTCGCTCTTGGACGAGTTCGTCGACGCCTTGGCCGCCCACGACGGCCGGGGCGTCTTCGCCACCGTCGACAAGGTGATCGAAGCCGGTCAGGACCCGCGTCGGTTCGCGGAGGATCTGTTACGGCGCCTGCGCGACCTGATCATCGTCAGCGCCGTGGACGACGCCTTGTCCTCCGGTCTGATCGATGTGCCCGAGGACCAGGGCGAGCGTTACGTCATCCAATCCCGGGGCTTGGGTCCGGGCGAGTTGACCCGGGCGGCCGAGGTCTTGGCCGCTGGCTTGCTCAGCATGAGGGGCACGACCGCGCCCCGTCTGCAATTGGAATTGATGTGCGCCCGGATGCTCCTGCCCGGCGCCGACGCCGGTGGGCGTGGCCTGCACGCCCGTTTGGAGCGCCTGGAACGCCGCCTCGACATGACCTCGGAGGGCGCCCCCGCGCCAGTCCCGTCCGGTCCGGCCCTGGACGCCAGCGCTCGGCCCAGTTCACCCCCTCCGACTCGGCCGCCAGCCTCCTCGATCCGCTCGGCGGATGGGGCAGGGGAACAGGGCAGCGCCGCCAGTGCGGTCGCTTCCGCTGGGGCGCCCACCGCTCGAACCGGTTCGGGCGGCGCTGGTGAGGTGCCGCTGACTCCTCCCGGCTTGGCCGTTCCGGTCGGGGTTCCGGTCGCCCCGGCCGGGCCGCCCGCCTCTCCGGCTGGAGCGGCGACCGGCCCTGGAGCCACCGCCAGCGGCGCGGCGGCGACATCACAGCCGGACGGGTCGCCCCGTTCGGACGGATCACCGCCGGCGCCCCATGGTTCTCCGACGCCTGCCCGCCCAGCCGTGTCCGCGCCGCCTCAGCCGGCCGCTGGGGCTCGGTCGGAGAGCGATCCGGCCAGCGCGACAGCGGCCGCCGTACCCGCCTCAGGGGCTGGCAGGGGAGCCCCTGCCCTGAGCGATGGTGGTCGGCTCAGCGAGAGCGGCCCGGAGCGACCGCACAGTGAGCCTGTCGTACGACAAGACGGCCAGCTAGCTCCGAACTCCCCGGAGGAGCGGAGCCCGGTCCAGGCGACAGGTCCCGGACCGGCGTCACCGTCGGTGTCGGCCCCGACAAGTTCTGGGGGGCGGAGCCCGGTTCAGGAGGCGGCCGGTGACGCTGGTCGGCCTGCTCCAAGTGATCCCGGGCGACCGACCCCAGCTTCGGCCAGGGGACCAGGCGATCTGTTTGTCCCGGTTGGGAGCGCCGGCGACCGGCCGGTTCCGCCCGTCCCCGGGCGACCGACCCCGCCGGCGGGCCAGAGCGGTCAATCCGTTCCTCCGGGCTCCACCGAGCTGGCCCCAGACTCGGGCGAAGGGTCGAGCGGGCCGGGTCCGGCCGAGGGGGCTGGCGGGTTGACGGTGGCTGAGATCCGTCGCCACTGGCCGCGTATCTTGGAAGAGCTCAAGCAGCGGCGCAAGTTCGCTTGGATGACGGTCAGTCAGTTCGCCCAGGTGACCGAGCTCTTGGACCGGGTGCTTTGGTTGACCTTCAACGAGGCCGGCGCGCGGGACAACTTCTCCCGTAGCGGCGGTGAGGAGAACCTGCGCGCGGTGGTGGCCGATCTGCTGGGTTCCGATCTAGTCATACGGGGCCGGATCGAGTCCGATCCGCCGCCCCGCCTGGAGCATTTGGCGGTGGTGGGTCGATCCGGCTCAACCGGTGCCGCAACCGGTGCCTCCGTCGCGTCAGACCCAGCGACGGTGGCCGCTTCCCCGGCCGAACCGTCCGCTGGGTTCGGTCCGGCTGGCCGGTCGGGTCGGTCCGGCCCAGCCGCTGCGGTGGCTCCGTCGGCGACCGGTCCGGCCGCCTCGGGCCCAGGCTCGGGCGGCGCTGACTCCCCCAGGGGCGCCTCGGCCCGTCACCTCAGAGTGGTGACGGACCAGACTCCCCAGTCGGATCCGGCCGCCGGTCGGCCGCCGGCCAGCCAGGGCGACCGGTCTCAGACCGACGCCCAGACCGGTTCGGTTCGGTCCGACCGGCCGGCCAGTTCTGATTCGACCCCGGACCAAGCTGACGCCAGCGACTCTGAGGAGGGTTCCACAGCCGCGCCTGGATCGGGCCCGGTCAACGGACCGCGACTGGAAGAAGGCCGTCAGGGAGACCGCTCCACAGACGTGCCCGGGTTTGGCGCTGTCAGCGGCCCGGAGCTCGCCTCTGAGAGTCCGGTCCACGGCTTCAGATCTGACCCGAGCGGTGGAGCCGGGTCCGATCCTGGCCCCGGGCCGGCCGATGGTCCGACCGGCTCTCCGAGAGCCAGTCGCGTCACTGGGTCCCAGCCGGGCGCGCCGGGCGGGCGGGCGACCGCTTCGGCTGACGCCTTCGGGCCGGGCCGGGCGGGAGCAGGCAGGCGCGGTTCTAGCGCCGGGAGCGAGGCCGTCTCGGTCGGAGCTGGCGCCGCTGCGGACACGGTCGGCCCTGTCTCGGCTGGGTCCGCCGCGGAGACTGAACTCGGCGACGACTACGAAGGGGTCGCCCCGGACGACGTCGTGATGCCGCTGTCCGAGGTCGGCCAGGTGGCCGACGAGCTAGTGCGCAGCGTCTTGGAGGCCGAGTTCGTGCGCTCGGAGCAGACCAAACCGACTGGTCAATCGCGGGGCCGCTTCTGAGCCCGACGGGATCAGGCGGGGTAGTCTTCCCCTGACTTCAAGGGGATGGCTGGCCCTGCCACCGGCGCGGCCCAGGTTCCGTGGGGCGCGAGACTTAGTTCGAGCGGCCCAGTCCGGTCACTGGAGCGAAGCTAGGAGAGCGCGTGTATGACGGTCCGATCCAAGATCTGATCGGCGAACTCAGCCGGTTGCCCGGCATCGGGCCGAAGGGGGCCCAACGGATCGCTTTCCACCTGCTCGACGCCGACCCAGACGATGTCACCAGCCTGGCCGAGACCATCGTCCGGGCCAAGCGGTTGGTCCACTTCTGCCGGGTCTGTTTCAACTTGACCGAGGAGGAGACCTGCCGGGTCTGCCAGGACCCCCGCCGTGAGCGTAGTCAGATCTGCGTGGTGGAGGAGTCCCAAGACGTCGTGGCGATCGAGCGGACGCGCGAGTTCCGGGGCCTCTACCACGTCCTCGGCGGCGCCATCAGCCCGATCGACAACCGGGGTCCGGCCGACCTGCACATCCGCGAGCTGGTCCAACGCTTGGAAGACGGCACGGTCACCGAGGTCATCTTGGCCACCAATCCCAACACCGAGGGCGAAGTCACCGCCACCTACCTGTCGCGCCTGCTGGCTCCCCTCGGCCTCGAAGTCTCGCGGTTGGCCTCGGGCCTGCCGGTCGGCGGCGACTTGGAGTACGCCGACGAGATCACGCTGGGCCGGGCCTTCGCCGGTCGCCGCACCGTCGGAGCCTGAAGCGCCCTCGCTCGGCCCCGATCACGCCATCGAGCGGATACGACGCTCTTTTGAGCGGTGCGGACGCCGTAAGCGTCCGTTCCCCGACGGGAAGCGCGGCGACGGAGCGCATACGACGTCCGCTACTGGTGGGTGTACTCGCCTGTGGTCGGGACCAGCTCGATCCAGGTGTTGCCCGGAGTCAGCCGGATAGGACGGCCGTTGGCGTCCCGGAACGACATCGGCGCCCGCTCGTCGGCCTTGGACCAGGTGATGGCCTGGACCGCGCCGCCGCTGGCCAACAGGCCGGAGCCCTGCCCGACCACGATCGACTCCGGGATCGGGCTACCGGCCGGGTCCAGCCCGCCCTCGTTGCGGACCTCGACCGTCAGAGCGACCACGTTGACGGCGCCGAACTGCTGACCGGCGGCGTTGACGGCCGCCTTCGAGCCCTCGAAGCGGAGCCAGCGGGCCTGCTCGGCGTTCCACTCCCAACGCGGGGTGGCCGAGGACGAGATCCGGATCGAGACGGTGTTGGCGGGCACGCCGTTGAGCTGGGTCGAACTGGCTTGGCCGGCCCGGGCGTAAATGAAGACCGACTGGGGCGCGGCTTGGTGGTCGCCGTTGGCTTGGGCCAGGAAGGCGTTGACGTCGCCGGCCACGTTGTGCGGGGCGGAACGACTGGAGACCCGGCTGAAGCCGGCGTCGCCGGCGTCGTTCGAGATCATCTGGAGGCCGAGCCCCTGGGCTCGGTCGACGAAGCGGGCCTGCCCGCCGGAGAAGGCCACCAGGCCACCTAGCGGGGCCAGGATCGGCCCGTCCATCGGCCGCAGCGAGCGCACTGGCACGACCTGGGACGGCAGCTGGGAGTGGTACACCGCGATGTAGCGGGTGATACCGCCCTCGACCATTTGCTCGTAGACCAGGTCGGCCGCCTCCAGACCGATCTGGGGCCGGGCGGCGGTCGAGTTCTCGACCTTGACGGCGATGGCCGGACGGGTCTCGCCCTGGCCGGTCAGACCGGTCAAGGGCCAGGTCGGCACTCCCGCCGGGGTGACGACCGGGGCGGGGGTGTAGGCCGGCGGGTCGACCGGAGCCGGGCCAGGACTGGCTGACTGGTCACGGCCGACGAACCAGACCAGGCTGACGATCAAGGCGGCCACGACCACCACCACGCCAGCGCCGATGATCAGAATCCGCCGGTTCCGGGCGGGCCCTCGCCGGCTGGCGCGGCGGGCTCCTCTACGCAGGTCCATGGAGACTGAGCCTATTGCGCCTGGCCGTCAGATCAAGTCTCCCCTCGCCCAGGCGGGCGACGTATACTATTGCCCGCTCGTCGGCAAGGCGATGATGAGGCCATCACCTCGGAGCCGCCAGAAGAACGGTCCTGGACCCATTAGACCTGGCCGCCGGCGGGTCAACGAAGTGGGGAATGACTTCCCAAGAGGGGTGGCACCGCGGACTTAGGCAAACGCCAGTTCGTCCCTTCGCCGGATCGAACGAGGGAGCCCATGGCCAGGCCCGGTTACAACCCCGTACCACCGCAGATCGACTTGCCTCTCAGCGAGCACGAGATCCTGCGCTTGTGGACCGAGCGCGATGTCTTCGCTCGCTCCCTGGACCGCCCCCAGGCGCCGACTTGGACCTTCTACGAGGGGCCGCCGACCGCCAACGGCATGCCCGGCGCCCATCACATCGAGGCGCGGGCCTTCAAGGACGTCTTCCCTCGCTTCAAGACCATGCAGGGTTTCCGGGTGCCACGCAAGGCCGGTTGGGATTGCCATGGTCTGCCGGTCGAGTTGGCGGTCGAGCGAGAACTCGGTTTCAACGGCAAGCCCGACATCGAGCGTTACGGCATCGGCCCCTTCAACCAACGCTGCCGTGAGTCGGTTAGTCGTCATGTCGATATGTGGACTGAACTGACGAATCGGATGGGCTACTGGGTCAACCTGGACCAGGCCTATTGGACCATGTCGACCGATTACGTGCAGTCGGTCTGGTGGGCCCTCAAAGGCATCCACGACCAGGGCCTGCTGGTGGAGGACTACCGCGTCACGCCCTACTGCCCGCGCTGCGGCACCACCTTGTCCGACCACGAGCTGGCCCAGGGCTACGAGGACGACACCGACACCACGGTTTACGTCCGCCTGCCCTTGCTGGATGGACCCTGGGCCGAACGGGCCAGTCTGTTGGTCTGGACCACCACGCCCTGGACCCTGATCTCCAACACGGCCGCGGCCGTCCACCCCGAGGTGGTCTACGTGGTCGCCGCCAACGGCCAGGAACGCCTGATCGTGGCCGAGGCCCTGAAAGACGAGGTCCTGGGCCAGGCCTGGCAGATCGAGGCCCGCCTGAACGGGGCCGAGCTGGCCGGTTGGCACTACCGCCGCCCCTTCGACGTGGTCACGCTGCCCGGTGACGCCAATTACGTCCTGACGGCCGATTTCGTCACCACCGAGGACGGCACCGGGGTGGTGCACGAGGCTCCCGCCTTCGGCGAGGTCGACATGGCGGTCTGCCGCGCCGCCGGCCTGCCCCTGGTCAACCCGATCACCGCGTCCGGCCAATTCGAAGACGGCCTCGACCTGGTCGGCGGGCTCTTCTTCAAGGCCGCCGACCGGCCCATCATCGACGATCTGGCCCAGCGCGGCCTGCTCTACCGCGCCCTCGACGTCACACACTCGTACCCGCACTGCTGGCGTTGCCACACCCACCTGATCTACTACGCCCAGCCCTCCTGGTACATCCGCACCACCGTCATCAAAGACGCCTTGCTGGCCCAGAACGAGGCCACCAGCTGGCACCCCGAGCACATCAAACACGGCCGTTACGGCGACTGGCTCGACCACAACATCGACTGGGCCCTGTCCCGGCAGCGTTACTGGGGCACGCCGCTGCCGATCTGGCGCTGCGACAGCGACCATCAGGTCTGCGTCGGTAGCTTGGAGGAGCTGAGCCAGTTGACCGGCGCCGACCAGTCCCAGCTCGACCCGCACCGGCCCTTCGTGGACGAGATCGTCTTCCCCTGCCCCAGCTGCGGCCAGGCGTCGCGGCGTGTGCCGGAGGTCATCGACGCTTGGTTCGACTCCGGCTCGATGCCCTTCGCCCAGTGGGGCCACCCCTGGCGGGAGGGCTCGAGCGAGCGCTTCGAGCAGGCCTTCCCGGCCGATTTCATCTGTGAGGCGATCGATCAGACCCGGGGCTGGTTCTACTCCCTGATGGCCGTCTCGACCCTGGTCTTCGGGGCCAACAGTTACGACAATGTGCTCTGCCTGGGCCACATCCTGGCCGAGGACGGCCGCAAGATGTCGAAGCATCTAGGCAACATCCTGGAGCCGATGCCGCTGCTGGAGCGCCACGGGGCCGACGCCGTGCGTTGGTTCATGGTGGCCGGCGGTTCGCCTTGGGCCTCGCGCCGGGTCGGACACAGCGCCATCCAGGAGACCGTACGTAAGGTTCTGTTGACGTATTGGAACTCGGTCTCCTTCCAGGCCTTGTACGCCCGAGCCAACGACTGGACCCCCGGCGATCCGCCCCCTCTGGCCCAGCGCCACGTCCTCGACCGCTGGCTGGTGTCGGCCACCCAAGAGCTGGTGCAGGCGGTGACCGAGGCGCTGGAGGGCTTCGACACCCTCAAAGCCGGTAGCCTGCTGGCCGACTTCGTCGACCTGCTGTCGAATTGGTACGTCCGGCGCTCGCGCCGCCGGTTCTGGAACGGTGACAACTCGGCCTTGTCCACTCTGCATGAGACCTTGGACCGGCTGACTCGCCTGATGGCGCCGATCGCGCCTTTCATCACCGAACGGGTCTGGCAGGACCTGGTGGTGGCGACCGACCCCGCGGCGCCCGACTCGGTCCACCTGGCGGCTTGGCCTCAGGCCGACCGGGCGGCGATCGATCCTCGGTTGAGCCAGGCCACGGACCTGGCCCGCCGCCTGGTCGAGTTGGGCCGGTCGGCCCGCGCCCAAGCCAAGATCAAGCTCCGGCAGCCGCTGGGCCGGGCCCTGATCTCATCGGCCGCGCTCAGGCTGCTGGGTCAAGAGCTGCTGGACGAGATCAAGGCCGAACTCAACGTCGAGGCGGTCGAACCCTTCGCCGCCGACACCAGCCTGGTCGACTACTCGGTCAAGGGCAATTTCCGGGCTTTGGGCAAGCGTTTCGGCAAGCGTACGGCCGAGGTGGCCGCCGCCATCGCGGCCGCCGCTCCGGTCCGGCTGGCCCACGAGCTGGCGCGAGACGGTCGGGCCCGCTTGGAGGACGGCTCGGACATCGAGCTGACAGCCGACGAGGTCATCGTCTCGGAGCGCCCCCGCCAGGGCTGGTCGGTCGTCAACGAGCAGGGCGAGACCATCGCCCTCGACCTGGAGCTGACCGACGCTCTGATCCAAGCCGGCCAGGTGCGCCAGTTCATCCGGGACGTGCAGGAGCTGCGCAAGCAGTCCGGTCTGGACGTGTCCGACCGTATCGAATTGACCTGGCACGGGACCGGTCCGGTGGCCGCCGCCATCGCCGCCGCCGGCGACCAGATCGCCCAAGAGGTCCTAGCCCTCCGCCTGACCCAGTCCGAGGTCCCCGCCCCAGATTGGACCCGCGACGAGGACCTAGACCTGACTTTCGCCATAGTCAAAGCCGAACTCTGACCCGCTGCGGCCACATTCGCTCTGTAAGTGCCCCGTCGGCGAGAGAGGACGGGGAGAAACGGAGGGTTGGAGTCGGAACCGTCCGGTCGCCCGGAGGGCGTCCGGGTCCAGGGGCGCGGGGGCGACGCCACCCGCGACGGGGCACGCGGCCCGTCCCGAGGACGGGCCCATGTCACGCCTGGCGAGGGCTTCCGGCGGGGACGCGAAGGCGTGTTCTCAGGCGCGGCGGCGACGGGGATGAACCTACGGTGGCGAGTCCGGGCTCAGCCGGACCAGGTCCGGGCTCAGTCAGACCAGGTCCGGTCGATGGTGGCCGAGCCCAGCACCCGGTCGTCGTCGTAGAGCACGGCGGTCTGGCCGGGGGCGACGCCCAGGGCCGGTCGCAGCAGATCGATCTCGATCCGATCCGGAGCCGGGCGGCGCACCCAAGCCGGCGACGGCTGGCCGTGGGCCCGGAGCTGGACCTGGGCGGCGAAACCGTCGGCCGACGCCGCCGCGGCCGTCTCCCCCGGACCGGGCCGGGCGGACTCTTCATCTATCTCTTCAAGGCGGGAGAGGTCAGGGTCAGTCGTTCTCTTTGGAGCAGAGCGGGTGGACTTTCCTTCCACCTCTTGGAGGCGGGTGGGGCCGGCCCCTCGGACGGGCGGACCATCAGAGGCCGTCTGTTCCAGGGCGGCGTCGGGGCCGATGTTCCAGGGGGGACCGCCCGGATCGCACCAGAGCGGTTTGATGGCGCTGAGGTGGTCCACCCGGAGGGCGGGGCGGGGACCGACCGTGACGGTGGCACGGGCCGGGTCGATGGCGGTGACGTAGCGGGGCTGACCGTCGGCGGCCGGCCGGCCCAGCCGCAGCCCCCGGCGCTGGCCGATGGTGTACGCGAAGGCGCCCTGGTGGCGGCCCAGCTCAGTGCCCTCGGCGTCCAGGATCGACCCGGGCCGCCGGCCCAGCTTGTCGTACAACCAACCTTGGGTGTCGCCGTCCGGGATGAAGCAGATGTCGGAGGAGTCCGGCTTGTCCGCCACGGTCAAGCCCAGGCGGGCCGCTTCGGCCCGGACCTGAGGCTTGGTCGAATCGCCCAGGGGGAAGTGGGAGCGTTGGAGTTGATCTTGGGTCATGACGCCGAGCACGTAGGACTGGTCCTTGGCTTGGTCCACCGCCCGGCGCAGCTCCACCAGGCCGTCCTCCCGCCGCCGCAAGCGGGCGTAGTGTCCGGTCACCAAACCGTCGAAGCCGAGGTCCAAGGCCCGTCGCAGCAGGGCGGCGAATTTGACCTGCTCGTTGCAGCGCAAACAGGGGTTGGGGGTGCGGCCGGCCGCGTACTCGGCCAAGAAGTCGGTCACCACGCTGCGGTGGAACTCCTCCGAGAAGTCCCAGACGTAATAGGGCAGCCCCAGCACGTCGGCCACCCGGCGGGCGTCGTTGGCGTCCTCCAGCGAGCAGCAGCCGCGCGCGCCGACCCGGTGGGTGGCCGGGTGACGGGACAGGGCCAGATGGACGCCGGTGACCTGGTGCCCGGCCGCGACCATACGAGCGGCCGCCACCGCCGAGTCGACCCCACCGGAGAGGGCGGCGATCAGGCGACTCACGGCCGGCCGCCGGTCTGGTCGGGAGCGGCGCTGTCCGCGCCAGGGCGTCGACCCGCCCGGCGGGCCCGGGCCAAGACCTCGGGCAGGGCTTGGGCCAGGGCGTCGATGTCCGCCGGCCGGCTGGTCCAACCCAGGCTGAAACGCAGACCGGAGCGGGCCGACGCTTGGTCGTAGCCCAGGGCCAGCAGGACCGGGCTGGCCTGGGCCACCCCGGCCGTGCAGGCCGATCCGGTCGAGCAAGCCAGGCCGGCGGCGTCCAGCGACAGCAGGAGGGCGTCGTGCTCGCAGCCGGGGAACAAGGCGTTGACGATGTGACAGACCTGTTGGCCCGGCGCCGCGGGGCCGACCAGGACCGCCCCCAAATCGGTCAGGGTCCGGCGCAGGCGACGGGCCAACCCGGCCAGGCGGGCGGTCTCCTCGGCTGAGGCCGCCATCTGCTCGGTCAGGGCGGCGGCGAAGGCCGCGATCAGGGCCGTCGGCAGGGTGCCGGAGCGGACCCGCCGCTCCTGGCCGCCACCGAAGAGGACCGGCCGCAGCGGCAGGTCGCGCCGGGCCAACAAGGCGCCGATGCCGACCGGTCCGCCCAGTTTGTGCCCCGACAGCGTCAGGGCGGCCAAGCCCGGCCGCCAGAGGCCGGCCCCCAGCGTCGCCGGCGCCGCCCCGGCCGGGGATGACTCGGCCGGGGGAGTCCCGTCTGAAGTGGTCACACCTGAGGCGGCCCCGGTCGTAGTGGTCCTGGATGGGGTGGTCTCGGCCGAGGAGGTCTCAGCCAGGGTGGTCCTAGGGGTGGTCCCGGCCAGGTCCATGGCGCCGTGGCCGACCGCTTGGACGGCGTCGCAATGCAGTGGCACCGCGCAGTCGAGGGCCAACCCGGCCAGCTCGGCCAGCGGCTGGATGGCGCCGGTCTCTTGATTGACGGCCTGACAGGTGATCAGGGCCCAACTGGCCGGATCGGCCGTCACCAGGTCGCGGGCCCGCTCCAAGTCGACCCGGCCGTCTGGGCCGACCGCCCACTCGACCACCTCGAAACCGAGTTGGCCCAGCCAATCGGCCGACTCTAGAACGGCCGGATGCTCGATCGGGCTGACCAGCGCCCGACGGCGGGCCGGATCCTGGGCGCGCCGCCCCAAAGCCGTACCAATGACAGCTAAATTGTCCGCCTCGGTGCCGCCGGCGGTGAAGACGACCTCGGCCGGATCGGCCCCCAGGGCTCCGGCCACCTGTTCGCGGGCCTCTTCGACCAGCCGGCGGGCCGCCCGCCCGTACTGGTGCAGACTGGATGGATTGCCGACCTGCTCGACCGCCGCCAGCCAAGCCGCGCGGGCGGCTGGCCGCAGCGGCGTGGTGGCCGCGTGGTCGAGATAGACCGGCGGTGGGAGAGTCGTCATAATCCGCCCAGCGTATCGACTCTACGAGTCTCAAACACTCAATCGGCTCTCTTACAAGCGCGAGCGCTTGACGTTCGCCTCAATCGTGTCTATCTGGCCCTTAACGGGCCTCAAACACTCAATCGGCTCCCTCACGAACGCCGAGCGTTCGACGTTCGCCTCAATCGTGTCTATCGACTCTACGAGTCTCAAACAATCAATCATGCGGCCCCGTCGCCGATTGACAGAGCACATACGACCAGCGCCACGGCGTGTCGGCGGCCGTAACCCCCCCGATCGGCGACAGGAAGGGCGGCGACTGAGCAGTTACGGCCAGCGCCTAACCAGAATCACGGCAGGCGGACGGCGATTGAGCAGTTACGACCGCCGACACGCCGGGGAAAGCGGCCACAACTGCTCAACCGCGAAACCCACCCCCACCGACCGAGCAGTTACGATCACCACCCCAAGAGCCGAACCCCACCGAACCCGGCCCCAAGCCCGGTGGGGACACCGAAAGCGACTCCGCGGACCGGATCGATCACCCCTCCCGGCCCCGTAGGGAGCCACGGCAGACGTCTTCTAATCCGGCCGCCCGCCAGGGCGACCGGAGCATGACACCCCACATCAAGGACGGGAAAGGCCACAGCGGAACGCGATCGACGAAGACATGCGGGCTAGGAGCCAAGAGCGGAAGGCCGACGAAGACAGGGGAGCCACTTTTAGCTAGGTCCAGCTCCACAGCAGGACCATCAAGGGCAGGCAGGACAGGACCAGCATGACGCCGTTGAAGACCTTGTGGTCCCAGCAGATGGCGATGAACTCGCGAATGGTGGCGCTGGGCCAGAAATATCCCGCCGTCGGAGAGCCCACGGTGTACCCCGGCAGTCCGGCTTGGCGCATCAGCGAAGCGGCCCGGAAGGCGTGGAAATTGTTGGTCACGACCGCCACCGGCCCGCTGACCTCGCTCCGCTGCAAGATGAGCTTGGTATGGGTGATGTTCTGTTCCGTGGTGCGGGAGGTGTCCTCGCGCCAGATCAGATCCGGCTCGACGCCGCGGGCGACCAGGTAGTCCGCCATGGCCGCGGCCTCGGTGATGGGCTCGTCGGGCCCCTGCCCGCCCGACACCACCAAGACGGGGCTGCCGCCTTGGTCGAGCGAGCGCTGCCAGATGGCCCGGCCCCGGTCCAACCGGCTGGCCAGCAGAGGAGGCACCCGACCGTCGATCAGTCCCGAGCCCAGCACCACCACGGCGTTGGCCGGGGGGCTCCAGCGCCGAGTCCACCACTGGTACAACCAGGAGTACAGGATGTAAGCCAGCAGACAGAAACCGAAGTAGCCGATGGGCGAGCCGATCGCGAGAGTCCAGGCCAAGAGCCGGGTGGAGGGCTCGATCAGTGATCCCAGGCCCAGGGCCAGATAGCCCAGAATGACCAGCCCCAGACCGAGCGACAGTAGGTTGGCCAGCCGACCGCCCTCGCGCCGCAGCATGGTGAGGCCGTTCAGCACCAGCATGACCCCGAGCACCAGGGCCACCAGCACGACCGCCGCCGCCCCCGCCAACAGCAGGTAGGTCGTATCGCTCCGACCGGTCTGGCGCAGCCCTCCGATCAGATACCAGAAAAGGCTGAAGCCAGCCGCGCTGACGGCGGCCAACAGATATACCCCGTTACGCAGCTTGCGCGGGTCACGCCACAGGCTGAAGGCGAAGATGGCCAACCAGCCGACGGTGAATAACCACATCTGGTTCAGCCTACTGGGGCGGTTCCAATGGGCGGAGCGCCTCATAGCCGAATGCCGTGTAGCGGTGGGCCGGCCGGTCAGGCCGGACGCCTATGATGGGTCAGGCGTCAGTCAAGGGCCCAGGCGTTGAGGAGAGGTGGTCGAGTGGCACGGGTGGTGCAAAAGTTCGGCGGGTCGTCGGTGGCCGACGCCGAGAGCATCCGACGGGTGGCTCGGCGGGTGGTCGAGACTCAGCGGGCCGGCCATCAGGTGACGGTCGTGATCTCCGCCATGGGCGACACCACGGACGAGCTGTTCGACTTGGCCAAACAGGTGTCGACCAATCCTCCGGCCCGTGAGCTGGACATGCTGCTGACAGCCGGCGAGCGGATGTCGGCCGCCCTCTTGGCCATGGCCATCGATGACTTGGGGGCCCAAGCCCGCTCGTACACCGGCTCCCAGGCCGGCGTCATCACGACCGCCGCCCACGGCAACGCCCGGATCATCGACATCACCCCCGGCCGGATTGAGAAAGCCCTAGCCAAGGGCTATATCGTGATCGTGGCCGGGTTCCAGGGCGTGGCTCAGGACACCAAAGACATCACGACCTTGGGCCGAGGCGCCTCCGACACCACGGCGGTGGCCCTGGCCGGCGCCCTGGGGGCCGAGCACTGCGAGATCTACACCGACGTCGACGGCGTCTTCTCGGCCGATCCCAGGATCGTGCCCCAAGCCCGGCGCCTCCCCCGCATCAGCTACGAGGAGATGCTGGAGCTGGCCGCCACCGGGGCCAAGGTCCTGCATCTGCGTTGCGTCGAATACGCCCGGCGCGAAATGGTGCCGATCCACGTCCGGTCCTCTTTCTCCGACCGGCCGGGCACCTGGGTCACCCACTACGAGGAAGGCGACGCCATGGAAGCGGCTCTCATCTCCGGGGTCTCGCATGATCGCAGCGAGGCCAAGATCACGGTGGTCGGCGTGCCCGACCAGATCGGCAAGGCGGCCAGGGTCTTCTCCGTCATCGCCGAGGCCGACATCGACATCGACATGATCGTCCAGAACGCCTCAGTCGGGGATCACTCCACCGCCATCTCCTTCACCTTGGCCGACGCCGAGCGGCCCAAGGCCATCGAGGCCTTGCGGGCGGTCCAGGCCGAGATCGGTTTCGCCGATGTGACCTACGACGACGCCATCGGCAAGGTCTCCATCATCGGCGTGGGCATGCGTTCCCATCCCGGTGTGACGGCTCGCTTCTTCTCCGCCTTGGCCCAGGCCGGGGTCAACATCGAGATGATCTCGACTTCGGAGATCCGGATCTCGGTGGTGGTGGACGAGAACGACGTCGAGGCGGCGGTGCGGGCCGCCCACACCGCCTTCGGCCTCGACTCCAGCTCCGGCGAGGCCGTGGTCTACGCCGGCACCGGCCGCTGACCGAGTGGTGTCGCTAGTGTCCCCCGCTGGAAGTTCGCGGCAGCCGCCGCCAGCACCCCGTCTGACGCCCCCTTCTATCACCACCAACTTCCCGCGCGAGGGACACTAGGGGGCGCCCGATGACTCAGCCGGCCGGCTCGTCCCCCCGCCTGATCGACCATCCGGTCACAGTCGAACGGGTCCATGATCTGACGGCGTGGTACCGTCGGATCGACTTCGTCACCGTAGGTTTGTTGTCTCGTCTGAGCTTGGCTCCGGCGGCTTACCTGATGATCGCTCTGCCCGGCGCCGCCGGCGGTCGCCCGGTCCAGCGGGCCTACACCATCGTCTCGCCCCGCCCGGCCGGGGCCGGTGGGGCCGGCCAAGCTGGCGGCGGGACCGATCTGGCCGGGGTCAGTGAGGCTGGCCAGGCCGACGGCGGCCCCGATCTGGCCGAGGGCGGCGGCCCCGATTTGGCCGCTGGGGACGGCCTGGACCGCTTCAGCTTGGAGTTCGTGCTGCACCAACCGGCCGGTCCGGCTTCGGCCTGGGCCAGTCAAGCCCGGCTGGGCGATGTCATCCGGGTGTCCGACCCGCCCTATCACTTCGCGCTGCCCCAGCCCTTGGGCCGGGCCTGGTTGCTGGCCGACAGCTCGGCGGCGCCAGCCCTGCGCTCGATCTTGGACCACCTGCCCCAGGCGGTCGAGGCTCGGGCCGTACTGGTCGATCCGCACCCCGACCGACAGCTGATCTGGGACCAGACCCGGCCCGGTCCGACCGTCGCCTGGCTGAGCCAGCTGACCGCCGCCGACCTGGCCGGTTGGGCGATCGATCCGGTCCGCGATTGGCTCTGGGCGGCCGGCCAGCGTGACCTGGTCAAGACCGTACGGGGCTTGGCCCGCGGCCCCTGGGGCCTGCCTCGGGACCGCCAGCACCTCCAGACCTACTGGATCGCCGCCTGACCGCCGGTCGCGCTGTCGGCCTCACTCGGCTAGGAGCTGGTCGATCCGGTCGCGGGCGGCTTGGACCGTGGTCAGGTCGGGCACCATGACGTACAACTTCTGGCTGCCGTAGGAGTGGGTGTACTCCATGGCGTCAGAGCCGTCGGCGTTGATGGTCTCGACCTGCCAACTCGTCCGCCGCGACAGTTGCTGATTGGCTAAGGCCGTGATCATGGCCGCCGGCATCGAGGTCTGCAGCGAGCCTTGCAGGGAATTCAAGATGGCGTTGTAGCGCAGCAAGATGGTGGGGTCGCTGCCCCGGCGCACCAGCGCCTCGATGACCCGTTCTTGGTTCTCGCCCCGGACCCGGTCGCCGCCCAGGAAGCTCTTGCGCTCGCGCGAGAAGGCCAGGGCCTGGTCGCCGTTGAGGTGGTTCCAGCCCCGCTCGAAGTGGAAGAGCCCGTCGTGGGTGGTGAAGGTGTGCGCCGACTCGACGTCGATTCCGCCGACGGCGTCGACCAGTTGGATCATGGCCCCGAAATTGAGACGGACGAAGTAGTCGATCTTGACCTCGTAGAGGTCGGCCAGGGTGGCCACCGACATGTCGATGCCGTAGAAACCGGCGTGAGTCAACTTATCTTTACGGCCGGTGGTGCCGTGCAATTGGACGTAATAGTCGCGCGGGGTCGAGACCAGCAGGATACGGCCGCTGCGGGGGTTGACCACGGCCAGGATGTTGACGTCGCTGCGGCCCTGTTCGGAGAAGCTGTCCACGCCGGAGATGTAGAGCACGAAAGGCTGATCGACCGGCAACGGCGGAGCCGACCAGGTCGGGGTGGCGCTGGGGCCCACCGGCATGATGTCGAATTGGCGCAGGATCTGGATCGACTCGAAGAAGGCGGGGTCGTTCTCCTCGTACATGCTGAGGTAGGCGTCGTTGATGATGGCGCCGGCGACGGTTCCGTTGCTGACGACGTCGGCCAGCAGGGTGGGATCGTCGAGGTCGGCCAGTTCGACTTTGACCGCTTCGGCCAAGGCCGCGGCCGCGACCTCCCGGTTGGGATCGTTGGTCAATTGCCCGACGGTGGCGCCGGCCAGCGACTCCAGAGCCGGGTCATGGCTCTTGAGGGCGATGACGTCGTAGCGGATAGTGCCCGCCGGGGGCGGCTGGATGCCGTGGGTGAAGTCGATCAGGGCGTACATGAAGTGGCTCAGCCCCAGGCAGAGGGCCAGGCCGATCGCCGTCAGCCCGGTCAAGAGGCCGAAGCGGACCGGGTGGTCGGGCAGGCGGGTGCGCCACAGCCCGATCAGGACGGCCGCCGCCAGCGCCAGCGCCACGATGACCCCGCCGACCAGCCACCAGATTGGCATGATGCCGCTGCGGGCGACCGACCAGACGGCGTATACCACCGCCGCCAGGCAGACGCCGGCCAAGGCCTTGCCGGCCATCATGAGACCACGGGCGGCCCGTCCCGGGGCGGCCGGTTCGGCGCCGTCAGTGGCGAAGCGGGGGGTCGGGGCCGGGGCCTCCGGGGCGGTCGCTGGATCGTCGGCGGGGCCGTCGTGCACTCTTCGTCCGCTCGCCAACCGTCTCTCCATCCTTCTGCGTCGAGCCCGCCCGCCCAGGCGGCCGAAAACTTCGGCCTAAGCCACTGGCCGCAGCAAGCTTACCCTGTATTCCAAAGTTGCCTTCATAGCCCTCTGGCGCGGGACGCTGGCGGCGGGTCGGCCGAGGCGGGCTGGGCTCAGCCGGCCAGGACTTGGGCGATGCGGTCCTGGGCGGCTCGGACGGTGGCTTGGTCGGGGATCATGACGTACAACCGTTGGTTGCCCATGGAATAAGTCGGCTCCGAGGCGTCCGAGCCGTTGACGGAGATCGACTCGACCTGCCAATCGATCTTCTGTGACAACTGATGGTTGACTAGGCCGGTGATGAGGTCGCCCGGCGCCGAGGTCTGGAAAGCGTCCTGCAGCGAACTCAGAATGGTGTTGTAGCGCAGCAAGATGGTGGGGTCGCTGAAGCGGCGCACCAGCCCCTCGATGATCTTCTCCTGGTTCTGGCCCCGCACCCGGTCGCCGCCGGCGAAGCTGTAGCGTTCGCGGGCGAAGGCCAGGGCCTGGTCGCCGTTGAGGTGGTTCCAGCCTTGGACGAAACTGTGCCGGCCGTGGGCGCTGGTGAAGGCGTAGTCGGAGTAGACCTCGATCCCGCCGACGGTGTCGACCAGGCGGACGACCGAGTTGAAGTTGATACGCAACCAGTAGTCGATCTCGATCTGATAGAGGTCTTGCAGGGTGGCGACCGACATGTCGACCCCGTAGATGCCGGCGTGTGTCAACTTGTCCTTACGTCCGGTGGTGCCGTGCAGCTGGACGTAGTAGTCGCGCGGGGTCGAGACCAGCAGGATACGGCCACTGCCGGGGTTGACCACGGCCAGAATGTTGACATCGCTCCGCCCGGAGTAGGAGTAGCTGTCGACGCCGGAGATGTAGAGGACGAAGGGCGTAGTGGCCGGCCCGGGGTCGGGCTTAGGGGTCCAGGTCGGCGCCCAGGTCGGGCCGAGGGGCACGATGTCGAAGCTACGCAGGATCTGGACACTGGCGTAGAACTCGGGCAGGTTCTCCTCGTAGAGGGCCAGGTAGGCGTCGTTGATGACGGCTCCCGGCAGGGTGGCGTCCGTGATCAACTCGGCCAGCGCTCCGGGGTCGGCCACATCGACCAGGTTGACTTGAACCAGCCGGTTCAGTTCGGTTTGGACCAGAGCCGCATTGGGGTCGCCCTCCAAGCGCCCGACCGGCTGACCGGCTAGGGAGGCGATGTCCGGACTGTGGCTCTTGAGGGCGATGACGTCGTAGCGCACCGTGGCGGCCGTGGTCGGTTGGATGCCGTTGGTGAAGTCGGTCAAGGCCACCATGGCGTGGGACAGCACCAGGCTGAGGGCGATCAAGACCAGGCTCAGACCGGACAGCGCGCCGAAACGGATCGGGTGCCCCGGCAACCGGGTGCGCCACAGGGCGACGCCGATCCCGACGGTCACGGCGCCGGCCACGATGGCGCCACCGACCAGCCACCAAGGCGGCAGGACGCCACTGCGATAGGTCATCGCCACGGCTAGGGCCAGCGCGGCCAGGGCCAGGCCGGCCAAGACCTTGCCGACGACCATCAAGGACCTAGCCGAGCCAGCCACTTGGGCCCGGGCCGGGCGCGAGCCACTGGAGGCCGGTCGGCCGTCTGGCCGCGGCTGGTCGGACCCGTAGCGTCCGTCGTCCATCGATCTCCTCCGTCCACCGAGTCTCCCGGTGGGGCCAGCCGGTCAGTCCGTCCGCCCGGCCCCAGTCTAGGGCTCGTCGCGGGCCAGGCCTCAGGCGATGGGTCGGTCCGTCCGCCCGGTCCGTCCCAGCGGGCCCATCCACTGGGTCAGATCCGCTGGGCCGATCCCTGGGGACGGCCGGGCCGAGAGGCCGAGAGTCGTCTAGGCGCTGAAGGGGCGTGTCATGGGATAAACTCCCGGTTGGTCGTTGGTGCGCGTCAAGCAGCGGATCGACGGCCGTCGAGTTAGTGGACGTCTTCCGTGTCATAGAGAGTGCCTTGACTCGGACAGCGAGGCTAGGAGCGAAGGTTGGACCTGCGCGAGTTCTTGGGCATGCTGCTCAAGCATTGGATCACCGTGTGCCTGTGCCTTGTGTTCGGCGTCGGCGGCGGGCTGGCCGCCACCTTCCTCATGACCCCCCAGTACCAGGCCACTTCGGAATTGTATTTCTCGGCCCGCACTCCCGGCGGCCAAAGCGGCACCAGTGACGCTCAAGCCGGTGGCAACTACGCCCGCCAGGCCGTCCTCAGCTACGTCCGGGTCGTCACCACCGGCATCGTCTTGGACAAGGTCGTCGACCAACTCGATCTGGACATGACGTCGTCTCAGTTGGCCAGCCACATCAGCGCCGTCTCCCCCACCAACACCGTCCTGATCACTGTCACCGTGACCGATGTCAACCCCCAGCGGGCGGCTGACATCGCCAACGCCGTGGCCCGCGTCATGACCGTGGTGGTGCCGACCGACCTGGAGAAGCCGGACGCCAACACCCCGGATCTGATGCGGGTCACCATCACCCAGCGGGCGTTGGTGCCGGTCAACCCGTCCAGCCCCAAGCCAGTCCTCAACCTGGCCGTCGGCCTGGTGGCCGGTCTGGCCGTCGGCGTCGGCGGAGCCTGGATCCGCGCCACCTTGGACACCCGGCTGCGTTCGATGGAAGAGATTCGTAACTGCACCGGGGCGCCCTTGCTGGGCACCATCCCCTTCGACCCCGAGGCGCCGAGCCGGCCCCTGATCGTGCAGGAGGAACCGCGTTCGCCGGCGGCCGAGGAGTACCGCGGCCTGCGCACCAACATCGTTTTCACCAACGTCGGCGGTAAGAGCCAATGCTTGGTCGTGTCCAGCGCCAATCCGGGCGAGGGCAAGTCGACCACCACCTCCAACCTGGCCATCGCCCTGGCCGACTCCGGGGCCCGTGTGGTGCTGATCGACTGTGACTTCCGGCGGCCGGCCTTGGCCCGCTATATGCGGATCGAGGGCGGGGCCGGGCTGAGCGACATCCTGGTCGGCCGGGCCGAGCCAGTCGACGTCTTGCAACGCTGGGGCGGCGACAATCTGTTCGTCTTGCCGGCTGGTCGGGTGCCGCCCAACCCGAGCGAGCTGCTGGGCTCGGTCATGATGCAGGACCTGATCGGTTTCCTGATGAAGACCTTCGATTACGTCCTGGTCGACTCGCCGCCGCTGCTGGTGGCGACCGACGCCGTGGTGCTGTCCAAGGTGGCCGACGGCGTCATGCTGGTGGCCGGCTATGACAGCATTCGCCGGCCCCAGTTGCTGGCCGCCGTCAACGCCCTGGCCATGGTCAATTCACGTTTGCTGGGAACGATCCTGACCAAGGTGCCGCCGAAGAAGATCGGCTCCTTCCGGTCCGGTTATAGCTATATCTACGGTTATGGATATGGCTACGGCTACGGCCCCGACGCCCGCAAGGGCGAGCGCAACGACCACTCGGTGGAACAAGTCAACCAAGCCGAGAAGGCGGCCATCTCGCTGCGGCTGGGGGCCTCGCGCAAGATCCCGCCCAAGTAATCGGCCGCCGACGTCGTGTTCCACATTCTGACGGTCTGCACTGGCAACGTCTGTCGTTCACCGATGGCCGAGGCGATCCTGCGCGACCGGCTCAAGGATCTGGCTGATTTCACGGTCGCCAGCGCCGGCACGGACGCCCTGGTCGGTCTGCCCCCGACGCCGCAGACGGTCGCCGTTCTGACCGCGCTGGGCTTGCCGTCAGGGCCGTCCCACCAGGCCCGGCAGCTCACGCCCGAGTTAGTGCGCCAGGCCGATCTGGTGTTGGCGCTGTCGCGGCAGCATCGGCGATCGGTGGCCGAGTTGGAGCCGCGGGCGACCCAGCGTATCTTCACGCTGCGCGAGTTCGGCTACGTCAGCCAGTGGATCAGACCGGCGGACATCGTCGAGGCCCGGCTGACCTTGCCGATCGAGCGCCTGGGGGCCGACAACCAGCAAACCGTTCTGAGGGCCGCCGTGGCCGCCGTCGGAGCCAAGTCAGGCTTGGCGGTGGCGGCCGTCGACCCGGAGGAATTGGACGTCCAAGATCCTTTCGGCCGCCCGCTGGAGGCCTACGCCGAGTCGGCGGTGCGCATCCTGCCCGCCGTCGAGGCCACCGCCGAGTTCCTGAAGGAGGCCCGCGCCCTGTCGGAGGCGGCTAGGGGCCCCATCTTTTAGTCGGACGTCGGGCCGTTCGCTGATCGGACGCCTTTGGCGTCCTCTCTGACGCTCACGCCCTCTCGGGTTCGATTCCCGTCATCCGCTCTGCGAGCGGATGACGGGAATCGAACCCGCACTGTCAGCTTGGGAAGCTGATGTTCTGCCATTGAACTACATCCGCCAGGCGCTGGCGCGCTTCCTCAGCATAGCCGGTTCGGGCTGACTCGTGCAGGGCCGTCGCTGGACTGGCGGCCAGGGGCGGCCAACCGGGTGGGACCCGGGGCGAGGCCAGTGGGGGAGCCGGGGCGATCCAGGACCTCCCTGATTCCTCCCCTAGACCGGCTCGATCCGGGCGACGGACCCTGGTCGCCGGGGGTGAGGCCGCCTAGGCTGAGGCCGTGAGCGCACTCGAACCGAGCGATGTCGGCCCCCGCGCCGGCGGCGACCGGCCAGCCGATCAAGTCGACCGTGACCTAGTGGTGAGTCTGTTGGACACGGCTTACAGCGACGGTCGGCTCAACGTCTCCGATTACCAAAGCCGCCGGACGGTGGCCCAAGGAGCCCTGGTCTTAGACGACCTCATTCCTTTGACCCGTGATCTGATCGCCCCGTCCGCTCCGGCGACGAGCCAGTCGAGCGCCGGTCTGGCTCTGCCGGATCTGTCGGACTCGTCCAATCGGGCCGTGCTGGTCGGTGTTTTCTCCGGCGCGACCCGGCGGGGCCACTGGTCGGCGCCGGGCCAGATCTCGGCCGTGGCCGTGTTCGGCGGCAATGAGATCGACTTGAGACAAGCCGATTGGTCTAAACCGGTCATCGAGACCACGGTGCTGGCCCTCTTCGGAGGAATCGAGATCAAGGTTCCGCCGGGTGTCGAAATTGACAACCAAACGGTTTCCATCTTTGGCGGCGTCGATGTCAAGGGGACAGGGCAGGCGTCCACCACCCGTCGGCTGATCGTGAAAGGTCTGTGCTGCTTCGGCGGCGTCAGCGTCGTCGTCAAGTGAGAGGCTCTCCGGCCGCTTGGGTCTGAGCCGAGGACGGTCTGGCGGCGGAGCGTCGGCCGACCGGGTCAGACACGGTGGCCAGGCCTGCTCCGTACTGTTGAAACTGGGCTGTACGCTGACCGCATGACACACGCTTTCGGGATCGACATCGGCGGTTCCGGCATCAAGGGCGGCTTGGTCGACCTCAAGGTCGGCCAACTGATCGGGGAACGTTGCCGCTTGCCCACGCCCCAACCGGCCACGCCCAAGGCCGTGGCCAAGGTGGTGGCCAAGGTCATCGATCATTTCGGAGCCGACACCGCCGGCTTGCCGATCGGTCTGACCGTGCCCGCCATCGTCACCCACGGCTACACCCGTTCGGCCGCCAACATCGACAAGAAGTGGATCGACGCGCCGGTCTTCGAGATCTTCTCGACGGTCTTGGGGCGGCCCGTCTCCGTCCTCAACGACGCCGACGCGGCTGGTCTGGCCGAGGTCCACTACGGTTCCGCCCGTGGCAATAATGGCTTGGTCATTGTGACCACTTTGGGCACCGGCATCGGTTCCGCCCTGATCTACCGGGGGGTGTTGGTGCCCAACGCCGAGCTCGGTCACATCCAAATCGACGGCTTCGAGGCCGAGAAGCGGGCGGCCGCCTCGGTCCGGACCAAAGAGGACCTGAGCTGGGCTGATTTCGGCAAACGACTGCAAGAGTTCTATGCCACGGTCGAATTTCTCTTCTCGCCCGACCTCTTCGTGGTCGGGGGCGGGGTCAGCCGTAACTCGGACAAATTCTTGCCTCTGCTCGACCTCAAGACTCCGATCGTGCCGGCCGCCCTGCGCAACCACGCTGGCATCGTGGGGGCGGCTTGGGCGGCCGCCCAAGCTCCCGTCGATCCCGACCGCTAGGGCGGCGCCGCCCGACAGGTCCGGCCGCGACGGGCCGGACCTACCTGCTCTAGTGTCCTGCGCCGGAAGTTCGCCGCGGAAGTGGACGCCAGCCGGGACCCCTGGCGGCGTTGACAAAACGTCCCGACACAACCAATATCGGGACGCTCCGCCGCCTGGCCAGCCGCCCCGTCTGACGCCCCCTTCTTTCACCCCGAACTTCCGGCGCAGGACACTAGGTCTGAGGTCACATCCGCTCGGGGGCGACGATGCCGAGCAAGTCGAGGCCTTGGGCTAGGACCTTCTGGGTGGCCCGGCACAGGACTAGGCGCGAGGCCCGGGTCCGGCCGCTCGCCTTCAGCACTGGGCACTGCTCGTAGAAGGCGCTCAGGGCCGTCGCCAAGTCGTACAGGTAGCCGCACAGACGGTGCGGTTGGAGCTGGTCGGCCACCTCGGCGACGGTGTCGCCGAAGCGGGACAACAAGAGGGCCAGGGTCCGCTCGGCCGGTTCGCTTAGCTCCGGGGCCAGCGCTTGAGCGTCGTCCACCAGGTCGCCCTCGGCCGCCGCCCGGCGCAAGATCTGATTGGCCCGGGCGTGGGCGTATTGCAGGTACGGGCCGGTGTCCCCGGTCGTGGCCACCATACGGTCGACGTCGAAGACGTAGTCCTTGTGCAATGAGTTGGACAGGTCGGCGTACTTGACCGCCGCCATGGCGATGGCGGGGGCGGTCTGTTCCTCGGCCGCGTCGAGCAGGGAGTCCAAGGTCACGGCCCGCCCGTCGCGGGTCTTGAACATCTTGCCGTCGGGGCCCAGCACCGATCCGAAGGCGACGTGCTCGGCCGGCACCGCCGGCGGCAACCAGCCGGCCCGGCGGGCGACGGCGAAGAGCTGCTGGAAGTGATGCGCCTGGGGGGCGCCGACGACGTAGATCAAACGTCCGGCCCCCAAGTCACAGACGCGGTGGCGGATGGCGGCCAGGTCGGTGGCGGCGTAACCGTAGCCGCCGTCCGACTTGCGCACGATCAGGGGCGTCTGGTCGCCCTCGACGAAGACGACCAGGGCGCCGGCGTCTGGGACCGCGATGCCAGCCCGCTCCAGGTCGGCCGCCACACCGGCTAGGGCGTCGTTGTAGATCGACTCGCCGGCCAGGTCGGCGTCGGTCAGCAGGACGCCGAGACGACGGTAGGCCCGGTTGAAACCGGCTTTGGAGACGTCGATCAGAGCCTGCCAGATGGCGCGGGTCGCCCCGTCGCCCGACTGCAGGGCCACGACCCGGCGGCGGGCCCGGTCGGCGAAGTCGTCGTCGGCCCGGAAATGGGCCTGGGCCCGTTTGTACAACTCGACCGAGCTGTCCAGGGTCAGGCCGGTGGCGTCGATGCCCTCGTCCAAGATCTGCTCGACCAACATGCCGAACTGGGTGCCCCAGTCGCCGATGTGGTTCTGGGCCACCACCTGGTGCCCCACGCCGCGCAGGACGCGGGCCAAGCAGTCCCCGATGATAGTGGAACGTAAATTGCCTACATGCATGGGTTTGGCCACGTTGGGGGCGGAGTAGTCGATCACGACTTTGAGCGGCTGCTCGGTCTGCGGCAGGCCGCCCCTAGGATCAGCCAGCAGGCGGCGGACCTGGCTGGCCAGGACGTCGTCGCGCAGACGTAGATTGATGAAGCCCGGTCCGGCGATGTCAGGCGGCTGACAGAGATCGGACAGATCGACCTGGTCGATGATCAGCTGAGCCATTTGGCGCGGAGCCACCCCCCGCTCCGGCCCCAGTCTCAGCGCCACATTGCTCTGGTAGTGCCCGAACTGCGGCTTGGTGGCGGGCCTCAGCTCCGGATCGACCCCGAGGGCATCGGACAGGCGTTGACCCAACTGGGCGGCGAGAGATGGCATGGGGGACATTCTTCCACGCCGCTTAAGCCTGGCCGGGGAGGTCACTGGCGGCGCTCCGACCGTAGCTTCGAGCCGGGTTCGGCCTGGCTCAGCGTCGTAACCGCCCTGTCGGTGGGAGATGGTCACGCGATTGGATTGGTACGACCATTTCTCCGGCCTGTCGGATGTCGTAAGTCCCCGGTCGGGGACCGGGACGTACGCGGTTGACGCGGTTACGACGTTTCTGGGGCGGGGACGAGGGCGCGGCGGGGAGCTGGGCTCACTGTCCGGGGTCCTGCAGGCGGCAGCTCTCGAAGTGGATGACCGGCTCGAAGCCGAGGTGGTGGTACAACTCCACGGTGGCGGGGTGGTCGGCGAAGACGCCCAGGCTGACGCGGGGCTGGCCGGTGGCGTTGGCGGTGGACTGGGCCGTCCGGGCGGCCCGGATCAGCAGGGCCCGGCCCAGGCCCCGACCGCGGCACTGGGGCAGGACGCCGAGGGAGCACAGTTGCGGCGCCCCTTGGGGCAGGGCCCGGCTGGCCGCCACCAGGCCCAGCAGGCGGCCGTCGGCGCGACTGCGCGCGCCCTGCCACCAGATCGCGGCCGGATCGCCGGGCAGGTGGCTGGCGCGGGGGTAGGCCGTCGTCATGACGGCGACCATCTCCGGGCCGGACTGGGCCAAGTCCAAGTCGACCAGCTCGACGTCGTCCGCCGGTTCGGCGGCGATCAGGGGCGGGTGGACCTCGGCGTCGTGGTACATCCAGATCCACGAGCCCCAAGCCTCCCGGCGGTCCAGGCCGGCGGCCCGCCAGGACCCGGCCGGCGCGGTCACCACCTCGTCGCCGCCGATGACCCCGCTGGCGACCAGGGCCCGTAACAATTGACCGGCCGCCTCGACGGGACCGACCACGGCCCGGCCGGCCCCCTCGGTGAAATGGACCTCGGCCGCCGTGGCTAGACCCAGCCGCCAGGCCGGCCCGGTCGGGGCCCCGATCAGCCAGGTCTCCAGGGCTGGGTGCCGACTAGCCGCCGTGGCCTGGTCGATCGGCTCCAGCTCGGCCACTTCGGCCAGCGCGACCGTCGACTCCTCCATGCTTGCCCCCACTGGTGTCCGGCGTCGCAGTGGAGCGTAGCGTAAGTCGTTCGACCGGCGCCGCCCGGCCCGGTCAGTGGTTCAGGGCTCGTTCGACGGAGTCGTCGGGCGGGCCTAGGACCGGTCGGCGGCCGGTGATGACGTCCCAGGTCATCTTGTACAACCCCGGCACCTCGCGCAGCTGATATTTGAGCCAGAGCTGGCCGGCCCGCATGGTCTCGTCGCCCACCCCGACGGCGTCCAGGCCGGTGGCCCGACAGGTCGCGATGGCGCGGGGCAGATGGTACGTCTGCGACACCAGGATGGCCCGCCGGACGGCGAAGACCTGACGGGCTCTGACACAGGTGGCGTAGGTGTCGGAGCCGGCGAAATCAGACACGATGGCCCAGTCCGGCAAGCCTTGCTCGACTAAGTAGCGGCGCATCGCCGCGGGCTCGTTGTAGTGGGTCTCCGGGTTCGACCCCGACACGATGACGACTTTGACCTTGCCCGCCAAGTACAGATCCCTGGCCACGTCGAGGCGGGCCCGTAGGTATTGCGAGGGGCGGCCGGAGGCGTACACCCCGGCCCCGAAGACGATGGCGACGTCGTGCTCTTCGACCTCCTCCAAGGTCTGCGTCCGGCCCCGGGCCAAGATGAAGGTGGCCAGCGGGGGAAAGGCCAGGACTAAGACCAGACCGGCCGCCAGCCAGCGCCAAAGCCGGCGACGAGGCCGGGCGCGGGTGGACTGACGAGCCATCGCCCCATCGTAACCGAGCGCTCTGACAGTCCGGCCGTAGCAGCGGAAGGAGCTGAAGTGAAGGTCGACGGTCGGGCCACCCCGGCGTCGCCTGCGCTCAGGCGGTCAGCGGCGGTGGGCCCGGTAGTACGCGATCAAGGCCTGGGTGGAGGGATCCTGGCCGGCCAGGGCCTCGTCGTCGCCGGCCAGGGCGGGGGCGATCTGGAGGGCCAACTGCTTGCCCAATTCGACCCCCCACTGGTCGAAGGAGTCGATGCCCCAGACCACGCCTTGGACGAAGGTGATGTGCTCGTAGAGCGCGATCAATTGACCCATCACCGACGGAGTCAGGGCCTCGGCCATGATCGAACTAGTGGGACGGTTGCCGGGGAAGACGCGGGCGGGGACCAATTCCTCGGGCGTGCCCTCGGCCCTGACCTCGTCCGCCGTCTTGCCGAAGGCCAGAGCCTTGGTCTGGGCGAAGAAATTGGCCAGCAGCAACTCGTGGACGTCCTGGTCGCCGTCGCGCAGGGGCCGGGCCGGGTTGACCAGACCGATGAAATCGGCCGGCACCAGCTGGGTGCCCTGGTGGATCAACTGATAGAAGGCGTGCTGCCCGTTGGTGCCCGGCTCGCCCCAGAAGACCTCGCCGGTGGCGACGTCGACCGGGGCTCCGTCCAGTCGCACCCGCTTGCCGTTCGACTCCATGGTCAGTTGCTGCAGGTAGGCGGCGAAACGGTGGAGGTATTGCGAATAGGGCAAGACGGCGTGGGTGGCCGCCCCCAAGAAGTTACGGTGCCAGACGTTGATCAGGCCCATCAGAACCGGCAGATTGCGCTCGAAAGGCTGGTGCTGGAAGTGCTGATCGATCAGGTGGAAGCCAGCCAAGAACTCGGCGAAGCGCTCCGGTCCCAGCGCCACCGCCAGGATGGTTCCGACGGCCGAGTCGACCGAGTAGCGTCCGCCCACCCAATCCCAGAAGCCGAAGGCGTTGGCTGGGTCGATGCCGAAGTCGGCCACCTTGTCCAGGGCGGTCGAGACGGCCACGAAGTGGCGGGCGACGGCCCGGCGGCGGGACGCCTCGTCGTCCGCCATGGCCCCGGCCTGGGCCAACTCGCGCCACAGCCACTGGCGGGCCAGCCGGGCGTTGGTAAGCGTCTCCAAGGTGGTGAAGGTCTTGGAGGCCACGATGAACAAGGTGGTGGCCGGGTCGAGGTCCTGGGTCTGCTCGAAGAGGTCGGCCGGGTCGATGTTGGAGATGAAACGGCACTCCAAGCCGGCTTGGACGTACGGCCGCAGGGCTTCGTAGACCATGGCCGGACCCAGGTCCGAGCCGCCGATGCCGATGTTGACGAGGGTCCGGATGGGCTGGCCGGTCAGACCGGTCCAGGCCCCCTGCCGGACCTGCTGGGCGAAGGCGTAGATCCGGTCCAGCACCTGATGCGTCTCGGCCACCACGTCCACTCCCTCGACCAGCAGGGAGTCGGTCCGGGGCCGGCGTAGAGCGGTGTGCAGGACCGCCCGCCCCTCGGTCAGGTTGATGCGCTGGCCGGAGAACATGGCCTGGCGGCGCCCGGCCAGGTCGACTTCCCGGGCCAAGTCGAGCAGGCTGGTCAGAACTTCGCCCGTGATCAGGTTCTTGGACAGATCGACCCTCAGGTCGCCGGCCTGGAAGGTTAACTTGACCGCCCGCTCACGGTCCTGGTCGAACCAGCGGCGCAGGTCGGGGGCGAAATCTTGGGCCAGCTGGTTGAGCGCGGCCCAGGCCGTGGTGGCGGTGGGGTCGAGGGAGTCCATGGGCCCACTGTAGCGACCATCGGGGCGCTGGCCGACGGTGTCAGCCCGGTGGGCGTTGGAGCGAGTCCGACTACGAGGGTCCGGCGCCGGACCCGGCCGCGCCGCTCCCAGCCTCGAGGTGACCCGGCGGCTGGCATCTGACAGGCTTGAGCCATGACATGGGACCGACCGATCACCTGCTGGCTGACGGACATGGACGGCGTTTTGGTGCACGAGGAGACCGCTCTGCCGGGGGCGGCCGAATTCATCGCCGCCCTGGAGCAGTTCAGCCGTCCGTACATCGTCCTGACCAATAATTCGATCTTCACGGCGCGCGATCTGCGCGCCCGCCTGTTGCGCTCCGGCATCGACGTGCCGGAGCACCGCATCTGGACCTCGGCCCTGGCCACGGCCGAGTTCCTGGCCGATCAGGCCGAGGGCAGCACCGTCTACGTCATCGGTGAGGCCGGCCTGACCTCGGCCATCCACGAGAAGGGGTTCATCATGAACGACCGGGACCCCGACTACGTCGTCCTGGGCGAGACCAGGACCTACTCCTTCGAGGCCATCGCCAAGGCCATTCGCTTCATCGAGCAGGGGGCCCGCTTCGTCGCCACCAACCCCGATCCGACCGGCCCCTCGAGCGACGGCTCGCTGCCCGCCACCGGGGCGGTGGCGGCTCTGATCTCGACCGCCACCGGGCGTCTGCCGTACTTCGTCGGCAAGCCCAATCCACTGATGATGCGAACGGCTCTGAACCGGATCGAGGCCCACTCGGAGACCACGGTGATGGTGGGCGACCGGATGGACACCGACATCATCTCGGGCTTGGAGGCGGGCCTGCGTACGATCCTGGTCCTGACCGGCTCGACGCAGGAGTCCGACATCCAGACCTTCCCCTACCGGCCCTCGCGGGTGCTGCCCTCGATCGCCCAAGCGGTCGAGCTAGTGGGCCGTTTCACCCCGCCCGAGCCGCTCGAACTGAGCGCCGACTGAGGTTGGGCCGGCCGTCGGGTGGCCCGCGCCCGGTGTGACCGGGATGGCCCCTGGTGCGACATCGAGGCGGCGCTGGCGCCGATGGCGATCAGTGACGTACCCGGTACGGCCGGGATGGACTCTGGAGGGACGTCCGCGGTGGCCGTGATGTGATGGCCACTGGCGGCGGCCCGGCGCTCAGACGATCTGCCAGGTGGCGTTGAAGGACTTCTGCGTCATCGAGGTGATGGCGGAGTAGGCCGCCACCGTCAGCGAGAAACAGCGTCCGCCAGAGGTGGCCCCCCGGTCGTTGATCCGGATGACGGCCGAGCGGCCGGTGTCGGCGTTGGTGATACGGACCAGGGTGCCGAAAGGCAGGCTGTGGTGCGCCCCCGTCATGGTGTGGGGGCTGAAAACCTCGCCGTTGGCCGTGATCTGGCCTTGGTCGGTCTTGATGCCCTGGTTGTAGTAATTCACCACGCAGGTGTCGGCCGGGACCGGCGGCGGGCCCGGGTCCGACGTCGGCTGAGTGGTGGTGGGCGGCGTCGTCGGGGGCGTGCTGGGCTGGCTGGGGGGCGGTTCGGGCGAAGCCGGCGGCTGGACCGGCGGCTCGGGTTGGGTCGGGCCGGAGGTGGCTGGCTGGCTGGGGGGCGGGTTGGTCGGCTGGGCCGGCTGAGTCGGTGAGGCCGACTTGGTCGGAGTCGGTTGGCCGGGGGACGGGCTGGGCGACGGTGTGGTCGAGCCGCTGGGCTGACCCGTCGGGCCGCTGGTGGGGTTCTCGCTGGGCCGCTCGGACGGATCGGTCGAGGGGCTGGGCGTCGGTGTCGGAGTCGGGCTGGGGGTCGGTGTCGGCGTTGGCGTGGGCGTGGCGCTGGGCGTCGGATTGGGCGCGGGCGTGCCCGAGGGCTGCCAGACCGGGCTGTCGGCCATGGTCGGCTGAGCGGGCGGCGGAGCCGGCTTGGTGGTCGGCTTCTTGGTCGGTTTGGCGGCCGGCGCCGGGGCGGCTGGGACCGTGGGCTGCTCCACCGCCGCGGTCTCAGGCTCCACCGCCGTCGCTGTCTCAGTCGGCGTCGGAGTGACGGTGGACCAGGCGGTGGCCGCGCCCGTCGGGCCGGTCGACGGCCGGTTGGGTGAGCTGGCCTGGTCCGACCGGGGCAGAATGACGATGACCGTGCCCTGGACGATGGGATCGTCCAAGCCGGGCGAGACGACCGCTTTGTCGGTCAGGTCGATGTTGGCGTAGGCGATGGCGTCAGACACTTGGCCGTGCCACATGGCGACCGAGATGACGTTGCCGGCGTCGATGATGGTGACATCTTTGATCGAGGCTTGGGCGACGCCGACGCCGCCCAGGGCGACCAGCCCAATGGTCGAGCTGGTGGCCAGGGTGGCCAGATACTTCGAGCGCAGCATGACTCTCCCGGGGAAGTACGGACGTCACGACGCAGCACACGTTATGCGCGATTGAGGCGAACGGCAAGCTCCCACGCTTGTGAGCGAGCCGATTGAAGTGTTCGAGACCCGTCAGGGTCGACATCCGGCGCGATCAAAGCAGCGGGTGCGACAGACCGGAAGGATTCAGAGGACCTGCCATTGCACCGTCACGACGCCTTGGCGGGTGTCGGCGATCTGACGGAAGGCGCCCTCGGCCAGGTCGAGGCAGCGCCCCTCGATGAAGGGGCCGCGGTCATTGATGCGCACCACCACGGACAGGCCGTTGGCCGGGTTGGTGACCAGGACGCGGGTGTTGAAGGGCAGGGTGCGGTGAGCGGCGGTCAAGCCCTGGGGGTTGAAGGCCTCGCCGTTGGCCGTCACCTTGCCTTGGTTGTAGTACGAGGCCCGGCAACTGTTGACCGGCGTGGTCGGCGGCGGGCTGGCGGGCGGGGGATCGGGTGTGGTCGGCGTGGTCGGCGGGGGCGGCGTGGGGTTGGCCGGCGTGGTCGGGGCGGCCGGAGGCGCTGAGCTGGTCGGGGCGGTCGGTCGAGCGGGCGTCGTCTGAACCGGCGGCTGGGCGGCCGGCTCGGTGGGTTGCTTGGCCGCTTCGACCACGGCCGCCGGGTCGGCCGGCTGCTCGCTGGGTTGGTCCGAGTCGGCGCCGGGCTGGTCCAATCCGGGGGCCACCGGGCCCAGGACGGCGTACACCGATGGTCCGAAAGTCGGCTCGGCGCAGTCAGGGAGGGCCGGCACGAAGCCGGTCCGGCTGGGTGCGGCTGGCTCCGAGGCGGTGGTCGGCTTGGTCGACGCGGGCCGGTCGATCACCACCACGAGGCTGCCGCTGACCGATTGTTCGACGGAGGGACGGACTGAGTCGCCCGGCGCCAAAGAGACCTTGGCCCAGGCCAAGGCGTCGCCGACCTGGCCGCCCCACATGGTGATGACAGTGACCTGGCCGTGGTCGACGATGAGGACGTCGTGGCCGGCCTCTTGGACCAGGCCGATCAAACCGACGCTCAGGCCGCCCACCAAAGCGCTGGCCGTGATCGACACCGCCAAGCGTGAACCCATGGTCGCCTCCGACTCCGTCGGACCCTCTGCGGCGCGACCTCCGACGCGCCGGCTCCATCTGGATCCGTTCCTGACAACGAACTGCTGACGTTCAGGACAGTAGCCAGGCCGGTGGGGCAGGGTCCAGGAATTCGGTCCGACCTCCACTTGACCTTGACGGTTGTCCCGGCGGCCCTGCGGGCGTCGTACGGGCTCAGTACCAACCCCGGGACTGGAAGAAGGCCCAGGCCTGACAGGGGCTGCCGTAGCGGCCGGCGATGTAGTTCAGGCCCCAGGTGATCTGCGTGGCCGGGTTGGTCCGCCAGTCGTCGCCGACCTGGGCCATCTTGGAGCCGGGCAGGGCCTGGGGAATCCCGTAAGCGCCTGAGGAGGCGTTGCTGGCGTTGACCCGCCAGCCGGACTCACGGTTCCACAGGTCGACCAGGCAAATGAATTGGTCGCCGTCCCAACCCCGTCCCAGCAGCTGTTGGTAGGCCAAGGCCTGGGCGCTGCCGGGGGTGGCGCTGGCCGGCAGCCGGCTGCCCCGCCGTTCGACCTGCTCGACCACCGATCGCAGGAGCTGTTCGGAGGTGACCTGGCTGGAGACTAACTGGCCGTCGTGGTAGACCTCGACCACGGTCTCCAGCTTGAGTCCGGCCGAGCCCGGTTGGACGATCTGGCTCTGCCCCAATTCCAAGTCGGGGGCGTCCTGGTAAGTGACGGCGAAGGGCAATTCGATCTGACGGGTGAAGGTTTGGGCCTCGACCCGGACCAGGCTGACGGCGGTGCCGTGGTCGAGGCGCTCGGTCAGGCCGGGGGTGACCAGGTCGTCCTCGTCCCAGCGCAGACCCGCCGCCGCCAGGGCGTCCGCCACGGTGCCGCGAGCGCGCAAGGTCAGATCGGCGCCGTCGGCGCTGATGGTGACGTCCTTGCCTGGGTTGATCCAGACGGCTAGACCGGTCAGAGGGATGGCTTGGTCGCCCGGGTGCGAGATCAGATCTCCATCCGCGCCGTCCAGCCCCAGTTCGACGATCATCTCGGCCACGGTGGTGGCGGTGGTCCAGTAGATCCCTTCGAAGCCGTCCAGGCTCAGTCGGACCGGCCGGGCGTGGGCGACGCGGATGACGGTGTCGGGCCGGGCCGGGCTGGCCAGGGCCGGCTCGACCTCGTCCCGGGGGCCCAGCACGACGCCCTGGCCGGCTAGGACCTCGGCCACCGAGGCGTGCAGGACCGACACTTGGGTGGTTTGACCGTCCACCATCAAGGTGACCGGCTGGGCCCACACCAACTGGACTCCCAACCCGGTCATGACCAAGCCCGCCGCCAGTCCGCTGGCGGCCAACCAGGCCAATTTGGACACGCGAGCCCCTTCAGACGCGGCCCTGGGGGCGGAGCCAGACAACATATACAGGTTCAGCTTATGACACGATTGAGGCGAGCGTCGAACGCCGGCGTTCGGTCCGAGCCAGGCACGCCCTCATCCAGGATCGCCGGGCGCGGTCTCGCTCACCTGCGACTTCCTGTGGATTGAGCCGTCCTGCGGTGGACAGAGTTCAGCGTTTTATCCGTCTGAAGACAGAACGCTTCTTTGATCCGGATGAAACGCTAGAGTGGAAGCATGGCGAATCACCAAGTGGCGCGCAACATCAGCCCCGTCGCGACCGAAGCCTTGGACTATTTCCCGGTTGTGAGCATTCAAGGCGTGCGGCGGGCTGGGAAATGCCACCCTGGCGCAGGCGCTCGTCGGTGGACGGGACCACACGGTCGTCACCTTGGACGATGACGAGGTCCGCCTGGCCGCGACCCGCGACCCTAACCTGCTGCTGGAACCCGCGAGGGCCGGCCAGACGATGGTCATAGACGAGATCCAACGCGTGCCTAACTTGGTGTTAGCTGTGAAATCCATTGTGGACAGAGACAAGCGTCCGGGAGCGTTCGTGTTGACCGGCTCCTCCGACTTTCTGCGGCTGCCTGGCATCCCAGACTCGCTGGCCGGCCGGGCTGTCACAATCAGACTGCGCCCCTTCAGTCAGGGCGAGCTGAACGGGCGGAAGGATGACTTCGTAACCCGCGTCCTCCAAGGGATGGACGGGGCTGGCGAGTACAGGTCGGAGGTCGCGCGCGAGGACTACTTGACCAGAGCCTGGGCGGGCGGCTACCCAGAGGCGCTGAACCTCAAAGGCCGCTGGCGTGCCGTCTGGTTGGACTCCTACGTGGAGAGAATGACGTCCAGGGACGCTCAGTCAGTCTCCGAACGGGTGTCTGCCGAGAGACTCCGAGCGGTTCTTCGCCTGCTGGCCGCCAACCAGGCGGGCGAGTTGGTCAAAGCTCGACTGGCAGTCGACGCCGGCATCTCCAACCAGTCCGTCACCACCTGCGTCGACACGTTGAGAACCCTCTTCCTGCTTGAGACTGTCCCGCCGTTCAGCGCGAACCTGACTAAGCGTGAGGTCGGACGCGCTAAGGCGCTCATCGCCGATCCGGGCCTAGCGTCGTACCTGGCCAGAGTGAGCCTTCCCCAACTCCTCGGGGACATCGGAGGCGACTGGGCGGGGCACTGCTTAGAAGGGTTCGTGGGGACAGAACTGCTCAAACAGCGATCCTGGTCCGACACCCGCTGGAACCTGGCGCACTACCGGGACAGAAACAAGCTTGAGGTGGACCTTGTAGTCGAGTTGGAGGACGACCGGGTGATTCTCATCGAGGTGAAATCCTCCACCACCTACCGGGCCGAAGACTTCTCGGGAATCGAACGGCTCGCCTTCATGCTGGGCGAGCGGCTGGCGGCCGGAATCGTCCTCAACACATCGCGCCACGGATGGAGATACAGCGAGAAGCTTGTCGGGCTGCCTATCTCCGTGCTCTGGCAGACGTGGTGACGGCGGCGTCCGCCCGGCTCAGAGCAGGCCGAGCCGGCGGGCGCAGCCGGGCCACTGGCCCCAGCCGGAACGGGCTTGCAGGATCTGGGCCCGGTAGGTCTGCTCCTCGGCCGAGGCGTCGGAGGGCAGGCCAGAGCCGCCGACCCCCTGCCAAGTGCGCAGAGAGAATTGGTACAGCCCGTAGTAGCCGTTGCCGGTGTTGGTCCTGGGGTTGCCGCCCGACTCGCACTTGGCCAAGGCCGCCCAGACTCCGTCGAGGGAGACCGGCGGCGGGGCCTGGGTGCCGCGCAGGGCGGTCTGGGCGACCGGCGGACGGGTGGTGCTCTGGGCGGTCACGACCTCGCTCACCAGCTGCCCGTCATGGAAGGTCTGCAGGATCTCTTGGGTGGCCAGCCCGGTCTGGCCCCGGCTGACGACGCGGGTCTGGCCCCGGTACAGGCTGTCGTCGTCTTGGTACTCGGTGTCGAAGGGGAGGTCGGTCTGGCGGCTGGTGGCGCGGACCTCGACCCGGACCAGGGTGATGGCCAGACCGAAGTCGAGCCGTTCGGTCGGGTCCGGAGTGATCAGATCGTCCTCGTCCCAGTTCAAATCGGCTTGCAGCAAGGCGTCGGCCACCGTGCCGTGGGCGCGCAGGGTCCAGACGGCGCCGTCGGCCGTGACTGAGACCTGCTGGCCGGGGTCGACGATCAAGGTCAGGCCCTCCAAAGGCACGGCGGCGTCGGGGTCGTGCGAGGTCTTGATCTGATCGACGATCAGGCCCAACTCGGCCAGGACCCCGCCCACCGTGGTCGAGACGGTCCAGTGACGGCCCTGTCGTCCATCCAGCACCAGGTCGATCGGCCGGGCTCGTTGGACCGTGATGACGGAGCCGTCCCGCACCGGAGTGGCCACGGGCGGGGAGACCTGGTCGTGCGGCCCGAGGGCGATGCCTTGGGCGGCCAGGACTTCGGCCACGTTGGCCTGGATCACGGTCACGGTGGTCGGATCCCCGTCCACCGTCAGAGTGACCGTCTTGGCGAAGACCAAGTTGATCCCGACGACAGCCAGGACCAGCCCCATCAGCAGGCCGGCTCCAGCCAAGGAGAATTTCGTCAGCACCGATTAGACCTCTTTGCTCGTTTGCTCGTCGAAGCGGGCGGTGAACCCTTACGATCGCCAGAGCTTACCAAATCCTGAAGAAACGCCAAAGAAATTCTGAGAATCAACTGCCAGTAGGCGCGTAGGGGACGCCCTTCGTAACCTGTCGCTCGCGTCTGTCCCCGTCGCCGAACGACGACTTACGACCTGCGATCCGCCGGTGGGATGGTCGCAACCGCTCTGTCGGGCGGTCCTCCGCCGGCCGGAGCCGGGCCGGGTCAGTACGAGTTGGGGCCGGCGCCGTTGAACTGGTCCTCGGGGTTGTTGGCGAAGCAGGATAGGTGGCCTTGGAAGAGGAGGTGGATGGTCTTGGTCTCGCCGTTGCGGTGTTTGGCCACGATCAGTTCGGCTTCGCCGTCGTGTTTGCTGGAGTCGCGTTCGTAGACGTCGTCGCGGTGCAGCAGGATGACGATGTCGGCGTCTTGCTCGAGGGATCCGGATTCGCGCAGGTCGCTCAGCAGGGGTCTCTTGTCGGACCGGGCCTCGTTGGCCCGGTTGAGCTGGGACAGGGCCACCACGGGCACGTCGAGCTCTTTGGCCAGGAGTTTGATCTGGCGGGAGAACTCGGAGACCTCGACCTGGCGGGATTCGACTCGTTTGCCCGAGGTCATCAGTTGGATGTAGTCGATCACGATCAGTTTGAGGTCGTGGCGCTGTTTCAGGCGGCGGGCCTTGGCCCGGATCTCCATCATGGTCAGGTTGGGGGAGTCGTCGATGAAGAGGGGGGCGCCGGAGAGGCGGCCGGTGATGGCGGAGAGGCGGTCCCAGGCGTCGTCCAGTTGGCCGGTCCTGATGGCTTGGAGGTTGACGCCGGTCTCGGCCGAGAGGAGCCGCATCATGATCTCCATCGAGCTCATCTCCAAGGAGAAGACGGCGGTGGCGAGGCGGTTCTGGATGGCGGCGGCGCGGGCCAGGTCGAGGGCCAGGGTGGATTTGCCGACGGCCGGGCGGGCGGCCACGATGACCATCTGGCCGGGGTGGAGGCCGTTGGTCAGCTCGTCCAATTTGGCGAAGCCGGTCGGCACGCCGGCCAGGCGGCCGCCGTGGGAGGCGCGGGCGTCCATCTCGTCCCAGGCGGCCTGGAAGAGTTCGGAGATTTTCTTGTAGTCCTCCGAGCGGGAGGTGTCGGAGACTTCGTAGACGGCTTGCTGGGAGCGGTCGACGACGTCTTCGATGTCGCCGGAGCCGGAGTAGGCCAGTTGGGAGATCTTGAGGGCGGCTTCGACCAGGCGGCGCAGGATGGCCTTCTCGTGCACGATCTCGGCGTAGTAGGCGGCGTTGGCGGCGATGGCGACGGAGGAGAGCAGGTCGTGGATGTAGACGTGGCCGCCGACGCGGCCGATCTCGCCCTGTTTGGTCAGTTCGGCGGCGACGGTGATGGGGTCGGCCGGGTCGCCCCGGCCGTAGAGGTCGAGGATGCGGTCGAAGATCAGTTCGTGGGCCGGTTTGTAGAAGTCGGCTCCGCGCACCAACTCGACCACGTTGGCGATGGCGTCCTTGCTCATCATCATGGCGCCCAGGACTGACTGCTCGGCGGCCAAATCCTGCGGCGGCGTGCGGTCAATGGCCGGGCCGGGGAACTCGGTCAGGTCGCGCGCTTGGGTCACATCATCCTCCATCGATGGGTCTTCGACTGGTCACCCTAGACGGTGGCACTGACACAGATCGACCCATCAAGTGGCTCAGGCTAGCGTCTGCCCTGAAGGCGCCCTCAAGTCGACCGTCCACAGGGCCTGTGGATAACCTGGGGACGGTCTGGGGACGACCGCGCGAGCTTTCCACAGGGACTGTGGACAACCTCCTCAGAAATACTCTTCTGATGCGAGAAACACCGGTTTGACAAGGGGATATGTAAGTCACAGGGCTGTGCGAAAAATCTCTCGGAGTGATTTGTCGCCACTTCGACCTAGCGATTACGCGCCTTTGACAGATCGCTCGGACCGGCGTATCGGACGGCCGGGCGGGGGAGTTATGCACAGGGCCGGTGATAACGCTTGTGACAATGTGAACTGGTCTGAGGCCGGACCGGGCGGCGGGCGCTCTCCCTCGCGCCGGGGCGATCGCGGCGGGACTAGGGGAAGAAGGGTGGAGGTCCAACGGGAGCGGGGCTTAGACTGGAGTGACTGTTGTCGCGGCCCGACCCTTCCCGAACGGTCGCCGTGCCCTCGGCCCGATCCCAAGGAGATAATGTGCTCGCCACCTACAATCTGACCGGCCTGACCTGCCAGCACTGCGTCAATCACGTCACCGAGGAAGTCTCGGCCCTGGCCGGGGTCGACCGGGTCGAGGTCTCGTTGGAGGCCGGCCGGATGACGGTCGACTCGGCCCAGCCGATCGACTTCGCCTTGATCGTGGCCGCCGTGGCCGAGGCCGGCGAGGACTACGGGGTCGCCCCGGCCTGATCCGGGCCAGGGCCCCGCCCGGGCGGGCTTGTCAGACGATCGCCTTCCGACTAATCTGATATCAGATTAAGCGACGCCTCAGGAGGTGCCATGTCTGACCAGACCGCTCCCGGTTCCCCGTCCACCGTCCCGTCCTCGGACCGTTCCCAAGGCTTGGGTCCGGCCCGGGTCAAGGCCATCACGCACGAACGGAAGGCTTTGTCCGTCAACGGCGGCCTCGGCCTGTTGGTCGGGTTGGCCCTCTTGGCCGGCGCCATCTATCTGGGCGCCAAAGCCATTCCCCTCTTGATCGACGACAATGGCGGCACCGCCATGCTGATCTGGTCTCTGGTCGGGGTCGTCGTCATTCCGATCCTGATGTCCGCCACCCTCACCACCGTGGCGCCGGGCGACACCAAGGTGCTGCAATTCCTGGGCAACTACATCGGCACCATCCGTCGCACCGGTTTACGTATGGTCGTGCCCTTCAGCAGCCGCCAGCGGGTCTCGATCAAGGTGCGTAACTTCGAGACCCGTGAGTTGAAGGTCAACGACGCCGACGGCAACCCGATCAACATCGCCGCCATCGTGGTCTGGCAGGTCGACGACACCGCCCAGTCGGTCTTCCAAGTCGAGGACTACCAGAAATTCGTCATGGTCCAGTCCGAAGCCGCTCTCCGGCACATCGCCAGCATCCACCCCTACGACAACGGCAAGCCGGGCGAGCCCACCCTGCGCGGCTCGACCGACCTGGTGGCTGCCCAGTTGGCGGCCGAGGTGTCCGAGCGGATCGCCATCGCCGGCCTCAAGGTCATCGAGACGCGCATCTCCTCGCTGGCTTTCGCCCCCGAGATCGCCCAGGCCATGCTGCAGCGTCAGCAGGCCGAGGCCGTCTTGGCGGCCCGTTCCCGCATCGTCGAGGGCGCCGTCTCGATGGTCGAATCGGCCCTGGACCGGCTGGAGACGGGCGGCGTCGTGGTGTTGGACGAGGAGCGCAAGGCGGCCATGATCTCCAATCTGCTGGTCGTGCTCTGCTCCGATTCCCGGGCCACCCCGGTCGTCAACACCGGATCGCTCTACACCTGACGGTTGACCGTCTCGATCATGACTGACCGCACCGACTCGCCGGGCGACCCGCCGTTGGTCCGCCGCTCGTTGTTGGTGCGCCTCGACCCGGCTGTGCACCGGGCGCTGGCCCAGTGGTCGAGCGACGAGTTACGCAGCCTGAACGCCCAGATCGAGTCGATCCTGCGCGACGCCTTGAGCCGGGCCGGCCGCCTGCCGGCCGGGCTCAAGCCGCTGCGTAAGCCGGGCCGTCCGTCCCATCAGAGCGCCCAACCGGCGGCGGACCAGGACCGGCCGGATCCACCCGCCGAGGCGGACTAGCTAGGCTGGATGGCATGTGGCCCCTCTTGATCGATCCAGACCAAACTCGTCTGTTAGGGGCGGGCAAAGCGGTCGCCGTCCTGACCGGCGGCGGTGACGCCCAAGGCATGAACGCCGCCCTGCGGGCGGTGGTGCGCACGGCCATCAATTGCTCGGCCCGGGCCTACGCCGTCTCCGAGGGCTACCAAGGCCTGATCGACGGGGCCATCGAGGAGATGCCCTGGGACGGCGTCTCCGGCATCTTGGACCGGGGCGGCACTGTCATCGGCACCTTCCGCTCGCAGGATTTCCTGACCCGGGCCGGCCGCCTCAAAGCCGCTTTCAACTTGGTCAGCCGAGGCATCGACCGCCTGGTCGTGATCGGCGGCGACGGCTCTCTGACCGGGCTCGACGTCTTCGCCGGCGAATGGCCTGGTCTGCTGGAGGAATTGGAGCTCTCCGGCCAGTTGAGCGCCCAGCAGCGCCGCGACCATCCCCGGCTGGTCTTCGCCGGCCTGGTCGGTTCGATCGACAACGATCTAGTCGGCACGGACATGACCATCGGAGCCGACTCGGCCCTGCACCGGATCCAAGACGCCCTCGACTGCGTCTCCTCGACCGCCGCCAGCCACCAGCGCGCCTTCGTGGTCGAGGTGATGGGCCGCCACTGCGGCTACCTGGCCGTCATGGCCGCCCTCTGCGGCGGTGGCGACTGGCTCCTGATCCCGGAGCATCCGCCGCCCGACGGCTGGCAGGCCGAGATGTGCCAGCGTCTGCGACGGGGCCGTCAGGCCGGCCGTAAGGACTCCATTGTCATCTTGGCCGAGGGCGCCACCGACCGTCAGGGCCAACCCATCACGGCCGCCCAGGTCCGGCAGGCGATCGAGGACGGCCTGGGCGAGGAGGCCCGGGTCACCATCCTGGGCCACGTCCAACGCGGCGGCACGCCCAGCGCCTACGACCGCTGGGCCTCGACCTGGCTGGGTTACTCCGCCGCCAGCCACGTCCTGACCTGCGACGACGACCGGCCCGGTCCGGTCTTCGGCTTCCGGGGCCATCAGGTCGTGGCCGTGCCCCTGGTCCAGGCCGTGGCCGACACCCGCCGGGTGCCCCAGCTGGTGGCGGCGGGCGATTACGCCGGCGCGGTGGCCTCGCGCGGGTCTGACTTCGCCACCGCTTGGCGTATCTTCAACCACATCTCCGACCCCGACGCGGCCGGGCTGGCGCCGGGGCCGGCGGCAGCCGGACCGGGCGATCCGACCCAGCCCGATCTGACCCAGCCCGATCTGGCTCAGTTAGATCCGGCTAAGTCCGACCCAGCCCGATCCGATCTGGCCCAGTCCGCTGCGGCGGCCGGGCCGCCGGCCAACCGATTCGTGCCGGTGGCGGGGTCTGAGACGGCTGCGGCCGGGATGGCCGCCCCGGCTGGGACGGCGGACGGCTCGCCGTCGCGGCGCCGGCGGATCGGCGTCATGCACGCCGGCGGTCTGGCTCCCGGCATGAACACCGCCGCCAAGACCGTGGTCCGGCTGGGGCTGGCGGCCGGTTTCGAGATGGTCGGGATCGAGGACGGCTTCGCCGGGTTGGCGGCCGGGGCCATCTCGCCGGTGACCTGGAAGGACGTCGACGGCTGGAGCCAGGAAGGCGGGGCGGTCCTCGGCACTAGGCGTTGGGCCCCCGGTCTGGCCGACCTCTACGCCATCGCGCGGGCGGTCGAGGAGAGCCGATTGGACGCTCTCATCGTGATCGGCGGCTGGACCGCCTACCAAGGCGTCGCCCTGATGGAGAACGAACGCGAGCGCTACCCTTCGCTGCGCCTCCCGATGGTCTGCGTCCCAGCCACCATCGACAACAATCTGCCCGCCACCCAGATGGCCGTCGGAGCCGACACCGCCCTCAACGTCATCGTCGACGTCATCGACAAAATCCGCTCGTCCGCCTCAGCCTCACAACGCTGCTTCGTGGCCGAGACGATGGGGCGTGACTGCGGCTACCTGGCCCTGATGGGCGGGCTGGCCGGTGGAGCCGAACAGATCTACCTCAACGAGACCGGTGTCACCTTGGACCAGGTCCAGGCCGACCTGGCCTGGCTGACGCACAGCTTCGACCATCAGAACCGGTCCTTCTTCCTGGCCGTGCGCAATGAGCAAGCCAACTCCAACTTCACCACCGAGGTGCTGAGCCACCTGATCGACGAGGCCGCCCAGGGCCGTTACGACACCCGCACCATGCGGGTCGGCCACATCCAGCAGGGCGGTTCGCCCACGCCGGCCGATCGTATCCTGGCCACTCAGCTGAGCGAGCGGGCCTTGCATCAGGTGGCCGAGCAGATGGCCGCCGGTACCACCGCTTGCCATTGCGTCGGCTTGGACGCCGATGGCGTCCAAGTGACCGAGTTGGCCTCGGCCATGCGTCTGATCGACCCGGACCACCAACGCCCCAGCCGTCAGTGGTGGCTCGGCCTGGGCGACCTGGTCGGCATGGTCAACCGGCGGGCCTGAGGCGGGTGGGCGGGCGCTCATCTGTAGTTGAGACGTCATTAGCCTCTGTCCCAGCCGCCGAGCGGAGACTTACGACCCGTGACACGCCGGCGAGCCAGTCGCAACCGTCCGATCATGCAGCTCTCCTCCGGCGACGGAGAGTGTCAGTTGTCGGGTTCGGGCTGGGGCCGGGGCGGCCCGGCCGAACGCCAGTCGTCCAGATAGGCCGAGCGGTCGCCGGGGCGCAGTCCGTCCGACCACCGGCTGGTCCCAGTCGGACCGGTCGCAGGGGTCGACTGACTCGACCAGGTTGGACCGATCGATCCGATCGATCCGATCGAACCGACTGATCCGGCCGACCCGGTGGTCCCAGCTGGACCGGCTGAGCCGGCCGTAGGAGTCGGCTGACTCGACCTGATTGGATCGGCCGACCCGGTGTATCCGGCTGGACCGATCGACCCGATCGACCCGGTCCAGCCGGGCGTCGGCCGGTCCGGCCAAGTGGTCGGCGTGACCGATCCGGAACCGCCGTAGGGGCTGGGATGGTCGGCCGGCGGCGGGAGCGCCGGCTGAGCCAGGGGGACGGAGGGATTGGTGTCGGGGGACAGCCGGTCCGGGCGGGACCGCTCCAGCCCGAAAGGATCCGGACGGTCGTAGTGGTCCGGCGCGCCCGAGCGCTCGGGCGGTGTCCGCCAGAAGCCGCCGCCCAGTCGGTCCAAGGGCTCGAAGGGCGTGCTCCCGGCGGCCCCTCGCTGGCTCGGGGGGAGACCGCTGAAGGGCGCCGGCGGCGGTGGCGTTCGCGACGGCGCTGCCCCTCGCTGGCTCGGGAGGAGATCGCTGGAGGCCTGATCGGTCCCGTTGGGCGGCCGGTCGGGCGCCGGTTCCCAGTCGAGGGGGGAGGCGGGCCGCTGAGCGGACTGACCTCCGGCTGGGTCGGCCGAGCGGGAACGGCGGGCACGACGGCGTATCACCACCGTCGACTCCTCCTGGCCGTCTGGACCTTCCGGCTGGTCCGAGTCCAGCTCTGAGGAGCGGTCGTTCCGCAGCTTGTCCAACTGGCGCAGACGGCGGGCCTCCCGCCGGTCCTGGCGCCGGTCTTGGCTCCGGGCCAGCAGACGCTGGCAGGCCGGCGCCACGATCAGACTGAACAGGGTCGAGACGACCAGGCCGCCCAACACCGCGCTGGCCAGTGGACGCAGCGAGGTCGAACCGGAGCCGGGCAGCCCGATCAGCAACGGCGCCACGGCCAAGGCGATGGAGCCGGCCGTCAGCAGAACGGGGCGCAAGCGCTGCCGGGCCCCCGTCAGAACGGCCTCGTCCAAGTCGCCGCCGGCCGAGCGGGCCTGATCGATCGAACCGATCAAGACCATGGTGTTGGACACCGTCACCCCGCTCAGAGCCAGCAGGCCGATCAGGGCCGGCCAGCCCAACGGGGCGCCGCCGATGAGCAAGCCGGCCCCGCCGCCGACGGCGACGGCCGGGATGGCCAAGAGCGGGACGACGGCCCGGAGCGGGCCGCCCAAGGCCGCCACCAGGACGATGTAGGCCAAACCGAGAGCCAACAGCCCGATCAGGCCGGCCTCGACCAGAGGGTTGTCCGAGGGGGCGGTCAGGCCGGTTATTTCCACCGTCACTCCGGGCGGCAGGTCGGGCCGTAAACGGTCCAGGGCCTGGTCGAGTTGGCCGGTCAGGGCGATCAAGTCGGTCGGGGCGGGATCGAGCGAGACCGTGGCCGTGCGCTGGCCCCGGTCGGTGGTGATGAGGGCGGGCGTCCGCACGGTCTCGACGGTGGCCAGATCGCCCAGCTTGAGCGGTCCGGTCGGACCGTTCCCGAGCGGCAGGCCGACTAGGTCGTCGATCGTGGCCGGAGCTTGTCCGGCGGCCACCAGCACATCGATCAGGTCGTTTCCCGAAGTCAGGGCGCCGATCCGGCTGGGTTGGACCGCCGCTGCCACCAAGGCGTCCACCTGGGTCTCGGTCAGGCCGGCCGCCATGGCCCGCTGGCGGTCGACCGTGACTTGGATCAGATCGAGCGAACCGGTCTCAGGGCCGGTCACGGCGCCGGCGCGGTCCAGCCCCTGGGCCATCGCCTCGACCTGGCTCAGACCGACGGCCAAACTGTCCTTGTCTAAAGCCCGTACGACCAGGTCGACCGTCGAGTCGATCCGGCGCCAGGCCGGCTCCAGCACCGACACCTGTCCGATTTGAGCGCTCAGGCCGGACAGGGCTCGCCGGATCCGTTCCGGCGCATCGGCGACGGCTTCGGACCGGACGGTGACGCTGAAACTGGCCTGGGGTTGGCCGCCGGGGTTGAGCGGAGTCGGGTCGGCCGGTCCGCCCACCGTGGTCTGAACCGTGCGCACGAAGTCCAGTTGGAGCAGCACGTTCTCGATCCGGCCGGCCTGGGCGTCTTGGACGGGCAAGGCGCTGTCGCTGGGGAAGACCTGGATGATCTGCAGGGTGTCACGGTCGCCGGGTCCCTGCGGATCGACCTCCAGTTGGCGGCTGAACCAAGCCGTCCCGCCCAGAGCCAGCGTGGCCAGCAGCAAGACGACGACAGGATGGCGCAGGGCGGGCTGTAGCAGGACGGCGTAGAAGCGTTGGCCGAAGCGCTCGCGGCGGCGGGCGTCGACCTGGCGGCGGCGTCGGTCGGCGTCGTCGGCGTCCAGGCTGAGGGTGGATTTGAGCAGCCAGTGGCACAGCGCCGGCACGACGGTCAAGGCCACCAGCAGAGAACTGGCCAGAGCCGCCGTCAGGGTCCAGACGAAGGGCCTGATCGACTGACCGGCCAGGCCGGGCAGGCCGGCCAGAGGAAGGAACAGGGCCGCCGTGGCGGCGGTGGCGGCGGTGATGCCGCCGGCCACCTCGCGCACCGCCCGCACGATGGCGGCTGGTTTGGGCTGGCCGTAAGCCAGATGGCGCTTGATGTTCTCCAACACCACGATGGAGTCGTCCCACAATCTTCCCAAGGCCACCGCCAAGGCGGCCACCGTCATGATGTTGAGACTGGAGCCGGTCAGCCGCAAGACGATCAGGCCGCCCAGCCAAGCGGTCGGGATGGCGACCGCCGCCACCAGGGAGGAGCGCAAACTGGGCAAACCGGCCAATACGACCAGCAGGCAGGCCGCCAGACCGATCAGACCCGCGCGGGACAGCCAGCCGGACGAGCGTTCGAGGAAGGGGGAGCGATCGAACACCAGCTGGGCCATCAAACCGTTCTGGGCCAAAGCCGGGTTGATCTGCCGGATGGTCTCGGCCAAGGCCTGGGACAGCTCCAAGGCGTCGCTCGAGTTCGTCTTGAGCACAGTCGCCACCACGGCCGGATTGCCGTTGACGCGGGCGCGGGACTCGGTCGGGGCCGGTTCCAAAGCGGTTTCGGCCACCATCTCCAAGGTCACGACGGTGGGCCCGGCCGGGTTGGGACTGGCGCTGGGACGGTTCGGGTCGGTGGTCGGCGGGGCCGGCGCGATGACTCGGACGGGGATGGCGCGCAACTCGTCCAAACTGGTGATGGGCGAACCCGCTTGGACCGCCACGGTCTGCTCGCCGGTGTTCAAGGAGCCGGCCGGCCAGGACAGGCCGAAGTCGCGCAGGACCGCCATGATCTGGTCGGCGCCGACGCCGTATCGAGCCATCGCCTCGGGTCTCAGCGTCAGCTTGATGACATTGCTGACACCACCCGACAGGCTGACCGAGCGGACCTGGTCGAGGTGGCCGATCAGCGGCAGCAGCAGGTCACGGGTGATCTGCGCCACGCGCCCCAGATCGGGCAGGTCGGCCTCCAAGCCGATCACGGCCACCTGGGCGTCGGGCTGGTCGTCGGCCGACAGGATCGAGAACTGGCTGGTGACCTGCCCCGGCCAGCCCGCCGCCAGGCCGGTCACCAGTGTGGCCAAACGTTGCCGGGCCCAGTCCAGGTCGGTCCCGGCGGCGAATTCGACCAGGCTGACCGACCGGCCGGTGGAGGCCGTGCTGGTGACGCCGACGACGTCCGGCAGATCGTCCAGGGCCGCTTCGACCGGCCCGGTCAACTGGCGGCAGACCAGCTCCGGCGCCGCGCCCGGGTAATCCAGGACGACCGCCACAGTGTTCAGAGACAGTTCCGGCATGAGCTGGCGCTTCAAAGTCCAGGCCGAATAGAGGCCGGCCGCCACGACGGCCAGGGTCAACAGAAACACCACAGCGCGATGGCGCAAGGATGAGCTGGCCAGCTTGAACACCGATGTCCCCATTCACCAGTCGGAGGCAGTCGAAGAGGTCATTTCTGGCGTTAGTCTGGCACTTTCGGGCCAGAGTTGTCCTGTTCGGCCGGAGCTGGGCTGAGAAGGTGGCCGAGACCGGCCCAGCAGCGTCGCTGACGACGGTCGGATCACGCCCCGGCAGCGGCTGTCTAAGCGGTTGTCCAAGCCGCCGGTCCGCCGGGGCCGGAGGCCACGGCCTCGATGAAAGCGGGCCGGCTGGCGTAGCCGGCGGCGACGAAGGCCTGGTCGACGGCCTGGCGCAGATCGGCCACGGCGGCGGTCGGGACCAAGGCGATGGCGGAACCGCCGAAACCGCCACCAGTCATCCGCGCGCCCAGGGCGCCGCCGGCCAAGGCGGTCTCGACCACCGTGTCCAGTTCGGGGGCGGAGACCTCGTAGTCGTCCCGCAGCGAGGCGTGGGAGGCCGTGAAGAGATGGCCCAAGGCGACGAAGTCAGCCTTCTCCAAGGCGACCACGGCTTGGCGCACGCGTTCGATCTCGGTCACGACGTGGCGGGTCCGCTGGCGCAGTCGCTGATGCGACAGGTCGCCCAGAGCGTGTTCCAGGTCGCGCGGGGCCAGCGCCCGCAAACTGGGCAGACCGAGTTGGGTGGCGGCCTGCTCGCAGTCGGCCCGGCGGGAGCCGTACTGTCCGTCGCCCAAGGCGTGCGAGGCCCCGGTGTCGACCACCAGCAGGACCAGTCCGGCCGCCGTCAGATCGAAGGGGACCTGGCGGACCGAACCGTCGGCGCAGTCCAAGTTGAGGGCGTGGCCGGCCCGGGACCGCAGGCTGGCGGCCTGGTCCATGCCACCGGTCGGAGCCAGGGCGATCTCGTTCTCGGCCAATTGGCACAGCTCCGCCAACTGGCGCCGGCCCTCGTCGTCGGCCAGCAGACCGAGGCCGGACAGATCCGAGACGGCTGCGCCCACCGCGCCCTCGATGGCGGCCGAACTGGACAGACCGGCTCCGATCGGCACATCCGAGGCGATGGCGATGTCGCAACCGGTGACCGGGTGGCCGGCTCGGTTCAGGGCCCACAGGACGCCGGCCGGGTAGCGCGCCCAATCGTCCGGGCGGCCGGGGGCGATTAGATCCAATTCGATCTCGGTGACGCCGGGTTGGCCGTCCGAGACCAGGCGCAGCAGCCGGTCGCCGCGGGGCCGCACGGCCGCGTAAGTGCGCTGGGGCAAGGCGATCGGCAGGACCAGGCCGTCGTTGTAGTCGGTGTGCTCGCCGATCAGGTTGACCCGGCCGGGCGACTGCCACAGCCCGGCGGGCTGGCCGCCGTAGACCCGCTCGAACAATCGAACCGCCCTGCTGATGGCATCCGTCATGGCGTCCTCCCACCGTCGTGGCCGCGACGGTTGCGCGGCCGGTCCGACCCCTATACTCGCAGGCGTGCCCGATGGACTCGAACTGGCCCTGGCCAAGATGCGCGGGGCCGGAGTCAATCCCACCGCCTTGAGCATCTTCGCCCACTATTACGCCGAACTGGCGGCCGGGCAGACCGGTCTGATCCCGGAGTCGGCCATCGAGCCGCTGGCCCGACCGGAGCCGGTCGACGACCGCACCGAACGGCCGGGCGACCGGCGAGCGCTGGGCCAGACCGTCATCATCCGCCTGAACGGTGGCTTGGGCACCTCGATGGGGCTGGACCGGGCCAAGTCGTTGCTGCCGGTGCGCGACGGAGCGACCTTCTTGGATCTGATCGTGCGTCAGATCCAGTACGCCCGCCAGGCTTACCAGGTCGAGCTGCCGCTGGTCTTCCTACACTCCTTCAACACCCGGGCCGACTGCTTGGAGGCCTTAGCGGCCTACCCCGACCTACCGGTCGGCGATCTGCCCTTGGACATGGTCCAAAGCCAGGAGCCGAAGCTGCTGCGATCCAACCTCCACCCGGCCGAGTGGCCGGCCAACCGGCGCTTGGAGTGGTGCCCGCCCGGCCACGGCGACCTCTACCCGACCTTGCTCGACTCCGGTCTGCTGGACCACTTGATCGCGGCCGGCCTGCGCTACGCCTCGGTCTCCAACTCGGACAATCTGGGCTGTGCCCCCTCGCCGGCCCTGGCCGGTTGGTTCGCCCGCAGCGGCGCCCCCTTCGCGGCCGAGATCACCTTGCGCACGGACATGGACTTGAAGGGCGGCCACCTGGCCCGGCGGCGCTCGGACGGGCGCCTGATCCTGCGCGAGTCGGCCCAGACGCCGCCCCAGGACATGGTCCACTTCACCGACGCGGCCGTCCATCCGTACACCCACTGCAACAACCTTTGGTTCGACCTGCTGGCTCTGCGCTCCCAGCTGGAGCGGACCGGCGGGGTGCTACGCCTGCCGCTCATCCGCAACGCCAAGACGGTCGATCCATCCGATCCGGCCTCGCCGGCGGTGTACCAGATCGAGTCCGCCATGGGGGCCGCCATCGAGGTCTTCGAGGGGGCCACCGCCGTGGCCGTGGCGCGGCGCCGCTTCCTGCCGGTCAAGACCACCAACGAGTTGGCCCTGCTGCGCTCGGACGTCTTCAGCCTGGGCCCTGACTCCATCCCCAGAGCCCGCACGACCGATCTGCCGGTGCTGTCCTTGGACAAGACTTATTATGGTCGCCTGGCCGATTTCGAGGCCCGGCTGCCGGCCCCTCTGGCTCTGGCCGATTCGTCCAGCCTCGAAGTCGAGGGCGACTGGCGCTTCGGGACTGGCGTGCGGGTCTCGGGCCGGGTGCGCCTGAGCGGCGGTGGCACGGTGCCGGACGGCGCCCATTTGGAAGGAGACTGAGATGCGATGGTTGGTGACGGGTGGGGCCGGGTACATCGGCGCCCACGTCGTGCGGGCCCTGGCCGGGCGCGGTTTCGAGCCGGTCGTGATCGACGACCTGTCCAGTGGGCACGCTGAGTTCGTGCCCGAGGGCGTCCCCCTGGTGGTCGGCGACGTGGTCGACCAGGACTTGGTCGAGCGCACCCTGCGCGACTGGTCGGTGGGCGGCGTCGTCCACCTGGCCGGCTTCAAATACGCCGGCGTCTCGGTGGCCCGGCCGCTGCACACGTACACCCAGAACGTGACCGGCATGGTCTCCCTGTTGGCGGCCGCCCAGGCCGTCGGCGTCGACAACTTCGTCTTCTCCTCGTCGGCTTCCGTCTACGGCACTCCGAAGGTCGAACTGGTGACGGAGGAGACCGCCACCGGTCCGGAGTCGCCCTACGGCGAGACCAAGCTGATCGGGGAGTGGTTGCTGCGCGACCAGGCCCGGGCCCGGCCCAGTCTGCGCCAGGTCGCCCTGCGTTATTTCAACGTCGTCGGCTCCGGCGCGCCCGAGATCTACGACACCAGCCCGCACAACCTCTTCCCCCTCGTCATCGAGCGCCTGCGGGCCCAGGGCACGCCTCAAATCAACGGCGACGACTATCCGACGCCGGACGGCACCTGCGTGCGCGACTACGTCCACGTCCAAGATCTGGCCCACAGCCACGCCGTGGCCGCCGCCGCCCTGGCCGCCGGCCAGGCCCTGCGTCCGGTCTACAACCTGGGCTCCGGGCTGGGACTGTCGGTGCGTCAAATCATGGACGCCTTCGCCCGCGTCACCGGTCTCGACTTCGAGCCCGTGATCAAGCCCCGCCGGCCGGGCGACCCGGCCCGGATCGTGGCCGCCGCCGACCTGGCCGCCGCCGACCTGGACTGGCGCATGCGTCACTCGATCGACCAGATGGTGGCTTCGGCCTGGCAGGCCGGTCCGGCCGCCGCGTAGTCAATACAGTCAACGTTGATTTGACAATTGGTGGCGCGGTGACCTGCCTCCAGGCCGGCGGCGGTCTCCGGTTGGCTCGGATCCGGCGGCGGAGACGGGTCGAACGGTGTTAAGAGCCGGCCCGACCCTTGCCCCGCTCCAGTCCTGCCAGCTAAGTTGGACAGCAGTTCAGGGGTCAAGCCGTTCCCCCCGCCTGGCTTGGGCCACCCTTGTACAGTCACCGGCAAGGGGGCATGGCGAGTGGCGGAGAAGAGATATCTGGTGGCCGTCGACTGCGGCACCACCAGCAGTCGTACTGTCGTGTTCGATTTCAAGGGCAATCTGATCGCCTTCGGCCAAGCCGCCAACCCGCTCACCTACCCTGGCGTGGGCCGGGTCGAGTGCCAGGGGCCGGCCATGGTCGAGACCCTCTACGAGACCACCCGGATGGCCTTGGCCCGGGCCCAGATCGACCCCCGCGAGGTGGCCGGGGTCAGCTTCGACGTCTTCCGCTGCACTATCGCCACGCGCGCCGACGACGGCGCCTTCACCGCCCCCATCATCATCTGGCAGGACCTCAGAGCGGTCGACCAGCTCGGCATCATGGAGGGCCGCCTGCAGGCGGCCGGGCTGACTTTGAACAAGCTCTACGACAGCACGGGCATGCCGCTGGGGCCGACTCAGGCCTCCGCCAAGCTGCAGTGGATCATGGCCCATGACCAGGAGGCCTACGCCCGGGCCAGTCGCATCCACACCATGATGGGCTTGATGACGAAGGCCTACGGGGCGGACGACTACTACGACGACACCACCAACACGCCCTGGTTGCAGTTGAACGATCAAAGCCTGGCCTACAGCCCGGCCCTGTGCGAGGTCTTCGGCGTCGACCCGGCCAAGCTGGCTCCCCTGCGCCAGCCGGGCGAGATCATCGGCCAGGTCACCGCCGAGGTCGAGGCCCGCACCGGCCTGGCCGCCGGCACGCCGCTGGTCATGGGCACCGGCGACCATCAGTCGGGCGGCCTGGGTTCCGGTTGCATCGACCAGCGCACGGCCTACGCCTGCGGTGGCGCGGCCGGGATCGCGGCCGGCCGCTCCTTCTCCCTCCTGCGCGATCCCCAGCGCAAATGCCACGTCCTGGGCACCCCGGACGGGGCCTACGTCATGGAAGCCCAGTCCAACACCGCCGGCAGCGCCCTCAAGTGGTGCAAGGCCGAGATCGACGACGGCAAGCTGGGCGACAGCGGCGCCTTGGAGGTCTACGACTCCCTCACCTTGGCCGCCTCCAGCTCCACTCCCGGTGCCAATGGATGTTTTTTCTTGCCCTACCTCCAAGGAGCCAACACCCCGCACTACGACGCCAAGGCCAGGGCGACCTACGTCGGCATGACCTTCGCCCACAGCCGGGCCGACCTGGTGCGGGCCACCTTGGAGGGGATCTGCTTCGAGTTCCGCGACCTGTTCGACGCCTTGGTGGCCAGCAACGTGCCTCAATTCGACACCATTCGTTTGACCGGTGGCATCTCGCGGTCCGATTTCTGGTGCCAGATGCAAGCCGACATCTATCAGCGTTCTTGTGAGACGGTGGCTTGCGACAAGGCCCCTGCCCTCGGCGCCGCCATCGTGGCCGCGGTCGGCGTCGGCGTCTACTCCGATTTCTCCCGGGGGGCCGCCAACATGGTCCATGTGTCCGGCCACTACGAGCCCGACCCGGCTCAGGTCGAACGCTACGAGGACGCTTACCGGGCCTGGCACGAGATCTACCAGGCCATGCACGGGCGCACCTTCGAGACGGTGGTGGCCTTCCAGGAGAAGTACCGCTGAGGTCGCTCGGGCCGTCTTAGGCCGGGCCATTCCAGGCGCCGCCGGGATCAAGATCGTTCACGGGGGGATACCTCAATGGGGTCGCACGGCCTCCAGGGACCGTTTCGGGCCGCTCAGAGCAAAACTCGATCTTGGGCCGGGCTGGTCAAACCCGCGATCTATCTTCAAACGGGCTATAATTGGTCATTGGGCCGCAGCGTCGTTCAGTCCGGCGGCTCCGCCGCAGCAATTCGACGAATCGGTCTTGGGCGATCGGCATCGGAGAGCGCCCTGAGCCAATGTTGAGGAGATCCATGACCGAGGCTATCAGCCCTGTCAGTCCGTCCGCGCCCGCTGACGAGCAATTGTCCAGCCATGTCGCTGAGGGGCAGTACGAGGCCGACGCCATCACCGTGTTGGAAGGCTTGGATCCGGTCCGGACCCGCCCTGGCATGTACATCGGCTCGACCGGCGAGCGCGGCCTGCACCACCTGGTCTACGAGGTGGTGGACAACTCGGTGGACGAGGCCCTGGCCGGATACGCCGACAGCATCGACGTGCGCCTGCTGCCCGACGGCGGGGTCAAGGTGACTGACAATGGCCGTGGCATCCCGGTCAGCGAGCATCCGACCGAGAAGGTCTCCGCCTTGACCCTGGTCCTGACCAAGTTGCACGCCGGCGGCAAGTTCTCCGGCTCCGGCTACAAGGTCTCCGGCGGCTTGCACGGCGTCGGCGTCTCAGTCGTCAACGCCCTCTCCAGCAAGCTGATCGCGACCTCGATGCGGGACGGTTACGTCTGGCGCCAGAGCTTCACCTTGGGCGAGCCGGACGGCCCGCTGGAAAGACTGGAGCCGACCGACCGGACCGGCACCGTCATCGAGTTCTACGCCTCGCCCGAGATCTTCGAGACCACGGTCTACTCCTTCGACACCTTGGTCACCCGCTTTCGGGAGATGGCCTTCTTGAACAAGGGCCTGACCATCGCCGTGACCGACGAGCGGCCCGACCGGGCCGATCCGGAGGCCGACGAGGACGAGGCCCCGGCCAGCCAGCGCTTCCGCTACGACCAGGGTCTGATCGACTACGTCCGCTACCTGATCGGCTCGAAGGAGACCATCCACCCCCAGGTCATCGACTTCGAGGCCCAGAACGAGCAGTCCGACATGAGCCTGGAATTGGCCATGCAATGGAGCACCAGCTTCGCCGAGTCGGTCCACACCTTCGCCAACACCATCAACACGGCCGAGGGCGGCGCCCACGAGGAGGGCTTCCGGGCCGCCTTGACCAACATCGTCAACCGCTGGGGCGAGACCTGGAGTCTGATCAAGAAACGGGAGGACCGGGTCTCCGGCGACGACATCCGGGAGGGCCTGACCGCCATCGTCTCGGTCAAGCTGTCCGAGCCCCAGTTCGAGGGCCAGACCAAGACCAAGTTGGGCAACACCGAGGCCCGTTCTTTCGTCCAGAAGGTCGTGGGCGACAAGTTGGGCGATTGGTTCGAGCAGCATCCGAGCGAGGGCCGGGACATCATCCGCAAGGCCCAGGCCGCGGCCACGGCTAGGATCGCGGCCCGCAAGGCGCGCGACCTGGCCCGCTCCCGGAAGGGCCTGCTGGGCGGTGGATCGCTGCCGGGCAAGCTGTCCGACTGTCAGTCGAACAAGCCCGAAGAATGTGAGATGTTCATCGTCGAGGGCGACTCGGCCGGTGGCTCGGCCCGCGGCGGCCGCGATCCCAGGATCCAGGCCATCCTGCCCTTGCGGGGCAAGATCCTCAACGTCGAGAAGGCCAGGCTGGACCGGATCCTGCAGAACAAAGAGGTCGAGGCCATCATCAACGCTTTGGGCACCGGTGTCCAAGAGGATTTCGACTTGGCCAAGCTGAGGTACCACAAGATCGTGCTGATGGCGGACGCCGACGTCGACGGCGCCCACATCCGTACTCTCCTATTGACCTTGCTGTTCCGTTTCATGAAGCCGTTGATCGACGCCGGGCACGTCTACCTGGCCCAGCCGCCGCTCTTCCGGATCCGTTGGACCAACGCCCAGCACGAGTTGGCCTACAACGACGACGAGCGTGACGCCTTGCGCGACGACGGCCTGTCCCAGGGCAAGAAGCTGCCCCAGGTCAACCCGATCCAACGTTACAAAGGCCTGGGCGAGATGGACGCGGCCGACCTCTGGGAGACCACCATGGACCCGGCCGGGCGCGTCCTGTTGCAGGTCACCTTGGACGACGCCGCCGCCGCCAGCGAGATGTTCTCCATCCTGATGGGCGAGGACGTCGAGCAGCGCCGGGGCTTCATCCAGCGCAACGCCAAGGACGTCCGCTTCCTCGACATCTAACCCGGCCCGACTGGACCGGGCTCCCGCCCGGCCAGTCCGCCAGACCACTCACATCCGCTCACCAGCAGTGAAGGAACCAATCGATGGCTGATCCGATCGATCCGATGGCCTCCCTGGACGGGGCCCCGGCCCCGGTCGAGGGAGCGGACAACAACGCCTTGGCCGACGGCGGTCCGGGCCGGACCGAGCCGGTCGACCTCCAGGTCGAGATCCAGCGCAGCTACCTCGATTACGCCATGTCGGTCATCGTCGGGCGGGCCCTGCCCGACGTCCGCGACGGCCTCAAGCCGGTCCACCGCCGCGTCATCTACGCCATGTACGACGGCGGCTACCGGCCCGACCGGGGCTGGCACAAGTGCTCGCGGGTGGTGGGCGAGGTGATGGGTTTGTACCATCCGCACGGCGACTCCGCCATCTATGACACCTTGGTCCGCTTGGCCCAACCCTGGTCCATGCGTCTGCCCCTGGTGACGGGTCAAGGCAACTTCGGTTCGGCCGGCAATGACAAGGCCGCCGCCATGCGGTACACCGAATGCAAGATGGCGCCCTTGGCCATGGAGATGGTGCGCGACATCACCGAGGACACGGTCGACTTCCAACCCAATTACGACAACCGGGACTCCGAGCCGGTGGTGCTGCCGGCCCGTTTCCCCAACCTGTTGGTGAATGGCTCCACCGGTATCGCCGTCGGCATGGCCACCAATATCCCGCCGCACAATCTGCGCGAGGTGGCCGAGGCGGTGCAGTGGTCGCTCGACCATCCGGAGGCGACCAAGGAGGAGCTGCTGCAGGCGGCGATGGCCCGGATCAAGGGTCCGGACTTCCCCGGTGGCGGTTTGATCGTGGGCCGTAAAGGCATCGAGGACGCCTATCGGACCGGTCGCGGCTCGGTCATCATGCGGGCCGTCATCAACATCGAGGAAGACAGCAACGGCCGGGTCGCCCTGGTCGTGACCGAGCTGCCGTACATGTGCAATCCGGACAACCTAGCCCTCAGGATCGCCGAGTTGGTCAACGCCGGCAAGTTGTCCGGCATCGCCGACATCCGCGACGACACCTCGGCTCGGACCGGCCAGCGCCTGGTCATCGTGCTGCGGCGTGACGCCCAGCCCCGCGTCGTCATGAACAACCTGTACAAGCACACTTCCCTGCAGGACACCTTCGGCTGCAACATGCTGGCCCTGGTCGACGCGGTGCCCCGTACCCTCAGGCTGGACCAATTCGTCTCCCTCTGGATCAAGCATCAGATCCAGGTCATCGTCCGGCGCACCAAGTTCCGGATCGCCACGGCCCAGAAGAACGCCCACATCTGGCGTGGTTACGTGGCCGCCCTCGACCAGTTGGACGAGGTCATCGCCTTGATCCGGCGGTCGCGCGACGCCGAGGTGGCCAAGGCCGCCCTGATGGAGCTGCTGGGGGTGGACGAGGAGCAAGCCGTCGCCATCTTAGATCTGCAGTGGCGCCGCCTGGCCGCCATGGAGCGTCAGCGCATCGTGGACCGGTTGGCCGAGTTGGAGCGCATCATCGCCGACCTCCAGGACATCCTGGCCTCGCCCGCCCGTCAGCGTCAGATCGTCTCCGAGGAGCTGTCCGAGATCGTCGAGAAGTACGGCGACGAGCGCCGCACCCGGATCGTGGCAGCCGACGGCGACCTGTCGGACGAGGACTTGATCCCGACCGAGGACGTCATCGTCACCATCACCCACGGCGGTTACGCCAAGCGCACCCGGGCCGACCAGTACCGTCTCCAGCGCCGGGGCGGCAAGGGGGTGCGGGGGGCGACACTGCGGGCGGACGACGAGGTGGCCCACCTCTTCGCCACCAACTCGCACGAGTGGCTGCTCTTCTTCACCACCAAGGGCCGGGTCTACCGGACCAAGGTCTGGCAGCTGCCGGAGGGCGGCCGGGACGCCAAGGGCGGCCATGTGGCCGGTTTGCTCAGCTTCCAGCCGGACGAGCGCATCGCCCAGGTCTTGACGCTGAGAACCTACCAAGACGCCGCCTACCTGTTGTTGGCCACCCGTGACGGTCTGGTCAAGAAGACCGACTTGGCCGCCTACGACTCGCCCCGTCAGGCCGGTGTGATCGCGATCTCCTTCCGCGACGACGGCGACGAGCTGATCGGGGCCTCGCTGTGCGATCCCAGCGACGACGTCCTGCTGGTGTCGCGGCAGGGCCAGGCCATCCGCTTCGCGGCCGACGACGAGCAGCTGCGGCCGATGGGCCGGGCCACCTCGGGCGTGATCGGTATGAAGTTCCGGTCCGGCGACGCCCTGCTCTCGATGACGGTGATCGGGGCCGGTCTGCCGGAGGACGACCGTTTCGTCTTCACCGTCACGGACGGCGGTTTCGCCAAGCGCACGGCCGTCTCCGAGTACCGTCAGCAGGGCCGGGGCGGGCTCGGCGTCAAAGCCATGAAGCTGAACGAGGACCGGGGCTCGCTGGTCGGCGGTTTGGTGGTGACGGAACCAGACCAGGTCATCGCCATCAAGTCATCCGGGCAGATCATCCGCAGTTGTGTGGCCGACGTGCCGGTCAAGGGCCGCGACACCATGGGGGTCAAGTTCGTCGGCCTGCGCGGTGACGACACGGTGGCCGTGATCGCGCTCTACCCCGAGGGCGAGCCGGAGGAGGATGGCGCGGGCTCGGCCAGCAGTCCGGCCAGCCCGGCCGATGGCTCGACCGACAGCGCGACCAGTCCGGCCAGCCCGGCCAGTCCGGCCAGTCCGGCCGAGACGGGTTCGGCCGTCAGCCCGGACGAGACCGGATTCCAGTCTTCGGCCGAGGCGGCGCCGGCGCTGGAGTCTGAGGCCGATGAGACTAACCGTCCCAGCTCGGGTACGGTGGGAGCGAGCAACGGCGGCTGACAAGCCAGTCCAGCCGTTCGGTTAGGCTGTTCGATCAGGCTCGGGAGATCGGGCCAGTCGAGCTAGGGACAGGATCAGCTCGGTCTGGACATTGGCTTCAGGGCAGCGAGGAGGGGAAAGATTGTGAGTAGTCCAGTGGCTGGATCACTCCCCGGCGACTCCGGTGCGCCCGAAGAGACGACTGGGCCGATCCCGACCACAGCGACGGCTCCGTCCACCCCATCCGCCGCTGAGCCGGACTCGCCGGCCTCGTCTCAACGCGTCGGCATGAGCAAGATCTCCCAGTCCATCGCGGCCAGCCTGGCCAGCCGGGACAAGCGTTTGCAGCGCGATCTGCCCGCTCCAGGCGCCGGATCGACCCGGCCGCCGAGCGACGCCAATGGCTCCCAGCCAGAGGCCGACCGCCCCGCCGCCCAGCGGCCCGAGGCTGGCTCCACCGCCGCGGCCGTAGTCTCCGCCGGACTCGGAGCGGCTTCGCCGGCCTCGCCGAGCGGTCGAGTCACCGCCTCACCGGCCAGTCCGGTCGATGACGCCGGGTCCGCCTTCGCTGCGGCCGTCGCCCCGGCGGCTCCGGCCGCCCCGGCTCTCGCCCCCGAGGCCAAGACGGCCGCCCAGGTCGCCTCTCCCAGGGATTGGGCCAGTCCGATCATGTCTCCTAGCCCTAGCCGTCCCTGGAGCCAGCCCGAGGCGGCCCCCCCGGTCGATGCCGACCCCTTCGGAAGCACCGTCCCGGTCGACCCGGTGACGGCCAGCCCAGCCGAAGAGGCGACCCGGCCGGCCAAGTCGGACCGCCGCTTCCGTCGTTTCTGGGAGAAGTCAACCGCCGATCAGCCCACCGTCCCGCCGGCCCCGACCGGACCGTCCGGAACGGCTCCGGCGGAGGAGGCCCGGCCGGAGAGCCGGACCGAAGCCGATCAGCCGGAGACCGGCCAGGTCAGCCCGCCGGACCCCTGGCAGAACCTGCCGGCCCATCATTCCTCCACCCCCACCGGCCACCTGGGGGCGGTGCCCCGGACGGCCGCCGCTCTGCCCGCCCCGGTCCCAGCCCTCGCCCCAGCCAGCTTGGCCAAGCCGGTCACGCCGACCACCATCCGTCCCGCCACCCCGACCTCGAAGGTGCGCCAGACCCGTAAAGCTCGTCTGCGGGTGGCCCGGATCGACCCTTGGTCGGTCATGAAGACCTCGCTCCTGTTCGGCGTGGCCGGGGCCATCATGATGGTGGTGGCGGTTTTCGTGGTCTTCTCCGTGATCGACTCGACCGGCCTCTACCAAGCCGTCAACGACATGATCTCGACCGTGCTGACCAACCCCAACTCGGCCACCGTCTTCGACATCAAGACCTACGTCAACACCCAGCGCGCCGTCGGCCTGGCCGCCCTCATCGGCGTCCTCGACGTCATCATCATCACCGCCCTGGCCACGGTCATGGCCTTCCTTTACAACCTGGCCGCCAACGTCATGGGCGGCATCGAGATCACCCTGGCCGAGGACTGAGCCAGCCGCTCCCCGTTCGGCCGTAACTGCTCTGTGAGTACCCCCATCGCCGAGCTAGCACCTACGACCGCCGACACGCCGAAATGATGGTCGCAACCGTCCGCTCGCGTCCATCCCCACCGTCGAACGGACACTTACGACCGCCGACACTGCGGAACCGTACGCTTTCGACCCATCGATCCGGACCGGACCCGGCCCAAAGCTCCGGTTGGGACGCCGAAGGTGACTCCGCAGAGCAAAAGAGCATTCTCCCCGACCCGGCAGGAAACTACGGCAGACATATTCCTTCCGGTCGCCCGGAGGGCGGCCGGAGTCGGAACCGGCGCCACACCCAAACAGGACGGTTCTGGGCGCACGGCTGGCTGCGCGCGCCGGTGGTCTGGGGCAGACTGTGGGGGTGACTGTAGAGCTTGAGCAGATCGTCGACCTGGGCGCCTTCGTGGCCGCCTCGCCCACCTCGTACCATGCCGCCGCCGAGGTGGCTCGCCGCCTGACCCAGGCCGGTTTCACCGAACAGGCCGAGACCGACGCCTGGTCTGACGCGCCGGGTGGGCGCTTGGTGCGGCGCGACGGGGCTGTCATCGCCTATTGGCTGCCGCAGGAGCTGACCGACCAGCCCCAGTGCCGGATCGTCGGCGCCCACACCGACTCGCCCGGTTTCAAACTCAAGCCCCAACCCGAGCACCGTTCCGTTGGTTGGCGCCAGGCCGGTGTCGAGGTCTACGGCGGACCGCTGCTCAACTCCTGGTTGGACCGTGAGCTGGGCTTGGCTGGACGCCTGGTCACGACCGACGGTCAGGTCCACCTGATCCGGACCGGGGTTTGGCTGCGGATCCCGCAGCTGGCGATCCACCTCGACCGTAGTGTCAATGATCAGTTGCGATTGGACAAGCAATCCCATCTGACCCCGGTCTACGGACTGGACGGCCCGGACCAGCCCGACCTGATGACGGCGCTGGCCGCCCAGATCGGTCGCACGGCTGACGACATCGCCGGCCACGATCTCTTCGTCTACGATCCCCAGCCGGGGCAGGTCATCGGCCTGAGCGGCGAACTCTTCGCCTGCGGCCGTCTGGACAACCTGTCCAGCGTCCAGGCCGGGCTGACAGCTTTGCTGCAGGCCGACCATCCGGCCGGGCAGATCGCCGTCTTGGCCTGTTTCGACCACGAGGAGGTCGGCTCGGGCAGCCGCAGCGGCGCCCAGGGCCCCTTCCTGGAGCAGGTCCTGCGGCGAGTGGCGGCTGGTTTGGGTTGGAGCGCCGAAGACCTGGCCCGTTGTCTGGCCCGGAGCTGGCTGATCTCGTCCGACGCCGGCCACGCCGTCCACCCCAACTACTCCGAACGGCACGACCCCGACCACCGCCCTGTAGTCAACCAAGGCCCCTTGCTCAAAGTCAACGCCAACCAGCGCTACACCAGCGACGCCCACGGGGCCGCTCTCTGGAGCCGCTTGCACCAGGCTTGCGGCTTGAGCCAGCCGGGTCCGGTCTTCGTCTCTAACAACTCCGTGCCCTGCGGCTCCACCATCGGCCCGCTGGTCTCCACCCGCCTGGGCCTGCCCACCGTCGACGTCGGCATCCCCTTGCTCAGCATGCACTCGGCCCGCGAGCTGGCCGGAGTGCGCGACCCGTATCTGCTGTCCCAGCTCCTGACCGCTTTCTACGCCGGGGCCTGAGCTAGGTTGACGGATCTCCGCTTGACCACTGGGGTCCGGCTGGGTCAAGCGCAGGTCGACATGGTGTCCTTAAACAGGACACTTCAGCTCATCTCAACCGTCTGCTACCCTCATGCCATGTGGGGCATGCGGGCTCTAGTTGCGACGGTTATTACCGCAGCTCTCGCGCTGTCGGGCTGCACCTCGATGCCAACACCCACTACAGATTCGGTTGGTACCGCGCCAGGGCCATCCCTGACGCCCACTGTGACACCCGTCCCGACGAAGTTCGACCCGGTCACCTTCGCCGTGTCTTGCAGTTACAGGGACCCACCGGATTCCTATACCTATGTGCGTGCAGACTTCGCGAGCTACCAGGACGCCTGGGCTTCCGGTAAGCCGTGGTCGTCTTGCGAGGGCCGTAAGTCAGGTGGTGAGGATTACACCTCTGAACAGGCGTTGGCGGTGAACATGGCCGGATACGAGGACATCCAGAGCGTGAAGACCCTGTATGGACTATGCGCCGCAACGTCCGGCTTTTACGTCACCAATGGGCCGGTGAGTGAGAGACAACTACAGGAAATCGCGGGCATGTTGACGCTCTGCCCGGACTTCCCAGCACTCGCACAGTTGCAGGCCGCAATAGCCGCGGAGCAGCAAAAGGAAGCGGAAAGAGCGGCAGGGCTCCGCTTCTGGGGCTCCGGAGTCTACGTCGTCGGGACCGACGTTCAGCCAGGTACTTTTCAGGCGACAGGTGACATTAAAAATTGTTACTGGGCGAGGCTCGACGCAGCGGCTAACATCATCGATAATAATTTTATCTCTGCTGCGACTCAGGTGCAGATCACGATTAAGTCGACAGACTTCTCGCTCGAAATTGATGGTGGCTGTGGTGAGTTTGTCAGGATCGGATGATTCGTTCGCCACGCTCATCAGCTCGGCGTGAGGGGCGCGCATGGATCCCGCTGACGACGCCGAGCGGCCCGAACCAGCGCGGTATACCGGTCGGGTTAGATCAGCCCGGTCGACGCCGAAGCTGGCGCGTGTCGCTATCGGTTTTGAGGAACAGGCCCCGATTCGATACGGTTAACCGGCACCCGTGCGCGGGCCTATAGCTCAGTCGGTTAGAGCGCTGCCCTGATAAGGCAGAGGTCAGTGGTTCAAGTCCACTTAGGCCCACACGACGAAGGGTGGATTGTGCTGGCGGGTAGCCGGCCTTTTTGTCTCGTCCTTCCGTGTGGGGGACGACCCCCACACCCCCGCCGGGAGGGCTTCGCCTCCCGTGCCACCGCAGTGGCTAATCGCTCACATATCCGAGCCGATGGCAGAGATCAGGCGAGTGCTCCGGCCGGGAGGTGTGTTCGTGAACGCGCTGTACACGAATGAGTTCCTGGCTGGCCGTTCCCAGACCCAGAGCGGCTACCGGTTCCACCGGCCCGAGGCGCTGATTGAGTCAGGCCAGGGCGCGGGCTTCGACGTGGAGCTGGTGCCTGCGCTGGACAGGGGGGCTATTGCTTGGTCTGCCGGGACGCGAGTAGCGCGTAACCGAGGACAAGTCCCCAGATCAAGAACCACGGGTCCCACACGAAAACGTGCCCGTTGATCGACCGCTCGGTCCAGTCCCAGCCGAGCACCTCAAGGACGTTGGCCTTGGCCAAGGCGAACCAGACGGTCTGGGTGAAGCCCCAGAAGACGATGATCGCGGCAGCAATCCAACCCAAGACACGGGCGGTCTTAACCATCCATCCGGGCAAGAGCCGGGCTATCGCCGTGAGGGTCACCAGTCCGAGCAGGGCCGCTCCGGTCTTGAGGACGATGGCGGCCCACTGAACCAACGGCGGGAGGATCGCCTCAAGCTCGCCCCTGGACGAGACGGGGAACACGGTGTCCACCAGCCAGGCGTTCCCGAACGCCCAGTACACGTTGAATCCGGTGAAACTCAGCCCGAGCAGGCACGCGACGATGCCAGGCCAAGTCTTCGGTCGCGGAGTCACAAATCAACCGTAACGGTGCCGCACATGGACCCAGGTCGCGGGCGAAGATGCAATCCTTCGTGCCGAGTCCCATCTCAGAGAAGCGCGGCCACCGCAGAGCTAGGTGATCAGCCTATCGGCCTTTCTGCAAGCATCGGGGAAGTCGGCGGTTTTGCAGAAAGGGTTTACCGCCTCTGACTAGGGAGTATGTCTCTCAATGGGGTCCAGAACCTTTCTGCAAGGATCGGAGAAGTCGGTGGTTTTGCAGAAAGACCTGGGAGGGTCAGTCGGGCCGGTCGGCGAGGGTCCAGACTGGGTTGGTCCTGCTCCCTGAGTTGTAGATGTGTCCGTCACGGCGCAGCTTGGTCAGCAGGTTGGCGATTTTGCGGGTTTTCTGTTCCGCAGTCAGGGTGTCGCCCAGCTTGTCTAGCAGGAGGTCGTCGATGTCCTGCCTAGTGGCCGTGCCGAACCGGGTGAGGTGGTCAACGATCAACCGCAGGTAGTGAAGATCGTCTTGGCCTCGGGCGTGGATGTGCCCGGCCTCGGTCGCTGTGGCGTCGGCGATGGTGGGCACGACCCGCAGATGCGGGCGGCGGCCCTCGATCAACGCCTGTCGGCGTAGCCGTTTGACGGCATCCTCGGGGATCGGCAAGCCCTTTTGCACGCGGTCCAAAGCCAGCACGTCGGTCAGGGGAAGGTCCGTCCTGGACATCAACAGGTTCGTGTACGCCTCGTCCACGACCGAGCCGTGGATGGTGAGCTTGACCTGGTTCGGGTCGGCCAGGTCGTAGTCGGGCATCGGCAGGTAGCGGCGTTTCTGCCGGTCGTGCATGTCGAAGATGCCGTAGCTGAGCGTGTCGATCATGCCCAGTTCCACCATCGCCTGCGCCAGCGCGGCGTTCCGGTACCGGGTCGCCGACTTGCCGCCCGGCGCGTACTCCTGGGGCAGGCCGTCGAAGAATCCGCCCTCGCTGGTCAGCACCAACCTGTTGGCGAACTCCTGCACCAGGACGCGCCCCGAGCGGGCATACGCTTGGTGGGCGACGGCATTGTGAAGCGCCTCGAGCACCATCCGTTCGTCGTACTGGGACACCTCGACAGGTCTCAGCGTGCCCGGCCGCATCAGGCGCAGTTGGACGTTCCGTATGCGTCGGTACAGCCAGTGGGTGGTCAGCAGGAACGGCGGGCCGAAATGCTCATAGGCGCGGTTCGGCTCGACCAGGCTCCACGTCAACTGCGCCGGGTGCGGCGACAGCCGCCACGCCGATTCGGCTTTGCCGATCAACAGCAACGCCGCCCGCGTGACCTGGCCGTTCGCTGTCAGCTTGGCCCGGTCAGTGAACACGGTCACCGGCCAGCCCAGCACCTCTTCCTCAGTGAAACGGTGCTGGTGCCTGTGGGTGAACGCCCGCCTGGCCTGTTCCAGGGCCTCGGGATCGAAGTCGTCGGCGGTGGCTTCCGGCACTATGACAGCCGACCAGTCACGGTTCAGGCCTTGGCGGCGAATCCGGTCTAGTTTGTCGAGTCCGAGTGGCGCCAGCGACTCTCCAGCCCGGGCGTAGTAGTGCCCCTTCCAGGAGATCGGGATGCCGTCCGGGGCGGGCGGAACCTCCATCATCACTACCCGGCCGCCGGCATGGGTGACCTCGCGGATCGTCCGGAACGTCACGCTCGGCTCCGTGTCCTGGGCGATCTGTGCTTTCAGCGACTGGAGCCGCTCCGACTGCGGGCGGTAGCCCGTGCCGACGACTTGGCGGGTCTTGTCGTTCACGCCGAAGATGAGCCATCCAGCCTCGGCCCCACGCAGGTTGGCCTCGTTGGACAGCGCTGAGAAGTACTCGCCTATCCTGCCCGTGCTGTAGTCGTTCCCAGTCTCCTTGAACTCGACGATCTCGTTCTCCCAGCCACCGATGAGCCGATCAAGGAGATCAAGCAAGTCCTGCTCAGTCATCGGACACCGCCCTCCTTCATGGTCATTATTGTTTCAGGTGGGTAAGACAATTCTGAGCACGTCCGCGGTCCCTGGCGTCTCGCGGCAGTCCGCGCAGACACCGTCTCCCGCTCTTGGCTGAATCGGCCAGCCCGTCCCTGAGGCGAAGCCCGTGAGCCGGTACCAGCCGATGCCACCGCCGTTCGCAGCGTCCCGTGCCGCTACCGTCATGACGCTATGACGCAGAGCCTTTGATGTGGAACCGGAGCACGGTCGCAGGATCAACGCCGTAGCGCTCACCCAGCCTGAAGTATGACCACCCTTCATCCCGCAAGTGGGCGATCTCGGGGCGCAGTGATTCGTCCAAGCTCGCCCTCCTCACGGGCACCCCCGCCCGCCTCACGAGCAAACCGACAGTCACCCGATGAATGCCGAACTGACGAGTCAACTCCTTCATCGTTGAACCGCCTCGGTAACCATCGACAAGCCGGTCGATCTTGTCAACAGAGAGGGTCCGCTTCTTCCGGCAGACTGGCCTCGGCGGCTCGAACTCACCCGAACTGTCTCGCGCCTCGGACACCCCGGTGGGACCCAAAAGCACCTTGACCAGGCATTTCGGTACCCGTGGGGTAGTTCGGATAGTGTTCAGGTATCTCCACCAGAGGAGTGAAGATACAAAATGCCGAGCTTGCTGACTCTTACGTATGTCGGAGGCCCGCCGGTCATGAGGTTGCGATCTCGCGCCCAAGCAGTCCAGCGCGCTCCAGATGGCGACGCTCGGCCAGTTCCCACTCGGCTGGAGGGAGGGCCTCCGAGCCGTCGAACAAGTGGAATTCCTTGTGATCGGCCCGGTCGAAGATTCGGTCGGCAAGCATGACTGCCTCCATTGACTGGAGGAGGCCGGTCTTGCGCAGATGGTCGGCAGTGTGGCCCGCCGCGCACAGAACTACGGCTTTCCGCGCCCGCCGCAACGTGGACGGGTGATAGGCCCAGCCGACGGTCCATACCCGGTCGAACCAGCCTTTCAAGATCGCGGGAACGTCGGTCCACCACACTGGGTACACGAACGCCCAGGCGTCGGCGGCGTCGAGCAACGCGTGCTCGGCGGCAACATCGGCTGGGATCGGCAGGTCGGCGGCGTAGCTGGACTCGCGGGCGTACTCCTCCGGCGACAGGACCGGGTTGAAGCCCGCCGCGTACAAGTCGGAAATCGTGTGGACGTGTCCTACCTCCGCCAACCCGGCGATGAACGCTTCCAGCAGGCCATGCGTGAAGGACGAGTTGCTCGGATGGGCGTAGACAATGTGAACCAGCATGGACTCAGCCTCTCACTTCGTCGGTCCCGTGGCACAGAACCCAGGATGAGACGAGACGCTGATCCTCTCCGGCGGCAGCGGCTACCCCTGACAAAATGGCCGCACGCCTGGAGCCCAGAGATGTCAGACCCGATCCTTGCTGGCTCCATGAACGAGTTGACGCCCACGGGCCTCCCCGCCGGGGGCCGGTTCGCTGTTCGAGCGGGTGGACAGGATCATCGAGCAGGGCCAGGCGTTCGCCGCCGCCCAGGCCAACGTGGCAGAGACAGTGACCTTATGGCTGCGCCATGACGTACTGCAAGAACAGCGCGCTGACTACGGGAAACAGATTGTCGTGAGGCTGTCACGACAATTGGTCGCCAAGCGATGGCGCAACTACGAGGAGAAGAATCTCCGCCGCATGATGCGGTTCGCCGAGCAGTTTACCTAAGAGGAGGTTGTTGTCTCCCTGGGCCGGCGACGGAGTTGGTCGCACATGCTGGCGCTGCTCCCAGTCAAGACATTCGAGGCCAAGACCTTCTACGTTCGCCAAGCCATCGCCGGGTGACTCGGAGTCCGTGGCCTGCGCGACATGTGTCGCGCAGGACCGAGAAGCCACCCTGCGTGGGGTGAACGTGGGGCACGGCACCGCGTGAGGACATATGGCGCCACCTGCGGTGCCGGCGGTTCAGTCGAGAAGCTTCGCGGCGACGCGGTCCAGGTTGGACGCGAGGCGGAAGATTCCGGTGGTCAGCGCGATCATCGCGGCGACGGATGCGATGATGCCGGCGACGAGTGCGAACGTCGCTAGTTCGGTCATCGAGGTTTCGGCGCGACCGAAGTAGCTCGTGGATACCTCCAAAGGTTGGGCCGCGTAGACGGCCAGGAGGATCACGCCGATCACGGAGAACACGATCCCAGCGGCGAGCACAGTAGCCGATTTTGGCGGACCTCCCAACGTAGGCGCCGCCTCGGGTTCGCTCTGGCTGTCAGGCTTGGCTGCGGGGTGCGGCTCGACGCCTGCGGGCGCGTGAGCCTCGCGCTCCCAGGCGGTTCCGGACCAGAAGATCTGGCGTCCGGGCGTGAGTGGATCTCGATACCATCCACGTTCTCCATCGGTGGGAGGGGGAAGCTCGCTCAGCGGCTGATGTTCCGGCGTATCTGCCATGGTGACTCCTGACGATGACGTTCGGATTCTGGTCGGTTTCGGCGGCCAAAAAGTGAACGGTGGTGGGGCTTGGTCGCCCCTGTTTAGCGGGGAGTTTACTATTCTTCGGGGTTGTCGGTGGTAGCCCGAACGGGCGAACTGGGACACTGACGCCGCTTTCTTGTCGTCGCCAGTCCTCTCATGACGGGCCAGCAGGTAGGCCGACTGGGCGGTCCGGCAGGCCGCCGCTGACACTGCCCGCATATCTTGGTCGCGGTGGTGTCGTTCAGGCTGTCGGGCGGGGTGATCCCAGGATCGTCGAAGGCCCCCGGCACAACGTATGACCTTCGCCGGAGGCTGACGAATGGACGACGACGAGGAGTGGCCAGCCTGTCGGATGACGCGGCCGGAGGCGTGATCTGCCTGAGAACTGTCGTGTCACCTACCAGAAGCCTCAAAAAGTGTCCTCCCTCCGCTGCGCTCCGGTCCGGTACTTTTCGGGGACCCCGAGAAACCGAAACTCGGCTCATTCGTCTAAGTCTCAGACTCCTAGTTCGGACTGATCCCAGGCCTCGTCCGCCTCTGTCAGCACGTCATCGGGGGCCGAGCCGTCGATGGTGGCCCCGGTCACCGGTGCTTCTCCGAGCGGGCGTACAGCCACGTGCCCACCACCAGGCAGACCGCCGTGAGGGCGGCGACGCCCACCAGGTTGACGGCTGGGTTGAACATCACCACCGCGTCGTAGTCAGGGCGCCCCGCGTAAATCACCGCCCGGCCCAGGTCCACGCAGTACGTCATCGGCATGGCCCGGCTCAAGGCGCCCAGCAGTCCGCTCGACTGGCTGATCGGGATGATCACCCCGGCCAGGAACATCTGCGGCATGGTGATCAGCATCACCGCCACGTTCGCGGTCTTGTTGTTCTTGATCACGCCCATGACGATCATGGCCAGCGCGCCGCCCGACAGGCACATCAGCGGCGCCAAAGCCAGCAGGGCCAACAGCTGCCACAGCGCCAGGGTGGTCCCCATGACCGCGCCCACCGCCAGCACGCCCCCACAGGAGACCAAGGCCAAGAACGACGAGCCCAGGATCTTCCCCACCACGATGGCGTAGCGCGACACCGGGGCCACTAGAAGCTCGGCCGAATAGTTGTCGTCGGAATCGTCCACCAGGGAGATCATGCCCATGGTTGTCATCATGAACAACATGTTGACCACCATGCCCACCAGCATGAACTCCCCGAAGTCGAACCCCAGCCCGTCAGCCATGTTCTGCATCAGGGTCCCGCCGATCATCCCCATGATCAGCACCGGCATCAGCAACGCCGTGATCATGGAGCCGGGGTTCTTCAATGTGCTGGTGACATCGCGCGCCGCCACCGCCAGCGCGGCGTTCGCCTCGCGCGCCGCCCGGGGCAGCCGGCGCGTCGCCCTCCAGTCGCCGCCCCCTTGGCCCTCGGCTCCAACCGTCCTCGTCGCCGCTGGCGTCGTCATGATCCAAACCTCCTGTCGCCTTCCGGCTCCGCGCTCAAGGCCGATGCCCCCGCTGGCGTCGACTTCCGCCGCGAACTTCCGGCGGGGGACACTAGGGAAGGAACGGCGGCGTCGGCGGCGTGGCGCAGGTAGTCGACGTAGGCGTCCTCCAAGGTCGCGGCCCCCAGCCGGCGCTTCATCTCCTCCGGCGGGCAGCACAGGGCGATCTCGCCCCGGTCGATCAGACAGACCGTGTCCGCGCCTTCGGCCTCGTCGATGTAGTGGGTGGTGAGGAACACGGTGGTGCCCCATTCGCGGCGTATCTGGTTCAGGTAGTCCCACAGGTCGTGGCGGGCCACGGCGTCCAACCCCTGGGTGGGCTCGTCCAGGAACAGGACGTGCGGGGTGTGCGTGAGGCTACGGATGACCTCGAACTTGCGCTGCATCCCGCCGGATAGTTGGCTGACGCGGGTGAACAAGGCATCGGTCACACCGACGATGCCGGCCAAGCGCTCGACGCGCTCCCGGTACGAGGCGGGCATCATCTTGAAGGCGGGCCGGTAGACGTACATGCCGTACAAGCAGGCGTGGATGCGGATGTTCTCCTCCGCCGTCAGAGTGCGGTCGAGGTTGGGCCGCTGGAAGATGATGCCGATGTGGTCGCGGACTTGGTGATGCTGCGTGTCCACGTCGAAACCCGCGATCCGGACCGCGCCGGCTGTCTTGGCCAGGGTGGTGGTCAGGATGGAGATGGTGGTGGTCTTGCCCGCGCCGTTGGGTCCGAGGAAGGCGAAGAACTCGCCCTCCTGAACCTCGAAGCCGATCGACTTGACTGCGGGCTGTTTGGCCCTCTTGTACCGCTTGACCAGGTTCTCGACCTCGATCACGCTCATGTTCGCCTCCTGGGCGGCTGGACTGGTTGATGGACACCGACCAGCCTGGAAGGCGTGGGTCAACCCGACATCAACCCGACATCAACTCAGTGTCAACGCGCCGTATCGGCCCTAACGGGCCTCAAACACTCAATCGGCTCCCTTACGAGCGCCAGCGCTCGACGGTCGCCTCAATCGTGTCTATCGACTAGGGCGGGTCTCGAACACTCAATCGGTTCCCTTACGAGCGTGAGCGTTCGACGGTCGCCTAAACACCCTGTGATCCCGCCCCGGCGCCTGCGCGGACGGGGCCGGGCAGGCGCCGAGAGCGTCACCGGCTGATCGCCCCACGGGCTTGTCGTGGGTTTCGTCGTCCAACGGGCCGGGGCAGGCGCCGGGAGCGCCCCGGACTTGTCGCCCGGGGCGAGGGGGCGGTGTCAGGGCAGGCAGACCGTGAACGTGCTGCCGTGGCCGGGTGCGCTGGCCGCGGTGATCCGGCCGCCGTGCAGGTCGACGATCCGTTTCGCCAGCGCCAACCCCAGACCATTCCCCCCGACCGCGCGCGCCTTGTCCCCCCGGAAGAAGCGCTCGAAGATGTGGGGCAAGTCAGCGGCTGCGATGCCGTCGCCGCTATCCTCGACGTCGACCCGCCACCTGAATCGGTCGCCCTGGGCGGACGCGCCGCCAGGCCCGACGCGGACGAGGACGCGCCCACCGGGAGGCGTGAACTTGATGGCGTTGTGGACCAAGTTGACCCAGACCTGGCGCAGCAGGTCCGGGTCGCCCTGGGCTCCAGCGACGGGCGTGTCGAGTTCCACCGCGATCGCGCGAGCGGACCACTGCGGTTCCAGAGCGAGGATGACGTCTCTCAATTGCTGGTCGAGGGGGAAGGTCCGCGCGTCGATCTCCGCCTCGTCCAAGGCCGATAGGCGTAACAGGTTGGACCCGAGAGAGGATAGCCGCTGGCATTCGGCGGCGATCACGTCCAGATAGTGCTGCCGGGCCGCCTCGTCCAGGCCCGGATCGCGCAGCAGGCCGGCGAAGCCGGTGATCGAGGTCAGCGGGGATTGGATCTCGTGGGACACGCTGGAGATGAAGTCCTGGCGCTGCTGCTCCAGCGTGCCCAGTTGGCCTGCCATCGCGTTGACCGAGTCCACCACGTCCCCGAACGGGCTGTGCTCGGCGTTCTCGATGCGGATGTCGAAATCACCCTGGCCGATGCGCTCCAGAGCGTCCAGGATGCGGTCGCCCAAGGTCCATTGGCTCAGTTGGCCTTTCTTCGCCGCCAGGGACGCGATGAACGCGGTCGACGCGCAGAGGGCCAAGCCCAGCACCACCGCCACCAGGTAGGCCCCGAGCCCGGAGGGCTGGCCTGTGACCCGGAACAGCGCCTGGGCCAGGAACCAGCCCAGCGTCATGGTCGCCGCCATCAAGACGAACAGGGCGATGACGCCGAACCCGCCGCTGCGGTCCCGCTCTGGTGTCCGAGGGCCGCCGGGCGGGTCCCAAGGCGGACGCCCCTTGGCCTCTTGGACCAACGCCGGCGCCCGCCGCCGACGGGGCGCGAAGCCGGTGGCCGGGGGCAAGGCGTCGGGCGGGCGGACGGACGGGGGTTCCTGGCGGCCGGGGTCGGGCGCGGAGCCGGTGACCGGAGACACGGTGTCGGGCGTATGGGAGGGCGAGGGGTCCCGGCGGACAGGGTCAGGTGCGCAGTCGCGCGCCGGGGACACGGCATCGGGCATGGTCAGATGTCCTCCAAGCGGTAGCCCAGCCCGCGCACCGTGACGATGCGGAACCCGGTCGCGGGGCCGAAGCGCTCGCGCAGGCGGTTGATGTGGACGTCGAGGGTGCGCTCGGTGCCGTCGAAGTCGAGACCCCAGACTTCGTCGAGGAGCCCCGCCCGGGTCAGGGTGCGGCCCTTGTGGCTGGCCAGGAAGAACAGCAGACCGAACTCTTTGAGCGGCAAGTCGTAGCGGTCCTGACCCAGGGTGGCCACATGGCTGGCGCTGTCCAGCGTCAGCCTGCCGGCCTGGGCGATCTGCTCTTGGACCTTGCGGTAGCGGCGGAGCAGAGCCTTGACGCGGGCGATCAGTTCGAGGCGCTCGAAGGGCTTGACCAGGTAGTCGTCGGCCCCGGCCTCGAATCCGGTCACCTTGTCGCCGAGTTGGCCTTTGGCGGTGAGCATCAGCAGCGGCAGTTCGGGGTAGTAACGCCGGGCGACCCGGCAGAACCCGGCGCCGTCGAGGTTCGGCATCATCGCGTCCACCACGCACAGGTCCACCGGGGTCTCACCCAGGGCTCGCAGCGCCTCCCGCCCGTCCGCCGCCGGGATCGAGGCGAACCCCGCGCTCCCCAGCAGCGCCTGGACGAGTTCACGGATATGAGGGTCGTCGTCGATGACGAGGATGGCGCCCACTGCGCTCCTTAGGGGTGGTCCGGCTGGCCGATTCGACCAGTCGATGCGGCCGTCCGGTGCGTTTGGCTGGTTCGGCTTGGGGCCGGGCCGCGCTCGGATCGTGCCGCCGTACGGCCATTGTGCGGGTTGAAGGTCAACCGAATGTTAACCGCCTCAATCGTGTCTATCGACTCTTACGAGTCTCAAACACTCAATCGGCTCTCTCACAAACGTGAACGCTTGACGTTCGCCTCAATCGTGTCTATCCGCGAGTGGGGTAGACCTGCATCTTGGGCGTCAGCCCGCACATGCAGTGCATGAGGAATGTGATGGCCTGGCGCTCGGGCGTGGCGACCGACTCGGCGGCCGTGAAGCGTGGGAAGAGCGGCTTGTAAACGCAGGGAGCGGCGTCGATCTCGGCCAGACCCTTCCGCTCGGCGAACCCGTCCCATGATTGGACGGCCAGGTAGACGTCGTCGACCTGGGCCACCAGCATGTGGCTGACCGACTCAGACTTGGCCGAGGAGTTCGGAGCCTGGTGGGTGGACCAGTGACAGAGGTGGGCGGACTTGAAGCCGGGTAGGGCGGCCAGCTCGGCCAGGACCGCGGGCGTCAGCTTGGCCGGTGCCTTCGCCCCACCGTCGAGGCGGGCGAAGAAGACGGCCTTGTCGCCGGCGTAGTCGGCGTAGGTGGCGAAGTCGGCGGTCTGGTCGTCGATGTCCCAGTAGCCCTCGCCGAAGTCGGTGCCGAAGGCGGTCGAGATCTCGAGCTTGGTCGAACCGACCCAGGCCGAGTGCATCTCAGTGCAATGTTCTTTGTTCTCGACCTCGTAGACGGTGACGAACTTGCGGCGCAGATCCGCGCCCTGCGGCTGGCAGGAGGCCAGTTGGAGGCGTTGGACGGCCGTGACCGTCCCGTCCATGGAGAGGACGTCGCGGATGTGGACCCAGTTGTACCAGTTGTGCATCTCGTCTTCGCGTTCGGGGGCGGACGGATTGTGGAAGGTCAGCATTAAAGTTTCCATGTCATGTTCCTTATCAGTTGGCGTTCGTGAATGAGCCGATTGAGTGTTTGAGGTCCGGTAGGGCCGATATCGGCCCTACCGGGACGGAGCCGTCGGGCTATTCGTCGCGCGCCCCGAGCGAGGCGCCGCCGTCGCAGGTCACGACGGAACCGTTGGCGAAGACGGCCAAGTCGGTGCAGAGCGCGAAGACCATCCGGGCGACCTCGTCCGGGTTCATGGTCATGGGCGCGCGGGGGCCGGGGTCCATGGGCACCTCCTCCGGCCGCTGCGTCAGGAAGGCGCCGGCCGAGCGCATCGAGCCGGGAATGACGCAGGTGGCGACGATCCCGTGGGGCTGGAGGAAGCGGGCCATGACCTCGGTGGCTTGCCGCAGCGCGGCCTTGGAGGCGGAGTATTGGAGTTGGTAGGTGTAGTAGAAGGTCGAGGCCGGGTTCAGGGCGTGGGACAAGACGTTGACGATCCGGCCCTTGATCCCCCGCTCGATCATCTGATTGGCCACGGCCTGGGCGAAGAAGACGGCGCCCTTGGCGTTGATGTCCATCGACCGGTCCCACATCGCCTCGGTCATGGTGGTGAAGACGGACATGTCGAGGACGGCGGCGATGTTGACCAGGATGTCGACCTGGCCGAAGGCGGCCACGGCCTGGTCGAGGGCGGCTTGGATCTGGCCCAGGTCCCGGACGTCGCAGGGGGCGTACTCGACCGTGCCGCCTTTGCCGTTGAAGTAGGCCACGGCGTCCTCAGCGAAGTCCGTGGCGACATCGGCGATGAGGACCTTGGCGCCGGCTTCGACCAGACGGTTGACGACTTGGAAACCGAGGCCGCGACCGCCGCCGGTGACGATGGCCGCCTGGCCGGTCAAGTCGACCAGGCTAGCGAAGGGTGGGTTACTATCGGCGATCTCGGCGTCGAGGCCGCGCATCTGGCCGAATCGCTCGAGGCTATAGACAGGTTCCATGTGAACTCCTTGGTCGGGTGGGGAGCCGGCCGGTCAGCGGGACGGGTAGACCGGAGTCTTGTCCGACAGGCCGAGGCCGGCGATGGTGAGGAAGGACAGGGCCTGCCATTGGGGCGGGCCCGTCCGCTGAGCGGCGCTGAGCCGCCGGATGACCGGCCGGTAGACGGCCGGGGCGGCCTGGAGGGCGTCGAGACCGGCCTCGGCGGCGAAGGCGTCCCACGACCGGACGGCCAGGTAGGTGTCGGTCAGTTGGGCGATGAGGACGTGGGAGACGGTCTCGGTCTGGGCGGCCGAGGTCGGCGCTTGATCGGCCGCCAAACGGGCCAGGTGGGCGGACAGGAGGCCGGGGCGGTCGGCTAAATCGGCCAGGGTCTCGGCCGGCAAGGTCGCCTCGACCTGGTCGCCGCCGTCGAGCCGGGCGACCAGGACCGAGCGGTCGCCGGCGTAGTCGGCGTAGGTGGCGAAGTCGGCCGTCCCGCGGACGATGTCCCAGTAGGCCTCGGCGAAGCTGCGGACGTCGAAGGCCGTGCTGATCTCGTACTTGACCGTGCCGGCCCAGTCCATCGTGATGGCTGTGCAAAGCGCCTTGTCCGCGACCTCGTAGACAGTCAGGTAGCCGCGGCGGGTGTCTGGCTCGGATGGTTGACAACTAGCCAACTTGAAGCGTTGGGCGTGGGAGACCGAGCCGCTCATAGAAAGGACATGGCGGATGTGGGCCCAGTTGTACCAGTTGGTCATCTCGTCCGCCCTCTCGGGCGCAGTCGGGTTGTGGTATGTCAACATCAAAGACGTCATGAGGCCTCCTCGCCTCTATGCCCCGGAGCCGAATAGTCCGGAGCACCCGAAAAACACCGTGGTCCGGCTATCGGCTTTGACAATGCCGTGACCTTCGCTGGCAACGCTATTCGGCCCAGGCCCAGCCCACACCGCCCCTGGAGGATGGACTTCCCATTCCCGCGTCGCCCTCCCAGGACAGCCCGCTTAGCGCAGGGTCTGGCCTGGTGGCGATCGCTTGGCCCTAAGTAGACTGCTACTCTACTTATTAGACTTATAGTTTACATACGAGGAGGGCCGTGACCCGAGACCTGGAAGTCGACGCCCTGCGGCAGCGGCGGATCACCGACGCCGCCGCCTTGTTGTTCGCCGCCCATGGCTTCGAGGCCGTGACCGTGGACCAGATCGCGGCGGCGGCCCCCTGCTCCAAGCGGACGTTGTACGCTCGCTTCGCTTCGAAGGAAGCGATTCACTTGGCCATCGTGGCGGAGGAGTTCGATCGTTTCGCCGCCTTCGCGGGCCAGGTGGTCACGGCCCTCGAGAGCGCTCCACCCGCCGGAGGAGCCCCGCCGCCGGCTGGCGCCGCTGACGCCCCGCCGGCCCAGGCGACGCCCGCGCCGGCCGCCCCCAGGGACGTCCGGCAGGCCAGCCAGGCGATCTTCCGTTGGCTGGCCGAACGCCACCGCGCGGAACCGTACCGGGCGGGCGCGGCGCTGGCTTTCGCGATCGAGCCGGCCGACGCCGACCTCCTCCAAATCGACGACCCCGGTGAGCGCGCCGCCGATGAGCGGCGTGGTTTGCTGGCGCGGATCGTGGCGGCGGGCGACGAGCTCGAGGCCAGCGTCGCCCGGGTGATCGCGCTCGGTCAGCGTGACGGCGCGCTGCGGCCCGACTTGGACCCGGCGGTCACAGGCATGGCGTTGTGGGCGTCGATCTCGGCCTTGGTCCCGATGGCCACCTCGAAGGCCGTCTATATGGAGTCCCGCTACGGCCTCGACCCCGAGGCCTTCCTGGCGGCCGGGATGGACCTGATCTGGAACGGGATCGCCGTCCCCGCAGCGGCGCCCGCCCCTGGCCCGCCGGCCCAATCGAATCCGGCCAGCGGCCCGACCGATCACCCGACCAATCAACCGAATCCCACCACCGAGGAGACCGACTGATGTCACACAGCAAGACGAAGAGGCTGGTCCTGGCCGCCCTCGCCGTCGTGGTGGTCGGCGGGCTGACCGGCGGGTACCTGACCGGACGGCCCATTCAGCTGGAGCAGGACACCTCCCTGCTCTTCGACCTGCCGGCCGAGGTGCGGGCCTCGCTCTACTACGCTTCCCTGGCCCCCAACTCGCACAACACCCAAGCCTGGCGCGTCCAAGCCGACTCCGAGCGGCTGCTGCTCGATTTGGATCCCGACCGGCGGCTGGCCGTGGCCGATCCGGCCGGCCGCGAGGCCATCATCTCGCTCGGCGCCTTCACCGAGAACCTGGTCCGCGCCCTGGAAGCCCACGGCTACCAGGTCACGGTCGAACTGGACCAAGACGTCCTACCGGTGACCGTCAGGTACTCCGGGACTCCCCACGACGCCGACGCCGCCACCAACGCCTGGTTCACCCGTCGCCACACCGAGAAGCGACCGATGGACGGCCCGCCCCTGACGGCGGCGGACCAGGCCGACTTGACCGCAGGCCTCTCCGGCGCCGTCGAGTCGGTCTGGCTGCCCGCCGGCGGCGCCGGCTTCCGCTACGCCACCGAGGGCGCCAAGCGGGCCTTCAGGGCGCAGGCTGACGACCCAGCCGGCCGGGCGGAATTCGCCGACTGGCTGCGTTTGTCCAACGCCGAGACCCGCCAGCGCCGCGACGGCTTGCCGGCCGAGCAACTGGGGATCACAGGCTTGACCAAGGTCATGTACTACTTGACGACCAGCCGGGCGTCGGCCACGGGCGACAGCTTCGCCGATCAGTCGATCAGCCAGGCGGAGGCCCAAGCCGACGGCTGCGGCGCTTGGGTCCTGCTGGCCGCGCCCGCCACCCCGAGCGGGCTGATCGAGACCGGCCGGGCGTTGGAGTCGCTCTGGCTGGCCGCCACCGCCGCCGAGATCGCGGTCCACCCCATGAGCGCGCTGATCGAGCTGGAGCCGAATGAGACCGCCCAAGCCCTCGGCTTGGACCAGGCCGCCGGTCAACCCCAAATGCTGCTCTGCCTGGGCCGAATCGACGGCGACTACGGCCAAAACGCCATGATCCGGCGCGACATAGCCGACTTCGTCAGCGCGGGCTGACCACGCCTGTTCGGCCAAGGACCGGCGCTACGGATCGCGCGGACGCTTCGGCGGTGAGAAATGTCGTGAATGAGGACACTACTCGTTGATGGCCTCGACGCCCTGGCCTTTGAGGTCGGCCAGCTGGTCGAGCATGGCTTGCATGGTTCACCACAGGCGACGGAGGTCTGGTATCTGGTCGAAGATCTCGTCGCAGCTCACGAGGGTGGCGCTCTCCAGGATGGCCTGGGCGGCCAGCATGCGGTCGAACGGGTCCCGGTGCGACCAGTCCAGGGCGCCGGCCAGCCTGGCGTGAGCCGGGCTCATGCTCAGAGGTCTAGCTGAGAAACGCCTGGTCAGTTCCGCGAATCCGTCGATGACTGGGGCGGCTTCGGGGAGTTTGCCGAGGTGACGCTTGACGCTCAGCTCCCAGACGCTGGCCGCTGAGAGTAAGACTTCATTGGCGGCGTCGGCCAGCAGCGTCTTGGCCAACGGGCTGAGCCGCTGAGACTCGCGGGCCAGCCAGAGCAGAGTATGTGTGTCAGCCAGCAGCCGCATCACTCGTATCCCCACTGCCGCAGATCAGCGTCGCTCAAGGGCTGGAGGACCTCGTCGCCGCAGGTTCCCGGGAAGATGTCGAACTCGCGACCGTCACTGACCGGCAACAAGCGCACCACTGGCTTGCCGTGCCGGGCGATGACGACTTCCTCGCCGTTCTCGGCGGCGACGAGAAGGCGGGAAAGGTTCGCCTTGGCCTCCTGGACGTTCATCACTGTCACAAAACTAGTCTAACAGACCAGGTCACCTGGACTAACTTATGAGCTATCATTCTGGTCGGGAAGCCGCCCCTACCGATCCCGCTCCGGCCTCGCCCGCCGGGGTATGAGACGGGCGGAGTTGAGGATGAAGGCGGTCTCGCTGCCGACGTGGACCAGGGCGGCGAACACCGGGCTGAGCAGTCCGAAGGAGGCTAGGAGCATGCCGATCAGGTCGACGGCGATGGTGCCGGCGAAGTTGAACATGACGATACGGCGGGCCCGGCGGGCCACCGCCACGGCCCGGACCAAATCGTTCAGGTCGGAGCTGATCAGCACCACATCGGAGCTCTCGCGGGCGATGTCGGCGCCGCCGCCCATCGCGATCCCGACGTCGGCCCGGGCCAGGGCGGGGGCGTCGTTGACGCCGTCGCCGACCATGGCCAGGCGGTGGCCGGCGGCTCGTTCGGAGTCGATGGCGGCCAGTTTCTGCTCCGGCAGCAAGCCGGCCCGGACCTGGTCGATGCCTAGGCTCGCCGCCACGGCGTGGGCGGTGGCGGCGCGGTCGCCGGTGATGATCAAGGTCCGTAAACCCTGCCGCTGCAGTTCGGCGACCGCCTGACTGGCCGTGTGACGGATCGGGTCGGCCAATACGACGCTGCCGGCGTAACAGCCGTCCAGGCCGACGTGGACCACGGTCGCAGCGTCCGCCGCGGCGTCCTCGGGCGGAGCGTCGGGGACCAGGGCCCGGTTGCCGACGGTGACGGTCTGGCCCGCCACCGTCGCAGTGACGCCTAGGCCGGGTCGGTAGACGAAGTCCGCCGCCCTTCCGACCGGCAGTCCCCGGTCGCGGGCGTGGGCGACGATGGCCAAGCCCAACGGGTGTTCCGAGTAGGACTCCGCCGCCGCGGCCAGCGCCACCAACTGGTCCGGGGCGCCGCCGGCGCTCTCGACCCGGACGACGGCCGGCGCGCCGCCGGTGAGGGTGCCGGTCTTGTCGAAGGCCACGGTGTCGATGGCGGAGAGGGCTTCGAGGTGGGCGCCGTCCTTGACGAAGGCCCCGGTCCTAGCGATCCGGGCGATGGCGGCCAGCGCGGCCAGCGGCGTCCCGGCGGCGATGCCGCAGGCCCCCGCCACCACCACCACCGAGATGGTGGCGGTCAGGTCGCGGCTGACGAGGTAGGTGGCCGCCGCTCCGGCCAACGCCAGGTAGACCAGCCAAGCCGCCAGACGGTCGGCCAGACGTTGCGCTGGCGGCTCCGAGGACTGGGCCTGGCGCACGGCCTCGACGATCCGCCCGTACGAGGACTCGTCGCCGACCCGCTGGGCGGTGATCTCGACCGCGCCGACCTGGTTGATCGACCCGGCGTACACCGTCGAGCCGACTGAGACGTCCACCGGCATCGACTCGCCCGTGATGCGCGACTGATCCACCGTCGAGTCGCCGGCCACGACGGCGCCGTCCACCGGCACCCTGCCACCGGGTCCGACCACGACGATGTGGCCGACCCGGACCTGTTCCAGCGGGATCGTCACCACGGTGTCGTCAACCCGGGCTTGCACCATCTGGGGCAGGAAAGCCATCAGGTCGGTCAGGGCGTCCCGGCCCCGGTCCAGCGACAGGTCTTCCAGGATCTCAGCCGCCAGCACGAAGGCGGTGATGAGTAGTGCGGTGACCCACTGGCCGATGGCGGCGGCGGCCACGATCGCGATCAGCATGGACAGTTCCATGCTCATACGGCGGCGCCGGGCGTCCGCCCAGGCCTCGGTCAGGATCGGCCAGCAGCCCACCGCCAAGCCCACCACGGCCACCACCGGGACAGCGGGCCAAGGCCAGGTCAGCCCGAACAGGGTGGCGCTGGCGCAGCCGGCCACGAAGCCGGTCCGGGCCAGATCGCCCCGGTCGATCCGGCTCCACCAGCCGGACTGCCCGGCTCGGGCGTCCCCCGGTCGTGCAGGGGGGCCGATGGCTTGGTCTGGTCGATCCGGCGGCTGATCGACCGGTCGTCCCCCCGCTCGGGGACTTGGCGAGAGCCTCATCGGCCAGCCTCTGTCCGCTGGTCGCCGTCCGGCGGACGCTCCGGGGCGACCAGGTGGTGTCGTGGCACGCCGTCGACGACGTGCTCGGCCTGGAAGACGGCGTGCTGGACCAACTGGCGGGCGTGCTCGTCGACCAGGCTGTAGAAAACCCGGGTGCCCTCGTGGCGGGTTTGGACGACCTTGCCCCAGCGCAGCTTGGCTAAGTGCTGGGACACCACGGTCGGCGACTTCCCGGCCCGTTCGGCTAGGTCGTTGACCGACAATTCCCCGCCGCGCAAGGCCCAAATGATCCGAATCCGGGTCGCGTCCGACAACAACGAGAAGACCTCGACGGCCAAGGCCACGTACTCGTCGCCCAAGTCGAGCATGTGTTCCTGCGTATCTTCACACATGCTTAGATAATAGTCCGAAACGGACGCCCTCGTCACAGCGGACGTTGACCGCTCAGGCGGTCCGAGCGCTGGTGGAATCGACCAGAGCGAGTGAGTGAGTGAGTTGCGATGTCGGGGAAGGTGATCGTGTGAAGGACAGGTTCCACCTGACCCGGGAGGAGAACGTCTTCCTGGCCCGGAAACGCTGGCCGGACAGTGTCTACTCCGGCATGCGTATGGAGAATCGCAATGTCACCTTCCCGCAGCCCACCCGGCCGCTGGCCAGGGTCAGCGTTCCGGTTTGAAGGCCGCCCTGTAAGGCCACTTCCAAGGCGGCGCGGACGGGGGCGGTCAGGCGGTTGATCCCGAAGAGGGCGGCGCTGGCTTTGAACAATTCGTCGCGATCGGCCGACAGGGCCTGGCGTAGCACCAGCAGCAGGGCGGCCAGCAGCTCGGCCGGGCTGATCTCGTCGATGCCGCGTTGATCGGGCGTCGAGCGGCGCACCGGCCAGAGCGTCTGGATCTCTCCCGGCGGCCAGACGAAACCGGCGCTGTCCACGGGGCAGCGCCGCCGCACGATACGCTCCAGGGCCTCTCGTTTCTCGGCCACCAGCCGGGATAGGCCGAAACGGGTCCCGACCAGGCTGACCAGGCGGTCCAGCTGGGTCGGCCCCTCGGTCCAGGTGATGTCGGCCACCTGTTGGAGCACCTCGTCTTCGATCTTCGCCCGTTCGGCCGGTCTGATCGGGGGACGGCGGCGGGTCAGATCGAGGTGCGAGCGGGGCAGCACCTGGTCCCGGGCGGCGGGAGTGAAGAGAGGCGGCTCAGCGGTGGCTGAGTCCACTGGGGTCGCCTGGGCGGGAGCCGACGGCGTTCCGGCGCCGCCCGCGCCCTCGGCCTGATCGCCCTCGTTCCCAGTCAGGCCTCCGTCCCAGCCGGTGTCGGCCCTCCCCTCCGGGCCCACGAAGGTGGGCCGGTGGACGGCGGCCGGGGCGCTCGCCGCCCGCTCGACCGCAGCGCCGACCTGGGCCAGCAGGCGGGCGATGACGGCTTCGGGGTCGCGCAGCCAACCCGGCAGCCAGACCCGGGCCACCTGGGGCCAGCCCATCAGGTCGGTCAGCAGGGCCGGCACATGCTCACGGTCGGCCACGCTCGGGCGCGAGGCCCAGGCCGGGCCGTCCACCAACACCGCTAGCCGCCAGCGCGTCTCGCCGGGACGGCGCGCCGCCAGATCGACCCGGAAACTCGACTGGCCCAAATCGGTGACGCAGTCCAGTCCGGCCGCCTGTAAACGGTCGGCCAGTTGGCGGATCAGCGCGCCACGATTGGTCGGCCCGGACTCAGGGCTGACAGCCGTCGAAGCGGGGAGGGCGGCCTGATCGGCCGCCTGGCCGGCCGCCGCGGCGTATTCCAGATAGGCCCGCAGGTCGCGCAACCCCTGCGCGCCGCTGCGCGCTAGGTCGATGCTCGACGGGTCGAAAGAGCTGAACAGCACCACCCGTTGGCGGGCCCGGGTGATGGCCACGTTGAGCCGGCGCTGTCCGCCTTCCCGCACCAGCGGGCCGAACTGCAACGGCAACACCCCGCTGTCAGGGTCGGGCGAGAAAGCCAACGAGAACAAGATGACATCGCGTTCGTCGCCCTGGACGTTCTCCAGATTCTTGACGAAGAGGCGGCGCCGCTCATCGGCCCGGAGGGCTTGCTGCACGAACGGATCGGGATTGTCCTCCAGCAGGTTCAAGATCAGATCGCGCTGTTGGACGTTGAAACAGACCACGCCGATCGAATCGTCCCGGGTGGCCGGATCGCGTGACAGGGCCACGATCTCGTCGACCACGGCTTGGGCTTCGACCGGGTTGGTACGGTCCCGGCCCCGTCCGAAGGTCCCCTCCACTCGCCGCCAGGACAGCCCGAGCCCCGGTCGCCCGCCCGGCGTCGGGATGGTGACGATCCGGTCCTCGTAGTAGCGCGCGTTCGAGAACGCGATCAAAGACTCGTCCAAGCTGCGGTAATGCCAACGCAGGTGACTCCGGGGCAGGCCCGATGCGACGGCCTCCGACAGGATCGATTCCGAGTCCGCCACGGTGTCGAGGTCGTCCGGCTGGTCGGTCGACACCTCCATCAGGCGCGACGGCGGCATCTGCTTGGAGTCGCCCACCACGACCACGGAGCGGCCCCGGCCAGCGGCGCCGATGGCCTCTGGCACCCGGATCTGCGAGGCCTCGTCGAAGACGACGATGTCGAAGGTCAGGTCCGGGGCGAGGAAGTGGGCCACCGCTCCGGGGCTGGCCAGCAGCACCGGAGTGAGTGAGAGCAAGGCCTGCGGATAGCGCTGGGTGACCTCGCGTAGGGTCAGGCCGCCCCGTTTGCGTTCGATCTGCCGGGCCAGGGCGGCCACCTCGCCGATCACCTGGTCCGCCCGGAAGGGACGCTGGGCGATGACCTGGGCCGGGAGCGCCTGCACGGCCAGGCGGCGGAGCTGCTCGGAGCGGGTCTCGAAGTCTTCGGTCAGACGGGTCTGGGCCTGATCGTCGAAACGGTCCAGGCCGCCCAGCAGCAGACGCTCGCGCAGACAGGCCGCCGCCAGGCCGCGGTCGAGCGCCGCGCTGGCGTCCGCTGGAGCGAGTCCGCCGCGGGCCAACTGGTCGGCCAGATCGGCTCCGCCGGCCTGGGTCATACGGGCCAGCTCGGCTCTCAGTCCGGCGTAACGCTGCGGCATCAGGCCGTCGCCGAGATCGAGATCCTCGAACCAGCGCGGGTAATCCCGCTCCCAGGTCGTCACCCAACTGTGCCCGCCCATCCACTGGGCGCAGCTGAGGTGGTCGGCGTCCACCGCCGCCAGCCAACCCCGCCAGGCGGCCACCAGGGCTGAGAAGAGGTCGCGGTCGCGTCCTGTGATCGGCTGCTCCAGCAAGCGTCCAGCCGGGGAGAGCGGACCGAGCCGCTTGGCCTGGAGGGCGTGGGCGACGGCGGCGTCGAACTCGGCCAAGGCCCTCGGGCGGTGCGGCGCCCAGCCGGAGGCGAGGAGCAGGCCCGGCAGCGCTCGGGCCGCTCCGGCGGTCGCCGCCGAGGCCTGACGCAGAGCCGCCGCCCGTTCCAAGGCGGTCAGCAGTCCGCCGCCCGCCAAGGGCAGAGCCGGGGCCAGCGCCGCCACCGTCCGCCGCACCCGGCGGCGGCGGAACTCACTGAATAGGACGGCCTGGGACAGGCGTCTGGCGGCGGCCAGCCAATCGGCTAACTCGGGCGCGTCGGCCAGCTGGCTCGACTCGGCGGACCCCTCTAGCCAGGCCACCCGGTCCCGGCACGACGTCACGTGGGTCCGCCAGGCGGGGGAGTCCACTAGCGCCAGCGCGGCGGGCGGGGGCAGGGGACGGCCCGATCGCAACAGTTCGTCGAGGTCGCCGGCCTCGGCCGGGCTGAGGGTCTCCAAGGCCGACCGCCAGGCCGGGCTGAGCTGTTCGGCCAAGCGGCGGGTCGGCTCCGTCGCCGTCAGGGCCTGGCGTAGCGCCGCCCGGTCGACGCCAAACCGGAAGTTGCCGATCAACCAGGGGGCCTGCGCGCTGTGCCCGACTTGGCTGGCGATACGGGCGGCCTCGACGGTGGCGGCGCGCAGGGCCGTGACATCGACCGCGTCGGGTCCGCCGGGGCCGAGCGTCCAGCTGGGACCGGCGCCGAGGGAGGCCGCCAGGTCGTAAGCCGACCAGGCCGACAAACCGGCCCGGTTGGGGCTGTGCAGTCGCGCTGGGTAGTCGGCCAGCAGCCGCACGGCGGTGGTGTAAGCCTGTTCGGCGCCGGTCCATTCGTCCGGGCTGAAGGCCTGCGCCTCCAAGGCCCGGCGCAGTTGGGCCCGGATGTCACGCATGCTGACCTTGTCGCCGTGCAGCTCGAGGGTGAAGGGGGCCAGGCCGACCTCGGCCAGGCGGCGTCCCACGATCTCGAGGGCGACTTGCTTCTCGGCCACGAAGAGCACCTTCTGGCCCTGCCACATGGCGTGGGCGATCAGGTTGGTGATGGTTTGCGACTTGCCGGTGCCGGGCGGTCCCTCCAGCACGAAGGACTGGCCGGCCGCGGCCCGCAGCACAGCCTCCAGCTGGGAGCCGTCGGCCGCCACCGGCAGGCGGACGTCGGCCTCGGCCCGACTGGTCAATTGGGGTGGGAGGCGGCCGGCCGGATCGTTGAAGGTCTCACCGGGCCGGGTCACCAAGTGGTGCACCACCGGGTTGGATAAGAACGAGGCCCAGTTGGCGTCGAGGTCCTTCCAGATTTGGAAGGTGGAGAATTTGAGCAACGCCAGGTGGACGGTCTCGTCGACCCGGAAGTCGAGGCCGGCTGTCAGCAAGCGCTGTCGGATGGCGGTCAGGCAGGCGTTGATGGCGATGCCCGACTCGTCGGCCAAGGGGTTGGCCAGTTCGGGCAGTTCGACCTGATGGGTCAGACGCAGCCACTCCAGCAGGCAGAGGTTGGGTTGGGCGGGATCGTCGCCGTCGGCCGTGAAGGAGTGGGTCAGACCAGTTCGCTTCAAGTGCACCGGCATGAGAAAGAGGGGGGCGCGAACTTCGCGGTCGCCCTTCGAATGCACCAGAGTGCCGAGGCAGAGGTACAAGAAATTGCTGCCGGTCTCCTGCTCGAGCGTCTCAGCGTCGCGGCGCAGGGCGCGCAAGCGTGAACTCGGTGACCCGGTCAGCAGGGAGCGCATGGTCTTGAACGCCACCCGGCAGGCTTCCGGGGTCAGTTCCCCAATCGCCCTCTGGCCCAGCGCCTGCGGCAGGCCCTCGCCGCCGGTCGCATCGGCGATGACGCGCAGGGTCTTGCCGGCGGCCGCCGCGTCGTCGATCTGGGCTAGCAGGCCACCGGGGACGATGAAGTCGACCACGCGGGAGTTGCGGGGCAGGTTGAGCAGCGGGTTGCGTAAGGACAGGTCGAGCAGAGAGCGTTTCCATCGCTGCACTCGGGGCGGCGCCGGATCGGACCGGTCCCAGACGCCGACCGCCTGGTAGAGCTCGTTAGACACGAAGACGAGGTTATTGCAACGCTCGCCTCAATCGGGTCTAGCGGCCGTGCTCAGGGGCCAAGGGCTCCGATGGAGGCAGTGATCACCCCGTCGGGTCGGGTTTTGGTGGCTCCGGTGCCGGTGACGACCGCCAGAAATGCGGGGGGTGGGTATCCCGCTGTGGTCATCTTCTCTGATAGGCGTAGCAAGGTGGCGCTGGCGGCATCCTCTTGGTGGGAGCCCAGTTTGATCTCTATGCCACACCAGCCGTCGGTGGTTTCGATGACGGCGTCGGCTTCGAGGCCGGAGTTGTCTTGGTAGTGGAACAGACGTCCGCCGATGCTTTGGGCGTAGACGGCCAGATCGCGGAGGCACAGGCCTTCGAAGAGCAGGCCCAAGGTCTCCAGATCTCTTAGCAGGGTGTTTCGGTTGGCCGACAGCGCCGCCACCGCTAGCGACGGGTCAGTCAGTAGGGTTTTGGGAGAGGTGCGCAGCCTGGTCCGGGAACGGAGCCGTGGGCTCCAGGCCGGTATCCGCTCTATCACGAAGAGCCGTTCCAGTGCGGTCAGATAGCGGGCCAAGGTGGAGCGGGACGCCGCTGGGTCTTTTCCGTCGTCCCCGAGACCGGTGTCAGCTACGAGCGTCTTCTGTGTGACCACGGTGGCACTGTTACGGGCCAGCGATTGCAACAATGTCATAACTTTGCGGGGGTCTTTGCGGGAATGGTCGGCATGGGGCACGTCAATGACGGCCAGGGTGCGTAGGTATTCGCCCGGCATGTCCGGTGATCCGGCTTCGGGCAGTCCTGGCCAACCGCCTCGAATCACTAGGTCGATCACATCGTTGATCCGGAAAGCGGGCAACGCGGCGGTGGGCCTGTCCCCGACCAGCATGGACGACAATGAGCAAGCGCCGGTCGACGCCCCCGACTCCAGCAGCGACATGGTTCGCATTTGGACCCGCCCGGCTCGCCCAGCGCCACTATGGACGACGGTGTCGTCCGGAGTCGCCGAACCGGTCAGGATGAATCTGCCTTTGTCTATGGTCTGGTCGGCCAGGTGCCGGGCGGCGTCCCACACCGCCGGCGCCTCTTGCCACTCATCCACCAAGAGCGGCCAGCCTTCGCCTTCGGGAGCCGACTTGGGATCGAGCGCTTGCGCCGGATCGGACAAAGCTAGTTCTCTGGCTGCGAATCCACCGGACGGGTCGGCCAACCCGATCTTAGAGTTGGCGTGGCGCTGTCCCGTCCACGTCTTACCGCACCACTTAGGGCCTTCGATCAGCACCATGCCGAACTGCCTCAGGTACCGAGCCACGACACCGTCGACCAATCTTTCCCGGTAGCCATCAGGCGTCAGAGTCATGGACCACCTCCCTCCATACGTCCAGTGTACAGAATGCAAGCCATCCAGTGTACGAAATGCAAGTCAGCCGATGAACGGATTGCAACATCCATCCAACGGTCAGGGGCGGCGCTTGGGCTAGCGCGGCGAAGTTCGAGGAAACCAAGCGGGAACAGCCTTGGTTGGTGGAAGTCATCTGACTTCCGTGTGAGGCGAACGTCGAGCGCTGGCCGCTCGTGAGTGAACTGATTGAGTGGTTGAGACTCGCAATAGTCGATAGGCTGACCTCACGATAACGATAGGTGTCAGATGAGAAAACTCTTCCTAGCGTCGTATTTTTCTAACGTGTCTAAGCTTTTCCCAGATTTCGTCGGCGACAGCGCGGGTGAGAAGGTCGTGTTCATACCGACGGCCAGCCGGCCGGAGAAGGCGAAATTTTTCGTCGCCGGCGATTTGAAAGCTCTACGGAAACTGGGACTGGTGATCGACGAACTGGAAGTCTCAACCGCGACTCAGAATGAGATGGCAGATAAAATAGCCAGCGCCGATTATATCTTCGTGGCCGGTGGGAACACATTCTTCCTGCTGCAAGAATTGAGACGCACGGGGCGGACCGGTTGATCGTCGAGCAGGTGAACGGCGGGAAACCGTACATCGGATCGTCGGCCGGCTCCGTCGTCGCGCCAGACATCGAATATCTGCAATATATGGACGTCGTGGCGGCTGCCCCAGATTTGGCTGATGATTTCTCGGGGCTGTCCGTCGTCGACTTCTCCATCGTGCCACATCGCTCGAACTTCCCGTTCAAAAAGTGACGGGTAAGATCATCGCCGAATATTCAGACCGATTGGATCTACGACCGATCAGCAACTATCAAGTCGTCATCGTCGAGGGGGGCGACGTCAGACTCGTCACGGCTGAGGGTGAAAAAGAGAACAGGCGGTGACGGTGATAATTCAGGTTCAGCGGCTGGGGTCGGGGACGGACTCCCGCGCCACCTGAACGGTCCAAGCGGCCCGGTCGATGGCGAAGGCGTTGTGCGGCATGTCGACGCCGCGATAGCGTTTCACGAACTGTGACCGGATGGTCATCCCGAGGCGGATGGCGACATTCATGGAAGCGATATTGGTGTCGCGCACTTGCGCGAACACCTCATCGGCCCTTAACTCGGTGAAGGCCCAGTCACGGCTGGCCCGGGCCGCCTCGGTGGCGTAGCCCTGGCCCCAGCGGGCGCGGTTGAAAAGGTAGCCGACCTCGAGGACGTGCCGCCCGTCGATGTCCTGCCAGGAGACGCCGCACTGGCCGATCAGCGCGCCGGTCTGACGCAGCACGACCGCCCACAGCCCGTGGCCGTCGTCGCGATAGCGGTCGAACTGCCGATCGAGCCATTCGGTCACCTCGGCCTCGGAGAAGGGGCCCTCGTAAGCGGTCATGGTCCGAGGGTCCTGCAGCATGGCGTTCAAGGCGGGCCGATCCTCCACGGTCAGCTGGCGGAGGATGAGGCGTTCGGTTCGCGGCGGCATGTCCTCATCCTGTCAGGTTGGTCTGGTGGGTGTGTCGCGCGTCCCAGTGTGACTACGGTGGGTGACTTAGCTCAGCCGAGGCCTTTAGCGTGATCGACAGAACTCAATTCGACCGCTTCTCTTGTAGATCACCGCTATCAAATACAAGAATCGTGGACGCCCAGGCGCCGGGGGTGGTTCCATTTGCTCGTGCGGAGGTCTCTTCGAGAGGCCGCGCAATCGTGCGAGCGTCGATACGTACTGTGACGGCGATGTCCCACGGGCGGTTTCAAGAGTAGGTCGAGTGACGGTGCCTTCGTCGCAGGAGGAGATCCTGGGCGAGCTATCGAACCTTTGAGGAGGCGCAGCCAGATGGCGGCTAAGCGAGGTGGCGGAAATTCACGGACGATTGACGGGGTGGACCCTCGTTATGTGCCTAATCAGGTTAGGTTATTAACCCGTCGTGTCACCAAGACGAGCGGTCAGGTGACAGTGCCTGTCGACTTTCGCAAACGCTGGGGTCTGTCTGGGAAAGAAGTTTATGTGGCTGATTTGGGTGGCATGATCGTGATCATTCCTCCGATGGTGGCTCGTCAGGGACTGCCGGGCGAAGCGAAATTACGGGAAATCGCTGATTCGCTGGCCTTGGGCATGAATAACAATGGTAACTAAAGTATCAGATAAACCGATTCTAGTCGACACTTATGGCTTGGTGAAAATTTGTCTAGGCTCTCCGCTGCCGGTCCCGGAGTTTTCGAAAGTGTTCGTGACGGAGAATGATTACGCTAATTTTCTGATCCGCCTGTCTAATTATTCAGGTCCAATCGCGACCCAGGTCGAGAGGCTGGCTGCGGCGGCGAAACCGAATCTGACGGATCATTGGGCGGTGATGAGTGGACTGCTCGGTTTAGACATGATCAAAGTGGTGTTAGGGAAACGAGTCGAGATCGCCAAAATCGATTATCGGAGCATGCACCATGTGGTTCGATTGGGCCGGAAATACAAGATTCGTTATTCAGACGCCTACGTGCTGACGTGGGCCTGGTTGGAGAACGCGACCATCGTCGGCTTGAATCCCAGCCCGGATCTGGTCCGGGTCGGTCAGCGAATCGGCGTCGAAATTTATACGTTGCCTCACCTGCCTGATTGAACCAGGGCCGCGAGGACGGAACATCCCCGCTCAGCTGGGCTTCGATCCGTGCCTCAAGGCCGTGGTCGGGCCCGCTGGGAACTGTTAACGTTGGCCCATGTTGACCGCTGACAGCGTCGTCGAGCAGGGCCAGCGCCACTGGGGCCGCTTCCTGCGCACGCCGACCAACGCCAACCCGGCGGCGGCCCACTCTGGGCTGAGGGGCGCCTTCGAGTCTTTCCGGACCAAGGAATGGGCCGGTTTCACCATCACCCACCGTGAGTTCTTCTCCTCGATGATCATCCAGGACGCCAAGTACCTCCTCAGCTCGGAGTGGTACCTCTACGACATCGCGGACCGTTCGTTGGCTCAGCACGCGGCCAACCGGCGGGCCGGGGCGCTTCGGCTGCCGGCCGACTTGATGCACGCTCGAGTCGACTTCGCCGCCGCCGGCTACCGCCTCCGCTACGACTTCCAGGCCGAGCGCATCGTGATCCGGATCGATTTCGCTGGCTCCCCGACGGCCCCGGCGGTCCAAGGCGAGATCGCACTGGACCAGACCCAGGCCTCGCCCCCGTTGGTGGTCTCGACCCGGCTGCCCCGAGGGTCGATGTACACCAACAAGATCATCTTCCCGGCCAGCGGATCGATCACGGTGGGCGATCGGCGCTACGAGTTCGACCCGGCTCAAGATTTCGCCATCTTGGACGAGCACAAGTCCCACCTGCCCTACCTCACGAGCTGGACCTGGGGCACCTTCGCCCTGCCAGTCTCAGGCGGTTACGCCGGGGCCAATTTCGCCGTCCGTCCCTCTAAGCCCGGGCAAGAGGAGGAGTCCTGCCTCTGGACGCCCAGCGCGGCCGAGCCGCTGGCCAACGTCCGCTTCACCCGGTTGGGCGACCAGCCGACCTCGGACTGGTCCATCGTCTCGGCCGACGGCCGCCTGGACGTGGTCTTCTCCCCGCTCGGCCACAAGGGTGTGGACCGACAACTGGTCCTAGCCGAGATCCACTACTTGCAGATGTACGGCCTCTACTCAGGCCGGCTGCGGGGCCAGCACGACGTCTGGGAGTTCCAGGACGTCCACGGCGTCTGCGAGAAGATGGACATGCGCGCCTGAGCGCGACGCCCCGGCTCTCCTGGAACAGGCGGTCCATCCAGGCGTCGACCTCCTGACTGCCTCCACTGACCTGGCTTGTGGAGTCTGCGAAGATGGAGACACGAAGAAAGGACGATGCCGTGCTGTTCCAGGGCGAGGTGATGTCGGTCGGGGCGTTGCTGGAACGCGCCCGGGCGGCGGTCTACGAGCCGACGGTGGGCGTGGGGATTCGTCACACGGCGGCATCGAACGCGCGCCATTGCGCCGATCTGCTCGCGTCCGGGGACAGTCTGGACTCATGCTGGCGCTTCGGCATCCTTCAAAGCGACGCCGCAGATCCGGGGACTGACGGTTCCTAATCCGTGAGATTCACGGAATGTAACCCAAGGATTTCATGGGATGCGACCCAAGAAATTCATGGAATGGGCCCAAAAAGTATGGGTTCCACCCGGTCTGGCGCCGCGAGTCCAGCGGTTTAGGAGCTGGGCCCACTAGGTCGGTGACGGGGAGGGCTCTGGGCCGGGGGCGGTCGGGCTCGGTTCGGGGGCGGTCGGACTGGGGTCGGGGCCCGGCGTCGGCTCGGTCGGGGACGGGCTGGGCTCGACCGTCGGGGTGGTCGGCTGATCGGCCGGGCTGGGCTCCGGAGTGGGTTGGGGGGTGACGGTCGGGCCCAGATCGCGCGGCTTCTCGAACTCCAGCCGTTCACGCCCGGACTGGGCCACTCTCATGTAGTCGAGCCAGGTCAAAGCCGGGTAGGTGCCGCCGAAGAAGGTCGAGTCACCCTTACGGGCGTAGGGGTCGAGCGAGGAGATGCCGTCGGCGCCGGCCACGTACAAGACCGCCGTCGAGACCTGCCGGGTGTAGCCGACGAACCAACTGGAGACCACCTGGTCGTCCATCTCGGCCGTGCCGGTCTTGCCCGCGATGGGGTAGCCCAGGTTCTGCACCTTGGCCCCGGTGCCCTCTTCCACCACTCCACGCAAGGCGTAGTTGACAGTGTCGGCCAGCTCGGTGGTGAAGGCCTGGCGGGTCTCCGGTTGGGCCCGGTAGATCAAGGCTCCGGAGGAGTCGTAGACCTCGCGCACGACGTGGGGGGCGACGTAGACGCCGCCGTTGGCGAAGGTGGCGTAGCCGGTGGCCTGCTCCAGCGGGCTGACCTCCGACTGGCCCAGGGCGATCCGGTTGGTCACGCTCCAGGTCGAGTTGGTCGGCACCCCAGCGTCGTTGGCCGCCTGGGCCACCTCGGCGGCCCCGTCCGGCATCCGCTGGGTCAGGTCCACGAAGGCGGTGTTGATGGAGTCGGCGATGGCCTTGGCCAGGGAGACGGTGCCGTATTGATGGTTGAACTCGTTGCGCACGGGGACGCTGTCGCCGGTCGGTGTGAAGCTGTTGCCGTTGAGCCGTGAGGACAAGGTGAAGCCGTTGCGCAGCCCGGCCGCCAGGGCGTAGGTCTTGAAAGTGGAGGCCGCCATCCTGGGCCGGGTGGCGTAGTTCCAAGAGCTCTCCAAGTAGTCCGGTCCGCCGTAGAGGGCCAAGACGTCGCCCGTGCCGACTTCGACCGAGGCCAAAGCGGCGTGCAGCTGACTCGGGTCCTGAGGCGTCCTAGCCTCAGTGGCGGACTTGTTCGACCAAGTCTGGGCGGCGGTCACGGCGGCGGCCTGGGCCTGGGCGTCGAAGGTCGTGACGATACGTAGCCCGCCGCCGGAGACCAGCGAGGAGTCCAGACCGGCGTCCGCCAGCTCGGCCTCGACCATCTTGAGCAAGAAACCGGTCGGTCCGCCGAAGCGCTGGTTGATCGGCACGTCGGGGAACTCGGGCAGGGCGGCGCTGGCCTCCAAGTGCTGCTCCGGGCTGATGGCGCCCATCGCGGCCATGCCGTCCAGGACGTAGCGGTAGCGGGCCAGCAGGCGTTCGGCGGCCAGCTCGCTGATATGGGGGTCGAGGTTGCCCGGGTTGTTGAAGATGGCGACCAGGGCGGCCGACTGGGTCAGGCTGAGGTCGGCCGCGTCGATGTTGAAATAGGCCCGGGCGGCGGCCTGCAGGCCGTAAGCCCCCCGGCCGAAGTAGATGATGTTGAGGTAGCCCTCCAAGATGTTCTCTTTGGCCAGGTTACGGCTCATCTTGACCGCCAACAGCAACTCTTTGAGCTTACGGGTCGCTGTCTGGTCGCTGGTCAGGTAGAGCAGCTTGATGTACTGCTGGGTGATGGTGGAGCCCGATTGCAGCGGCTGGCCCCGCACGATGTTGAGGGCCGAGCGCAGGATGCCCTTGAAAGAGATGCCCGGATCGGTCCAGAAATCCCGGTTCTCGGCCGCCACCACGGCGTCCTTGATCGTCTGGGGCATGTCGGCGTAGGCCAGGGAGGTCCGGTTCTGTTCGGCGAAGCTGCCCAGCACAGTTTGGCCGTCGCGGTAGTAGACCTGGGTCTTCTCGGTCGTGAACTCGCGGTTGGGGTCGGGGAAGTCGATCATGCGGTAGGCCACGAAGATTCCGGTCAGACCCAGGATCAGGCAGGCCAAGCCGGTGATGAGCCCGGCCAGCAGGACCCGCCGCCACCAAGACCGCTTGGGCCGGCCGGCCGCCGTGCCCTGGGGTCCTTTCGGTCCTTTCGGCCCCTTGGGACCCTGCGGTCCTTTCGCCCCCTTGGCGCCCTTGGCTCCGCTGGCCCCCTTGGCGGCCGGGGGCCGCTTCGACCCGGCGGTCGTGGATCCGGTCGGCTTCTTGGTCGAGCCCGACCCGGTCGGTTTCTTAGCCGGGGGCTGACGGGAGCTGGAGCCGGTCGGGTTAGCCATAGATGTCCTCCACCGTCTGCTGTCGCCGGGGCGGACGGCGCTTGATCCCGTCGCCCAGGACATAGGAGGCGATCATGTGGTTCCAGCCGCAGTCGACACAGACTTCGACCACGCAGACCTTGAACTCACCGAACTCGTTCTCCATCTCGTCCAACTCGGCGGTCGATTTGATACGACCGGAGTATTGGCCCAATTGGTCGCCGAAGACGTAGTTGAGCAGGACCAGCCGACCGCAGTCGCCCACCGGGCAACGGGTCTGGACCATCTCGCCGTGGTGGTGGGCGGCCCGGATCAACATGGGGTCGGCGTCGCAGACGTCGGACGGCGTCAGTGAACGCACCCGAGAGCGCAGGGCGGCCAGGGAACGCCGCCGTTGCAATGCGTAATCGACGCTCTCCCGCTTGGACCACATGCCTTCAAGACTAACAAGGTGGCCAAGGCGGGCCGGTCATATCCACTGGCTCGCCTTGGCCACAGGCGCTATATCGGCCCTTACGGGCCTCAAACACTCAATCGGCTCACTTACGAGCGTGAACGCTCGACGTTCGCCTCAATCGTGTCTAAACGCTGTATTCCCGGTGGCCGCCGAACTGGGCCCGCAGGGCCGACACCACTCTCAGGGCCGGGTTGTCCGGCCGCTGCGAGACCTGGCGGGCGTACAAGCTGGCCGCCGTCACCGGCAGGGGCACGCCCAGGTCCAGAGCGCTCTGCAGCATCCAGCGGGCCTCGCCCGAGTCGGCCGCCCGGTCGGGCTGACCGGCCAGGCCGGGGTCGTCCCGCAGCGCCGCCACCAGCAGGTCCAACAGCCAGGAGCGGATGACGCTGCCCTCCTGCCAGGACGCCATCACGGCGTCCGGGTCCTGGATCAGGTCGACCGCGCGCAGCAGGTCGTAACCCTCGCCCAAGGCCTGCATCATGCCGTACTCGATGCCGTTGTGGACCATCTTGGCGCAGTGCCCGGCCCCCACGCCGCCGGCGTGGACGAAGCCGCCTTGAGCCGGTTTGAGGGCGTCGAACAGGGGCATGACCCGGCGCACGTCCACCGGGTCGCCGCCCACCATCAGGGCGTAACCCAGCTGGCGGCCCCAGACCCCGCCGGACACGCCGACGTCCAAGAAGCGCACTCCGGCCTGGCTCAAGCGTTCGGCGTGGAGGGCGTCCAGGCGATAAGGCGAGTTGCCGCCGTCGATCACCAGGTCGCCCGGCGCCAGCGACTGGGCCAGCCGCTCGACCGTCTGCTCGGTGGCCGGGCCGCTCGGCAGCATCAACCAGACCAGACGCGGTTCGGGCAGGGCCTGGCAGAGGGCCTCCAGCGAGTCGACGTCCCGCTCCGAGTCTTCCGCTTGGTCGAAACCGACCACATTGTGGCCGGCCGCTCGCAGCCGGGCCGCCATGTTCGACCCCATCCGGCCCAGGCCGACCAGGCCCACGGTCACGACTTGACCGCTCAGACCCAGCGCCGCCACGACGTGGTCGACCTCTCGCTGGGGGCTGAGCCCTAAGTCCAAGTCGACCACGGCGTAGTCCTCGTCCGGGTCCAAGCGCTCCAAGTCGGCGTACTGCGAGGCCAACAGACTGGCCGGCATGAAGTGGCCGGTCCTAGCCCCCAAGCGGGCTTCGACCGTCTCGGGCGAGCCGGCCATGTGCACGAAGACCACGCCCGGGGCGCGCAAGAGGTCGCGGTAGCGCCGCTTCAGAGCCGAGCAGGTCATGACGCCGCGCCGGCCAGCCGCCAACTCGGCGTCGATCCACTGGCGCAACTGGCGCAGCCAGGGCCACCGGTCGTCGTCCGTCAGCGGCGTCCCAGCCGACATCTTGGCCACGTTGGCGACCGGATGGAAGTCGTCCGCCTCGGCGAAGTCCCAGCCCAGCCGTCCCGCCATCAAGGCGCCGGCCGTGGTCTTGCCCGAGCCCGACACCCCCATGAACACCACCAGGCGAACCGCGTCGCCTTGGATCGAGCTGTCCGGAGTGGTCTCCGGGCCGGCGGTCGCGCCCGCCCGCCCGTTCAGTCCGTCTGGCCCAGCAGTCATGTCTTTCCCCCTTGTCCGGCGGCGCTAAACGAAGATCCCGAGGATCAACACGAAGACCAAGGCGGTGACGGACAAGATGCACTCCATCAGCGACCAAGTCTTGAAATTGTCTCCCACCGAGACGCCCATGTACTCCTTGACCAGCCAGAAGCCGGCGTCGTTGACGTGGGACAGGAAGACCGAGCCGGCCCCGATGGCCAGCACCAGCAGCGCCACATCGGTCGAGCCCAGGGCCTCGGCGGCCGGGGCCAGGATGCCGGAGGTGGTCACGATCGAGACCGTGGCCGAGCCGGTCGCCACCCGGACGATGACCGCCACCAGCCAGGACAGCAGGGTCAGCGGCACGGCCGAGCCCTCGACGAAGTTGGCGATGACCTGTCCGATGCCGGTGTCCACCAGCACGCCCTTGAGGCCGCCGCCGGCCCCCACGATCAAGATGATGCCGGCGATGGCGGGCAGCCCGCCGGCGGTCGACTTGTTGACGTTGGCCCAGCTCAGGCCGCCACCGCGACCGAGCAGCACCATGCTCACCACCAGGCCGATGGCCAGGGCCACGGTCGGGGCGCCGACGAAGTTGAGGACGCTGCCGATCCAGGACTGGCCGTCCGGGGCCACGATCTCGTAGATGGCGTTGGCCAGCATCAGGGCCACCGGCAGCAGGACGCAGACCACGGCGGACAGGAAGGACGGACCCTTGGCCGGCTCGGAGCCCGCGCCGGCGCTAGCGCTGGTGGAAGCGGTGGACGAGCCGGAGGACGAGCCGATCAGGGCGTCCATCGACTCTGGCACTCCGACCGGCACCCACTTGGCGGCCAGCTTGGAGAAGAGCGGGCCGGACACGATCACGGTCGGGACCGCCACTAAGACGCCCAGCATCAAAGTCATACCCAGGTCGCCATTGGGGAAATTGGCCAAGGCGGCCAGGGGTCCGGGGTGCGGCGGCACCAGGCCGTGCATGGCGGACAGGCCGGCCAAGGTGGGAATGGCGATCCGCATCAGAGGCAGTTGGGCCTGCCGGGCCACCAACAGGATGACTGGGATCAGCAGCACCACGCCGACCTCGAAGAACATGGGCAGTCCGATCAGCGCCCCCACCAGGGCCATGGTCCAAGGCAGCGAACGGGGCGAGGAGTGCGCCACCAGGGTGCGTACGATCCGGTCGGCCCCGCCGGAGTCGGCCAACAATTTGCCGAACATGGCCCCCAGGCCGACCAGGAGTCCGACCGAGGCCATGGTTTTGCCGAAGCTGTCGGCGAAGGAGGTGACGGTGGCCAGAGGGCCGTAGCCGGCCCCGATGCCGATGATCAAACCCGACACCAGCAGGGCGATGAAGGGGTGGATCTTGATCCAGGTGATGAGCGCCACCAAGATCACGATCCCGATCACGGCCGAGGCGATCAGGCGGCCTTGGTTCAAGCCGGTGTCCAGGGGCGTCAACAGCGAACCGGTGAACGATGGTAAGTCGATGAACATGAGTCCTCACATTTCGGTCGTCCCTCCAGCGCCTGGGCGCGGGAGAGTTCACGTCATTGTGGCTCGGCTCGCTCGGACCAGACCGCTGGGTGACACTTCTTCAAACTAGTGGCACCGTCTGGCCGACTCTCGCCTCGCTTGGATGACCTTTTGATTCATCTTGCACTATATGGCATACGTATAGCAACTCTTTCGGTATTAAGTACGTTATCTAGCCGAATGACTGTCCTATCGTCAGCCGTTAGGGTTGCTGTCGAGGTCGCTCCTCTGCCATGGGATCGAGTCTGGGTGAGAGACTGGGGGAGTGCCGGAACACGCCTCTCTCCATCAGCAGGTCTTGGACCAATGGGGCATGGCGATCGTGGAGGGACGGTACGCGCCGGGGGAGCGGGTGGCGCTGGCCGATCCGGTGACCGGGGTGGACGCCTCCCGCACCGTGGCCCGGGAGGCCACCCGGGTGCTGGAGGCGCTGGGCATGGTGACCGTGCGGCGGCGCATGGGGGCGGTGGTCAATCCGCCGCAGCACTGGAACGCCTTCGACCCCCGTCTGATCTTCTGGCGTCTGCGCTCCCGTGACGTGGCGGCCCAGTTGCACTGGATCGCCCAGCTCCGTTCGGCCGTCGAACCGATGGCGGCGGCCCTGGCCGCCGAGGTCTCGACGCCTCAGCAATGGGCGGCCTTGACCGAAGCCGCCATCACCATGGTGGCTCAGGCGCGGGACGCCACCGGGGCCGAATATTTGGCGGCCGACGCCGCCTTCCACCGCACCCTGCTGCTGGCCAGCGGCAACCCCATGTTCGCCGCTCTGGGCGGTTCGGTCGAAGCCGTCCTACGGGGCCGCACCGCCGGTGGTCTGATGCCGACCGTGGCCGACGCCCAGGCCGTCAGATTGCACTGTGATGTGGCCGCCGCCGTGGCGGCGGGTGACGCGGCCGCCGCCGAGCGGGCCATGCGTGGCATCGTGGAGGAGGCCGACCAGGCCGCGCGGGCGGTCTTGGAGGGGCTCGACCAGGCCTGACCCGGCTGGCAGTCGATCTCGTATCCGATCGGGTCCGGCTTCGGTCCGGACGCCCGACTGGGCTCGGCCCGACCGGCTCGCCTGAGCCGGGCCGCTGATCAGTTGGACGACGCCTGATCGGACGGGTCGGCTTCGGCCGGGCTGGCCGAGGAGGTGGCTGAGGCCGCTAGGCCGGCTTGGGCGCCGGCCGCCAACTCGACCGCCTGGGCCGCTTGGACGAGGGGGGCGCTGGACTGGGCCGCCCGGCTGGCGAAGGGGCGCAGACTCTTGGCCCGGTCCAACAGATCAGACAGCTTGATCGGGTCTTGCTCCGAGGTGTCGGGGTCGGAGGCGATCAGGGTGTTGACCCAGCGGGCTTTGGGATCGATGTCGATGAAGAGGGTTTTGACCAGCAGGGTGGCCGGGATGGCCAGCAAGGCCCCCAGGGCGCCCAGCACGTAGGACCAGATCAGCAGCGACAGGACCGACAAGGTGGCGGTGATGCCGACCGACTGGCCGGTCATGCGGGGTTGGATGAAGCCTTGGATGACGACGTTGAGGGCGGAGTAGCCGATGGCGACCCAGAGGGCGGTGATGGGGCCGTTGGCGAGCAGGGCCATGACGACGGGCGGGATCAGGCCGAGTACGAAGCCGATGGTGGGGATGTAGTTGGTGACGAAGCTGAAGACCGCCCAGACCAAGGCCAGGGGGACGCTGAGGGCGGCTAGTAGGACTAGGTCGAAGCCGGCCACGACCAAGCCGAAGACGGTGGCCATGACCCAGTAGCGGCGGGCGCCGCGGGAGAAGGAGGTCAGGGCCCAGGCCAAGGTCGGGTTGTGGCGTTCGGCCAGCCGGGCCATGCGGTCGGAGAAGCCGGTCGAATCCATGATCATGAAGATCAAGATCATGATGATCAAGGCGATCAAGACGATGGCGGAGGAGATGTTCGAGGCGATCGAGCTGAGGGCCGAGACGATGGTCGAGACGTTGATGTTCTGGAGTTGGTGGATGGCTTGGTTGATGATGGTGTTGGTGTCGACGCCGTGGCGGTCGGCGAAGTCGGCGATTTGGTTGATCATGTTTTGGAACTGGCCGGAGTAGTGGGGCAGTTCTTGGACCAGGCGGGTGATGGCCCAGCCCAGGGCGTAGATCAGGCCGACCAGGATGGCGGCGGCGGTCAATCCGGCCATGAGAGAGGCCAGGACGCCGGGTATGACTCGGGCCAGCAGGCGTTGGATGGGCCAGACCACGATGACGAGGTTGAGGGCCATGAAGGCGGCGGCCAGGATCGACTGCAGGTCGCGGGTGTTCTGGGCGATGATGAGGAGGCAAGCCAGTCCGATCAGAACGGACAGTCCTTGGGGCAGGCGGGTCGAGCGGGACCGTTCCGTGTCTTCGGGAGCGGCCGCGAGCCCCTCAGGAGTGGGAGCTTCAAGTTCTCCCGGGGTGGGGGTTTCGAGCGATGGCGCTGGGCTCGGCATGACCCCTAGTCTGCCGCACCGGACCAACCGTCGGCCCAGTGACCACGCCGAGACCGGCTCGACGGCCCGGCCGCCCGCTCAGCTGTCGGGGTCGGAGGCGATCAGGGCGTTGACCCAGCGGGTCTGGGGGTCCATGTCGATGAAGAGAGCCTTGACCAGCAGGGTGGCCGGGACGGCCAGCAAGGCCCCCAAGGGGCCCAGCACGTAAGCCCAGATCAGCAAGGACAAGAAGGTGACGGTGGCGGTGATGCCGACCGTGTGTCCGGTCACGCGCGGATTGACGAAGCCTTGGAGGGTGAGGTGGGTGAGGCTGTAGCCGATGGCGACCCAGAGAGCGGTGGCGGGGCCGTTGGCGAGCAGGGCCATGATGACTTGGGGGATCAGGCCGATCAGTAGGCCGACGGTGGGGATGTAGTTGGTGACGAAGCTGAAAAGGAACCAGACCAGGGCCAGGGGGACGCCGAGGACGGTCAGCAAGACGAGGTCGACGCCGGCCACGGCCAGGCCGAAGACGGTCGACATGACCCAGTAACGGCGGGCGCCGCGGGCGAAAGTGATGAGGGCCTGGGCCAGGGCCGGGTTGTGGCGTTCGGCCAGCCGGGCCATGCGGTCCGGGAAGCCGGTCGAGTCCATGATCATGAAGATCAAGATCATGATGATCAAGGCGATCAAGGCGATGGCGGAGGAGATGTTCGAGGCGATCGAGCTGAGGGCCGAGACGATGGTGGAGAGGTTGATGTTCTGGATCTGGTCGATCAGGGTGGCGGTGTCGACGCCGTGGCGGTCGGCGAAGCCGACGATGCGGTCGATCATGTTTTGGAACTGGCCGGAGTAGTGGGGCAGCTCTCGGATCAGACGGGTGATGGCCCAGCCCAGGGCGTAGATGAAGCCGACCAGGATGGCGGCGGCGGTCAATCCGGCCACCAGGGAGGCCAGGACGCCGGGTATGACTCGGGCCAGTCGGCGTTGGATGGGCCAGACCACGATGACGAGGTTGAGGGCCATGAAGGCGGCGGCCAGGATCGACTGCAGGTCGCGGGTGTTCTGGGCGATGATGAGGAGGCAGGCCAGTCCGATCAGGACGGACAAGCCCTGCGGCAGACGGGTGGGACGGGATCGCTCTGTCACTTCCGGGCCGGGGCCTTCGAGCGGTTGCGCTGAGCTCGACATGGCCCCTAGTATCCGGCGCCAGCTCAGGTTCAGGCCAGCCGGTCCGGTCCGGCGCCATTGGCTCCGACCTGAGATGACATGATGGGTGGAGAAAGGAGCATCTATGCCAGAGTTCGCCTATATCGACATGCTTCCGATCGGCAAGGACGCCACGCCGTACCGCAAACTCACCAGTGAAGGGGTCCGGGTCGTCGAGGCCGACGGCCACAGTTTTCTGACCATCTCCCCCGAAGCGCTCACCCTTCTGTCCGAGACCGCTTTCCATGACATCGCTTTCTGGCTGCGCCCAGCCCACCTGGCTCAGTTGCGCGCCATCGTCGACGATCCCGAAGCCTCCAATAATGACAAGTTTGTGGCTCTGGACCTCTTGCAGAACGCCAATATCTCGGCGGCGGAGATATTGCCTATGTGCCAGGACACCGGCACCGCCATCGTGATGGGCAAGCGCGGCCAGCAGATCATCACCACCGGACCGGACGAGAAAGCTTTGGCCCTGGGGGTGTACAACGCCTACACCCGGCTCAATCTGCGGTACTCCCAGAACGCCCCCCTGTCGATGTGGGAGGAAGTCAACACCGGTTCCAACCTGCCGGCCCAGATCGAGCTCTACGCCGACACCGAGGGCGGCCATGAGAACATGTATAAATTCTTGTTCATGGCTAAGGGGGGCGGCTCGGCCAACAAGTCGTATCTCTACCAAGAGACCAAGGCCATCCTCAATCCGACCTCCATGATGACCTTCTTGGAAGAGAAGATCCGCAGCCTCGGCACGGCCGCTTGTCCGCCCTATCACCTGGCCATCGTGATCGGCGGCACCTCGGCCGAATTCGCCCTCAAAACCTCCAAGTACGCCTCCGCCAAGTACCTCGACACCCTGCCCACGGCGGGCTCGGTGGCCGGCCATGGCTTCCGCGATCTGGAGTTGGAGGCCGAGGTGCTCAAACTGACCCGTCAGCTCGGCATCGGGGCCCAGTTCGGGGGGAAGTATTTCTGCCACGACGTCAGGGTCATCCGGCTGCCCCGCCACGGCGCCTCCTTGCCGGTGGCCATCGGCGTGTCCTGCTCGGCCGACCGGCAGTGCCTGGGCAAGGTGACGCCGGAAGGCGTCTTCATCGAGCAGTTGGAGACCAATCCGGGTCGCTATCTGCCCGAGGTCACGACCGATCAGGTCTCATCGGATGTCGTCCGGATCGACTTGACCCGGCCCATGCCCGAGATCTTGAACGAGCTGACCCGGTATCCAGTCAAGACTAGGTTGTCGCTGACCGGCCCTCTCATCGTGGGCCGTGACATCGCCCACGCCAAGATCAAGGAGCGGCTGGACGCGGGCCAGCCGATGCCGGATTACTTGAGAGACCATCCGGTCTACTACGCCGGCCCGGCCAAGACGCCGGAGGGTATGCCGTCGGGCTCCTTCGGCCCCACCACGGCCGGACGGATGGACTCCTACGTCGACCAGTTCCAGGCCGCTGGCGGATCGATGGTGATGTTGGCCAAGGGCAATCGGTCCAAGGCCGTGACCGACGCCTGCCGCCGGCACGGCGGTTTCTACCTGGGCTCGATCGGCGGTCCGGCCGCCCGCTTGGCCCAGGACTGCATCAAGTCGGTCGAGGTCCTGGAATACCCCGAACTGGGCATGGAGGCGATCTGGCGGATCGAGGTGGAAGACTTCCCGGCCTTCATCGTGGTGGACGACAAGGGCAACGATTTCTTCGAGACGATCAAGCCGATCGCCACCACCATCGCCCGTAAACCGCAGGCTTGACCGTGGTCGGTCCCACCTTCTCGCCGGCGGGCTCGACGCTCAGCCGGAGCATGAGGGCGGCGGTGTCCCGTCATCCCCAACTGGGACGGGTGTTGTACGTCGACCGGGGCTGGTTGGGCGTCCAGGCCCCCCTGCTGTGGGCGCTGGCCCTGGCCGTCGGCCTAGTGGTGGCGCTGTGGGCGGCCGACGCCTGGTCCCACTCGGCGGTGGTGGCGGCCGCGACGGCCGTGATGGTCTTACTCGGCGCCATGATCTGGGGCCTGGTCCAAACTCGCCTCTTGGTCTGCCAGGGCGGGCTGGTCCTGTGCCACCCCTGGCCGGCCCGCTGGCACCATCTGGCGCTGCCTTGGGCCGCCCTCGACCTGACCAGTCTGCGTCCGGTCAGCCGGTTGGATCGCCTGCCCGCCATGACGGACCGGCGCGGCTGGGCCTTCCCGGACAGCCATCCGACCGGCCGGGGAATCGTCTTCATCGGTCCGCTGCGACCCTTCGGGGTGACCGTGGCGCCGCTTTCGGTCCAGCGCCGCTTGTGGTGGTACGCCAGCCGGCGCGACCCGGTGGAGTTGGCCCAGGCGCTGGCCGCCGCCGGGGCCGGGTCGGTTCCCCCGCTCCCGGTCGGCCCGACGGTCGAACTGTCCGGTCGGCCCCAAGACGCGGCCCTGCAACTGCCGCCGCTGCCGCCGCTTTGAACCGCTCTTAGTGAATGAAGGCGCGGTCAGGTCCGCCTGGCGGTGTGCGGGGCAGTCGACCGACAGAGCAGTTATAACACTAGTTTTGGCGCGTCGGCTGTCGTAGGCGCTCAATCAGCGATAGGGACAGGGGCGGTTGAGCGGTTCGGGCCCCCACTCCGGCGACGGCGGGCGGCGCCGCCCGCTCAGCGCTCAGCCCAGCAGCTCCAGGGGCAGGCGGACCAGGGCCTCCCGCTCCAGCGGGCTGAGTTGGAAGACGGCCGCCTCGGATTCGGGCGGCTCGGTGTCGCCGGCCTGTTGCCTGAGCCAGTAGACCCCGCGCGGCCCGGCGTAGACGGTGGAGGAGCGGCCGGGGGCGTCGGGACGGGTGGCGGCGGTGACGGTGGAGACGGCCACCGCCTGGCTCAGCTCGGGCAGGCTGGCTGACAGGGTCAGGAAATCGCGCAGCGACCCCAAGCGCTCCAACTGGCCCAGACCGGCCTGCCGGCCAGGATCGATGAAATCGGCCAGGCGGGAGCCCAGCAGGTCCCGGCTCAGGACGGTGAACTGGTGGAAGCCGTTGACGTCTACTACCTCTTCCAAGACCTGGCCGCCGGGTTGGAGGTAGCAGTAGACCGACAAGGCGTCGTCGGCCGTGGCCCGGCCGACCCGGAGCACGGCGCTGGCCCGGCGGCGTAGGACCAGTAGACCGGTGATGGCGGGCACAGCGGTGACGGCCACGATCTCCCCGGCGGCCACTTCGACGGTGGCCTCGCCCCTGGTCACCAGCCCGCGCAGGGCGACCTCGCCCAGCTGGGAGGGCTGGTCGCCGCCGTGTTCGGCCAACCATGGCATCTCCACCACCTGGGTCAGCTCGGGGCCGTCCAGGACTAAGATCTGCTCGTCGCTCAAAGCCCCGGCCGAGATGGCGCGGTCGGCCTCCATCAGCCCTAGGACCGCCTGGGCGGCCGCCAAATCAGCCTCGGACCAATCCGTCTTCTGCGTCGCCATGGTCTTCCTCTCTCAGTTCTGGGCCTCCTGGCCGTCTGCCCGCTCTCATCGGCTAGGCCAGACGATGTCTCAGCCAGTCGCGACCGGGCCGAGCGTCAGCCCTTAGAACAAGCCCTTGAACCAGTTCCCGACCGCTGAGGCGCCCTGCCCGATGCCGTCCACCACCGTTCCGGCGCCTTTGACGACGAGGTTGTCCGACTTCTGCATGGACTTGCCCAAGCCCGACACCTGGTCGCCCACCCAAGTCGAAGCGCCGCCGATGGCGTTGGTGATGTCGTCGCGGTGGTCGTAGACCAGGTTACCGAGTTCCCAGGCCGCCGAGGCCACCCCGGCCACCACCGCCACGCCGGCGATGACCGGACCGACCGGTGTGGCCAGGAGAGCGGCGCCGCCGATGGCCAGGGCTGTCACGCCGACCCCGGAGACCACCTGCAGCCCACCGGAGACTCGGTCGCCGACGTCGCGCCAGCCACTGTGCCCATTGCCGTTGATGGCTTCCTCGAGGCCGAAGCCGACCGCCAAGACGCCGCCCGCCGCGCCCAGGAAGGGGGCGACCCGGGGCAGGACCTTGCTCAGGGGGCGGAAGCTTTGAGCCAATTTGTCGAGGGCTTTGACGGCCTCGTCGCTCAAGCCGGCCTGACCGGTGAAGGGGAAGGCTTTGACTAAGGCCATCAGCTGACGCGGACCGGTGAAGAAGGTCTTCCAGGCTTTGACGCCCGCCCGGCCCGCGTCGGTCAGGTCGTCGAAATGCTCTTTCAACCAATCCAAGATGCCGGCGGGCAGGGGCCATGCGGTGTTCGGGGAGCCGCCGGAACCGGAGCCGCCCGGGCCGCCCACCCCGCCGCCCGGGCCTAGCGCAGCCAGCCGGTTGGAGGTGTCCAATTGATCCTGGGCCTCGCGCTGTAGCGACTGACCCATGTCGGCCAACAGATTGGAGGCCCGGTTGACCTGGGCCCGACCGGAGGAGGTCCACTGAGAACGGAAGCGTTGGGCGTCGACGCCGGCCCACGACCGCACCGCCTCGGACACCAAGCCGTCGATCCGACGGCCGGAGGCGGCCAGCTCTTGAGACTGGGCCTGCAACTCGCGGGCCACGGACTGGACCACAGCCGGATTCATACCGACCATGCCAGCCATGTCGCCCCCTTCCGTCGCCGACGGCCGGAACCGGCCGCCGCTGGGGCTGACACTAGGACGCCCACATCCCAGCGACAAGGGGGAGAACTCCCCTGCTCAGTCGGTCGGGGCGGGCAGCGGTCGCTCCGGGGCCAGACTGGCCCAGGGTCCCAGGGCGCTTTGATCGGATAGCGACCACAGCTCCGCCGCGATGGCCGGGGCCGACCAGTCGAGGCCGACGAAGTCGAGGCAATCGGCCAGTTTGGCCGTCAGGGCCGCTCGGGTGGGCGGCAATTCGGGCAGATCGTCGGCCCGGCCGCGCAGGATCTGGCCGTCGACTTCGACCTCGACGGTGGCGTAACCGGTGCTGACGTGGGGACCGTCGAAAGGCGGGCTGGCCGACTCCCGCAAGGCGACCTTGCGTAACAGAGCCTGGGCCGCGGATCGCCCCACCGCTTGGTCGGTGAAGCTGCGCAGCCCCACTTGGCCGTCCAGCAGGGCCGCCGCGACGGCGTATTCGGCGCTGAACTTGCCTTGCAGCGAGGTGACCGGCCGGTGCTGGATCAGGGGGGTGAAGGCTCCCGGCGGGACTGTCACCGTGACCTGGCCGACGCGGTCGGTCCGGCCGGCCAACTGAGCGGCCAAGGGCAGGGCCGCCGCGATCGGGCGGTGGGTCGAGCCGCAGGACGGGTAGGGCTTGATGCGAGGCCGGTCTTGGGGGTTGAGCAGACCCCAGGGGCCGTGCAGCGCGGCCCCCACGCTGGCCGGCTGGCCGGTCGGGCCGAAGACCGCGAAGTAACCGGCCGGCGCCTCCAACTGGGCCGGGTTGGCGGTGAATCCGGCCTCCGCCAGCCGGACGGCCAAGACGGCGTGGTACGCCATCAGGGCGGTGTGCAGGCTCTTGGTGTCGCTGCCGAAGTTGGCCCGGCTGCCGCTGGCGGTGCTGGCGGCGACGCCGATGGCGTGGGCGATCTGGGCGGCGTCGAGGCCGGCCAGCCGGCCGCCGGCGGCGGTCGCCGCGATCACGCCGACGGTCGAGGTCGAGTGCCAGCCCTGCCGAAAGTGCGGCCCCACCGGCAGCGCCCGGTCCAAGGCCAGGTCGATCTGATAGCCCACGGCGTAGGCGTCGAGCAAGGCGGCGCCGGAGACCGCCCGGTCCTGGCCCAGGGCTAGCAGGGTCGGCCATAGGCCGACGCTGGGGTGGCCGATCAAGGGATCGGTCATGTCGTCGTAATCGTGGACGTGTCCGCTCAGGCCGTTCAGGAAGGCGGCCACCGCCGGGTTGACCTGGGCCCCGGTGGCCCAGACGGTGGCCGCCCCGGGGCTGGTTTGGTCGGCCATGACGGCCTGGCCGATGGCGCCGCCCGGCTCGGACCGGCCGGCGATGGCGCTGGCCAGCGTGTCCAGCAGGGCGATCCGGGAGCGTTCCCGCAAGGCGCCGCCGGACTGGCCGACGTCGGCTTGGGCGGCGAAGGCGGCGATGACGGAGGTGACGGGATAGGGCAGGTCGTTCATGGCAGTTCTCTTCTGATCGAGGGTGGGTGAGGGCTCCGCCTCGGCCCGCTCAAAGCGGGCTGGGCGGGGACGGGGCAGGAGTCGGCTCCGGCCGTCGCGCTATCGGTAGGTGGCCGCTGGACTGGCCGGCGGCGGATCGGGCGCCAGGGGCGGCGGGGCGGCGCCGCGCGGCCGTCAGTCCAGCGCGGCCAAGGAGTCGTCGAAGTGACGGCGCATGGCCCGCTCGGCCCCGGGACCGTCGCCTGAGACCACATGGCTCAGGATCTCCTCGTGGAACTCGACGGCGTGCCGGGCGGCCGCGCTGCTGGTGAAACTCTGTGTCCGAAGCGTCAGCATGAGGTCGGACAGGGAGTCCAGCAAGACGGCGAAGAGGTCGTTGCCGGTCGCCACCGCCAGGCGGCGATGGAAGGCGACGTCGAACTCGGAGGCCGCCTCGACCTGGTCGAGGGAGTCACGGTGGCCTTTGACGATGGCCTGCAAGTCGGTCAGGTCGCCCGGGGCGGCCCGTTCGGCCGCCATGCGGGCGATCGGGATCTCCAGCACGTAGCGGACCTCGTAGACCTTGCGCAGGTCGACCGCCCCCCTGGCCGTCATGATGAGACCGAGGGCTTCGCTGACCACTCGGGTGTCATCGGCTGTCACCACGACGCCACGACCGGACACCGCCTCGACCAAGCCGCGGGCGGACAGGGCCCGGATCGACTCGCGGATGACCGTGCGGGAGACGCCGAATTGACTGGCCAAGACCCGCTCGGAAGGCAGCAGGGCGCCCTGCCGGAGTTGGCCCTCCCGGATCAGATCGGTCAAACGACGGGCGACCCGATCGGTCAAAGACGGATCGCGCACCAGCGACTCGATGATCGGCGGGTCGTCCGCCGTCCGTCCCTGAGCGGGACCATCGTCCATGGTCGCTGCGTCCTTCTCTGTCCAAGCGGCCCACAACCAGCGCCGTGCGTGCAGAATAGCGGACGGGGCTGATCTCAGTGATGACTCGCCTCCGGCGGGGGACACTAGTGTCCCCCGCCGGAGGTTCCCGGTGATAGAAGGGGGCGTCAGACGGGGCGGCTGGCCAGGCGGCGGAGCGTTTCGATATTGGGCATATCGGGACGGTTCGCCAACGCCGCCAGGGGTCCTGGCTGGCGTCGGCTTCCGCCGCGAACTTCCGGCGGGGGACACTAGATCGGCGTACACCTCACCGGCTCCGTCGCTCGACCACCGGCAGGCGCAGGCTGGGCCAACCTTCTACGAACAAGTCGACTTGGCGTAGGTAGGTCCAGCGGTCGCAGGTCCGGTCCACCTCCTCCCGCGACTCGCCCTGGGCCAGGCGGCGTTGGATCTCGTGCTCGACGGCTTGGGCGTGCTCCGCCGCCGCCGTCACGGTCTCGACGATCTCGTACGGGACCACCACCACGCCGTCGGCGTCGCCGTGGAGGTAGTCGCCGGGGCGGACCTCGACCCGTTCGACCGTTTGACCGGCCATGGAGATGGTCACACCGATGTCCTTGACCTCGTAACAGTCGTGCGACAGCACCGGGGTGACGAAGCGGGCGAAGACCGGCAGGCCCATCGCGACCAGGTCGCGACGGTCCCTGGTGCCACCGTCGATGACGACGCCGCGAGCCCCTGCCACCAGGGCCGTCCGCCCGGTGTTGGCGCCCCAAGGCCCGGAGCGCTGGTTGCCACCGGTGTCGATCACGATGACCGAGCCGGCTTCGACCCGGTGGAAGAGCTCGTAGTTCAGGGCCGGCCCGATGGGCGAGCCCCAGGGGGCGGCGGTCGAGCCCTGGACGGTCAGAGCCCGACCGACGAAGGACTGGGCCGGGTCCAGCGGAGCGATGTCGCTGGACAGGCATTGATCGCGCAGGCCCATGTGGGCCATGACGTCGTACACCACCGCGCTGTCGACCCGTTCCAATCGGGTCAGGATGTCCTCAGACATGTCATTCCTCATTTCTCTAGCGCTATCGGTTCAGGCCGTGACGGTGTTGAGGACCGCCTGGCCTCGGCTGTGCCGTTCCAAGTTGGCGAAGATGGCGCGCATCTTCTTGCTGTAGGCGTCCCGCGTGCCGGCGGCGATGTGGGGCACGACCACGGCCCGTTCGAGGCCGCGCCGCCAGGGGCTGTCCGGCGGCAGCGGTTCCTGCTCGAAGACGTCCAGGCCGGCGCCCCGGATGCGACCGGCGGTGAGGGCTGCCAACAGGGCGGCCTCGTCGATCAAAGAGCCCCGGGCCGTGTTGATGAGGACGGCGTCCGGCTTCATGGCGGCGATCTCGGACGCCCCGATCAGATGCTTGGTCTCGGCCGTGGCCGGGGCGTGCAGGCTGACCACGTCGGAGCGCCGGAGCAACTCCTCCAGGGTATCCACCCGGTCGGCGTCGGGGTGGCTGAAGCCGGCCGGCAACCAGGGGTCGTAGTAGAGACAGTGGGCGTCGAAGGCGACCGCCCGCTTGGCCACGGCCTGGCCGATGCGGCCGTAGCCGATCAGGCCGAAGGTCTTCTCGGCCACCTCGTAAGACCGTGTACGCAATTCCCATTGCAGCCATTGGCCCTGGCCCAAGGAGGCCTCGGCCTCAGCCATGTGTTTGTTCAGGCACAGCAGCAGGGCGAAGACGTGCTCGGCCACCCCCTCGGTGGTGCCCTCCGGGGTCAAGGCGAAGGGGATGGCGCGACGGTTCAGTTCCGCCACGTCGACCTTGTCGTAGCCGACGCCTTGGTGCTGCACCATCTTGACCCGGGGAGTGGCGTCGAGCAGGGCGGCGTCGACTGGCTCGGCCGCCACGACGAGGTAGTCGGCGCGGGCTTGCGACGACCCGCGCTGGTCCGCCTGGGCTGGGTACATGTCGACCTGCCAACCGGGCGGCGCGGCCTGGCGCACCAGCTCGAAGAGGTCGGGCGGGACGACGTTGCAATACAGGACGTGGATGGTCATGGTTCTCCAATCAGAGTTGGGCCGACCAGTGCCGGCGCAGTACGGCGGCGGCGCGGGCGGCGGCGTCGAGCGGTGAGGCGCCGAAGCGGGTCTCTGGCACCACCGGGCCGTCGAAGCCGGCTCGGCGGACGATGGCGCTGGCTCGTCCGTAATCGATCTCGCCCCGGTCCAAGTCGACCGGGCGGCCCTGGCGGACGTTCTTGACGTGCCACAGGACCATGCGCGGGGCCAAGGCGACTAGGTCTGCCCGCCAGTCCCAGGCCGGGTCCTGACGCAGGCGGTTGGCCAGATCGGGGTTGACCCCGATGGCAGGGTCCTGGAGCTGGTCCAGCAGCTTCAAGATGGATGCGGCCGAGTCGAAGGGGCCGTCGTCGTGCAACTCGACGGCGATCCGGCCGCCGCCGGCCGCCGCTCGTTCGGCCAGCTCGCCCACCAACCGGGTCAAGGCCAGCTGGTCGGCGCCGGACAGGGGCCGCCAAGCGCCTCGCGGGGTGGCTAGGGCCAAGCAGGCCACCGTGCCCAGAGCCCCCGCCAAATCGACCGAGAAACGCAGCACGGCGGCGTCGTCCGGACCGGCCTGGGGGCCGACCGGCCAACGGCGGAAGGTCGACAGCGAGCGGGTCGGCAGGCCGGCCCGGGCCAGGCGCTGGGCCGCCGCCAGCCAGACCTCGGTCCGTCCCGGCGGCAACCAGCGGTCGGACAGCTCGACCGCACTGAAACCATGGGCTAGAGCCCATTCGGCCAAGCGGTCGATCGACTCGGCAGTGGGCGGCTCGGTGGCCTCGGCGGTGCTGCCGCGCACCAACATGGTGCTCAGGCTGATGGGACTGGAAGCGACCACTGTGACACCGATCTATCGCTGATCCGGGTTGGGCTCTGGCTGGTCTTTGTCCGATTGGTCGTTGACGCCGCCTTAGAGCACCTCTATGATGGCATACCACCAGACCAGTTGCAAGGTCTGCTCGATAGCCCGCCAGTCGGTCGATCGGCCAACGCCGGCCATCACCGCCTCGGGCAGGAAGGAGAGGAACTATGACCCTCCCGACGATCGACCACATCGGCTTCTTGGTGCCAGACCTGGACGCCGCCATCGCCCGCTGGTCGGCCGCCACCGGCTACACCTTCGGCCCGATCGCCCGTTTCCAGGCCGCCCGCTACCTCGACCACGCCGGTCCCGAGCTGAGGCTGCAAGAGCCCCGGATCACCTTCTCGGTCGAAGGCCCGCCCTATATAGAGCTGATGGAGACGACCGGGCTGGGCACCCACGACGAGGGCCAATTGGGAGTCCATCATTTGGGCTTCCGGGGCTTGACCGACCTCGGCCGTCAGCTTCAGCGGCTGGACGCGGCCGGCCTCGGCCACGACGGCGTGGCCTTCGACGCCGCCGACCAGGTCGTTCTCTTCTTCACTGAGCCGGCCGCCCTGGACGGCATCCGTTTGGAGCTGATCTCACCTCGGCCCGGTCTGATGTTGACCGACGACCGGACCCGGGAATACCCCCGTGACCCGGTCACGGGGAGGGTCGACTTCAGCGCCTTCGATCCATCCTCCGCCCAACCCACTCAATCTGCCTAGATCCGCTCACCCGCCCAACCCCGGTCTGACTGGGAAGCTTGGGCTGGGCCAGCGGAGCCGATCCACTCTCATGTGGTATGCCACCTGACCAGACTCAACGATTGGACCGCACCATGATCATCGACGCTCACGTCCACCTCGGCGGCGCCCCCGCCCGGCAGGGCTCCCCGCAGGAGATCCTGCAGCAACTCGACGAGATCGGCGCCGGCGCCGCCGTCACCATGCCCGGACCCGGCCTCAGGCCCGACAACGCTGGCTTACGGCCCCTGTTGGAGGCCGGCGGTGGTCGCTTCCACGGCTGCGCCTGGGTCAATCCGGCCCTCGGCCACGAAGCCGCCGCCGAACTCGAGAGCTGCGGCCAATGGGGTTGGAAATTCGTCAAGCTACAGCCGGAGATGCACAACTTCTCCATGCTGGACCAGGCCACCGAGGAGGTGGCCGAAGTGGCCGGAGCCCTCGGCATGACCGTCATCGTCCACACCGGCGGTTCGGTCAAAGCCCAGCCCTGGGCCGTCGGCGAGATCGCCAGCCGTCACCGGGGGACCCGTTTCATCCTCGACCACATGGGCGGCCCCGAGGCCGAGGACGTTCGCGTCGCCATCCTGATGGCCGAACGCCACCCCAACATCTGGCTGGGCACCAGCAAGTCGATCGACCGTCACAAGTACCGCCAAGCCGTCGACGTGATCGGGGCCGAACGCCTCGTCTTCGGCTCCGACGCGCCCAACGTCAGCATGGCCAGCGAGATCGTCCGCGTCCAGCACGCCGGTTTCAGCGAGGCCGAACTCGAACTGATCCTGGGCCGCAACGCCCTCCACCTGCTCCAAGCCTGACCTCTTCAGCTAGACCCTTCGACCGCTCACCTTCCCACAGCCGACCGCACTCTCCCACAGCCCACCTCACGCCCAGATCGGAACAGCCATGGCCCGACCGCCCGCTCCCACCATCAGTCCCACCTTCCGCAAGGTGCTCTGGCGGATCATTCCGCTGCTGCTCCTGCTCCAAGTCTTCAACTCGCTCGACCGTATCAACATCGGTTTCGCCGCCTTGACCATGAACGTCGACATCGGTCTCAGCGCCGCCGCCTACGGGCTGGGAGCCGGCCTCTTCTTCATCGGCTATTTCTTGTTCGAGATACCCAGCAATCTGATCATGAACCGGGTCGGGGCCAGAGTCTGGATCACCCGCATCGCCATCACCTGGGGCCTGATCTCATCGCTTCACTTCCTGATCTCCTCGCCCAGCACCTTCTACCTGGCCCGGATCCTGCTGGGCGTGGCCGAGGCCGGTTTCTTCCCCGCCGTCACGCTCTACCTGCTGCGCTGGAGCCCGGCCCGGCTGCGGGCCTCGGTCATTTCGATCTATTACATCTCGGTGCCGATCGCCAACTCCATCGGCGCCATCCTGTCCAGTTGGTTGATCGACCATCCTTTGTTCGGCTTGACGGGCTGGCGCACCATGTTCCTGATCGAGGGCCTGCCCACCGTCCTGCTCGGCTTGGTGACCCTCTTCCTGTTGCCCGACTCACCCCAGACGGCCAAGTTCTTGACCGAGGCGGAGAAAGACGAGATCGCCACCCTGCTGGCCGAGGACGGACCCACCACCGCCGTCCACACCTCCTGGCGCGAGGACATCCGCGAAGCCGGGCGGGCCCTCAAGCGTCCCCGTATCATCGGCTTGTCCCTCTGCTTCGTCTCCTTCTCCGTCGCCACCTTCGGCGTCGGTTACTTCCTGCCCCTGATGCTGCGCGGCTTCAGCGAATTGGCCGGACACCAGTTCTCGGTCATGGAGACCGGCTTGTGGACGGCGATTCCGTACGCCGTGGTGGCCTGCTTCATGTTGGTCTACAGCCGCGTCGTGGACCGGGCCGCGCGGCCCAGCGGCTGGTTCGTCTCCGTGCCGCTGCTGATCGGAGCCGTCGCCATCACCAGCGCCAGCCTCTTCAGCTCGCCCTACGTCCTCTTGATCCTGGTCAGCGTCGGTTTGTCCACCAGCCTGGGCTTGGGACCGGTCTTCTGGAAGACCTCGACCCCCTTGATCGGCGACGCCGACAACCAGCGCAGCGCCGGTATCGCCGGCGCGACGGCTGCCGCCTCGGTCGCCCTGATCAACGCCACCGGCAACTTAGGTGGTTTCGCCGGACCGTACACCATCGGCTGGATCAGCGACGCCACCGGCTCGTATAAAGGCGGCCTGATCGTGGTCGGCGTCGTCATGGTGATCGGGGCCAGCGTCCTAGCCGCCATCTACCGCAACTACTATCGCCGCCTCCCCGGCCCCACCGCCGCCGTCACCGACCAATCGGCCGCCTGACGGCGCCGAGACAGGACTAGACATGAGCCAACCACGCCTGACCCGACCAGTGGTCCAGGTCTCACTCGATCTGACCTCGCTGGACGAAGCCCTCGCCACCGCCGCCATCGCCGTCGAGGCCGGGGTGGACTGGATCGAAGCCGGCACCCCGCTGCTCCTGGCCGAAGGCCTGCGCGCGGTGGCGGCCCTGCACCGGCGCTTCCCCGACCATCCCATCGTGGCTGACCTCAAGACCATGGACGGGGGCTACCTGGAAGCCGAGATGATGGCCCGGGCCGGCGCCTCCTTCGTCGTCGTCATGGCGGCCGCCCACGACGCCACCATCCGACGGGTGGTGGCGGCCGGCCGCGACTTCGGCGTCACCGTGATGGGGGACAACCTGGCGGCGGTGGACCGGGTGGCCGCCGCCCGCCGGATGGTCGACCTCGGCGTCGACCTGGTGATCCATCACATCGGCTTCGACCAGCGGGGGGAGGACGACTCCGTCGGTCCACTGGACGAGCTGGCCCTGATCGTGGACACGGCCGGCGCGCCGGTCCAAGCCGTCGGCGGGTTGAGCGTGGAACAGGCCGTGCGTTGTCCGGCCTACGGGGCCCCGATGGTGGTGATCGGGGCGCCCCTGTCCATCGCGGCCGACAGCTTCACCACCAACCACGACCAATTGCGCGGGGCCCTGACCGACATCTGCCAGCGGGTCCACCGCTCCAGCCTGCGTCCGCCCGGCGGCCCCCAGCCCGAGGCGGCCGGATGAGGATCGCGGCTTTCCCCAAGGGCTGGCTGGACGACATCTCGATCCACCGCACGATGTCGGTCTTCGATTGGATCGAACTGGCCGGTGCGCTGGGCTGCGAGGGACTGGAGTTGTACGAGGGCTTCTTCTGGAGCTTGGAGGACGACTTCGTGCAGGCGGTCGGCGAAGCCCTGGTCCAGGCCGGTTTCGAGATGCCGATGATGTGTTGCTCGCCCGACTTCACCCACCCCGACCCGGACCAGCGCCGTCGTCAGATCGACCGCCAGTATCGCCTCATAGAGATCACGCGGGTCTTGGGCGGCCCCGGCGCCGCTTGCCGGGTCCTGAGCGGTCAACGCCACCCCGGCTTGTCGGTCGAGGAGGGCTTGGAGCGCGCCGTCGGGGCGATCCAGGAATTGCTGCCCTTGGCCCACCGGCTCGATGTCGTCTTGGCCATCGAGAACCATTACAAGGACGGCGCTTGGCTCTACCCCGAGTTCGCCCAGCGGCGGGACGTCTTCCTGCGTCTGCTCGACGCCATCGACGACCGGACCCACTTCGGCGTCCAATTCGATCCCTCCAACGCCATCGTGGCCGGGGACGATCCGGTCGACCTGTTGCGGGCCGTGATCGGGCGGGTCGTGACCATGCAGGCCAGCGACCGTTACCTGGAGCCGGGGGCCGCGCTGGCCGATGTGCTGGCGGCCGAGGGTCAGGCGGGGTACCTCAAGGAGCTGCGCCACGGCGTCATCGGCCAGGGCCTGAACGACTACGACGCTATCTTCACCGTCTTGGCGGCGGCTGGGTACAACGGCTGGGTCAGCGTCGAGGACGGCGTCGACGGGCTGGACCAGATGCGCCAGTCGGTCGACTTCCTGCGCCGGATGAGAGACCGCCACTTCGGCGGCCGCACCGACATCTCCAGGAGCAACCTTGTCCAATGAATCTACCTTGTCTGATGGGGTGGCCGGGGCCGCTGGGACGGCGGCTCGCCGTCCGCCGCCGTCCGTCTCGCCGTCTTGGCCCATTCCTCCGACTGCCACCGACTCACCCGACCCGTCCCATCCGTCAAGCCCGCTCGATCCGGCCGACTTGTCCCATCCGTCCGACCCGCTCGATCCGGCCCATCCGTCCAACCCGCTCGACTCGGCCGCCCCGCCCCATCCGCCCAACCCGCCGACCATGTCCATCGCCGCGCTCTTGGGCCCCGACGCCCCCTCCAACTGGGGCCGCTGGGGTCCGGAGGACGAGGTCGGCAGCCTGAACTACCTGACCTCGGACCAGGTCTTGAAGGGTCTGGCCGAGGTCGTCTCGGGGCAGGTCCGCACCCTCCAGATCCCGATCGGGGCCGACGACGTCGAAGCCGATCCGGTCTACCCCGGCCGGGCCCAGGCCGTCCGGACGGCCCTGCGGGACGAGGGCTTCTGGCGCCGCGGCGAGGTCCCGGAGACGGCCGACGGCCACCACTGGGCGGACGACGCCATCGCCATGCCGCTGCAAGGCACGACCCAGTACGACGCCCTCGGCCACGTCTGGTACGACGGGCGGCTCTGGAACGGCTACGACGCCATGACCACGGACGGGCGCCTGCGTAAGTGCTCGGTGGCGGCCATCGCCGAACGCGGCGTGGTCGGCCGGGGCGTGCTGATCGATCTGGCCCGCAGCCGGGGCAAACCCTGGCTGGAACGGGGCGAGGTCTTCGACCACCGGGACCTGCTGGAGGCGGCCGCCCGGCAGGGGCTGGAGATCGAGCGGCGGGACATCCTGCTCATCCGCACCGGCTGGCTGGAGTACTACCGCACGGTGCCCAACCAGGTCTTCTACGACGATTTCCTGGAGCCCGGCCTGACCTATTCGCGGGCGCTGGTGGAGTGGTTCCAAGACATGGAGATACCCAACCTGGTGACCGACACCATCGCCGTCGAGACCACCTTCGAGCCGGCCACCGGCGTGCAATTGCCCTTGCACTCCGCCCTCATGCGCAATCTGGGGGTGGCACTGACGGAGATGTGTTGGCTGAAGGACCTGGCCGAGCTCTGCCAGGCCCAGGGCCGCTGGTCCTTCCTCTACCTGGCCGCGCCCCTCAAAGTGGTCGGGGCCTCCGGGTCGCCGGTCAACCCGGTGGTGGTGCTGTGACCCGTCCGTATCGACTCTTGCGAGTCTCAACACTTCAATCGGCTCACTCACAAGCGTGAACGCTTGACGTTCGCCTCAATCGTGTCTACGGAGGAAGGGCAGGCGAGCGGACGATTGCGACTGCCTCTTCCGCGTGTCGCGCGTCGTAAGCCCCCGCTCGGCGGCGGGGTCGGACGCGTTTCTTAGAGCAGCCTTGGAACCGGTCGGTCACAGTGGGGCCCATGACCGTCCCAGCTGGCGCCAGCCACGCCTTCAACCGCTTCGAGATCAAGTACCTGGCCAGTCCGGTCCAGGTCGATCGGTTGCGGGCGGAACTGGACCGGGCCATGGCGCCGGACCCGCACGGCGGGCCGGACGGTTACCGCGTCGAGTCGGTCTACTACGACAGCCCGGCTCTGCGCTTCTACTGGGAGAAGATCGACGGTCTACGTTTCCGGCGCAAGCTGCGTCTGAGGCAATACGGCGCCGGCCCGGCCCAGGACACCAGCCCGGTCTTCGTCGAGGTCAAGCAGCGGGTCAACCGGGTGACGCAGAAACGTCGCCTCAGCTTGCCCTACGCCGCCGCCCGCCGCCTCTGCTCGGGCCAAGCGGTCGAATTGCCGGCGGCGGCCACGCTGGCCCAGACCCGGCTGGCCGACGAGATCGTCGAGCTGTGCCTGATCGAACGGCTGCGGCCGATGGTGACGACCTGCTACCAACGGCAGGCCTACCTCGGCCGGGGAGCCGATCTCGGCTTGCGCGTCACCATCGACCGGCGTCTGCGCGGACGTGACCGCGACTTCGGCTTGGGCGCGCAGTCGACCAACCGATTGACCCTGCCGCCCAGCCTGGCCGTGGTCGAAGTCAAAGCCGACGAGCGAGTGCCGTATTGGTTGACCGATCTGACCGCCCGCCACGACCTCCAGATCGTGCGTCTGTCCAAGTACTGCCGCAGCGTCGAAGCCTTCGGCCTGGCCCCACGGCCCAGCCACACCCTGTCCGACCAGAAAGAAATCTGAGATATGCCTGTCTTCCAAGATCTGTCGTCCACCTTCTCGCTGTGGGACGTCGGGCTCAGCCTGATCCTGTCCTTCGTCTTGTCGGCCGTCATCGGCTGGGTCTACCGTCTGACCCACCGCAACGTCTCCTACAGCCAGTCCTTCGTCCAGACCTTGATCCTGGTCGGCATGGTGATCGCCGTCATCATGCTGGTGGTCGGCTCCAACATCGCCCGCGCCTTCGCCCTGGTCGGAGCGCTCTCGGTGGTGCGTTTCCGCAACGCCATCAAGGAGACCCGCGACGTCGGCTTCATCTTCTTGGTCATGGCCGTGGGCATGGCCACCGGCACCCGTTTCTACCTCCTGGCCGCCGTCGCGACGCTGGCCATCTGCGCCGTCATCGTGCTGATGAACCGTTTGAACTGGTTCAAACTCGACCTCAGACGCCAGGTGGTCAAGGTCCAGGCGCCGCCCGAGGCGTCCTATCAGGAACAGATCGAAGAGCTCCTGCTGCGCCAGTCCAGCGAATTCGAACTGGTCAGCTTGGAATCGATCCACGGCGGCGCCTTGAACGAGCTGTTCTACACCGCCCGGCTCAAGAAGGGCGTCTCCCCCGGGCAGCTGATCGGGCAGTTGAGCGCCCTCAACGGCGGACAGAAGGCGACCGTTCTGACCGGTTACGACCAGACGGACCTCTGACATGGTTGGGCGGCGCTGGCCTAGGCCCTGGCGGCGGCACTGGAAGGGACTGTTGGTCGGTCTGACCGCGACCGGGCTGGTTCTGGGCCTCTTCGGCTCCTTCCCGCTCAAGCCCTACGCCGTGGCGCCGCCGACGGCGGACGACGGCATCAGTCAGGACCTGGCCGGGACGGTGGCCTTGTTCGACGCCACGGTGACGCACCAGATCGAGCTGTCCGTCGAGGCGACGGATCTCGATCTGCTGCTGGACGACTATTTCAACGATCAGGACAAGACCTGGATCCCCGCCGACCTGACCATCGACGGCACCTGGGTGAGCGACGTCGGACTGCGCCTCAAGGGCAACTCGACCTTGCGCATGCTACAAGACGACCGCGACGGCGCCCAGACCGGCTCCGGGACCGGTCCGCTGGGGACGGGCGGTGAGAGCTCCCTCAGCGCCAACCAGCCGGAGACCCTGCCCTGGCTGATCTCCTTCGACCATTACGTCGAGGGGCGGGCCTACCAAGGCCTGACCGAGTTGGCGGTGCGCCCGGCGGCCGGTTTCGCCAACACCTACGAGACCTTGCTGAACGAGGCCCTGGCCCTGGCCCTGACGGCTCAGACCGGCCAGCCCTCCCAGCGCTCGGCCTATTGCCTCTACAGCGTCAACCAAGGCGCCGCCGTCACCCGTTTGCTGGTGGAGGCGCCCGACACCGGTTACGCCAGCTCGGCCCTGGGCGGCGACGGGGCCTTGTACAAGGTCCTGTCGACGGGACAGTTCGCCTATCAAGGGCAGGACCAGACCGAGTACGACGACGACTTCAAGCAGGTCTCGGCCACAGGAGTGTGGGACCTGCAGCCGGTGATCGAGTTCCTGGACTGGCTGGAGTCGGCCTCGGACGAGGAGTTCGCGGCCGAGCTGGACGACTGGTTCGACGTCGACGGGCTGGTCTCGTATCTGGCCACCCAATCGGTCCTGGGCAACTCCGACGCCCTGGACGGGCCGGGCCGCAACGGCTATCTCTGGTACGACGCCGGCGACGGTCGCCTCAGCGTGGTGGTGTGGGATCTCAACCTGGCTTTCAGTGGCCGGGGTGGTCTGGGCGGCGGGGGCGGCTGGGGCGTTCCCGGTACGACCAGGGGCGGGACGGAGCCCGCGACCGACCCGGCCGGGGCCGAGGGGGAGACCCCGGCGGCCAGTCCGAGCCCGACCGCAGCGGCGCCGCCGGACCAAGCCAGTCCGTCCGGCCAGTCGACTGAGCCGGGCCAGACCGCGCCCTCGACCGACCCGGCCGGATCGAGCCCGCCCAGCGGGCCGACCGGCACAACTGGTCAGACCGGTCAGACCGGAGCCGATCGAGGCGGCTTCCCGGGGACCGCTGGCCAGCGGCCGGGCGGCTGGGGCGGCGGTATGCCGAATGGGGCCGGGCCGGGTGGGACGGGTCAACTCGACCCCAGCCAATTCGACCCCAGTCAATTCGACCCGGGTCAGTTCGACCCCAGTCAGTTCGATCCCGGTCAGTTCGACCCGGGCCAGACCGATCCCAGCCAGACCGGGACGGGTCAGACTGAGACCGGCCAGACCGATCCGGGGACCGGTGGGACCGGTCAGACCCGGCCCGGTCGTGTTCCGACCGACCAAGGGGCCGGCCCAGGGCAGGGCGGTTTCATGGACCAAACCAACGCCCTGATCAGCCGCTTCGAGGCTGACGCCGGCTTCGCCGCCCTGATCGAGGCCAGACAGACCGCTCTGATCGAACAGCTCTTCAGCTCCGGGGTGGCCGACCGTCTGCTGACCGAGTTGGCGGCTCAGATCCCGCTCGGCGCCAACCTCGACGCCGAACAGATCGCCAGCGAGACCGACAGCCTGCGCCAGACCCTGGCCGCCTGGACCACCTGAGGTCGTGACAGCGTACGTACCCCTCCCCGTGGGCCGCCCGGACTGCCGAACCCGGGCGGCCCACACCAATCTCAGTGGAAGGGACAGACGAGCCGCCAAACACCCAAAGGGGCTCTGCGCGATTGTCGTAACCCCCGGTCGACGGCCGAGGCTGCGGTGACTGAGCACATACGACCACCGCTACGGCGGTGATTTCTAGCGGTCAACGCAACACTTAGGAAAGTGGTGTGTGTTATGGGTCGTCGGGTGTCGGTCGAGGCTGTGCGTTTGTTCTGGTTGGCGTGGGATGGTGGGTGT
>JAISCA010000026.1 GCA_031265875.1 Propionibacteriaceae bacterium
GCAGCGCATGGCCGAGGCCGGGCTGACACCCTCGACCGGCACGGTCGGTGACTCCTACGACAACGCGCTCGCCGAGACGATCAACGGGCTTTACAAGACGGAACTGGTCAAACGTCACGGCCCGTGGCGCTCCGTCCACGATCTGGAGTACGCCACCGCCGAATGGGTCGACTGGTTCAACCACCGACGCCTCTACGAATACTGCGGAGACCAGCCACCCGTCGACTGCGAGACCGCCTACTACGATCAACACCAGGCCCCGGCACTAGCCGAGGCAACCAACAAATGAACCCTCCGGACACGCCGGAGCGATTCAGACCCCGGTTTCACGGGCATACTTACCTGAGGCACGGGAACCACTTCACGGGCATTCCTACGTGAGGCACCTCGGACGCGAAAGCGCGCCCCCCCCCCATGGCCAGGCCGTCCAACCGCACGATCGAGAACGGAGACACGATGGCGAGGAAATACAAGCGCAAGACCGGGTACCGCACCGAGCAGGAGCGCGGCCTCCGGGTCCAGACACAGCGACGCGACGCGCCCGACCTGGAACTCTTGGCCCGAGTGATCGTGAACATGGCCAACGACGACCCCCTCCACCTCGGAAACGACCGCGAGGCCATGGAGAAACTGATCGCCGATTGCGCCGCAGCCCGCGAACAGCCGCGACTCCCCACAAGCGTCCCAGACCCACCGCCGACACCGGTTCCCGGCCGCCCGGAACCGCTCGCAGAATCCGACTCGGCAGAAGAACAGGCACTCGCTTCCATGGGCCGCATGATTCGAGACATACGTCGCACTGCCAAACTGACCCAGGCCCAGTTGGCGCAGCGAGTCGGCCTCACACCGGTGGACATATCCGCCATGGAACGTGGCAAGGTCGCGCCAACCCCAGACACGCTCGCGCGCATAGCCACGGCCACCGGACACCGGTTGAGGATCAGCCCTGAACAGGTCACCGTGCCCCCGCCCGCCGGTTGGGCAGCGAACTGGCTCCCGTGCCCTTCCAGCGTGCCGGAGCCTCGCGGCTGGCAGTGCCGTAGGTGGTAGTCGCGCACTGTAGACGCGGCGACGCCGTTCAGCCTCGCGTGCCGAAGGATCGTTGCCGGAGTGACTCCGCACCGCTCTGTCAGGGTCGTCGCCGGCGCCCCGGCGGCATACTCGGCCAACACTCCCTGCGACACCGTGGGCGGCGGCACGACCCCCTGCCTCCTGGCATGCGCCCGCACCGTGGACTCGTGGACGCCGACCTGCCCGGCCACCTCTGATGCCGTCATCCCTGCCCCGTACAAGGCGAGCATCCGATCCACTTCGCTGGGGGCCAAGAAGGTTTGAGCGGTCTCAATTCGCGCCACACAGGTCCCTCTCGTGTCCGAGAACCCGGTCTCAGAGCCGTCCCTCAACCACTCCGAACCACCATCTGACCAGCGTCTATACAAAGCCAAGGCACGGGAGGAAAAGGTTTGAAGACGCTACCCTTGAGAGCACAGACGATTGAGCCGAGTGCGGTGAGCGCTCGCGCTCACCGCCGAGGCGATTGAGTCTGTCGAATGACGCGACCTAGTCGCGTCAGGAGCACAGAGGAAAGTGGCGGCCGACTACCTCGGCCGGGCTGTCAAGCCCCTCGCGAACGCGACTAGTTCGTCCAGCTTCGCGTCGATTCTGGGGTCGAGCTTCTGCAATTCGGGATGGGCGTCGAAGCCGGCGATGATCTGCCGAGCACCAGCTGAGAACGGCACCTTTTGGGCGAAGCCGGGCCGCAGGGCACGCACCTTCGAGTTGTCGAAGACCGCGCAGTGGGCCTTGTCGCCGACGAGGCCGGGCCCCCATTCGGGGATGAACCGCGCGATGGTCTCGCTCGACACATGCACCAGTTCCGGAGAGGCGACCCCGGCGGCGGTCGCGAGCGCGGTGTAGATCGCGTCCCATGTCAGCACCTCGTCCCCGGTGATGTGGTAAGTCTCGCCGAACGCCGCCGGTCGAGCGAGCAACCCGGCATAGGAGTATGCGAAGTCGGAAGCGTGGGTGATCGTCCACAGACTCGTCCCGTCGCCGTGCACGATGGCCGGTTTGCCCGCGCGCATCCGGGCGATCTGCGTCCAGCCGCCTTCGATCGGGTTGTGGAACTGATCGTAGGTGTGACATGGACGCACGATCGTCGCGGGCAGGCCCTCGTCGCGGAACCTTGCGATGAGCAGCTCCTCGCAGGCGATCTTGTCGCGGGAGTACTGCCAGTACGGGTTGCGGAGCGGGGTCGACTCCCGGATCGGCAGGGAGGCTACGGGCTTGGCGTAGGCCGATGCTGACGAGGTTAAGATGTACTGGCCGATCCTCCCTGTCACCAGGTCGAGGTTTCGCGCAAGCTGGGCGGGAGTGAAAGTCATGAAGTCGGCCACGACGTCGAACTGACGTCCGGCGAGCGCGGAGGCCAGCGACGCGTCGTCGTCGAGGTCGGCGTGCAGGACCTCGACTCCGTCCGGCGCCGGCCGCAGGGCGGTCCTTCCTCGGTTGAGGACGGTGACGCGGAAACCCAGCTCGAGCGCCTCTCGTGCGCAGGCCGAGCTGATGATTCCCGTCCCTCCGATGAACAGAACAGTTGATTCCATGGGAGCTCCTTGGCTTCGGGTGTCAGTCGATGGAGAGCGGACGCCCGGACGGGCGGACGACCGCCACTGGGGCGGCCTCACTGCGGAGTGTTGGCTTCACATCGGTCCGAACAGCTTCTCTGGTGAGTGCCCAGATAGCGGCCCGGGGATGGGACGGCTCCCGCCGCAGGAGTTCGGCGAGGAGCCGGGTCGCGGTGTCCGGGTCGCCGTGCAACTCAGCCGACTGCGCCCGCAGCAACAGGAGCCGGCGGGCGTGCGCTTCCTCAAGGTCAGCGGCGAACAGCAGCGTGGCCGGCAGCGAAGTGGCGAAGTAGTCGACCTCGGGCTGGGTCATCGCCTGGACGTCGATGTAGGCGTCCAGCCCTGTCAGCGCATGGTCGGCGGCCTGCCGGTCCCCGAGCCGACGATGCGCGAGCACCGAGTAATAGGTGAGGTCGGAGTACGGGATCACCATCATCCCCTGGAAGTCGCCCTCGAAGCGAGCTGCCCGCCGCCACCAGTTCCTCGCCTCATCGACGGACCCGGCGGCGGCCAGTGCGTCTCCCAGGGCCAGCCAGAGGTCGGCTGCGTTGGCGAGTAGGTGCCGCGCCTCGCCGAGGTTCTCTGGCGGCTCCAGTGCGGCCCGCAACTCGATGACTGCCTGTTCCGGCGCTCCGGCCTGCAGCGCCTGGTGAGCGAGCAGGTAGTGTGCGCGGTCCCAAGCGCCGAGGACGACACCTTCGCCGCCTTCCCATGGCCCGAACTGGCGGCTGGAGAGAAGGTCGGCGGCGGCCTGGGGCTCCCCGGCAATAGTCGCGAGGTCGGCGCACGCAGTGGTCAGATCGTCCCGTTCGGAGACGAGGCACTGGACGCTCCGCAGTGCCGCGAGCCGGTCACCGACCGGGGTCCCGAGCCGGGACCGCAGTTGGTCGTTCTCGTAGGCTAATTTGGAGTCGCACGGGCGTAGCCCGACCGCGCGCTGGTAGCACTCCGCCGCCCGCTCGCGGTCGTGGCTGACGTTCCACGCCGCTACCCCGAGGTTGCGCCATGCCACCGCGTCGCCGGGATCGAGTGAGACCGCAGCCCGCCAGTGCTCGACCGCCTCGGTGGTGCGCCGCCGGTCGTAGAGCCAGTTGCCCATCAGGGTGTGGGCGGCGGCGTCGGACGGGCTCGCCTGCACTGCCCAGCCGACGACGTCGTAGTCGTCCAGCCGCCCAAGTTGGCAAGTGCCACGATCGGCGGCCATGGCCTCGGCGAGCGCCGCGCGTGAGCCGGGGACGTCCCCCAGGTCGCTGAGTAGACGCGCACGATAGTAGTGGGCCAGCGGTATGACGCCCACGAGGCCGCTGGCGGCAGTCGGCGACCGGTCGATGGCCTGCTCGACCAGCCGAAGCGCGGCGGCCGGTTCGCCCGCCGCGCGGTACTCGCCCGCGACGTCGAGCAGGGTCTGCGGCTCGGTCTCGACCGGTGAGTTGGCGAGGTCCCGAGCCCACCAGTCGAGCGGGTCGGACGCCAGCGTCCCCCGCAGGAGGCCGTCCGCGTCGGCGGTCCGTCCGAGCCGGCGCCAGACGATCACGAGCAGGTTCCGCAGCCGGGTGTTGTCGCCCTGACTGGCCAGTGCCTGCCGCAGGTGGTCCACAGCGTCAGTGTCGCGATGCGCGGCCACTTCATCGGCCGCGACCGCCGCCAGGGCCGGGGCGCGCCAGCGCTCGTCCCAAGCCGCTTTCACCAGCGCCTCGGCGGCGTCGGTAGGACGCCCCAGCCGGCGCAGCGCCAGGCCGAGCCGGTAGTGCGGCTCACCGTCGTACGGGTTGGGATTCCGGGCCGTGACCCGTGCCACTGCCGCCTGCGCGCACTCGAGCGCTTCGGTGTAACAGCCGGCGCGGTAGCGGCGGGCAGCGACCATCGTGAGGGTGGGCGCGTGCCCTGGATCACGGGCCAGCGCCTCGGTCAGGTAGGGCTCGGGAGAACGGCTGGCGTGGCGGTACTGCTCCAGGTGCCGGGCGGAGAGGTACAACTCCTCGACACTGCCGATCTCCTCGGGAGCGGGGATAGGCGTGGCCAGCGTCGGCAACTCCGCCTCGGACGGCAACACCGCATCGGAGGGAGGCGCCCACCGGCAACTCACCAGGGGGGTCGCGTCGGCCGCAGTCAGCACGAGTTCGTCCACCGATCCCGGCAGCGGAACCGTCGTCAGGTAGGGCTGGCCGGGAGCGAGCCCGGCGACCGCCTCCCACAGCAGCGCATCGGAGGCGTCAGACAGGGTCAGACGTACCCCCGTCCGTGGGGTCGTCGCGCACACGCCAATCCGGGCCGTGCCGTCGCAGACACTCAGCGAGGCCGCCGCTTCGCGGGTGGCGGCCCGCACCGGCCCGATCTGCTGGATCGGGTACCAGAACTGCGAGAAGGTCCGGGTCTCTCCCGGCGCCAGGTAGCTGAAATCGGGCTGGTTGTCGGTGAAGGCGCCCGCCATCAGTTCGACGTATGGCCCGTCGGTGTCGGTGAGGTGACGGTCCCAGGCCCAGCCGAACGGCGCGTTCCCCCAGGTCCACTGCTTCTTGCCGGGAGCCACGCGATGGTCGGCCCAGTAGACGAACCCAGCGCGGGCGTTGTGGTCGTAGCCGCCGAAGAAGTCTTGCTGAGTGCCGACGATCATGTACGAGCTGGGCACCGGAATGTTCCGGTACCAGTCGAGCCGGTCGGCGTCCGGGTGGTCGGCATCGACCCGGGCAGGGTAGTCGACGCCGTAGTAGTGGCCACTCACGCGCGGGAACGTCGCCGTGGCCCGCTTGGCGTGGTCAGCGACGATCGACACGTCGGTCGGGAAGAACGACTGGTAGTCGTCGCCCACCCGGGCGGCGACGTTCGTCCACCACAGGAACGTCTGGATGTCCTCTGTCCGGTTGAACAGGCGCACCCGCAACTCGATCAGGTTGGACGCAGGCCGCAGCCGCAGCCCGTGCATACCTTTCATGCGGGCCAGCGGGTCATGGTCGGAACACCAGACGGTGACCGCGCCGTCCGGCTCATCCTCGATGTGCCAGTCGGTCGGGAGGAAGGTCGCGGGCCGGTGGTGCTGCGGCCAGTTGAACTCGACTCCACCAGAGACCCATGGCCCGGTCAGCCCCACCAGCGCCGGCTTGATGACGTTGTTGCGGTAGAAGAAGTCGTATCCGTTCGTCAGGTCCTGCCCGACGTGGATCCGGCCACCCAATTCCGGCAGCACCATCAGCCGCACATACTCGTTCTCCAGGTGCACGGCCTGCCACAGCCGCGGGGACTTCTCGTGCGCGATCTGCTCGAAGAATGGGAGCGGGAACACCGCCCCCGACGACCCCTGGTACACCCGGCCCGACAGAAACTCGGGGTAGCCCGACGGTTCCCCCACCGCGTAGGTGTCGATCTCGACGTCCTGCGCCCACGCCGCCACGGGACGTCCCATCAGCGCGGACGGGCGATGCGGCAACTCGATCCTTGATCGCATCACAACTCCATCACGCTGGGTCGGGGTCGCGGAACTCGTCGTTGACGCGCCGCTGCCAGACGACGTCCGCCCACATGGGGTGGTGGGGTGCGGCGTTGGAGCAGGTGGCCACACCCCAAACACCCTCGCTACGGGCGGTGCGCATACCGTGCTCGGCGAGCGCCTTACCGGCCGGACCCTCCTCGAAGCCGGCCTCGAGCGGGGTGTACCCGACCCATCCCTCGCCGATGACCACCGGGACCCCGCGCCACGCGCCCCAGCGTGCGGCAGCCTTCACCCTGGAGGCGACCTCGCGGTACATGAGTGCACGGTACGAGCCGTAGTTCTCGTACAACCACGCGTCCCAACGATCAGGGTCGACGGTGTCGTAGCCGTACAGCATCTGGTCGGTGATGACAGTCGCCTCCAGCTTCCAGTCAGCCGGGCGGCCGTACTCGGCGACACTCGGGCTGCCGGCCCGCTGCAGGGAGTGCAGCATCGCATTGGGGAAGTCGGCGCTGCCTGATTCTCTGATCTCGACCTGGCGCTGGAGCGCGTCTAGCACGCCGTAGGAGTACACGTGGAACTGGCCCACATCGAGGCCGGCGGGCACCGTGTGCATCGCCACGTGCGGTGGCTTGCCCAGGCTGACCGTCACCTGCTGGCCGGGATGCGCCGCGCGCAGCGTCCCGACCGCGTCCACCGCTTCGGCGCCGAGACCGGGGACGCGCGAGAAGTCGACCTCGTTGTGGAGTTCGACGAAGGCGACCACGTCGTCGAGCCCCGCCAGGTGGATCTCGTTCAGCATCAGGTCGAAGGCGGCGGCCAGGGCCTCGAACCGGGCCGTGATCGGGACGGTCTCGATGGCGTCGAACCATCGCCGGTCGGCCGCGAAAGCCGTGGACTGCTGGTACTCCCAAGTGGACAGGATCACCGACAGGCCCCGCTCGCGCGCGCCCGCCAGCAACTCGAAGAGCCGTTCGCGGACCGGGACCTGGAAGCCGCCCGCAGTGTTGTACCAGCGGGTTCGGCGCCCGAAGTAGCCACCGCCCGGGGTTGCGCCGAGACCCTCGACGGCGAGCGCCGTCGCGAGGTCATCCAGTCCGAGACCGCCGAACAGCAACAGCGGTGCTGCGCATATCCGGATCGTGTTGTACCCCCGGGCCGCCGTCTCGTCCAGCGCCACCCCCAGATCGGAGTAGGGCTGTCCCGGTCCGGCTTGGGTGTACCAAGAGAAGTCCCACAGGCAGATGGTGAGCCGATCAGGCAGGTGTTCCGGGATCAAGGCGGGACCTTTCATAGAGTCGAGACCTTTCATAGAGTCGAACTGGCAGGGACAAGGGCAGCAGACGTCAGGGCGGCAGCGAGTCGCGGGGCGAAACGTTGGGCGATCAGTTCATGTGCGGCCCCATCGGGGTGGAGGCCGTCTGGCAACGCATGGGTCGCCTCGTCAGCCGGCCCGAAGAGCGTCAGCCCGTCAACTACGCGCAGGTTCGCATCCGCCCGGGTGTGCGCGACGGCTGCGATCAACTCGCGGGTCCGCCGCAGCGTGAGCTTCCCCAGACGGACGTCCGACCCAACGCCATGGGTCGCGAAGCGCCCATCGTCGCCGAGGTAGGTCGGTCCGGGGCGATCTTCGACCAGTCCACAGTGCAAGGCGGTGATGAGCAGAATGGGCGCCGTCGGGTGGGCCTCGCGCAGGACATCGAGGAACCCATGGAGCGCAGGGCCGAAGCTCCGGGCAGTCAGGCAGTCGTTGTTGACGATGTTGATCCCCACCTTGAGGCTGATGACGCCCGCCGGGACGGCGGCGATCGTGCGGGCTGCGAACGGGTCGAGGACGGCGTTGCCGGACACCCCGAGATTCACAAGTTCGACTCCGGCGCGAGCAGCGGCCCGCACGGGCCAGATGGCGGATGGGCGCTCGGCGACCGCGCCGTGGCTGATGGAGCTGCCGTAGTGCACCCAGCGGGGCCGGGCGCTGCGGTGGACGGGTCCGACCGGCGCGTCGGCCTCGAGCCCCAGGAGCCAGGTGATCTCGGCGTAGGGCAGCCAGATCGTCGCGTCGCCGCAGCCGCCCGGCGGCAGATCGAACGTGACGGACTCCGTCGGGGCGCTGCCCCGACGGGTCTCGCCGCTGACGGGATCCACCCGCACGATCCCGTGCCGATCGGCGTATCCGTGGGACACCACCCGTCCGTCGCAGGTCAGATCGAACGGTTGCGCGGACGGCTCCGGCGCGCCGACCGGGGCTGATCGCCACGACTGCACGAGTAGCCGGAGTCGGCTCGCGGTGGTCGAGAACCGAAGCCGGACCCCGGATCCCTGCTCCTCGACGAGATGGGTGAACCCCCATGGGAACTGATGCCGCCAAGGCTGCGCCAGCCGGTGGGTTCGGAGCGCGCCGTCGACGATATCGGTGTCGACTGCGCCGTCGATGAGCGGCTCGAGATCCTGCGGACCGAGCGTGGTAAGAGTAGACATGTTCGCGCTACCCCTTGGTCGCTCCGGCCGTCATTCCGGCCCTCCAGAACCGCTGCAAGCCCATCATCACGCCGATCAGGACGACCATCGACACCGCCGACCCGGTGACAACCAGGGTGTAGAAGTACGGGTCGCGCTGGGTCTGGGAGTTCCACAGCGTCAGGCCGAGGGTGACCGGGAACTTCGCCCCGTCGCTGAGCATGACCAGCGGCAACAGGTAGTTGTTCCAGATCGTGACGAACTGGAACAGGAAGATCGTCACCATGGCGGGGACGATCATCCGCGTCGCTATGGATGCGAAGATCCGGCCTTCCCCGGCGCCGTCGATCCGGGCCGCCTCAATGACCTCGTCGGGGATCGTCGCCGCATGGATCCGGGCTAGGTACACGCCGAACGGGCTGACCATGCTGGGAAGCAGGACGCTCCAGTAGGTGCCGACGAGGTTCACGGTGTTGAGCAGGAAATAGAGTGGCAGAGCTATCACCGTGGCCGGCACCAGGACGCCGGCGAGGATCAGCCAGAACAACTGCTCCTTTCCGAAGAAGTCGTACTTGGCGATGCCGTACCCGCAAGCGGTGGCTAGCAGGGTCGCGACCAGCGCCCCCACACCGGAGTAGAGGACGCTGTTCGCGACCCAGACACCGAACGCGCCGCCAGACTCGGTGAACACCCGCGAGATGTTGTAGCCGAGTTGGGGGGCGTCGGAGAACCACAACCCGTTGGTGGCGAACAGGTCGCCGGGACTCTTGGTCGAAGCGAGCAGCACCCACACCACCGGGAGCAGGAAATACACGGCTGCGATCACCAGGGCGACAGCCAGGGCAAACCGAGGAAAGCCCGGACTGTGGCGTCCGACCGAGGTTGCGGCGCTCACCATGCCTCACTTCCCTTCCGGTTCACGATCTTGAGGAAGCCGATCGACATAGCGAAGGCGATCACGGCGACGATGACCGCCATCGCGGCGGCGACGCTTGAGTTGTTCTTGGCGAACGCGGCGTTGTACGCCGCCATGTTGGGAGTGAAGGTGGAGTTGATCGCGGTGGTCAGTGGGCTCAGAACGAGCGGCTCGACGAACAACTGCAGCGTCCCGATGATCGTGAACAGGGTCACCAGGACGATGGACGGCCGAATCAGCGGCAGCTTGATACGCCAAACCATCGCCCATTCGCCCGCCCGGTCGATGCGCGCGGCCTCGTAGATCTCGGTCGGGATCGAGTTGAGCGCTGCGGTCAGGACGATCATGTTGTACCCGGCGTACAGCCACAGCGAGATGTTCGCGATCGCGAACAGCACATTGCCGGAGTCGAGTGGCTGGAGGTCGATCCCGGCCCGGGAGAGTCCTTGGAGGACCGGACTGGTGGACGGGATGTAGAGAAACCCCCAGAGCAGCGTCGCGATGACGCCCGGCACGCCGTAGGGCATGAAGTAGATGACGCGGAAGCCCCGCGGCCACAGCGTCTTGCCGGTGTCCAGCAGGAGAGCGAGGACACCAGCAGTCACAACCATGAGAGGAACCTCGATGAGACAGAACAGGAACAGCCGACCCAGGCCGGCTTGAAAGTCCGGACTGGAGAGCGCGGCCATGTAGTTGTCGAGAAACACGAAGACGTGCTGTTGAGGGCCAAACCCGAGGCCACTCGACTTCATGGCGAAGGTGGAGTCGACGATGGCGTAGATGATCGGCGCGACGTAGAACGCCAGGAACATCAAAGTGAACGGCAGCACGAAGAGCAGTGCGACGCCGATCCGCTTGTTGCTTCGCCGCCGCGCGTCGGTCGGGCCGTGCAGCACGTCGTCCGCTGTGATGGCCGTCGCTGCCGCGGTCATCGGCCCACCTCCTTTGGTTCGGGTTGTTCGACTGTCCGTGGAAGCCGGCGGCGAGGGCGCATGGGCGACCCCCGCCGCCGGTCAGGGCATCACTCGACGACGGAGATCCCGGCGTCCCTCATCGCCGCGACCATCGCGGCCTGGGCGGCGTCGAACGCCTGCGTGAGAGGAGTCTTGTTGTTGATCGACGCCTTCACGTTGTCGGTGACCGAGGTATAGAGGCTCGACACCAAGGGCGGCCACTTCCAGCGACTGGCAACGTTCTTGTCGGACTCGGCGAACACGTCCCAGATGTTCTGGCCGCCGTAGAACGCGAACACAGTAGGATCGTCCTGGAGGGACGGGATCTGCGTCGTGTCAGCCAGAGCGGGCCAGCCCGCACCGATCGAGACGAGGGTCGAAACCGATTCGGGGTTGGAGTTCAGCCAGATCGCGAACTCGATCGCTTCCTTCAGGTGCTTGGTACCCTTCAGGACGACGTTCGCGGAGCCGCCAGCCCAGGTGCCAGTGTCCTTTGCGCCAGCGGTCCACTGCGGGAGGTAGCTCACGGCCCACTTCCCGGAGGTGGCCGGCGCATTGCCGCGGATGATGGCGTCACCCCAGGATCCACAGATCCAGGAGAGCACATTGCCGTTCTGGATATCGGCGTACCACTCGTTCGACATGTCGGCCTCGATCTTCACGAGATCCTCGTCGATCAACTTCTGCCAGAACTCGGCCATTTTCTTGGTCTCAGGGTCGTTGACGCTTACTTTCCAGGCATCGTTCTCGGGCTCGAACCACACCGCCCCGGCCTGCTCGCTCAGGCCCAGCAGCCAGGGGGTCTGGTTGTACGCGAACGCCGCGATGTAGCGATTCGGGTCGGAGGCGTGGACCGCCTTGGCAGCCTGGTAGAACTCGTCCCAGGTCTGGGGCGTCTCGATTCCGAGGCCCTCGAAGATGTCCGAGCGGTAGTAGAGGCCCAGCGGGCTCGATGCCTGCGGGACGCCGTACACCGCACCGCCAAAGGTCATCGCGTCGACGCCCCACTGCTGGAACAGGCTGGCCGAGGACTGGAAGCCCGCTGTGATGTCCTCCGCCGCGCCGTTCCGGACGAAGTCAGGCAGCCAGTCGTACCCAACCTGGGCGACATCGGCTGCGTTGCCCGCCTGGACCGCGGAGAACATCTTGGCGTAGCCGCCGTCGGGCCCCGCAGTGATCGTCTCCAGGTTGACGTGGATGTTCGGGTGTGCCTCGTTGAACAGGTCGACCGCCCTGTCGATGTTCGGCACCCAGGACTGGAATGTGAGAGTCAGCGGCTCAGTGGACTCATTGGCGGTCGGACTCGTGGTCGGGTTCTGTGCGGGCGATGAACAGGCTGCCAACCCGAAGGCGACGAGCCCGGCAGCCACTGCGATCTTGGACCGCGTCATGTGCTTCCTTTCAGCGATTGAGCGTGCCCCGCTGGCGGCGAAACAGTCGACATCGACCGGACGCCTCGGAGGTGCGGTCACCGTCGGACAGCTCCTCCGCTAGCGGCTAAACGTTTTACATAAAACGTTTAGCCGAGATTAACAGGAGGCTTCCCGACTGTCAACGGGTGAACGGAGATCGGGCGGCGCGGTCAGCGCGGCGCCGCGGCCAGCTCGTGGGTGGACCGCCGCGCGACCAACTCGGGCTCGAAGCGAACCGACGTCAGCCGCTCGGCCTCGCCGGACAGCGCCTGCAACACCATCTCCGCGGCCCGCGCGCCCATTTCGTAAGCAGGTTGCCGAACCGACGTCAGCGGAACGATCGCCGCCGCCGCGAAGTCGATGTCGTCATAGCCGACGATCGCAATCTCACCCGGCACCGAGATGCGCCTGCTGATGAGGCTCTGCAACACGCCCAGCGCCGCCTCGTCGTTAGGGACGAAGACCCCGTCCGGCCGATCAGCCTCCGCCATCCCGGCAAGCCGGTCGCCGACCTCCCGTCCTGACCTCACCGTCAGCGGAGGCGTCAGGATCTCGGTGAAACGGGCGCCGGCCGCCTCAACCACCTGTCGACACCCGGCGAGTCGGTCACGGATCTGGGCGACCTGCAGCGGGCCTCCCACGAAAGCGATGTGCCGGGCGCCTGCGGCCAGCAGGTGCTGGGCCGCCAGGCCACCACCATGCACATCGTCCAAGGACACCGAGGGATAGACGCCCGTTGGATCTTCCTGGTCTACCAGCACGACCGGTGGCCGGCGACGGGAGAACAGGTCGAGTCCCGAAAGGTCGTCTCCAACGGGTGCGATCAGGATGCCGTCGAGTCTGAGCCGCTCGAACAACTCCAGATAGCGCACTTCACGCTCCCGTGAGGCGTAGCTGTTCCCAACAATGAGAGAGTAACCGGACCGCTCGGCAACCTCCTCGACGCCTAGTACAACCTGCGAGAAGAACGGGTTGACGAGGTTGTGCACCGCCATGCCCAGTACGCCCGAGCGGCCGGCTCGAAGCTGCCGGGCAGCCACATTCGGCACGTACCCAAGCTCATCGATCGCCTGCATGACCCGAGCGACAGTCTCCTTCGAGACCCGGTACGGGCGGTGCAACGCGTTCGACACCGTCGCTATCGAGACCCCAACGTAGGCAGCGACATCCCTAATCCCAACCTCAGCCACTGCACGCTCCTCGGACCACCTAAGACATCTATCATAAATAGCCGATTTACCCCCCGGGCGCAAGGCCCCGGCTGACCCGGCCCTGGGTGGGGTGTCATGCTTTCTGTAGACACACTGATCCGTTAGGAGAGTGGCGAAGTGTCCACGCCATCGAAGAGTGCGGTTCACTTTTTGCTTTTTCGCTCGCCACTGTTTCGCGGGCATTCGACTTTGAAGCGCCTCGCGCTTCTTGAGCGGGATGGCGGACCTTGGCGATGACCTAGACCCCTGGAAGGCGAACCTGGACTGTCGCGGGCGCGCGCGAATCGGATAGTTGTAGGTCCATGTCACACCACCTGGGCGAACAGCGCTCGACCCTGCCCGTGAACTCCCCTGCCAACTCCTTCGACACCCCAGCCGACCAGCGCCACCCGAGCCAGCGGGCCCGCGCGGACCGGGCCGCGAAGTCGAAGGCGAAGGCCAAGCAGGCGATTTGCCTCGGCGCGGTCGCGGCCCTGACCGTAGCCCTGTCATTGTCATGGGGCTTCGGCGCCACAGCGGCGCCGCCGGATCTGGCGGAACTGCCCCGGACCGCGAACGGGGCGGTGGACTTCTCCGGCCCGGCATGGACCGCCCTCACGCCCAGCACCGGCGACGCTCTGATCACGGATCAGTTCGTCCGCAACGATGTGCCCTACCGGCTGGACGTCCGCGTCCCTTGGATGGGATCAAGCTTCAGCTGGGACGCCAATCCCCTGTTCGCCAACGTCATCACGAACGAACGGGACGGCGACTCGCACACCTACTCGTACAACGGCGGGAACGCGCATACCAGCAGTTTCGTGCTGGCGACCAGCAGCGGCTTGAAGGGGTTCCGCTGCGACACCGGCAGGCCATATTACATAGGCGCCTGGCAGGGAACGCCTGTGGCGGCGCGGGAGTGCGAGGACAGGCAGAGCGCGGACTCGTACCTGAAGCTGAGCGACGTGCTGCGGGCGACGGCGGACGGGCGGGTCGTACATGACATCACCTTGACGAACGTGGGGAGCGTGCCGGTCACGGGTCTGACCTTTGGGGCCTGGCTGGACACCGCCCTGGACGGGAACGATAATGTTCCGCTGATCAAGAGCGCCACGAACGCCCTCTACCTGCAGAACACCAGCTTCCGTCTCTATCTCGCCCTGACCGGCGGTGACGCGATGGTGGCGGGCGCGTGGATATACCATCCGGGCAGCTTCGGCGCCTTCGCCGACGTGAGCGACTTCGCGGCCGGGGATGTGATCGTGTCGGATGTCGATTCCTCGGTGGCGTTCCTGGTGCTCGACCGCACGCTCGCGCCCGACCAGTCGCTGACCATGTCGTACGAGGAGCGGGTCTTCTCGGTCGCGGAGCTCGCGCCCGGCCAGGCGCACGTCACCCTGGTCGACGACGACAGCTCCGGCGCGGAGGTCGCCCCGGTCGATCCCGCCGCCGCCGAGCTGACCGGCGAGCCACTGACGGAGATAAGTTTCAGCTGGGACGATGCCGCCGGGTTGGCTCCGGCGGGATACGTCGTCTCCTCGATTGACAACGTCACCCTCTACGACGACAACAACTCCACGGTACAGCAGATAGTGGTTCACCTGGCGCACGCTTCGACGGTGTCGAGCGTGACTCAGACGCGCACCATCACTTATGCGGGGGCTGGCGCTGCGACCCCGCCCGCAGTGGTGCAGAGCCAGGACTTCGAAGCCCGCACGGATCAGGTCACCGGCGTCACCACCTACGCGAACGGCACTGGTTTGGCGGCCGTTCCGAACCCAGTGGTCCCCGGTTATAGGGCGCTGGGGCCGGACCTGCCCGCGGTCGCGCCGAACGCCCCGGCCACCACCACCCGGCCCGCTGACAGCGCTGTGACGATCCAATACGGCCCCGACCAGCTACAGGCTGTGATTTCGGTCGATGGCGTCCCCACTGTCTCCGGCGCCATCGGGGGCGCGGTCGAAGGCGGCCAGGTGACGCTCGACGGGAGCGAATCGTTCGATCCCGCGGGCGGCGCGCTCTCGTTCGCCTGGGACTTGACGGGCGACGGGGTCTACGACGACGGCGACCAGGTGGAGGCCAGGTTGAGTCTGCCTCTGGCGGGCACGTACCGCGTCGGCTTGCAGGTGACGGACAGCGCTGGCCTGGTCGCAACCGGCGTTGTGGATGTGTCAGTCAGCAACGTGGCGCCGGTAGTGGTGATCGGCGGCGACGCGGTGGTGGCGGTCGACGGCGCGTTCACACTCGAGGGCTCCTTCGCCGATCCGGGCACGGACACCTGGACGGGCCTGGTGATCTACGGCGACGGCTCCGGGGCTGAGGAGCTGACCTTGGACGGGAAGGCCTTCGTGCTTCAGCACTCCTTCGCCTGGCCCGGCGAATACACGGTGACCGTGCGGATCAGCGACGCTGTCGGAGGGTCCACGGGAGAGGCTTCGATCCAGGTGACGGCGCCGTCCGCCACCGGTCCTGGCCCGGGCGGCAGCCTTCCGGCCACAGGGTTGAATTCAGGGATTCCTCTGGGGCTGTCGCTACTCCTGCTCGCGATAGGGGCCGTCTTGTCCGGATTGAGCCACCGGCTGGCGGCGCCTCGAAACTGAAGGGAGCCCCCGCCGGACGGGCTAGCTGACAGCGGCCTGCCTTTTATGGCTCGGCCTGCGGCCCCTCTGGGGTTCTAGAACCCGACCTCAGAACCGTCCCTCATCCACTCCGAACCACCATCTGACCAGTGCCTATGCAAGGCCAAGGCACGGAGGGAAAGGTTTGAAGAGGCTACCCTTGGGGGGGTACACACAGACGATTGAGTCGAGCAGAGAGGAAGCTCACTTCCTCGACCGAGGCGATTGAATCTGTCGAAAGACCTGACAGAGTTTTGAACTCCGTCAGGTCATGAGCACAGACGATTGAGTCTGGCTGGCGGCCAGGCTCCCCTCCTCAGTCGGCCCGGGATCGATCTCATCCGCCCACGCGGCGAAACTAGTGATGATCCGGGACCGCCGCTTAGGATCGACCCCGTAAGCGGCGTAGACACGCTCGCTGTGCCGACCAGCCTCTCGGAACCGCTCCGCCAACATCCGGCGTTCCACCGGTCGCGACTCCACACGGTCCGCGATCACGATCACCTCGTCACGACTGAACCGGCCCGATTCCACAACCGTGTCGATGTCGATGTAGTCGCGGGCCTCCCCTCGCGACCAGAGCGCGGACATCTTCCCGCCCACCGCGTCCTGCTGATCGAGCACCGGACCGATCTCCAGTTCCGCCGGAGGGTAGGCCCGCCAATCCAGCCCGAGCTGCACGCTGGCGGACTCACCAGAAACCGGATCGGTCACGTGCAAGTCCGCGAAGGTCGGTCCCCTCACGTCCGACTCAACCTGAAGACCGGCGACAGTGTAGGCCTCCATCAGACGGTCGACAGCCACCGCGAACCGGCCCGGATCGGGCAGGTTGGTGAACATGTCCACGTCATTGGATGGTCGGTCGCCCATGCCGTTCACAGAAATCGCATACCCGCCCGCCAGCGCGAAGCCGAACTCAGCGACAGCCGCCAGACCCGTCTCCGCCAGACGTCGATGGAACGGCAACACCTACGACACCTTCCGCCGCGACACCTCAGCCAGTTCTGGAAACACCGACTCCCAGATCGCGCGACACCTAACAGGCAGATTCAGGTCCGCCCACCCAGCCAGCAGCAAGTCCCTGTTCAAGATCGTTTCCTGCTCGCGCCGCAACCCGGACCGAACCACAGCGCTGTACAGACCCCACCGATCACCAGGGTCAGACACGTCATAAACCGGGTCGAGACTCGTATCGATGCGCGGACGCACTCGCACGCGGCCAGTCGACGGGCCGCGCAGATCGGCTAGCGACCCAGGCGTTTGGTACGGGATCGTTTGCTCGAACCGAGAACTTCTCGAAACCACCACAGCCATGTCGGGCCTTCCCTCCAACGCGCATCAGCCAACAGAAAGTCTATCCGTCGCTCCTGACATCGGATGGGCAAGACGGATCAGCCTCCACGGATCAGCGGAAGTGCTGCGCCCGTTGCGCCAGGCTGCGCTAGCGGACGGTCCAAGCCCGGGCGGCTCGAGCCAAGAACTCCTCCTCGTCCCGACGGCGCTTACAGGCCGCCAAGACGAGGACGCCGCCGCCTGCCGCCAAGGCCGCCGTGAGCAAGGAGAAGACACTCGTGTCGCTACCGGCCTGCGGCAATGGGGCGCCGCCGGCGGCCACCCGCACCGTCACCACCGTCGCCGCCGACCAATGGCCGGCCGCGTCCCGCGCCCGCGCCATCACCCGACCGCCGTCGGCCAAAGGTTGACTGAGCTGGCACGACCAGGCCCCGTCCGCCGCCGCCACCACCGAACCGACGGCGCAACCGGGGATCGGATCGCCGGCGCCATCGGTCAACTCGATGGTGGCGCCAGGCTCGGCGCTACCATCGACGACCCAGACGCCAGCGACCTGGACCTGCTCATTCGGATGCTCTATGACCGGGGCGTCCGGCGGCGTGATGTCGACCGTGAACTCGACCCGCGCCGGGGGAGAGACATTACCCGCCGAATCGGTCACCGTCACCGAGACGGCCTGGTCGCCCTCCGCCAACGGCGCCGTCGGCACGCACTCCCAATCGCCCGCCGAGTCAACCGTCGCAGCGCAGACCACCGAGCCGGACTGATACTGATTCCTCACGGTCACGCTCAAACCGGGCGCGGCCGTTCCCCTGACCTCGGGAGACCCGGAAGCGACGTACATGCCCTCGAGTGGATGGACTACCACCGGCGCCGCCACCGTGGCGGGCGCGAAGGCGATCGGATGGAGGGTGAGCATGTCGCCGCCCTCGGTGTAGCTGAGGAAGTAATCCCCCGGCCGGACGGCGGTGATCGAAATCGAATACAACCCGCCGCCCAACTCAGTCGTCGGATGGACCGTCAGCGCGTCCGTCGGCTGCCCGTCGGCGCCCAGCGCCGACAGCTGGATCTCCGAGGCGGAGCCCGTCAAAGGCTGATTCCAGAAGTCAGTCAGCCTCATCACGACCGTCAACGAATCCGCGCCATCCGCCACCGCCTGCGACCCGCCGCCAGTGGGCGTCACCGACATCAAAGCCTCGAAGGGGCCGCAGGAGATCTCCTGCTGGAAGACGGACACCAGCGCCGGCGAACCGGCCAAGTCGACCTGGGCGCCGTTCACCTCGACCGTCGCCCGCACCGTGACGTCCCGCCACAGACAGCTGTCACGGCCCTTCACAGTCACCGTCGCCTGGCCATTCGAGTCGGTCTTCAGCACCACCGACGGCGCACCAGGCGATCCTGACCCGCCGATCCAGCCCAGCTCGTCGACCGAGAAGGTCACCGGCACGCCGGGCATAGTGTCTCCGAAGACGTCCATGACCACAGCTCGCGCCAAAGCCGTCGTCCCCCAAGGGCTCTCCGCCACGCTCACCGTCAGCGTCGACGGCGCCGGGGTCAAGGCGGTGGCGGGGAGGATGAAGTTACCGGCCCCGCTCAGGCCGACCAGACAGGCCAGCCCGATCGCGATGGCCTTGCAGCGCCCGACGACCGCACGCCGTCGCCGCGACCGGCTGGCGACAGACATTCCACGGGTTGAATCTTGGCCCACCATTAGGCACCTCCGGAGACTGAGAGGCGACGGGGCAGCACCCAAATTGGAGCACTCTCACCGACCCTGCCCCAATTAAGTCACTGCGCCTGAAGATACGCAAGCTAGCGGCTCTTTTTCGACCGACTCAATGAAAGGCGAGGCCATAAAGGCTAGAAAGGCGGCGCGGGAGCCACTCTTAGGACTGCGCTGGGCCGACCGGAGGTGGGGGCGCGGACCAGGGCGATGGCGGCGCCGGCGGGGCGGCCGGAGCGGGCTGATACGAGCCGGGGGCGGCGGGCTGAACCGGGGCATAACCAGCGTTGGGAGCGGGCTGAGCCGGGGCGTAACCACCGTACGGACCGGGCTGGGCCGGCGGCTGGGCGTAACCAGCGTTGGGACCGGGCTGAGCCGGAACGTAACCGCCGTACGGGCCGGGCTGGACCGGCGGCGGGTAAGCGCCGTTGGGGCCGGGCTGCCCTGGAGGGCCGAAATACCCGCCCGGCTGCGGTTGAGTGTAGGGCCCAGGAACCATCTGGGGCGGGTAGGCGACCGCTGGCCCCGCTTGATAGGCCTCCATTTGACGGGCCCGCTCCAGGTGTTGCTTGATCGACTGGCGCTGCCGCATGGCGCCGACGAAGAAGATGAAGGCGGCGATGCCGATGCCGTACCAGAGGCGATTGGTCCAGACCATGATCAAGACCATCAGCACCAGCAGGGCCGGGCAGACCAGCAGCGTCAAGGTGTTCTTCCGCAGCTTGGACTTCAGTTCCTGGGCGGAAGACAACGGCTCAGGGCTCGACATGATCGATCTCCTCGACTCGGAGGTGGCGCTGGAGGGAGCCTACATGAACCAGCGCCCACCGGGCCGTCAGCGCCCGGCTCGGTGGGCGTCCACCTGGCGTCGTCGACCGAGAAGCGACGGGCGCCGCTCAGTAGGGCCGCTGGACCCGGTGGACGTAAACCGTGTTGGTCTTGCCGGTGATGCCCAAGGGCAAGCCGTAGAGCACCACCACGCGCTGGCCCGGCTCGACCACGCCCTGGCTGATCAGGGTCTGGTCCATCTCGTCCAGCATCGGCTCCAACTCGTAGGTCTGCGAGATGAAGGTCCTCAGCCCCCAGACCAGGCTGAGTTGGCGCCGGACGCGCTGGCTGGGCGTGAAACATAGGACCGGGATCTCGGTGCGCAGACGGGCGATCCGGCGGGCCGTGTCGCCCGTCTTGGAGAAGGCCACGATGTAGGGCACCGCCAAGCGTTGGGCGATCTCAGCCGCGCCCCAGGCCACCACCCCGGAGGTGGTGCGGGGATCCCAATCGATGGCGGCGATCTGGGACAGGCCGTCCTGCTCGACCGCCCCGACGATGCGTTCCATGGCGGCCACCGCCTCGACCGGATAAGCCCCGACGCTGGTCTCTCCCGACAGCATGACGGCGTCGGCCCCGTCCATCACGGCGTTGGCCACGTCGGAGGCCTCGGCCCTAGTCGGGAGGGGGGCGGCGATCATCGACTCCAGCATCTGGGTCGCCACCACCACCGGCTTGGCCCAGGTCCGAGCGGCCTGGATGATCCGTTTCTGCACCAGTGGCACCTGCTCGAAGGGCAATTCGACGCCGAGGTCGCCGCGCGCCACCATGAAGGCGTCGAAGGCGTCGATGATGGCGTCCAGTTTCTGCACCGCCTGCGGCTTCTCGATCTTGGCCACCACCGGCAGGCGCAGGCCGACCTGATCCATGATGGCGTGGACCGGCTCGATGTCGGCGGCGTCGCGCACGAAGGACAGGGCCACCATGTCGACGCCCCGGTCCAAGGCCCAGCGCAGGTCGTCGGCGTCCTTGTCCGTCAGGGCCGGCACCGAGACCGCCACGCCGGGCAGGTTGATGCCCTTGTGGTCGGACACCTGTCCACCGGTCACGACCTCGGTGATGACTTCGGAGCCTTCGACCCGACGGGCCAGCAGTTCGATCCGGCCGTCGTCGATCAGGATGGAGTCTCCCGCCTTGACGTCGCCGGGCAGGCCTTGGAAGGTGGTCGAAGCCCGCTCGGCCGTGCCCAGGACCGGCTCGGTCGTGATGACGAACCGGTCCCCGGCCCGTAGCTCGACCGGACCCTGGGCGAAACGGCCCAGCCGGATCTTGGGCCCCTGCAGATCGGCTAGGACCATGACCGGCTTGCCCGTGGCGCGGGCGGCCTGACGGACGTCGTCCAGCCGACGGCCGTGCTCGTCGTGGTCGCCGTGGCTCAGGTTCAAGCGAGCCACGTCCATACCGGCCTCGATCAAGCGGATCAACTCGTCGACCCCGTCGACGGCCGGCCCTAAGGTGCAAACAATTTTGGCGCGACGCATGCCTTCAGACTAGTGGGCCATCGTCGACCGACGACAACGCGGCCAGCGTCGCGTCTGGCGCCGCGAGTCCACAGGTTTAGGGGCGACCGCCCACTAGTCCGCCCGCAGAACGGCCCAAGCCGCCGCCAAGTCTGGGGCTGGCTCGGAGTGGAAAGTGACCTGCTCATGGCTACGGGGGTGGGGGAAGGCCAACTCGACGGCGTGCAGCCACTGGCGGCGCAGCTCCAGACGGGCGGCCAAGGCCGGGTCGGCGCCGTAGACCAGGTCGCCCAGGCAAGGGTGGTGGATGGCCGACAGGTGGACCCGGATCTGATGGGTCCGGCCGGTCTCCAACTCGATCTCCAGCAAGCTGGCCCCGCGGCCGGCGGCCAAGGTGCGGTAGTGGGTGACGGCCGGCCGGCCGGACCGGCTGACGGCCATCTTCCACTCCGGTCCCCGATGGTGGCCGATGGCGGCGTCGATGGTGCCGGTCGAAGGGTCGGGGTAGCCCTGGGCCACGGCTTGGTAGATCTTGCGCACCCGCCGCTGCCGGAAGGCCGCTTTCAAGGCCGAGTAGGCGAACTCCGAGCGGGCCACCACCATCAGCCCCGAGGTGCCGACGTCGAGCCGCTGCACGATGCCTTCGCGTTCCGGCGCCCCGGAGGTGGAGACGCCGATGCCGGCCGCCGCCAAGTGCTCGACCACGCTGGGGCCGTCCCAACCCAAAGAGGGATGGGCCGCCACCCCGGCCGGTTTGTCCACCACCACTAGATCGGCGTCCTGGTAGACCAAGCCCAGTCCAGCCACCGATCGGGCCTGGACTTCCAAGCGGCGAGCCGGCTTATCCTCCACCACTTCCAAAAGGTCGCCGGCCTGGACCCGGTGCGACTTGGCCACCGGCTGCCCGTTCAGCACCAGACCGCCCGCGGCCGCCAACTGATCGACCCGGGACCGGCTCAGACCGGTCATCCGGCTGGCCGCCAGGTCGATCCGCTCGCCGGCCAGACCGTCTGGCACCAGGGCGACGGTCACGAGTCCGCCTCCCCTGGCCGACCGACTGGATCGGCCGCCGTCCGCCCAGTTCCGACCGGGTCGGCCCCGTCGGAATCCAGCCCAGCCGAGTCAGTCCCAGCCGGATCGGCCCCGGACCGTTCCTCTGCGACCGCAGCGGTCTCAGCCTGGTCCGCCCCGACCGCGTCGGCGGCGCTGGGTTCGGCCCCCGTCGGCTCGCTCCCAGCCGGATCGGTCCGTCCGGTCAGGATGAGAACGATCAAGACGGCCGCCGCCACGGTCAGACCGACGTCGGCCAGGTTGAAGACGGCGAAATGCTTGAGGGAGAGGAAGTCGATGACATGGCCGCGCAGGAAACCGGGTGGGCGGACCAAGCGGTCGATCAGATTGCCGGCCACGCCGCCGGCGGCCAAACCGGCCAACCAGGCCCAGGAACGACAGCGGACCCGCCGGGCGGCCCAGATCAGACCGGCCACCAACACAGCCAGGGCCAAGATGGCGAAGCCGACCGTCCAGTCGGCCCCGCGACCGAAGGCCGCCCCTGGATTACGCAGTAGCCGGAGCTGCAGCCAATCCCCCACCAAGTCGACCGGGCGGTCCGGATCGAGCCAGGCCACGGCCATGGCCTTGGCCGCCTGATCCAGCGCCACCCCAGCGGCCCCGATCAGACCGATCGAACCGAGGGCATGGCCACGACTGATCCGGCGCTGGCCCAATGACACCTCAGCGACGCTCCGAGCGTTGCTTGCAGGACACGCACATGGTGGCGCGGGGGAAGGCTTGCAAGCGGGCCTTGCCGATGGGCTGGCCACAGATCTCGCAGACGCCGTAGTGCCCTTCGTCGAACAAGCGCAGAGCCAGTTGACCCTGCTCCAGCATCTCGCGGGCGTTGGCCGCCAAGGACATGCCTTGATCGCGTTCGAAGTTAGAGGAGCCGACATCGGCCGGGTCCCGCCCAGCGGCGTCCGCCCCCTCGGCCAAGAGGGCGTGCAAACTAGCTTCGGCCACGGTCAATTTGCGCTCCATGCGAGCCACCTCGCCTTGCAGCTCGGCCCGCACCTCGGCCAACTCCTCCGCCGTCCAAGGCTCTTCGCCGGGGCCGACCGGAATGGTGGCCCCGCCCTCCGCTGGACTGCCGTCGGTCTCAGAAATCACCATGTAAGAACCTGCCATCTGGGCCTCCTCGGTACATCGTCGGCGGGCCGGGCCTGACTCCTGCCCCCAGGCCATCCACCCCACCAGGGTGGCCCTGAACCGACGTCGGAACGCTGCATGAAAATACCACAGGCCGCCCTGGGCGCGCCGCTTCGACGGCCGACATCGGCCCGGATCGGCCGATCAGCGGGTCGAGAAGTCCCGCAACAGAGCGTCCAGCCGCGGCGTCGGACCGACCGGCTGCTCGCTGGCCCACTCGCTGGCCGGCCGGGCCACCGGCACCTGCAGCAGCTCCGGCGTGGTGTCGGGACGGAACTGGTAGGTCTCCAAGCGCTCGATCTGACTCTGCAGATAGGCCGTCATGGTCTGACGGAAGCTAGCTTCGTAGTTGCGCAGCTTCTCCACCTTGGTCATGAGGTCGTCCCGCTCCGACTCCAGAGCCCGGAACAGTTCGGCCCGGCGGGCGGCGGCCTCGGCGTCGATCATGGTGGCCCGGCTCTGAGCCTCTTGGACCAGGCGCTCGGCGTTGACCCGAGCCTCCGAGTCGATCCGATCAGCCCGGGACTGGGCCTCGGCGGTGAGGGCGCGGGCCTGATGATTGGCCTGCTCCATGCGCTGCTGGGCCTCCTCGGTCGAACGCCGGGTCAGATCGTCACCGGCGATCTTGGCCTCGGCCTTGACCCGCATGATGTACTCGTCCGCCTCTTGCTTGGCCCGCTGGATCTCCATGTCGATCTGCTGGCTGCGCCGACTGGCCTCGCGCGAGGCCTCGGTGACCAGGTTCTCGGCCTGCTCGGTGGCCAGCTGGACCAGTCGGACGACGGCGGCGCTGGCCTCGGGCGAGGTCGTCACCACCAAGGAGGCGGGGGTTTGGCTATAACCGAACTGCTGCTGGCTCTCTTGGGCCAACATGCGCTCGATCTCTTGCCGCAAGTGGGTGTTCTCACCGGTCAACTGCATGATCTCGCGCTGGACGGTGGGGTCGTACATCGGCACGGACTGACGCTGGGCCAGCTCTTGCCGCAAGCGGGCCAACTCGTCCAAGAGACCCTGGTCGTTGACTGGCTGGCTCTGCATCTGGGCCTGCAGCTGCGCCCGGGTGGCGTTCAACTCGGCCTGGACGTTGGCCAGCTCGTTACGGGCCTGGACCATCTCGGCGTTGGCCGTGGTCAACTCGGTGCGCGCCTGATTGAGTTCGGACTGCAGCCGGAAGACCTCTTGACGCAGGTCGTTCGACTCCACCGTCAGACGACCGACCTCAGCTCGCAGCTGCTCCGTCTCCTCTGGGTTGGCTGTCGAAGCCCGGTCATTGGCCTCGCCCACCTGGCGATGCAAACTATCATTTTGTTCTGTCAAGGCGGCGACGGTCGCCTCGACCTTGTCGACGAAAATATCGACGTCCGTGACCTCGTAGCCATTACGGCGCGCGATGTGGAAGCGGGTCTTCCGCACCTCATCCAGAGTCATGGTCATGCGCGTTTGCACCTCACCGGCTGTCGCGGATCCGCCATGTCGAGCAAACCGAATCCTTGAGAATGACAATTAACGTCAGGTTACCCCAGCGCCAAGTCAAGACTCAACGTGCCCCGCCGAGCCTCGATCAAAGCTTGACAGTGTGTCAGCGGCCCAGAACGGCCGATCCCCGTCCGATCGGCCCTCCAGCCAGACTCAGCTGAAGAAGACGACCCGGTTGATCTGCATGACGAGGACTATCAGCACGAAGATCACGACGACCGACAAATCCAAAGCCATATTCCCAATACGGACTGGTTTGACCAGCCGCCGAACCACTTTGACCGGCGGGTCCGTCAAGGTGTACACGACCTCGCTCAGGACCAGCAGGGCTCCTCGGGGCGTCCACTGACGGTTGACCACCTGGACCCAGGACAGCACCACCCGGGCGATCAAAACCCATTCGTAGAGCGTCAAAGCCCAACCGATCAGTGTGCCCACCAACAGCATCGATCCAGCCTAACTCAACTCGGTCCGACGGCGATCAGGCCCGATCAGGCGTGGGCGAAGAAACCGCCAGCGATACGTTCCTTGTCTTGGTCGGTCACCTTGACATTGTGCGGCAGGAGCATGAAGACGCCGGGCGTGATCTTCTCCAGCGACCCGCTGAGGGCGAATTTCAGCCCCCCGACGAAGTCGACCAAGCGGGTGGCCTCGGCCGGGTCCATCTCGACCAAGTTGATGATGACCGGCACCCCGTCCTTGAAGCACTCCCCGATGCGGGGGGCGTCGGCGTTGTAGGAACGAGGGTGGGCGTGGAAGATCTCCTCCAAAGCGGCCTCGCGGGCCACCGGCCGCAGACGACGCGGATCGAGCGGGGTCACGACGCCCGATTTGGCTCTCGCGGAGGGCTCGGGTTCGACCCGGTCGGTCGGCTCGAAATCACCGGTCAACTCTTCGTCGGCGAAGTCGTCGTCCCGATGGCCGGAATCGACTAGACCGGCCCAAGCCAGCGCTCGCCTCAAGTTGTCGCCCATCGTTCCTCCTTAGGCGTGATATCGTCCTCAGGCTAGCGGCCGGGCCACCCCATCAGCCCTCGCACACGCCCGAGTCAAACCGATTGGCCGGCCCCGGCCAGCCAGACCACGCCGCCTTGACGGCCGGAGGCCACACCGTCGCGACGATACGAGAACAGTTCCCCGTCCTCGGCCGTGCAGGGATCCTGACGTTGGACCCGACAGCCTAGACCGGTCAGAACGGCCTCAGCCCCCGCCCCCAGATCGATGACCGGGGCGCCGGCGGCCGAACGGGCCCGAGTGGCGGGCAGTCGGGCCCAGGCCGCCTCGGCCATGGCCAGGGGCACCTCGTAACAATCAGCGCAGACGTGGGGGCCGATCCAAGCCTCCAATTCGTCCGCCCCCCGCTCCCGCAAAGCCGCCACGGTCTGTTCCAAGACGCCCGCCAGCAAACCGACCCGGCCGGCGTGGGCGGCCGCCACCAGTCGGGCGCGGCGGTCGGCCAACAAGACCGGCAAACAGTCCGCCACCCGGATCAACAGGCCGGTCCCAACCCGATCGGTGATCAAGGCGTCGGCCTCGGCCCCGGCCGCTAGGACCGGTCCGGTCAAGTCCACCCGGTCGGGCGACCAGACCGTTCGGCCGTGCCGCTGCGCCACTCCGACCAGATGGTCGAGGCCGAGCCGACGCCGCAGCCGCTCCAGGTTCTGGGCCACCGCCGCCGGGTCGTCATGACTCGAATTGCCCAAGTTGAGACTGTCGAAGGGCGGCCGGGAGACACCGCCGCGACGAGTCGTGAAAGCCAGACCGAACCCGGTCGGACCGTCCGGCCGAGAGATCCAGGCGAACATGGCGGTCGCGGGGCAGCCGACTCCTAGCGGAGGAAATCAGGCAGATCGAGGTCGTTGACCTGGGGGGCGGCCTGGCTCTGGCCCAAGTTCTCCGATTCCAGGACCGGTTCCGACGACTGGTTCAGGACGGCCGGCTGGGCGGCCGCCAGACGCACGGGATAGCCCTCGTGGCTGCGGACGACGGGTTGGGCCGGACCGGACGAGACCGCCGGACGGTCGAAACCGGCCGCGATGACGGTGACCCTGACCTCGTCGCCCAGGGCGTCGTCGATCACCGTGCCCCAGATGATGTTGGCCTCGTCGTGGGCGGCCTCTTCGATCAGTTGAGCCGCCGCCGAGACCTCGAACAGACCCAGGTCCGAACCGCCGGCGATCGACAGCAGGACGCCCTGGGCGCCTTCGATGCTGGACTCCAACAAGGGCGATGAGATCGCCAGCTGGGCCGCCGCGCGGGCCCGGTCGTCGCCCCGGGCCGAGCCGATCCCCATCAGGGCCGAGCCGGTGTCTTGCATGACGGCCCTGACATCGGCGAAGTCGACGTTGATCAGACCAGGCGTGGTGATGAGGTCGGAGATGCCGGAGACGCCTTGCATCAAAACCTGGTCGGCGTGCCGGAAGGCTTCCAAGATGGCGACCTGGTGGTCGGTCATCTCAAGCAACTTGTCATTCGGGATGACGATCAAGGTGTCGACCTCGTCCCGCAGCGCCACGATGCCGGCTTCGGCCTGGCTGGCCCGCCGACGGCCCTCGAAACTGAAGGGCCGGGTCACCACGCCGATGGTCAAGGCACCCAGAGAACGGGCGATGCGGGCCACCACCGGAGCTCCCCCGGTGCCGGTGCCGCCGCCCTCGCCGGCCGTCACGAAGACCATGTCCGACCCCCGCAAGACCTCTTCGATGTCGGCCGCGTGGTCCTCCGCCGCTTGACGGCCTTTGGCCGGATCGGCCCCCGCCCCCAAGCCCCGGGTCAACTCGCGGCCGATGTCGAGCTTGACGTCGGCGTCGGTCATCAGCAGGGCCTGGGCGTCGGTGTTGATGGCGATGAACTCCACCCCACGCAATTCGGCCTCGATCATGCGGTTGAGGGCGTTGACGCCGCCGCCACCCACTCCCACAACCTTGATAACAGCAAGGTAGTTTTGCGATGCGATGGCCACGTCTCGAACCTCAATTGCACGTCTGGCTGATGGTGGCATCAGGCTACGAGATGCGAACAGCGGACGCCACGTTGACCCGAGCGACTTCCCCGAATCTCGACCACTACTTCAGACTCGGCCCCGAGCCAGGCCAGACAACCGCGCTGCGACGGCGACGCCTCAGCGGGTGGCCGGATGGCTGGGCACGGAGACGTCATAATAGGTGGCCGGAACATTGATCAACCCGGCTATGACCTCGGCTTTGCGATCGGACTGATCGGCCGATCCCCACATGATGGTGGCCCCCGACAGCAAATGGATCTCGATGCGGTCGACCGACTGCGACTCGAGTGACCGGGTCTGTTGACGGATCGTCTCCGGCAGAGCCACCACGACCTGGGCGACGTCGCGCAAAGACCGCGGAGTGGTCTCGGCCAGGGTCGCCTGGACCAGGCCGACCGGTGGAGCGGCCACGGTCTGATAGTCGCGACCGCTGGCGTCGACTAGGACGTAGCTGCCGTGGCTGAGCAAGACATAGGCCGGACTGCGCAAGGTCAGGGCCAGCTCGACCACGCCGTCGAGGTGGCGCTCGACCTCGACCGCGGCGACGGCCGGCAACTCGGCCACGCGCTGGCCGATGGCGGCGACGTCGAGCCGGAGCAAGGCCTGCCCCAGTGGCACGGCGGCGGCCGCCACGACTCGTTCCCGGAGGGCCGGGTCGTCCGTGCCGGAGACCTCGACCCGGTCGGCCGCGAAGACAGTTGAGAAATAGGCCAACCAGACCCCGACCAGACCTGACCCGAGCACGACAGCGGCGATCAGGGCCAGCCGCAGGCGACGACGGCGCTGACGCCGCAGCCGGCGCCGGCGAGCCGGGCCGGAGTCACGTATGACGCCGGGGGCGCTCACGCCGCGTCCCAGCTCCGCAGCAGACGCGGCCCCACCGCGGTGACGTCGCCGGCTCCCAAGGTCAAGACCAAATCGCCGGGCTGGACCAGGTCGGCCAGGGCGCGGACGGCCTGATCCAGACTGGGCCGGTAGAGCGTCTCGGCGCCGTGGCGGCTGGCGGCGTCGGCCACCAATCGACCGCTGACGCCGGCGATGGGCCGTTCCCGGGCCGGGTAGACGTCACAGACCAAGACCAGGTCGGCCGCCGCCAAGGCGGCTCCGAATTGGTCCGCCCAATCGCGCGTGCGCGTGAATAGGTGGGGTTGGAAGAGAGCCACCACTCGGGCCCCCGCCGCCACCTCGCGCGCCGCCGCCAGGGTCACGGCGATCTCCGTCGGATGGTGGGCGTAGTCGTCGTAGACGGTGACGCCGCCGGCCCGCCCGACCAACTCGAAGCGCCGACCGGCGCCGGAGAAATCGGCCAGGGCGGCGACCAAGTCAGCGGCGGCGCAGCCTTGGCTGAGCCCAGCCGCGACGGCGGCGGCGGCGTTGTGCAGATTGTGCCGGCCCGGCACGGCCAGACGCAGCCGGCCGGACCAATCCGGCGTCTGCAGCCAAGCGCTCGGGTTGAGCCCGTCCAGGGTCAATTGACTCAGCTGGAGTCGGCAGCCCTCGGACTCGCCGTAGGTCCAGACCGGGCGGCGCTCTGCGGCCAAACCCTGGGCCAAGGCGGCCGCGCCCGGATCGTCGCCGGAGCAGATCGTCTGAACCACCGCTGGGCCCCGCAGGAAGCGTTCGAAACCGGCCCGGTAGGCCTCAGCGCTGCCCCAGTTGTCCAGGTGGTCGGCTTCGACCGACGGCACCACCTGGATCTGGCTGGGGTACTGCAGGAAGGAGCCGTCCGACTCGTCGGCCTCGACCACGAAGATAGCTGACCGGTCCCGGACGGGACGGCCCCAGTGGGCCGACTGGCCGGTGTCGGCCAGGGTCGATCCGATGACGTAGCTGGGATCGAGGCCGGCCCCGTTCAGAGCCCGCACGATCATGGCCGAGGTGGTGGTCTTGCCGTGCGTGCCGGCCACCGCGATGGTGGAGGAGCCCAAGGTCAAGGCGGCCAGGGCGGTGCTGCGATGCCAGATCCTGAGACCGCGGCGGCGGGCCTCAGTCAATTCGACGTTGTCTGGCTGGATCGCCGTCGACACCACCACCGTGTCGACCGGCCCCAAACGACTGGCGTCGTGACCGACCCAGACCTTGGCCCCGGCGGCGGCCAGTCGGCTCAGCTCGGGCGAGTCGGCCTGGTCGGAGCCAGAGACCGGGCGGCCCCGCTCGAGGTAGAGCTGGGCCACGCCGGACATGCCAGAGCCGCCGATGGCGATGAAGTGGACCGCCCCCAGCTCGTCCACAGGTAAGATTGGTTGTGGTTCGAGCAGCATCTACTTCCTCCGATGGGCGGCTTCGAGAGCCCAGTCTGCCAGCCGGGCGGCGGCGTCGCGCGGCATCAGGGCGAGGCCGGCCCGGGCCATCGCCGGCAGGGTCTCGGGCTGGGCGACCAATTCGGCCAGTTGCCCGGTCAGGCGGTCGGCGTCGAACTCGGCGTCCTCGATCAAGACCGCTCCACCGGCGCCGACCAGGCCGGCCGCGTTCTTGGCCTGCTCGCCATTGCCGTGCGGCAACGGCACTAGCACGGCTGGCAAGCCCAGACAAGCCAGCTCGACCACGGTGGCGGCCCCGGCCCGGCCCACCATCAGATCGGCCGCGGCGTAGGCCTGAGCCATCTGATCGACGTAGGCCAGGGGCCGATAGCAGGGGCCGGCCGAGTCGCCTTCGGCCGGCCCGGCCTGGTCGATGTGGTTGGCCCCGGTGACGTGCAAGATGGACCAGCCGGCCGCCATCAGGTCGGCCCGGGCCGCGCTGACGGCCTGATTGAGCCGCTGGGCGCCCTGGGAACCGCCCGACACCAGCACGACCCGGCCGGATGGGGGCAGGTCGAAGGTCCGCCGGGCCTCGGGGCGGGCCGCCGACCGGTCGAGTTCGGCGATGGCGGAGCGCAGGGGCAGACCGATCACACGCTGCCGGGGCAGGCCGGTGTTGGCGAAGGTGACGGCCACGCCGGCCCCCAAGCGGGCCGCCACCCGGTTGGCCAGACCAGGCACGGCGTTGGCCTCATGACAGATCAAGGGCAGCCCGAGCAGACGGGCGGCCAAGAAGACGGGCAGGCTGGCGTAACCGCCGAAACCGACCACCACCTGGCAGCGGTGGCGGCGCAGCAGACGGCGAGCTTGGGCCACGGCTGCGATCAGACGCGGTGGCAAGGTGATGAGATCACGGTCCAACCGGCGCGGCCAAGGCGTCGGCGCGATCAGTTCCAAGTCCAGCCCGGCGGCTGGTACCACCCGCGACTCCAGGCCTCGAGGGGTGCCGACGCAGACCAGCCCGGCGGTCGGCTCCACCTCCAGCAGCGCCTCGGCCGTGGCGATCAAGGGAGCGATATGACCGGTCGTGCCGCCGCCGGCCAGCGCCACCTGGGTCACGCTCGGCCTCGGCTGAAGACCGAGGTGACACGCCCCGAGCCGATCCGGCGTTCCGCCAGAGCCCGGCGGGCCTCCGGTTCGGCCCGGGCGCAGCCGACCAGCAGGCCCAGCCCCATGATGGTCGCGATCAGGCTCGACCCACCGTAGGAGACCAGAGGCAAGGTGACGCCCAGGACCGGGCTCAGACGCAGCACCACGGCGATGTTGATGAGGGCTTGGACTGAGAACCAGACCGCCACCCCCACGGCCACCAGACGGTTGAAAGGCTCGTCCGAGCGCAAGGCCACGCGCAAGCCCAGGTAGCCCAGGGCGAAGAAGAGGAAGATGACGGTCAAGGTGCCGGCCAGACCCAATTCCTCGCCGATGATGGCCAGGATGTAATCGGTGTGGGAGGCCGACAGCAGCCCCCATTTCTGCTTGCTGGCCCCCAGCCCTTGGCCCCACCAACCGCCCGAGGCCAAGGCGTAGAGGCCGTGGTTGGGCTGGTAATTGGCGCCCAGCGGGTCGGAGGCCGGATTCAGCCAGGCCGCGATCCGATTCATCCGGTTGGGCTGGATCCGGGTCAGTATCCCCACTCCGGCCGCCACCACGATCAAAACCGCGCCCAACAGGCGGCCCGGGGCCCCGGCCATGAAAGCCATGCCTAAGACCATCAGGCCGATGACGCTGGCCGTGCCCAGGTCTTTCTGGAACAGGACCAAGCCGGCCACCAGGCCGCCGGCGGCCAGGAAGCCCAGCCACTGCCGCATGTCGTCCAAGGCCTTCCGCCGGTTGGCCAAGAGGTGGGCCCCGAAGACGATGAGAGCCAGCTTGGCGAACTCGGAGGGCTGGAACTGAGCAGGTCCGAAGCGGAGCCAGTTACGGTTGCCGGAGACCTCGACCCCGAGCGGGGTCAGGATCGACAACATCAGCAGCGCCAGGGCCAGGGCCAGGCTGGGCCAGGCCAGACGGCGCAACCATTTCGTCGTCAGCCGTGACAGCAGCCAAGCCAAGACCAAGCCGGCCAAGGCGAACTGGAGCTGGCGTTTGCCGTAGTGGTAGGCGTCACCGAAATTGGATTGAGCGATGACGGAGGAGGCCGAGGCCACCATCACGACGCCGAAGCCGACCAGGACGGCCCCGATCGCGATGATGAGGTGGAAACTGGCCAAGGGATGGCCCAGGGTCTGACTGATCAGACCGCCTTTAGCGCGCTGTGCGGTGTCGACCGTCGGGGAAGGCAGCGTGGTCATCGGTCTTATCCGGGCCCTTTCTCGATCAGGCGGCGAACGGCCTCGGCGAAGGCGTCGCCCCGGGCGGCGTAACTGGTGAACATGTCGAGCGAGGCGCAGCCGGGGGCCAGCAGCACGGTGTCGCCGGGGCGGGCCCAGCGGGCGGCTGTGGCCACGACCTCGGACATAGTCTCAGTGTCGGTGCTATCGATGACTTCGAGCTGGACCTGGGGGGCGTGTCGTCTGATCGCCTGGGCCACCTGCTGGCGGTCGACCCCGAACACGACCGCGCCCCGTAGCCGGTCGCCGAAGCGACGGACCAAGTCGTCGAATTGGGTGCCCTTGGCTTGGCCGCCGGCCAGCCAGACGACCGACTCGAAGGCCGCCAGGGAGGCCATGGCGGCGGACGGGTTGGTGGCCTTGGAGTCGTCCACCCAGGTCACCCCGCCGGCCTGGGCCACCGTCTCGATGCGGTGGCGGCCCGGCTGGTGCTGACGCAGGCCTGGGGCCACGGCCGGGGGCGGCACGCCGAAGGAGCGAGCCAGGGCGGCGGCGGCCAAGGCGTTGGCCAGATTGTGCGGGGCCGGTGGTTGGACGTCGCTGAGGGCCGCCAGCGGCAGGGCCGAGTCGCGCCGCTGCTCGATGAAGGCGCGATCCACCAAGAGATCGTCCACCAGCCCCAGCATGGAGGGGCCGGGGACGTCCAGGGTGAAGCCGATGGCGCGGGCCCCCTCGATCACGTCGGCCTCCTCCACCAGTCGCTCGGTGGCGGCGTCTTGGACGTTGTAGACACAGCTGCGCTCGACCTGATGGAAGATACGGGCCTTGTCGGCGGTGTAAGCCTCCCAGGGGGTGGCGGCTAAGCGGCCCAACTGGTCCCAGGTCTCGGCCTCGGCGTACCACTCCAGATGGTCCGGCTCCAGGTTGAGACAGGCCGCCGAATGGAAATGGGCCTGATCCAGCCAGTGCAATTGGAAACTGGACAATTCGACCGCCAGGACGTCGTATTCGACCTCGTCCAAGACGGCCTCCATGACCGGCCGGCCGACGTTGCCGACGGCCGCCGTCTTGAGGCCGGCCGCGCTCAAGATGGCGGCCAGCATGGTGACCGTGGTGGTCTTGCCGTTGGTGCCGGTGACGGCCAGCCAGGGCGTCACCCGATCCGGGCGCTGCAGGCGCCAAGCTAATTCGACCTCGCCCCAGATCGGTCGGCCAGCCCGGGCGGCCTGGGCCAGCAGAGGGGCGGTCGGACGCCAGCCGGGCGAGGCGATCACCAAATCGGTCGCCTCCGGCAAGTCGGCCGTGCGGCCTGGGCCGAGCCGGACCTGGGCCCCCAACACTCTCAGCAGGTTGGCCCGGTCGGTCTGGCTGGGACCGGCCTGCTCGTCCAGCACCGTGACCTGGGCCCCCAGCTCGAGTAAGGCGTCGGCGGCGGCGTAACCGGACAGGCCCAGTCCGGCCACCGTGACCTGGGCCTCGACCCAGGGCGACAAGCGGTCGGCCCGCTCCAGCCAGGCCGCTACGTTCGGGCGGCTCATTGCCCGACCGCCCATTCGCCGTAGAACAGACCGACGCCGACGGCGGCCGCCAAGCCAGCCACGATCCAGAGCCGGATGACGACGGTGACCTCTTCCCAACCGACCATCTCGAAGTGGTGGTGCAGCGGCGCCATTTTGAATAAACGTTTACCGCCGGTGGCCTTGAAGTAACCGACTTGGAGCAGCACCGAGACGGCTTCCAAGACGAAGAGCAAGCCGATCACGATCCCGATCAATTCGGTCCGGGTCATGATGGTCATGGCCGCCACGCCGCCACCGATGGCCAAAGAGCCGGTGTCGCCCAAGAAGATCTTGGCCGGCCGGGCGTTCCACCACAGGAAGCCGAAGAGAGCGCCCGCCACGGCCACGCAGACCACCGCCAGGTCGAGCGGATTGCGCACGTCGTAGCACTTCGGACCGGCCGTCGACAAGGTGCCGCACCACTGATTGGCCTGCCAGAAGTTGACGATGCTGTAGGCCACGAAGACCATGGCGGCCGAGCCGGTCAGGAGGCCGTCCAGGCCGTCGGTCAGGTTGGCGCCGTTGGAGAAGGAGGCGATGATGAACATGATCCAGATCACCGCCACCACCAGCGGCAGCGTCAACCAACCGATGTCGCGCTGGAAGGAGATGGCGGCCGAAGCCGGCGTGAAGCCACGGTCGTCTGGGAAATGCAGGGCGGCGACGGCGAAGGCCGCGCCGACCAGGCTCTGCAAGGCCAGCTTGGCCCAGGCGTGGAGGCCGAGGGAGCGGGCGTGGCGGATCTTGATCCAATCGTCGGCGAAGCCGATCGCGCCCAAGCCGACCATCAGGCCGAGGGCCAGCAAGCCGGAGACGGACAAGGCCCGGGTGAAGACGATGTGCGAACCGAGGTAACCGGCCACCACGGCCACGATCAGAATGGCGCCGCCCATGGTCGGGGTGCCGCGTTTGGTGTGATGGGCGGTCGGGCCGTCGTCACGGATGAACTGGCCATAGGCGTGACGCTTCAAGAAGAGGATCCAGTAGCGGGTGCCGATCAGGGTGACGATGAGGGAGATCAGCCCGGCGGTCAGAATGATCAGCATGGCCGCCCCTCTCCCAGGACAGCGGCGGCCACCGTCTCCAGGCCGAGACCGCGCGAGGCTTTGATCAGCAAGATGTCGTCCGGGCCCAACTCGGGCAGCGCGGCCAGGGCCTGGTCACGGTCCGGCACGGCCCGGCCGGTCAGACCCAGCGCGCCCGCCCCGGCCAGGACGGCGTCGGCGAACTGGCCCACCGCCAGCAGTTGGCTGGCGCCGGCTTGGGCGGCTTGGCGACCGACCGCCCGATGGTAGGCGGCCGAGTCGACGCCCAATTCCAGCATGTCGCCGAGGACGAGGCAGAGCCGAGCCCTGGGCCGGGTCTGACGACGTTGCCGCAGCAAACCGCCGGCGGTGGTCAAGGCCGCGGCCATCGACACCGGATTGGCGTTGTACGAGTCGTTGACGACCAGCAGGCCGTCTGAACGAGGCCTGGTCTCCCAGCGCCAGCGCGAGACGGTCTGAGCCTGGTTCAGGCCGGTCAAGATCCGCTCCCCCGACACCCCGGCCGCCCAAGCCGCGCCAGCCGCCGCCAGAGCGTTGTCGACTTGATGGCGCCCGGCTAGACGTAGTTGGACGGAACCGGTCAAGCGACCGGACTCGGCCTCCTCCAAGTTCAGCTCGAAGTGGTGGCACTGATCGGGGCCGGCCTCGATCCGGGCGGCCCAGAGCCGGACCGGGCCAGACTCGGGCCGGCCCTGGCTGGAGAACCAACTCAGCTGGGCCCGGCTGCGACGGGCCAGACCGGCCACCTGGGGATCGTCCGCGTTCAGGACGGCCCAACCTCGGCTGGGCAAGGCTTCGATCAGTTCGCCCTTGGCCTGGGCGGTCTGCTCTGGACCGCCGAACTCGCCCACATGGGCCGGGCCGACGTTCAGGACCAAACCGATGTCGGGGCGCACGATCCGGCAGAGATCGGCGATGTGGCCCAAGCCCCGGGCCCCCAGCTCGGCCACCAGGTAGCGGGTGGAGCGATCCACCCGGCAGAGCGTCAAGGGCACCCCGATGTCGTTGTTCTGCGACTCGATGGGGGCGACGGTGGGGCCGGCCAAGGCCAAGACCTGAGCCAGGATGTCTTTGGTCGTGGTCTTACCGGAGGAGCCGGTCAGACCGATCACAGCGAGTCGGGGCCGAGCCCGCTCGATCAGGGCGCCGGACAGGCGGGTGAGGGCGGCCAGAGGGTCGGCCACCACCAGTTCGGCCAGATCGGCCGTCGTCGTCGGATGGGCCACCAAGGCGGCCCGGGCCCCTCGGCCAGCGGCGGCTCCGACGTAGTCGTGGCCGTCCACCCGTTGGCCGGGCAAGGCGACGAAGAGACAACCTGGTTCGGCCTGACGAGAGTCGATCACGACGGCTGGACCGACCAAGCGGTCGCCTGGGACTCCCGGATCGAGACTGGCGCCGACTAAAGAGGACAGATCGGCCAGGCTAATCGGCTCCATGCCCGGACCCCCTTCGTTCGCTCAGACAGCGCCACTCCTCGGCCACCACGCTGGCGTCGTCGAAGGCCAGGCTGACGCCGCCTATTTCCTGGGTGGTCTCGTGTCCCTTGCCCAGGACGGCCACCGAATCACCCGCCATAGCGTATTGCAGAGCCAGCCGGATGGCGTCGCGCCGAGCGCCACCGTCGTAAATTCGGCCAGCCGCCGCCCGCGATCCGGCCGGGGCGCGCCGTCGGGCCTCTTCGGCGCCGGCTAGGATCGCCTGCCGGATCAGGGCCGGGTCCTCGCCCCGAGGGTTGTCATCGGTCACGATCACGATGTCGGCCCCGCCGACGGCGGACGCCCCCATCGGCCCTCGTTTGCTGGGGTCGCGCTCTCCCCCCGCCCCCAGGACGGCGATGGTACGGCCCGGGGCCAAGGCGGCCAAAGTCGAGGCCACGGCTTGGGGGGTGTGGGCGAAGTCGACGTAGACGCGGGGAGCGCCGGCTGGCAGCTCGACCCGCTGCAGCCGGCCGGGCACGCTGACCGTGGCCAACCGGTCCAGACCGGCGGCCGGATCGATCCCGGCCGCCCAGGCCAGACCGACGGCCAGGGCGGCGTCGCTGACGTTGTGCCGGCCGGGCAGGCCGAGGCGGAAGGTCCAGGCCGGGTGGTCCGGTCCCGCCGCTAGCTGGACCGTGGTCCAGCCGGCCGGGTCGACCTCCTCCTGGACGATGGCGAGATGGCGGCCCTGACCGGGGTCTGGCTGCCGCCCGACCGTGACGACCTCTCCCCCGGCCCGGCGCACCCGCTGCGCCAGGCGGCGCCCGGGCTCCTGGTCGCTCCAGATCACGGCCGTCTGGACCCGCTCCGGCGCGAACAGGCTGGCCTTGGCCTCGAAGTAAGACTCGACCGAGCCGTGGTAGTCGAGGTGGTCGGCGCCCAGATTGGTGAAAGCGGCCGCCCGGTAAGGGACGCCCAGGACCCGGCCCAAGGCCAGGGCGTGCGAGGACACCTCCATGGCCACGGCCTGGCAACCCAGCTCGACCAAGCGGGCCAGGCTGGCTTGCAGGTCGGGCGCCTCCGGCGTGGTGACGGTGCTGTGGGGCCAGGGCAGCTGCTGGCCGCCCCAGCGGAAGCCCATGGTGCCGATGGTGGCGCAGCTCAGTCCCAGGCCCTCCAATAGGGCGGCCAGACAGAACACGGTCGTGGTCTTGCCATTGGTGCCGGTGACGGCGAACATGGCCATCCGTTCGGCCGGGTGGCCGTACAAGCGGGCCGCCAGTTCGGCCATGGCCGCCCGGGGATCGGGGCTGACTAGGATCGGGACCGGCCAGGTTGAGGGCGGTCCGGCCAGGGCGGCTCCGGCCTGATCGGTCAGAACGGCCACCGCGCCGCCCGCCACGGCCTGGCCGATGTGACGCGCCCCGTGCGTCCGGCTGCCGGGCAGGGCGACGTAGAGATCGCCCGGCCGGATCTTGGCCGAGTTCAGGCTGAGGCCGCTGACCGGGCCGGTTTGGCCCGGCCAAAGCTGATCCAACGGCGCCGCCGGGGTCGTCGAACGATCTGCTGGGACCGGGCCCATGCCGTCACCAGTTGATCTCGAAGTCAGGCGGCGGGCTGGTCGAGACCGGCACCCCGAAGCGGGGCAAGGCCACCTTCATGACATCGCGGTAGACCGGATAGGCCACTTGGGAGCCCTGGATGGCCCCCTTGGGATCGTCCAGCACGACGTAGGTCAAGATCTCCGGGTCCTCGACCGGGGCGACGCCGATGAAGGAGGCGACGTAGCCCCGGTAACAAGCGCAGTCGGCGTCGTAGCGCTCCGCCGTGCCTGACTTGGCGGCCGTGCGATAGCCCTCGATGGGGAAGCGATCCTTGCCGACCGAGGAGGCCACCACGGCCTCCATCAACGACAGCACGATGTCGGAGGCCTCGGGCGAGATGACCTGACGGGTGGTCTGGGCCTGGACGTCGACCGGTTGGCCGTCCGAGCGAGTGGCCGACTTGATGATGGTGGGCGAGATGTAGAGGCCGCCGTTGACGACCGCCGCCACCGCCGCCGCCTCCTGGATGGCGCTGACCGACAGGCCCTGGCCGAAGGAGATGTGGTCGCGGGTCTGCGAACCCATGTCGGCCCCGGGCAGATCGCCGCTGGCCTCGCCGGGCAGTCCGACGCCGGTGCGTTGGCCGAGCCCGAAACTGCTCAGGTAAGCGGACAGGCTAGCTTTGTCCAATTGGCGGGCCAGCAGGACTGTGCCGATGTTGGACGAATTGGCCACCACCCCGGCGGCGGTCAGACGTAGCGTGCCGTGGCTGTAGGAGTCATGGATCGGTTTGTCGCCCGAGATGATCTCGGCCGGCACTTCGACCCGGGTCTCCGGCGTCACCAAGCCGGCGTCGGCCAGAGCGGCCATGGTCAAGACCTTCTGCACCGAACCGGGTTCGTAGGCGTCCGAGACGGCTCGATTGCCCAGGACGGACTGGTCGGCCAGTCCCGACTGGTTGGGGTCGAAGGTCGGATTGGTCGCCATGGCCAAGACCTGACCGGTCTTGATCGACAAGACGATGACCGTGCCCGAGCGCGCGCCAGTCTCGGTCAGGGCCGTGGCCAGACGGCGCTCGGCCATGTACTGCAAGCCGGCGTCCAAGGTCAATTGGTAGGAGATGCCGTCCTGGGGCTGCTCCAGCACCGTCGAGCCGGTGGGGATGCGCCCGTGCGGACTGATCTCGTAGACCTCACGGCCGTCCACCCCGGTCAGGTTGGCGTCCAAGGCGTATTCCAGGCCGCCGCCGCCGGTCCAGGGGAATTTGCCCTCGGCCTCCAAGGCGTCGTCGTGGGTCATGTAACCCAAGACGTTGGCGGCCAGGGACCCGTTGGGGTACGAGCGGACCGGCGACTGCTCCCGGAACAGGCCCCGGTAGCCCAGTTGGGACAGGTGGGCGGTCAGTTGTCCGTTGATGTAGCTGCGCACGTCACGGGCCAGCACGACGTAACGGATCTTGGTCCCATCGGCCGTCTCAGTGCGAGTCAGCTTGTCGTAGTAGTCCTGGTACTCCCCGCCCAAGTAGGCCACCAGCAAACCGGCGATGACGCCCGCCGCGGAGTCGGCCTTGAGCCGGTCGCCCCGGCCCATGCGGTCGGGGTCGTTGCCGTTGGTGACGACGATGTTGGGGTCGGCCGTGATGGTGACGGCCGGTTCGCTGACAGCCAGGATCTCACCGTTGCGGTCGGTGATGGCCCCCCGGGTGGCCGGGATCAACGGTTGTCGCACCATCTCCGCCAAGGCGGCCTGGGCGTTGGACTGGGAGTCGATGCCCTGGACCTGGACGGACCGGGCCGCCAACAGGGCCGACGCCAGCGCCAGACCGACCAGGCTGATCAGGACCCGACGGCCCATGGGCGCCACCGGGGCCCGCCAGCGACGGTTCCAGGCCTCCGCCCGCCGTTGCCGTTCCTGGGCGGTCAAGGGTGGGCGGCGCCGGGCGGTGGCATGACCGCGGAGCGATCGCGGGCCAGCCCCTGAGGCCGGCCGCCGAACGCTGGACGGCCGTCGACCGGTCGGACTCGACGGTCCTCTCATCTGTTCACCCCGTCTCAGTCGGGTCGGTCGGACCAGAGCTCAGCGCCTGCGCCTCGGTCTGGTCGGATGTCAACGCTGTCGTTCCGCCGCCGGCGCCAGCGACCTCGCCTTGGCCTGCGGCGGCGGGGTCAGGATCGGCCCCCTGAGCGGTTCGGTCCGGGTCGGTCTGGGCGGCGGACCCATCCGGTGCGGCTGGGTCGACCGCTGGAGCGGTCGGGTCGGGCGTCGGCGGCTCGACCGGCGGCGCCATGGCCGTCAACTCCGAGCCATTGACCGGACGAGTGACGCCCTGGACCTGGCCGCCGGGCAGAATCAGATAGGCCCCGTAGGGGTTGGCCACCATACCCAGTCCAGCGGCCGCCCGGGCCAATTCGGCCGGCGTCGTGCGAAGGGCCAGACCGGCCCTGAGGAAGGCCTCATGATCGCCCAAGCGCTCCGCCTCCGCCCGCAGGCTGGACAGTTCGAAAGCCTGCTCCTGCAAGCTGGTCTTGAGCAACAGGCAGCCGCCCAGGCCGCCCATCAACAAGACGACGAGCAAGGCGGTGAAAGCCAGACCGCCCAGCCGCGGGGGGGCCAGAGCGGCTGGTCGGGCTTCCGGACGGGGCCGAGTGGGCGGCTCTGGCCGGCTCAGCGGACTGTCCATCAGGGCACTCATCGGGCCACCTCCTTGATTCGGGTCGCCCCGCGCAAGCGGACGGAGGCCGAGCGCGGATTGTCCGCCAGCTCGGTCGCCGTCGGCCGTTCGGCTCGACTGGTCAGCGATTGGAAACGGGCTCGGTGCGACTCCGGCACCTCGATCAGGCCGGGCGGGACCTGGTCCGAACTGGCGGCGGCCAAGGTCCGCTTGACCAGCCGGTCCTCCCCCGAGTGATAGCTCAAGACGACGATGCGGCCACCCAGCCTGAGAGCGGCCAAAGCCTCCGGCAAGACCGCCGCCAAAGCCTCCTGCTCGCGGTTGACCGCGATCCGGAGAGCCTGAAAAGTACGTTTGGCCGGGTGTCCGCCGGAACCGCGGGCGGCCGCCGGAATGGCGCCGGCGATGACTTCGACCAAGCGGCCCGAACGCTCGAAGGGGGCCTCGGCCCTGGCTTTGACGATGGCGCCGGCGACGCGGTCGGCGAAACGCTCTTGGCCGTGTCGACGGATCAGCTGGGCCAGTTCGGCCCGGCTGAGGGAGTTGACCAGCTCGGCCGCCGTCGTCCCGCTCCCCGGGCCGCTCATGCGCATGTCCAAAGGGGAGTCGACGGAGTAGGCGAAACCGCGTTCCGAATCGTCGATCTGGAGCGAGGACAGCCCGAGATCGAACAAGATGGCGTCGACCTGGGGTTGGGCTAGATCGGCCAAGACCTGGGGCAATTCGTCGTAGACCGCCTCGACCAAGGCGATCCGGTCGGCGAAGGGGGCCAGGCGGCGACGGGCCAGGGCCAGGGCGGCCGGGTCGCGGTCCAACCCGATCAGGCGGGCACCCGGGTTCTGGCGGAGGACCAGGGCGGCGTGTCCGCCCAGGCCCAAGGTGGCGTCCAGGTAGACGGCCGAGTCGCGTCGCAGAGCCGGGCTGAGCAGTTCCACCACGCGCTCGGCCATGACCGGGACGTGTTCCCAGACCGTGCTCTGCGTCATATCGACCTCTGCTCTTGATATATGTGATTGCCGGCGCCTGCGCCGTCAGGTTTCGGTCTGTCAGGCCTGAGAGGTCCCACCTGCTACAGGGGAAGCGCATCAGGGAGGGCCGCGCGGGCCGTAACAGGCCGAAGCCTGACGGCACGGACTGTGCGATCGGGTGAACCGATCAGAATTGGGTCAAGATGTCACCGTCGAAGTTCTCGAACTCCTCGTCCAGCTGGAGGGAGTACTCAGCCCATCGATCGGGATTCCACACCTCCAATCTGTTGCCAGCGCCGATGACGACGACGTCCCGTTCCAAACCCGCCCACTGACGGTGGACGTTCGTGAGCAGGACCCGGCCTTGCCGGTCCGGCACGGCGTCGACCAAGCGGGACTGCATCCAGCGCTGGTAGTCGCGCACCTTCTTGTGGGTCGTCTGAACCTGGTTGTACGCCTCCAGCAGGGCGTCCATGGTCGATTTGACGTAGATCCCCAAACAATGTTCCTGAGCGCACATGATCGACACCCCCCCGCTCAGCTCTTCCCGGTACCTGGGCGGCAGGGCGAGGCGGTGCGCGTCATCCAACTTGGGTGTGAAAGTTCCCTTCATCGGTGACCTCACCCCCTCTCAGACGTCAAAACCGCGCGAGCCCACTCGCCGATACGAGGAACGATACCCCAGTTCGCCCCAGAGTACCCCAGATCTATCTGATTTTTCCTTGCTTTAGACCAAGTATCACCCAAGTCAATTCCATCCCCTGGACCGACTCGCAGGCGTTTCAGGCGATTTCTTCAGCCCCCAGCCGGCCGTCACCGGCCGCTCCGGGACCAGGCGGCGGCGGAAGTTTCGAGTACCGGACTAGGCAGATGGGAAATCGTTCCGCAGACGAACTAGACTGGGCCCAGCCAGACCGAACCGGGTAAGGAGGGGCGAGATGGCTTTGTCAGAGTCTGAGCAGAAGCTCTTGGCCCAGCTCGAGTCCACATTGATGGCCGACGACCCCCAGTTGGCCCAGCGCCTGGCCAAGGCCCCAGGCCGCCGCTTGCACCCCCGCCGGGCCACCGTCGGCGTGGTCGGCTTCCTTCTCGGCATCGTCCTGCTGATCGTGGGCATGTCCTACCACTGGGCCATCTCCGTGGTCGGCTTCGTCGCCATGCTGGCCGCCGCGATCTATTTCATGACGGCTTGGCGACCACTGCCCAAGCCGTCCGCCGGCCCCGCGGCTCGCTCCCCTAGACCCACCGGCCCCGACCCGGGCGACCTCATGACCCGCCTGGAACAGCGCTGGCGCGACCGTCAACAGGGCGGCTAGGCGCTGCCGCCGCCCGGCTCGCCCGGACTGATCGGAGGCGTGGCGCCGGCCGCAGCCAACCCGGTCAGAGCCGGTCATCCGGACAGTCTCAGGTGGGGGGCCTCGCCCCAACCGGGTCAAGCGGCGTAGACTGCATCCTCGGTCCTTTGACGAGCAGGATTGTCCCGTGCCCAACCCAGCAGAATCAGCTTTCGAACGCGAGCGTGCCATCGAGCAGGCTCACGTCGACACTGTCTACGCCCAACTCGAACGCGCCGCCGACGCCGCTCGCGAGATCGCGGCCGAGTCGGCCGCCCGCTACACCTCCGACCGTGAGTCGTGGTTGCGGGAGGAGCACGGCACCGCCCTCTTCGAGCGCGACGCCTTCGCCTTCCAGGCCGCCCGTCGCCTGGCCAGCCTGGACGCCGAACACGAGGGCCTGGTCTTCGGCCGTCTCGACTTCCAGGACCGGGAGACCCGCTACGTCGGGCGCCTCGGGGTGCGCAGCGACGATTACGAGCCACTGGTGATCGATTGGCGGGCCCGGGCGGCCGAGCCCTTCTATCGCGCCACCGCCAGCCAGCCGATGTCAGTGGTGCGCCGCCGCGTGCTGCAATGCCGTCATGACCTGGTGGTCGGCATCGAGGACGATCTGATCGACGCGGACGCCGCCTGGCCCGACCTGACCGTGCTGGGCGAGGGCGCCCTGATGGCCGCCCTCAGCCGGGCCCGGGGGCACAAGATGCACGACATCGTGACCACCATCCAGGCCGAACAAGACGAGGCCATCCGGGCTCCTTGGCAGGGCTTCACCATCATCGCCGGCGGCCCCGGCACCGGTAAGACCGTGGTCGGCCTGCACCGGACGGCCTACCTGCTCTACTCCCATCGCAGCCGCTTCGAGAACGGCGGCGTCCTAGTGGTCGGACCCTCCGACGTCTTCATGGCCTACATCGAGCGCGTCCTGCCTTCGTTGGGTGAGGACTCCGTCACCTTGCGCGCGCTCGGTCAAGTCGCCAGTGACGTGCTCGGTTTCAGCGCCACCCGTTTGGACTCGGCCGACGCCGCCGTGGTCAAGGGTTCGCCCCGGATGGCCGATCTGCTCCGCCGCTTGGTCGAGGCGCCGGCCCAGCCGCTGCCAGCCGCGGGCCTGCGTCTGACCGTCAAAGGCGAGGCTTTGAGCGTGGGAGCTGGCCAATTGGCCAGCCTGCGCCACCAGGCCTTGAACCATCGGACCTACCATCAAGCCCGCGCCGGGGTCGAGCGCCAATTGGTCGATCAGCTGTGGCGGTCCAGCCCGGGCGATCTGGCCGTGGCCGACGCCGACCAATTCGCCGACCTGGTGCTGGAGACCGCCGCCTTCAACGATCTGATGGACGCTTGGTGGCCGCCCCTGACCCCAGCCCAGGTCTTGCGCCGACTGGCCGACCGCGCCGCCTGGGACCAGATCGATCGAGGCCTATTGACCGAACCAGAGGTTGCGGCCCTGGCTCAGTCGTACCAGACCGATGACTTCTCGGTGGCCGACATCGCCCTGCTGGACGAGTTGGCCGCCCTGCTCGGCGCCCCACCCAGTCCACCCGAGCCCGACCTCTTCCTGGACGGCCTGGACGGCTTGGGCGAGGTGGTGACCACGGCGGACCGCCTCAGCCAAGCCCGCCCCGTGGACGACGACGGCTCGGTCCATTCGACCTACGCCCACATCCTGGTGGACGAGGCCCAAGACGTCACACCGATGCAATGGCGGATGCTGCGGCGGCGCGGCCCCCAATCCAGTTGGACCGTCGTGGGCGACCCGGCCCAGTCCAGTTGGCCCGACCCGGACGAGACCGCCCGCACCCTGACCGAACTGGCCGGCAGCGCGCCCCAAAGACGTTTCCGCCTCTCCACCAATTACCGCTCACCGGCCGAGGTCTTCGCTTTGGCCGCCCGCGTCATCACCCAGGCCTACCCGGGGGCCGATCTGCCCCAGGCCGTGCGGCGGACCGGGATCGAACCGCGCCTGCTGGTGGCCCCGGCCGATGGCTTGGTCGAGTCGGTCCTCGCGACCGTGGCGGCCTTGCTCGACGAGGTGGCCGGCACGGTCGGCTTGATCGCCCCGCAGCGCTGGCGCGACCGCCTGGCCACAGCCGTCCCCGGCCGCTTCGATCCCAACCGCTTGGCCCTGGCCGACCCGATCATGGTCAAGGGCCTGGAGTACGACGCCGTCGTGGTGGTCGACCCCGACGCCATCGTGGCCGAATCCCCCGGCGGCCAGCGCACCCTCTACGTCTGTTTGACCCGTCCCACCCGCGTCCTGGTCACGGTCGACCTCGACCAGGCGGGGGCCTGGCGGCCTGGACCGGCCGGCTGAACCGGCTGGGAACGGCCCGTCCCAGCCTCTGGGCTCAAGCGGCCGAGCGGCGCAACCCGGCCCAGATGGCGCGAGTCGCCACTGAGCGATTCTGAGTGAAGAAGTGCAGGCCGGGGGCGCCGCCGTCGAGCAAGTCTTGGGCCAGCTGGCTGGCGATCTCGGTCCCGACCTCGCGCACGCTAGCCGGGTCGTCCTGGACCGCCAGCAACGGCCGCGCCACCTGGTCTGGGATGGCGGCTCCGGACAAGCTGGCGAAACGAGTCAGCTGGCCGATCTGAGTGATCGGCATCAGTCCCGGAATGATCGGGATGTCGCAGCCCAGCCCGCGCACCCGTTCGACCAGCGCGAAGTAGGACTCGGCCCGGAAGAACAACTGGGTGATAGCGAAGCTGGCTCCCGCCCGCCACTTGTCGACCAACAGACGAGCGTCCAAGTCCGGGTCCCGCTGGCTCGGGTGAGGATCGGGGAAGGCCGCCACGCCGACGCAGAAGTCACCCCGGCTCAGGATCAGCCGGACCAACTCAGTGGCGTTGGACAGACCCTGGGGGTGGGGTCGCCAAGGCGTCGCGGGTCCACCCGGCAGGTCGCCCCGGATGGCCAGGATATGGCTCAAGCCAGCGGCGGCGTAGTGCGCGATGGTGGCCTCGATCTCGCTCACGGGCTGGCTGGCGCAGGTCAGATGGCCCATCGTGCGCAAGGTGGTCTGCCTGGCCAAACGTTCAGTCAAGTCAATCGTCCGTTGCCGGGTGGAGCCGTTGGCGCCGTAAGTCACGGAGACGAAATCGGGCTCCAAGGGCTGCAGCAATTTAAGCGCGCGCCACAGCTGCTCGGCGGCCTGGTCGTCGGCCGGAGGGAAGAACTCGAAGCTGAACAGCGGCCGGCGCCCCAGCGCCAACAGTTCGGCCAGATCAGGGACGGAGGTCGGCGACGTCGGCATCAGGCCTCCCGTTCGACCACGGCGTGGGTCAGCGCCGTCAGAGCGGTCAGACCGGCCGGGCTGACGTCGAGTTGGCTGACGTAGCGCAGGGCACGGGCCGCCTCGGCCTCGACCGCCCGCTCGGTCCGGCTGACGGCGCCGCAGTCCCGCAACAGCCGCCGGGCCCGTTTCAGGTCCTCGGGGGCCAGGTCGGGCTGGCCCAGGATGTCCTCCAACCAGGCCGCCTGACTCGGTTCGGCCAGTCCCATGGCGTACGCCACCAGGACCGTCCGCTTGCCCTCGCGCAGATCGTCGCCCGCCGGTTTGCCTGTCACCGCCGGATCGCCGAAGACCCCCAGCAGGTCGTCCCGCATCTGGTAGGCGTGGCCCAGGTGGGAGCCGAAGCGGCCCAAGGCGGCCAATGTGCTCCGATGGGCCAGTCCCAGGGCGGCCCCGATCTGGACCGGCCGGGCGACGGTGTACTTGGAGGTCTTGAACTCCATCACCAAGGTGGCGTCGCTGATCTGCTGGTCGGCCGGAGCCGGACCCTGGACCTGGTGCACCAGGTCCAGGTACTGCCCGGCCGCCACCTCGCAGCGGGCCGCGTCGAGGTAGGGCCGGGCCCGCTTGAGACGGTTCGAGCCGACCTCGGAACGTTCCGCCATGGCCATCGAGCCAGCCAGCAAGAGGTCGCCCACGATGATGGCGGCGCCGGACCCGAAGGCGTCCGGGGAGCCGCGCCAAGCACGCTTGCGGTGGGCTTGGGCGAAGAAACGGTGGGCCGAGGGACGACCGCGCCGGGTGTCCGAACCGTCGATGACGTCGTCGTGGACCAAGGCCGAGGCGTGCAAGAGATCGAGGCTGGCGGCCACGGTCAGAACTGGGTCGGCTGGATCGGGTGGGCCGGCCGCCGCCACATAGCCCCAGTAGCAGAAGCCGGGCCGCATCCGCTTGCCCCCGCTGACCAGACGGTGGGCCTGCCGCCAGACCAGGTCGAGCCGGTCGCCGGTCTCGGCCAGCAGATCGCGTTGGGCCGCCATGAAGGTCTCGATCTGAGCCTTGACGGCGGCTTGGAAAGCCCGTCCCAGCGGATCGGCCGGGTCGAAGCTCACCGCCCGCTCCCCTCGGCCAACCGAACCTCCCGGCGATAGGCCATCAAGGCTGGGTCATGCTGCCAGGACTGTCGCAGCCATTCGGCCCAGGCCGACGCTTGAGCCACCGGATCGTCCGCTCTCAGGATGTCCCGGCGCAAGATGACACGACGGGCTCCGGCGGCCCAGATCGCCTCCCGGTCGTCCCAGGTCACGCCGCCGGTGGCGAACCAGGTCGGACTGGCCGGGTCGGCCACGGGGGCCCGCTGGGCGGCCCGCCGCAGCAGGTCGAGACCAGGCCCGAGGTCGGTCTGACCGGGTCGGCGGACTGGACCGACCGCCACGTAGGCCGCTTGGGACTGGCCCAAGACGTCTTCGACCTCGGCCGGCGACTCGGCGCTCAGGCCCAACCAGGGCGAATCGGTCGACCGCTGGGGCAGCTCAGCCCGGCGGGACAGATGGACCACGTCGCCTGGGCCAGCGCTCAGGTCGGCTTGGCGCGTGCCGATGATCCGGCCCCGCCCCAGACCGGCCCGCGCCGCCTGGTCCACGGCCTGGCGCAGAACCGACTGGTCTGAACCGGCCTGATCGATCAAGAGCAGGTCGACCCCAGCCCGGAAAATGGCCCGGCAGAAGTCTGCCCAAGCGGTCTGACCAGTGAGATCGGTCACCAACCCCAACCGGGCCAGACGGAGGCGGGTCTTGAGCCCGGTCAGCACAGTCACCCGCTCAGCCTACTCCGGCGGGCTGGGCCGAGCCGGTCGCTGGCCGACTGGCCGTCGGTGTGCCGACGGGGTCAATCGAGTGGCTTGACATACACTCTGAAATGCCTGCGGCCTGTCTTCCCCGGCGTAGTTGGGAGTTATCAGTGGACACGATGACCACGACGTCCGACCGCATGGTCGGAGTCGTGCTAGGCGAGCGTTACGAGCTCGTCAGTCGGGTCGCGCGCGGCGGCACGGCCGTGGTCTACCGGGCCGTCGACCGGCGCTTGGGCCGTACCGTGGCGGTCAAGATCATCCACGACAACCTGGTCGACGACGCCGACTACGTCCGTCGCTTCGACCGCGAGGCCAGGGCCGCCGCCATCCTGTCCCACCCCAACATCGTGGCCGTCTTCGACCAGGGCCACGCCGGCGACCGCTCGTACATCGTCATGGAGTACGTCCGCGGCCAGTCCCTGCGCACCACCATCGCCCAGTTGGCCCCACTGCCCCCCTTGGTGGCGCTGAACTATGTCGCCGCCATCGCCCACGCCCTGGCGGCGGCCCATGAGGCCGGTCTGATCCATCGCGACATCAAGCCGGAGAACGTGCTGATCACCAACACCGGCCAGGTCAAGGTGACCGACTTCGGCCTGGCCAAGGCCACCTCGGCCCAGAGCTCGGCCAGCCAGTCGGTCCTGATGGGGACTCTCAGCTACTTGGCCCCGGAACTGATGACGGAGGGGACGGCCACCTTCGCCTCGGACGTCTATTCCACCGGCATCGTGCTGTACGAACTGCTGACCGGCCAGAAGCCCCACACCGGCGAGGAGCCGGCCGCCGTGCTCTACAAGCACGTCAACGTCGATGTGCCACCCCCTTCCCAGGCCCTGCCGGCCGAGCTGCGGGCGCGGGTGCCGGACTACCTCGACGCCTTGGTCCAGGCCTGCACCTCACGCCCGCCCCAGGGCCGTCCGGCCGACGGCCGGGCGCTGGAGCGGGCCGTGGCCCAGGTCCGGCAGCGGCTGTCCCAAGGCGTCCGCCAAGACCCCGCCCTGGCCGCCCTTCTGAGGGGAAGCCAGTCCGCCGTAGCTGGCGCTCTGATCGGCAGCCAGTCCGCCGCTCTAGCCGGCGCTGGGCCGGGCGACCGGTCCGCCGACCGAGCCGGTGCCGAACCGACCGATGAGCGGCTGGATGGCTCGGGCGACGACCCGACCGAGCTGATCTACCAGCGCCGGCCGGACACCGACTCGACCGACACGGTCGAACAGACGCCGATCCTGCCGGCCAGCGATCTGATCCGCTCCCCCAGCCTCCAGAATCCGCCCCCAGCGGCGCCGGCCCGTCCCCTCAGCCGGGTCCGGCGGCCGTCCCGGCAGGTCCGCCGCCGGCGCGGCCTGATCGCTCTGCTGGTGTTGCTGGTGCTCGGTCTGATCGGCGGCGGCGCGGCCTTCTGGTGGGTCAAGTGGGGCCGTTGGACCACCACGCCGGTGCTGGCCGGGCTGACCGAGGTCGACGCCCGGGCGGCCCTGGACCTGGCCGAACTGAAGTTCGACCTCAAGCAGGAGTACGACGAGGTCGTCCCGCTCGGCTCGGTCACCCGCAGCGACCCGGCCGACCATCAGCCCGTCCTGCGCTCCGGCACGGTCACCTTGTACGTCTCCCTGGGCCCGGAGCGCTACCAACTGCCGCCGCTGTCCGGTCTGACCCGCGACCAGGCCGTGGAACTGATCATGAGCAGCCACATGACCCCGGGCCAAGAGACCGAAGTGTGGGACGAGACGGTGCCGCTGGGCTCAGTCGTGCGGGCCTCCCAGGAGTCCGGCGTCGATCTGCGCCCCGGCACGGTGGTCGACCTGGAGATCTCGAAGGGCCGCCAGCCGCTCGAGATCCCCAGCCAGGTCGGCCAGCCCCGCGACCAAGCCGAGGCCGCCCTGACCGCCGCCGGCTTCCAGATCAGCGTCAGCGAGGAACACTCACGGGACGTGCCGACTGGTTCCGTCATCCGACAGGAACCCAACCAGGGGACGGGCTATCGCGGCGACATCATCACCTTGGTGGTGTCGCTGGGGCCGGTCATGGTGGAGGTGCCGGACGTACGCTTCCAGTCCCGCAGCGAAGCCAAGGCCACTCTTAGGGCGGCCGGCTTCGAGGTCAAAGAGTCCAGCTCATTGGTTGTCCTTGGTCTGGCCCAGCACACCGACCCTGATCGCGGCACGCTAGCCCCCGAAGGTTCCACCATCATCCTGTACATCGTCTGACTCCCAATCATCCGACTGCCCACCCCGCTCCCCATCGCCGATCGAGCAGTTGAGTCCGTCGAAATGCCAAAATCAGGGACGTAAGCCACCGCTCGCGCGCATGCTTTCGGCCCAGCGAACGGTCGCTACGACACTTGAGCGGCGTGAGGCTGAGATTTGGAGCGGGCTCAGCCCACCGTCCAGGGCTGGCCGTCCCGCAGGTCGACCAAGCCGGTCCCCGTCATCTGACCCAGGCGGTCGAAACTGAGCGACCAGCCGCGCTGGTTGAGCAGGCCGTCGTGGATCAGGAAACCTCGCTCAGCCCCCAACTGGCGGGCGAAGTCGATGATCTCTTTCATGGCGCACCAGGGGCCGTGGGCCGGCAGGGCGACCAGATCGACGCCGGGCGGCACGGTGTCGAGGGCGTCGCCGGGGTGGAAGAAGCGGGGCTGGCCGGGACCCTCGATGACGACGCCGACGTTGCCGATACGGGGGATGTCGCGGTGGATGACGGCGTGCTGGCCGCCCACCGCTTGGAGGTGAAGCGAGCCCAGATCGACCCTGTCGCCGACCGCCAGGCGGCGGGCTTGGGGCAAGTCCATCACCTCGGGCAAGCTGGGCTCGACCAAGACCAGGGCCTGAGGATTGGCCGCCAACAGGCCGGGCAGGTGGACTGGATCGGCGTGGTCGGGGTGCTGGTGGGTGACGACGACGGCGTCCAGGTCGCGTAAGTCGTGCCAGGCCGAGGAGAAATTGCCCGGGTCGATCAGCAGACGGCGGTCGGCCGCTTCGACCAGGACGGCCGAGTGACCCAGGTGCGTGATGATCATGCCGACTCCCGTCTCAGCCGGGGCCGGGACGGGTCGGGGCGACGCGCCGATCGGGCGAGGTGACGACCATACGGGCTCCCGCTCCGACGCCTAGTGTCCCTCGCACGGGAAGTTCGTGGTGATAGAAGGGGGCGTCAGACGGGGCGGCTGGCCAGGCTAGGGACACTAGGTCCCCTGAGTCAGCGGCGGCTGGGCCAGCAGTCGGCCCAGGATGGCCCCGGCCCGCTGGCACTGCTCGGCGTCGACTCCCAGGTGGGTGACGGCCCGGATCGAGTCGGGGCCGAGGACGGACAGCTTGACTCCCTCGGCGGCGGCCTGGCCGGCGATGACGGCGGCTCGGTGCGACCCGGTGCGGAAGACCACGATGTTGGTCGGGACCTCAGCCGGGGCGGCCCAGGGGGCTCGCTCGGCCACCGCGCGAGCCAGCCGCTGGGCGTTGGCGTGGTCGTCGGCCAGCCGCTCCAAATTGTGCTCCAGCGCCCACAAGCCGCCGGCCGCCATCATCCCGGCCTGGCGCCAGCCGGCCCCCAGGCGCTTACGTTGGACGCGGGCCCGTTCGATGTTGTCCCGGCTACTGGCCAGCAAGCTGCCGATGGGGGCGCCCAGGCCCTTGGACAGGCAGAGGGTGACGGTGCTGGCCAAAGAGGCCCAAGCCGCCAGGGGCTGTCCGGCCGCCACGGCGGCGTTGCCCAGACGCGCCCCGTCCAAGTGCAGCCCCAGACCGTGCTCGGCGCACCAAGCCGCGATCCGGCGCACCGTCTCGACCGGCTGGACCGTGCCGCCGCCGAAATTGTGCGTGTTCTCCAGCTCGACGGCGGCCGTCGCCATCAGATGGGGGGAAGGGGCGGCCGCCAACTCGGCCACCCGCTCGACCTCGACCACCCCGTCCGGGCTGCTCCAGGTCCGAGTGGTGATGCCGTGCAAGAGGGCGTGGGCCCCCAACTCGGCCCGCACGATGTGGGCCTGGGCGTCGCACAGCACCTCCCGGCCCGGCCCGGCCAGCAGCCAGAGCCCGAGCAAATTGCTCAAGGAACCGCTGGCGCAAAACAGGGCCGCCTCCTGGCCCAACAATTCGGCCGCCCGTTCCTCCAGCCGGACCACCGTCGGGTCCTCGCCGTAGACGTCGTCACCGACCTCGGCCCGGGCCATGGCCTGGCGCATCTGGTCGGTCGGCTGGGTCAAAGTGTCGCTACGCAAATCCACGCCGCCCATCCTAGTGTCGGGTGAGGGAGATAGTTGATAGACGACGGGCCAGATGGGGTGTCTGGCCAGGCGGCGGAACGGCCCGATAGTGGATGCGTGAGGAAGCTCCGCCAACGCCCCAGGGAGCAGGATGGCGTCGGCCGCCGCCGCGGACCTCCGCCGGGGACGCTAGGCCGTCGCTCTTAGAGCCGTGGGGCCGCGCATGACCGACCCTATTCAAACCCGGCCAGGCCGTCCGGCTCAGAAGTCGAGCGGGGTGAAGTCAGTCGCCCGGTCCAGCTGGCCCAGCCGCTCGGCCACCCGGAAAGCCAATTCGAGCGACTGCTGGCGGTTCAGCCTGGGATCGCACAGGGTCTCGTAGCGGTGGGCCAGATCGGCCTCGGAGACGTCGACCACGCCGCCCACGCACTCGGTCACGTCGTCGCCGGTCAACTCGATGTGGACGCCACCGGGCCAGGTGCCCAACTCGGCGTGGACGTCGAAGAAGCCGTCCAACTCGGCCGTCACGTCCTCGAAGGAGCGGGTCTTGTAGCCGGTGGCGGACTCGAAGGTGTTGCCGTGCATGGGATCGCAGGACCAGCAAACCTTACGGCCGGTGGCTTCGACCGCCGTCACGATGGGCTTCAGGGCCCGGCCGATCTGGGCCGCGCCCATGCGCGAGATGATGGTCAAGCGGCCCGGCTCGTGGTCGGGGTCGAGGGCGTCGGCCAGGGCCAGGACCTGGTCCGGCCGGGCGGTCGGACCGATCTTGACCGCCACCGGGTTACGCAGGTGGCGCAGCAGCTCGACGTGGGCGCCGTCGAGTTGGCGAGTGCGTTCGCCGATCCAGAGCAGATGGCCGCCGACGTTGTAGGGCGCCCCGGTGCGCGAGTCGATCCGGGTCAGAGCATGCTCGTAATCGATGATGAGGGCCTCGTGGCTGGCATAGAAATCGACCGTGCGGAAGGCCTCGCCGCCGTCCACCCCGATCGCCACCATGAAAGCCAGGGCGCGGTCGATCTCGCGCGTCAACTGCTCGTAGCGAGCCGAGACGTGGGCTTCGCGCACGAAATCCGCGTTCCAAGAGTGCATCGAGCGCAGATCGGCGAAGCCACCCTTGGTGAAGGCCCGGACCAGGTTCAAGGTGGCGGCCGAGGCGTTGTAGACCCTGAGCAGCCGGGCCGGGTCGTGGCGGCGGGCCTCGGCCGTGAACTCGAAGCCGTTGATGGCGTCGCCCCGGTAGGCCGGCAGACCGACCTGGTGGCGGACTTCGATGTCTTGGCTGCGCGGTTTGGCGAATTGACCGGCCATCCGTCCGATCTTGATCACCGGCACCTCGGCGGCGTAAGTCATGACCACCGACATCGACAGCAGCACCCGGAGCCGGCCCCGGATCGAGGAAGCCGTGACGGCGTCGAAGGTCTCGGCGCAGTCGCCGCCTTGGAGGATGAAAGCCCGGCCGGCGGCGGCCGCCGCGATCCGGCTCTTGAGGTCGTCGCACTCGCCGGCGAAGACCAGGGGTGGCAGCCGGCGCAACTGGGCCAAGACGGTCTCGACCGCCTGGGCGTCCTCGTACTGCGGCTGCTGGGCGGGTTGGAGGGCGCGCAGGTCCGCCAAGGCGGGGATCAGGTCAGACACGCCACTAGAGTAGTCGCTGCCGCCGCTCCCCCGGCCCGTCTGAGCCGGCCGGGCCCAGAAGGCATACGATCATGCCGTGAGAACTGCCCGCCCCCGACTTCGGCCGCACCATCATGACCGGTTCTGATCCCGAGCCTGAGGACGAGGTCTTCTCGGAGATCGTGCGCCGCGAGTTCAAGGAGGACTGGCGCCCCGAGCGGCCCGCCCCGGAGCCCTTCGACCTCAATCTGTTCGACGACGACGAGTCTTACCGGGCGGCGCCGGCCAGTCTGGGCCACCTCAGCCGGATGGCCCAGATCGGTTTGATCTTGGCCGCGCTCGGCCTGATCTGCCTACTGCTGGCCTTGATCGTGCCCCGTCCGCCCTCGGCCTTGGGCTGGTTGGGCGGTTTGAGCTGGCTAGGCGCGGCCGTCATCGGCGTCTATCGCCTGCTCCGGCGCGACCAGACCGACGACGACGATTCGGCCGTGGTCTGACCCGTCACAGTCCGGCCCAGCCGGGGCCTGACAGCGCTCAGCCGACGGGTGACCCGGCGCCAGAACGACCGGTCGACCTGATCGGACCAGCTGGCTCAGCCAGCCTCGCGCGACCACAGGGCGGTCACTTCGCCCGGCCGCTCGTCGCGCCGGTCCGCCGCCGCTTGGGCCAGGGCGGCCGCCCCGATCAGACCGGCGTCGTTGCCGAAGCTGGCCTGGCGGACGACGGCCCAGGGCCGGTGGCCGCGACCGCTCAGATGGCGGCGGTAGGCCGCCCGGGCCGGTTCCAACAGCAGATCGCCCAACTGGGCCAGACCACCGCCGATGATGAAGACTTCCGGGTCCAGCCCGGCCGCTAGATTGGCCAGGCCCAGGCCCAGCCAGTCGCCCAGCTCGGCCACCAGGCCGGTCGCCGCCGGATCGCCGTCTAGAGCCAATCGGCCGACGGCGGCGCCGGTGAGAGGCTGGGGTTGATCGGCCAGCCCGGCCGCCGCCAGGTCCCCGGAGGCGGCCAGGACGGCTGCCCGGCGGGCCAGAGCGTGACCCGAGGCGTACTGCTCCCAGCAGCCCTGGCTGCCGCAGGGGCAGTCTTGGCCGCCCGGCACGATGGCGCTGTGCCCCCACTCCCCAGCCATGCCGAAACCGCCCCGGAAGAGGCGTCCGTCGCTCACCATGGCGCCACCTATACCGGTGCCCAGGGTCAACATGATCATGGTCTGGGCGCCCCGGCCAGCCCCGAAGTTGAACTCGGCCCAAGCCGCCGCGTTGGCGTCGTTGTCGACGATGACGGGCCGGTCGACCCGTTGGGCCAGACGCGGCGCGATCGGCTCGTCGCGCCAAGCCAGGTGGGGGGAGAAGCGGATGGTGGTCTGTTGACTGTCGACCCAGCCGGCCGCGCCCACCCCGACGGCGTCGACCCGATGCCGCTGGCTCAGCCGGTCCACCACCTCGACGATGGCGTCCTCGGCCTGGCGCGCGCTCAGGATCGGACTGGGTTGGAGCGACCGCTCGACGATCTCGCCGGCGGCCGTCACCACGCCAGCGGACATTTTGGTGCCGCCGATGTCGATGCCGATGCTGACCATGACTTCATCCCGGGTCGGTGTGGGCGGCGACAGACTGAGGACCGCCCTGGTACAGGCTAAGTCATACAGGGGAGCGGTTGTCTAGAGGATCCCCCAAAGTGTCCTCCGAGTCTGGAGCCAGAGAGCCTGGAGTCAGATCACGGTGGCGGGATTGACCATGACGTCGTCGATCCAGAGCATGAGGTGGAGATGACAACCGGTGGCTTGCCCGGTGGCACCGACGTAGGCCACCACCTGGCCCTGGTCCACGGTGGCCCCCTCTGGCACGGCGTAGCTGGAGAGATGGTTGAAAGAGCTGGTGACCCGATGGCCGTTGATCGTGCCGTGGTCGATGAAGAGGCGGTAGCCGTAGCCGCCGACGTAGCCCTCCTGGGTCACCACGCCATTGGCCGGCGCCACCAGGGGGGTGCCGCAGGGGGCGCCGTAGTCGGTGCCGTCGTGCAGCTTGTACTGCCTGGTGATGGGGTGCAGGCGCATGCCGTAAGGGGAGGTGATGGCGGCGTTGAGCGGCTTGATCAAACTGGACGACGGCACCAAGGAGGATAGGTCGTAGACGTTGGCGGAGGGCCGGACCGCCTCGGCCGAGGTCGAGCCGCCGGACAGCCGGCTGAGCAGTCGCTGGGTCGCCCGCACCCGCTCGTTGGCCATCCGGCTGAGTTCGACCAGGCGGTCGTTGTCGAGTTCGATCTGCTCCAGGGAGGCGGCCAGACTGCGTTGCGACTCGCTCAGATCGGCTTGCTCGATCTGATACCTCTGCAACATGTCGACCGTCATGGTCGTCACCCACTGGGTGGTGGCGAGCTGGCCCAGCATCCGGGGGACGTCGTCGGCCATCAGCAGGACCATGGTCTGGTCGATGCCCTGGGACTGCCAGTTGGCCAGCGCCACCTGGGCGACTTGGCTGCGCATCTGATCGATCTTGGCTTGATGGGCGGCTTGCTCAGCCTCGATCTGGGCCACCCGCTGCTCGGTGTTCTCCAGCCGCTGTTGGACCTCGGCCACCTGACGGTCGATGTCGGCTTGCTCTTGGGCGTAGCGGGCCAACTGGGCTTGGACCTCTTGGACGGAGTCGGCTCGAGCCGGAACGGACAGGCCCAACGCGGCCAGCCCAGCCAGCGACAGGCTGACCAAGGCGATGGCGAGACGGCGAGCGGCTGTCATGGTTCCTTCTCTGCTGGTCCGCCGGGGGGACGAAACGATCGAGCTCGGCGAGGGGCTGTTGAGACGACTCGTCTATATGATACGCCGGGCGCCCATATAGGGCATCGAATGCAAGCTGGTGTAACGGATGCCCCGCCTAGGGTTGGCCGCGTCCACGATGGTGCCATTGCCGACGTAGATGCCGACGTGGCTGATGCCGGAGTAGTAGAAGACCAGGTCGCCCGGCCTCAGATCGGCCTCCGCCACCGGCTGGCCCAGGCGGAACTGCCCGGAGGCCGAGTGGGGCAAGGCCACGCCGACTTGGAGGTAGGCCGCCCGGGTCAGCCCGGAGCAGTCGTAGCCGGTGGGACCGTTGCCGCCGTAGATGTAGGGTTTGCCGACTTGGGCGACGGCGAAAGCGGTGGCGACGGCGGCGGCCGAGCCGTCCGAGACGAAGTTGACCCGGCCGGAGCCGTCGGCGGCGACGGACTGGCGGGCCAGATCGAGACGGCCGGTCTCAGCCGCTTGCAACCGGGCCAAGGCCCGTTCGGCGGCGTCGACCTTGGCGTCGGCTTGGCGCTTCAGATCGGCCAGGCGGTCGTTGTCGGCCTGGACCTGGACGACGGCGGCGTCCAGATGGGCCCGCAACTCGGCCAATTCGGCCTGTTGGCCCTGGTAGTGCTGGATCAGATCCTCGGCCGAGGTCGTCCAGCGCTGGTTGGCGGACAATTGATGCAGCATCGCGGTCGAGTTCTCGCTCAGCAGCAGGGCGGCGGTGGTGCCCAATCCATGGGTCTGCCACTGCCGCAACACGACCTGGGCGACTTGCCCCCGCAGCAGGTCGACCTTGTCCTGGCGGGCGGTGATGTCGGTCTCAGTCTGGGCGATGTCGCGCTTGGTCTGCTCCAAGCGCTGATTGACGGCGTCGTACTGCTCGGCCAGCTCACTGGCCTCTTGCTCGTAACGGGTCAGTTCCGCCTTGGCTTGGCTGACGGTGTTGGGATCGGCCGAGGCTACGCTCGGACTCACCACCACCAGGGCCAGGGCGAGGAGGAAGACGCTGAGTCCGGCTGCGGCTCGGCGTAGATGGTACAAGATCAGTACGTCCTTACTCGTGCGTTCGGGGAAGCCGGTCATTCAAAGCTGAGAAAAGCTTAAGCGATACTCAGGAAAAGTCAAAGCGGTCCGGTCGCCCAGGCTCAGCCCCGGCCGGTTCAGGGGTAGAGACTGATGTGGACGTGGTCGAAGTGGTTGGCGGTGGCCGAGCCCCGATCCGCCATCGGCCGCCAACCGGCCCGGTCAACCTCGAGGTTCCAGATCCGCTGCCGGAAGATGACGTAGTGGATGCCGAGGGCGCGGGCGTTGTCACGGGCCCAGTCCGCCACGGCTTGGCCCAGGGCCTGGCCGGTGGCCGAGCCCCAGTCCGGGATCATGACGTCGAGGGCCAAACCGGCCCCATGGTCGCCACTGGAACCAGCCCGATAGCCGCCGATCGAGGCGATGCCGGGAAAGGAGCCAGCCACGATCTGGCGCACTTGGAGGGCCTGCGGGGTAAGACCGTCGGAGCCGCCGACCGGACGGGAGGAGGCCCTGGCTCCGAGCAGGCGCCGGGCCGCGCTGACTTTGTCCGCCAATTCGGCTGAGAGGCGGTCCAGCTGAGCCCGTTCGGCCTGAGCCGCCGCTTGGGCGGCCACCTGGACGGCCTGCGCCTCGGCCAAGTTGACGCGTTCGGTCTCCAGCCGCCGGATCAGGTTGTCGAAGAGCAGGCTGGTCTGGGAGAACCAGGCCAACTGCCGCAGCAGAGCGTCGGCGTCGGGGCTGGTCAAGAGCGCGGCCGGACCGTTCAGAGCCCGGCCCTGCCACTGCCGTAGGACTGATTCGGCCACCTGGCGACGCAGCGTCTCCAAGCGCTCCTCGGTCTGAGCCAGTTCCTGCCGGCTGTCCTTGAGCTGGCTGTCGGCCTGTTCCAAACGGGCCTGGGCCTCGGCCTGGCGCTGGGCCAACTCCACCTGCTGACTCTGCAATTGGGCCAATTGGTCCGCTGGCGAGTCGGCGGCGGCCGGCCCGGCCAGACCGAACCAGAGGAGGGCGACCAAGAGCAGGCCGGCCAGTCCTCTCGAACCGCCTCTGCCCGCTGCCGCCATCGCCCCACCTCTCAGTCGTGACCTGAGAGAATCTTAAACGCTCTCTCAGACAGCCTAGTGTCCTGCGCCGGAAGTTCGGTGGGACAAGAAGGGGGCGTCAGACGGGGTGGCTGGCCAGGCGGCGGAGCGTCCCGATATTGGACATATGGGGACGTTTCGCCACCGCCGCCAGGGGCCCCGGATGGCGTCAACTTCCGCGGCGAACTTCCGGCGCAGGACACTAGGGGCGTCGGCTCAGGCCGTGACCGTGACCGACTCGATCACGACTGGCTGCCGCGGCCG
>JAISCA010000038.1 GCA_031265875.1 Propionibacteriaceae bacterium
TGGTCGGCGGTCTCGAAGCAGGCCGCGAAGCAGGCCGCCTCCAGGGCCAGGGCGGAGTCGATGTCGGTCTGCAGGCCGAGCGCCAGGGCCAACTTGGTCGAGCGCACGGCGATGGGGGCCTGGCGGGCGATCTCACGGGCCAGCTTGGCCGTCGTCTCGGCCAATTGGTCCGGCTCCACCACGGTCGAGACCAGGCCGATGGCCAAGGCCCGGGCGGCGTCGATCTTGCGGGCCGAGAAGAGCAACTCCTTGGCCAGGCCGACGCCGATGACGCGGGCCAGGCGCTGGGTGCCGCCGAAGCCGGGCGTGATACCGAGGCCGACCTCGGGTTGGCCGAAGACGGCCGTGCTGGAGGCCAGCCGGATGTCACAGCTCAAGGCCAGCTCGCAGCCGCCGCCCAGGGCGAAACCGTTGACGGAGGCGATGGTGGGGAAGGGCAGCCGCTCCAACTGGCGGAAGACGCCGTTGCCCAGCTCGCTGAAGGCTTGGGCCTCGCGCCTAGTCATGCCGGCCATCTGGGCCACGTCGGCCCCGGCCACGAAGGCCTTGGCCCCGGCCCCGGTCACGACCAAGACCCGGACGGCGTCGGCCTCGGCCTGGTCGAGGGCGGCCTTGAGGTCGTCCAGGACCTCGCTGTTGAGGGCGTTGAGGCTGGACTCACGGGCGATCGTGCAGGTGGCGACGTGGTCGGCCACCTCGTAACGGACGAAGGACATGATGGGCTCCTAGCTAGTGGTGGGACGCGGATGGGTCGAGATCAGGCAGAGGTCTGAGGATCAGCCCTCACGGAATTGGACGCCGTGGCCGCCGGCCGGGTAATGCCAGGTCAGCGTGCCGGGGTCGGCCACGGCCAAGCAGGTGCCGCACTCCAGACAGGCGGCGTACTCGACCGCCAGGCTACCGTCCGCCGCCCGCGAATAGACCCCGGCCGGGCAGATCGCGATCAGGCGTTCGGCCGTGCCAGTGCTACGGGCCAACTCTTGGTCGACGGTGATGTGGCTGGCCGACTCGTCGGTCAGGAAACGGTCGCTGGCCAGGCGCTGGTTGAGGCTGAGCGGGTTCATAGCGAACGCACCCCCCGCCAAGCCGTCCGGGCGACTTGGCTGAGATTCACCGGCGAGGCTTTGAGGGCCTGGCGGGCCGTGGCCAAGAACCGTTGACGCGGGCTGGTGTCGAGGTGGAAGAGGCTGAACATGACGTCCGCCAGCAATTGGCCGTAGGCGCCGTACAGCTCGGGCGTCTCCAAGAAATGGGGCGCGCGGGCGTAGGTCTTCAGGTCCTGGCCCACGAAGCTGGCCTCCAGCCGGGTCTGGTAGCCGGCCAGACCGGCCTGGGAGCAGTCGCCGGCCGCGATCGCCTCGGCCACGGCCTCGGCCGCCGCCACCGCCGAACCGACCGCCAAGTCCATGCCTCTGACAGTCAGACCGGTGTTGAGGGTCAGACCGGCCGCGTCGCCCACTGTGACCAAGCCGTCGTGGACGATCTGGCCGCGCATGGCCAGGCCGCCCTCGTTGACCAGGTGGCAGCCGTACTCGATGATCTGGCCTTCGCCCAAGTAGCGCTCCAGGAAAGGATGGGCCAAGAAACGCTCGAAGACCTCGACCGTCCGGGCCCCCCGGCGCACCAGGTCGTCCAGGCGCAGGACCAGACCGACCGAGACAGACTCCCGGTTGGTGTAGAGGAAACCGCCGCCGCCGATGCCCTCGGAGCAGTCGCCGACCAGGGCGAAGGCCTGACCGGAGTCGCCGCTCAGGCCGAAACGGGTCTCGAGCTCGGCCGCCGGCAGCGCCACCACCGCTTTGACTCCGACCGCCAACTGGTCGAGGGCGGGCTGTTGACGCAGACCGGCTTGACGGGTCAGGAAGGAGTTGACCCCGTCCGCCGCCACCACCACGCGAGCGCTCAACTGGTCCGAGCCGGCTGTGACCCCGACCACCCGGCCCTGCTCCAGCCAGAGCTGGTCCACCCGCACGCCGGGCATGAAGACGGCTCCGGCCGCCTCGCACTGTTCGGCCAGCCAGGCGTCCAACTTGGCCCGCAGCACCGTCACCGCCGTGCCGGCTGTGGCCAGGCGTTGATCGGCGTAGTCCAAGGCGACCCAGGAGTCGCGGTTCAAGAAGCAGACTTGGTTACGGTCGATCCGCCGCTCGATCGGGGCCTGGGTCAGGAAATCGGGGAAGACCTGCTCCATCGGCCGACAGTAGAAGACGCCGCCGGACAGGTTCTTCGACCCGGCCGACTCGCCCCGCTCGAGCAGGCCGACGCTGAGGCCGGCTTGGGCCAGCTGGTGGGCCGCCACGCCGCCGGCCAGGCCGGCGCCGACCACGATGACATCGAAATCAGGCTCGGTCATGGCGTCATCCAGCCAGCGCCCGGGTCAGAGCCGGCGCCAATTGGTAGAGGTCGCCGGCCAGGACGTAGTCGGCCTGGGCCATGATCGGGGCCGCCGGGTCGGTGTTGATGGCCACGATGGTGTCGGCTTGGCGACAGCCGGCCATGTGCTGGAGCTGGCCGGAGATGGCCACGGCGATGTACAACTGGGGGGCGATGTGGGCCCCGCTCAGTCCGATGTAGCGGTCCTTGGGCAGCCAGCCCAGGCCCTCGGCCACCGGCCGGCTGCAGCCGACGGCGGCCCCCAGAGCCTGAGCCAAGTCCTCGATCAGGGGCAGATCCGAGGCCGCCTTGAGCCCGCCGCCGATTCCGACCACGCGGGTGGCGGCGGTCAAGTCGACGGTCTGGCCGACGCTGGGCTGGGACTCCACCAGCTGGATCGAGGCGGTGGGGCCGCTGACCGGTTGGACCGCTCCGGCCGGTCCGTCGGGAGCCGCGCCGCCGTCCATCAGTAAGGCCACCGGTCCGGTGAAGGCGACCGTGCTGAGGGCCAAGCCGCCGTTGACCGGGGCCGTCACCAAAGTTAGGCCGTCTTGGGCGGTCACTTCGGTCGGGCCGACCACCAGGGCGGCCTCGATGGCGGCCGCGGCCGCGCCCAGCAGCACCCGGTCGGCCGGTCGCCGGGTGGCCCAGATGTGCCCGGGCCGAGCCCGCACGATCTCAGCCAGGGCCGGGGCGAAAGCCTCCAGAGCCAAGGGGCCCGGCTCGCCCAACCAGAGCGTCTGGTCCAGCCCGGCTTGGGCCACCCGTTGGGCCACCGCCTCCGGGCCGACCACCAGGGCCACCACCTGGTCGGACACCAGGCGGGCCGCCTGAACCAGGTCGCCGACCTGGGCCTGGCCGGCCGCCAAGACATAACTGACAGTCATCAGGCTCTCCCTTCAATCAACAAACCGGCTTGGCCCAGGGCCGCCACTAAAGCCTGGGCGGCGGCGTCCGGATCGGACACGTCGATCACGACGCCTTGGCGGCTGGGCCCGGTCAGGTGGGCGGTGGCCTTGAGCTGGCCGGCGGCGGGCTCAGTCAGGCCGAGCTCGGCCAGGCCGACTAGACGGACCGGCTTCTTGCCCGCCGCCAAGATGTCCTTCATGCCGGGGGCTTTGAGCGGCGCGGCGGTCGGTGACAGCGCCACCACCGCCGGGCCGGTCAAGCTGAGGGTCTCGACCCCCCAGGGTTGGGTGCGCTGGGCCGACCACTGCGAGGCCGAGCCGTCGAGCCGCTCGACGTCGGTCAGACAGGCCCAGCCCAGCTGGCCGGCCAACAGGGCCGGGGTCATGCGGGCCCCGACGTCGATCGAGGAGTCGCCGGCCAAAACCAGGCCGACCTCGTCCAACTGGCCCACCAATCCGGCCAACAGACTGGCGGCGGCGCTGGGGCCGAGTCGGTCCAAACCGTCGTCGGCCAAGACCAGGACCGAGTCCAAGCCCCGGGCCAAAGCGGCCTTGGTCGCTGCCGGCTGCCCGCCGGCCGGCCCGGACACGGTCAGACCGACCAGCCCCTGGCCGGTGGCGTCGGCCAACTGGCGGCCGACCTGGATGGCGACGGCGTCGTAGTCGCTGATTTGGGCCTTGGCCCGGCTGAAGTCGACCCGGCCGGCGGTGTCGACGCTAGCCTCTTGGGCGTCCGGCGCCCACTTGTAAATCACGGCGATGGTCATGTCTGCCTCCTCGTCCTCGTTATCGTCCTCGGCCCGGGCTCAGCGCAACTGGCTCTTGGCGATGACCAGGCGTTGGACCTCGTTGGTGCCCTCGTAGATCTCGGTGATCTTGGCGTCCCGGTAAGCCCGCTCGACCGGGTAGGACTCGGTGTAGCCGATGCCGCCTAGGACCTGGATGGCGGTGCTGGCCACCCGGACGGCCATCTGGGCGCAGAACAGCTTGGCCATGGAGGCTTGGACGGCGAAGTCGAGGCCGCGTTCCTCGCGGTCGGCGGCCTGGTAGCAGAGCAAACGGCCGGCCTCCAGGTCGGTCGCCATGTCCGCGATCATCCACTGGATGGCCTGCAGGCGGGCGATCGGCTTGCCGAACTGGACCCTTTCTTGGGCATAGGCCACGGCCGCCTCGTAGGCGCCCTGGGCGATGCCGAGGGCCTGGGCGGCGATGCCGGTGCGGCCGCCGTCCAAGGTGCTCATGGCGATGCCGAAGCCTTGGCCCTCTTGGCCCAGCAGAGCGTCTGACGGCAGGCGCAGGTCGGAGAAGATCAAAGGCGTGGTGGAGGAGCCCCGGATGCCGAGCTTGCGCTCCGGGTCGCCCACCGTCAAGCCGGCCGACTGACCCTCGACGATGAAAGCCGAGATGCCCTTGGCCGAGGGGGCCTCGGGATCGGTCCGGGCCAAGACCACGAAGACGTCGGCGAAGCCGCCGTTGGTGATGAAGACCTTCTGGCCGTTCAAAACCCACTGGTCGCCCTCGCGCTTGGCCGAGGTGGTCAAGCTGGCGGCGTCGGTGCCGGCGGCCGGCTCGGTCAAGGCGAAGGCCCCGATCTTGGCGCCGGCGGCCAGATCGGGCAGGTAGGCCTGGCGCTGCTGGGGGCTGCCGTAGGTCAGGATCGGCCAGCAGCAGAGCGAGGAGTGGGCCTCGACGATGACGGCGTGGGTGGCGCAGCGGCGGGCCAATTCCTCGACCGCGATGATGTAGCTCAGGCTGCCGGCGCCGGACCCGCCCAGGTCCTCGGGCACGATCATGCCGAACAGGCCCAGCTCAGCCATGGCCGGCAGATTCTCCAAGGGGGCCCGGTGGTCGCGGTCGATCTCGGCCGCCAGCGGGGCCACGGCGGTGTCCGCGAATTGGCGCACCGCCTCGCGGGTCAACGCTTGCTCGTCAGTCAGTTCAAAGCTCATGGTTCTCTCGTCTCACTCGATTCAGTTCAGTCAATCATGGTCAGTACGGTAATAAATGGTTGTGGCCGGTCAGGCGGCGGTGGTCTGGTAGACGCTGGCGATGCCCATGCCGCCACCGATGCACAAGGTGGCCAGGCCCAGGCCGCCAGCCGGGCGGCGGGCCAGTTGGTGCAGCAAGGTGACGACGATGCGGGCCCCGGAGGCCCCGATCGGATGGCCCAAGGCGATGGCGCCGCCGTTGGGGTTGACCTTGGCCGGGTCGAAGCCGAGTTCACCGGCCACGGCCAGGGCCTGGGCGGCGAAGGCCTCGTTGGCCTCGATGACGTCGAGGTCCGCCACTTGGAGACCGGCCCGGGTCAGGGCCTGACGCGAGGCTTCGACCGGACCGACGCCCATGATGGCCGGATCGACGCCGGCTTGGCCCCAGCCGATCAGCTGGGCCATCGGCTTGAGATCGAGCCGTTCGACCGCCCGGCTGGAGGCCAGGACCAGCCCGGCCGCGCCGTCGTTCAAACCGGAGGCGTTGCCGGCCGTGACCCGGCCGTCCGGCTGGAAAGCCGGCCGGAGCTTGGCCAAGGCCTCGGCCGAGCTGGCCCGAGGATGCTCGTCGGTGTCGAAGAGGACCTCTTGGCGTTTGACTTTGACTGGGATGGGGACGATCTCGTCTTGGAAGCGGCCGGCCGCGATGGCGGCGGCGGCCCGGGTCTGGGAGGTCAGGGCCAAGTCGTCCATCTGCTGGCGGGTGACGCCGAAGCGCTCGGCCACGTTCTCCGCCGTGACGCCCATGTGATAGTCGTTGAAGGCGTCCCACAGGCCGTCTTTGACCATGGTGTCGACCAAGCTGGTGTCGCCCATGCGGGCCCCCCAGCGGGCGGCCGGCAGGGCGTAAGGCGCGGCCGACATGTTCTCGGTCCCACCGGCCACGACGATGTCGGCGTCACCGGCCCGGATGGCCCGGGCCGCCTCCAGCACCGCTTTCATGCCGGAGCCGCAGACCATGTTGATGGTGGTGGCCGGGGTTTGGACCGGCAGACCGGCCTTGAGGGCGGCTTGCCGGGCCACGTTCTGGCCCAGGCCGGTGGCCAAGACGCAGCCCAAGAAGACTTCATCGACCTGGTCGGGATCGACCCCGGCCCGGTCCAGGGCGGCCTTCAGGACCAGCCCCCCCAGGTCGGCGGCGGGCACATCTTTGAGGGCGCCGCCGAAGGTTCCGATGGGGCTACGGCAAGCGGACACGACATGGACCTCGGTCACGGTCTCTCCTTGAAAATCGAAAGTGGGTCTGGGCGATGTGTGGAATGGGATGGGGGAGCGACCCGGGCGGCTCGATCGGGGGAAAGCGGTGCGGGCGGCGCGGAGTCGGTCTGGGTTCAGCGGGTGGGAACTGGGCGGCGCAGTCGCATGGTGGGCGGTCCGAACAGGGGCCGGTTCGGGCGCTCAGGTTGGAAGTGGGGCGGATCGGGTGGTCCGGGGCCGGCCTGCAGGCCGGCCCCGGGTTCCGAGGCGAACGCGCCGTTGACGCGGGTTGCCGGTGACGCGCTCGTCGTCTATGAGCCCTGGATCAGGTTAGATTCAGGGGTTGACCGGCTTGAGCAGAGAGTCGATGCCTTGCAGCGGTTCGACCTGCTCCCAGCCGGCCACAGCGGCGTCGGAGACCGGCACGACGCGGGACAGGTTCATCTCCTGGGTGCCCAGGCGGGCGCCGTTGGCGTAGTCGATGACGCCGCCGAAGGGGTTCTGGATCGGAGCCTCCTGCAGAGCCTCCATGTAGGACTCCCAGGTCACTTCCTGGCCGACCAGTCGGCGCAGGCCCTCGGCGAAGAAGACGCCGGCGATCCAGCCGGTCTGAGCGTAAGCGTTCATGGCGTACTCAGGCGCGACATGGGCTTGGTAGTCGACCAGGGTGGTCTGGGCGATCTGGCTGGCGTAGTCGACCCAGCCCAAGCCGTAGACGTCGAACTTGCCCTGGATGTCGGCCACGACGGCCTCGCTCATAGCCAAGGAGACGTTGACGTAGGTCGTGATGCAGTCCTTGTTGACGCCCTGGGCGGCCAATTCCTTGACGATGGTGGGCATGGTCTGCTGGATCGAGGCCACGATGATGAAATCGACGTCGGCGTTCTTGATGCTGGTGACAGCGGCCGAGACGTCGGCCGCGCCGGCCGGCACCTGGGCCTCGACGTAGGTGACGCCTTCCAACTTGTCGATCTGCTCGATGGCGCCCTTGCGCAGGTCCATGCCGGCGTCGTCATTGGTGTAGATGATGCCGATCTTGCTGGACTTGAAGGTGGCGGCGGCGTAGGCCACCATGATCGAGCCCTCGGTGCGGTAGATGGGCTGGACCGGGAAGATGTTGTAGCCCTCGGCGTTGGTGGTGGCGTGGTCGGCGTAGAGCTGGCCGATGCCAGTGGCGAAGTAGACCGACGGGATGCCGTATTCCTTCAACTGGTCGACCGTGGCCGCCACCACCGGGGTGCCGAAGTGGCCCACGATGGCGAAGACCTTCTCGTCCTCGACGAACTCGGTCAGAGCGGCCGAGCCCTTGGCCGGGTCGAACTCGTCGTCGACGTGGGTGAACACGATCTGACGGCCGTCGATGCCGCCGGCCGCGTTGACCATGTCGATGTAGCCCTCCAGGCCGGCCAGGAAGGGCACGCCGACCGGAGCGTAGGCGCCGGAGGTGGCGGCCGAGTTGGCGATGTGGACTTCGGTCGCGCTGATGCCCTGGACCTGGCCGCCCGGGCCGTCCGTGGGATTGTCGTCAGAGCTGCCGGTGCAGCCAGCCAGCAGTGAGGCTGACAGCAGTATCCCGGACAATGTGGCCAAGACCTGTTTTGTCTTCATGTGTTCCCTCTTCTTTGCGGTTATCGGGTGGTGTTGCGGATGGGTGGTGGTTGGGTGGTGGATGGTTAACCTGATCCGAGATAGGCCTCGACCAGCCGAGCGTCCTGGATCAGTTCGGAGGCCGGGCCGGCCACGGAGTTGCGGCCGGTCTCTAGGACGTAGCCGTAATCGGCGATCTTGAGGGTTTGGAGGGCGTTCTGTTCCACGATCAGGACCGTCGTGCCCTCATTCTTGATTTCCTTGATGATGCTGAAGATGTCGCGCACGATCAGCGGGGCCAGACCCAAGGAAGGCTCGTCCAAGAGCAGGACCTTGGGGTTGGCCATCAGGGCGCGGGCGATGGCCAACATCTGTAATTCGCCGCCGGAGAGGGTGTAGCTCATCTGTCGGCGACGCTCTTGGAGGCGGGGGAAGTAGTTGTAGCAGCGCTCGAAGTTCTGCCTCAGCTGAGACTTGGAACGGACGGTGAAGGCGCCGCAGCGCAGATTCTCCTCCACCGTCAGATCGCGGAAGATCTGACGGCCCTCGGGCGACTGGACCAAGCCACCGGCGGTGATTCGCTCGGCCTCCAGCCGGGTGATGTCCTGGCCGAAGTAGCTGATGGTCCCCTCGGCCGGACGGATCAGGCCGGAGATGGCGCGCAGAGTCGAGGTCTTGCCGGCCCCGTTGGCCCCCAGCAGGGCCACCACCTGGCCCTCCTTGACCTCGAGGTCGATGCCCTTGACCGCCTCGATGGCGCCGTAACGGATCTTGAGGCCACGGATGGCGAGGGCTGCCGTAGTCATTCTTGCTCTCCCAAATAGGCTTCCTGAACCAGTTTGTTGCTCTGGATCTCGGACGGTGTGCCCAAGGCTAAGAACTTGCCGAAGGAGATGGCGCAAATTCGCTCGCAGACGTTCATGACCAAGCGCATGTCGTGCTCGACCAGCCAGACCGCGCAGCCGTACTGATCCCGTATGGCCCGGATGGTCTGGGCCAGGTCCTCGGTCTCGGAGTCGTTCAGGCCGGCGGCCGGCTCGTCCAAGATGATCAGGCGGGGCTCCGCCATCAGGGTGCGGGCCATCTCCAGCTTCTTCAGCACCCCGTAGGGCTGGCCGCCGGCCAATTGGCCGGCCAGATGGCCGATGCCGAGGAAGTCCAGCACCGACAGGGCCTTGGCCCGGTAGGTCTTCTCCTCCCGCCGGGCCCTAGGCAAGCGGAAGATCTGCTCCGCCATGGTGGCCTTGAAGTCGATGTGGCCGCCCACCAAGACGTTGTCGAGCAGGGACAGCTCCTTGACCACTTCGACGTTCTGGAAGGTCCGCACCAGGCCCAAGCGGATGATGGAGTGGACCGGCCGGCCGACCAGATTGAGGCGGGCTTGGCCTAAGTCGTCGACCAGATGACGGTCACGGCTGTGCAAGCGGGACTGGTCGACGGTCAAGAAGACGTCGCCGGCGTCCGGACGGTAGAACTGGGTGACGCAGTTGAAGACGGTCGTCTTGCCGGCCCCGTTAGGGCCGATCAGGCCAAAGATCTCCTGGTCCTTGATGCCGAAGGAGAGATCGTCCAAGGCCTTCAGGCCGCCGAAGCTGATCGACAGGTGGTCGATGCGCAGGACCTCTTGGTCGCTCATGCCGGTCGCACCTCCTCGGCTGCGGTCAGAACGGTCTCGGGCCCGGTCGGATCGACCCGATCGCTCGGATCGGGGCCGGGCGGCCCGGACTCGGACCGGTTGGCCCGCAGCCGCTGGAAGGGCCGCCGGGCCAGGTCGGCCAGGCCCTTGAGGCCGGTGGGGAAGAACATGATGACCAACACGATCAAGAGGCCGCTGAAGATGTAGGGCAGACCGGCCACGTCGCCGATGACGGGCAGCTTCTTCAACACCAGTTCGGGCACGGCGAAGATGACGAAGGCGCCGGCCACCGTGCCGAAGATCGAGCGCAGGCCGCCCACCACCACCATGGCGATGATGTTGAGGGACAGGAACAGATTCCAGGTCGAGGGGTAGGAGCTGCGCAGGAAGAAGAGGTACAAAGCCCCGCCCAGACCGGCGTACAAGGTCGCCATGGAGAAGGCGAAGAGTTTGTACTTGAGCACATTGACGCCCATGGCCTGGGCCGCCACCTCGCTAGAACGCATGGCGTGGAGGGCCCGCCCCAATTGCCCGTGGACGGTGTTGTAGGTCAGCATCATGACTAGCACCAGGGCGATCACGATGATGATGAACATGGTCGCCCGATCGGTCTGGAGACCGAACACGACGGGGTACTTGGACTGCTTGCCGGCCGTGCCGTGGGTGAACCAATCCAATTGCTCGAAGGTCTTGAGCAGGATCTCGGCGATGCAGAGCGAGGCGATGGCGAGGTAGATCGAGCGCACCCGCAAGGAGACGAAGCCGACCAGCAGTCCGATGAAGGTGGGCACGACCAGGGCCGCCAGCAAGGCCACCCAGAAGCCCAGTTTGAGGTCGTCTTGGAAGTAGGCCGCTAGATAGGCCCCCAGGCCGACGAAGCCGGCCGTGCCCAACGAGATCAGGCCGGAGTAGCCCAGCAACAGGTTGAGGCCGAGGGCGACGATGGCGTAGATCAAGACGAAGGCCAGGGTCGACAGGGTCGAGTTGCGCATGCCGCCGGCCTTGGCGATGGCGGGCAGAAGGCAGAGCAGGGCTCCGAAGACGATGAATTGGACGTGGGCGTTGCGCAGCGGCTGGACGATCAAGCTCAGCGGCGAAGCCGTCCGGGTGGCAGTGGATGTGCTCATGCGACTAGACCTTTTGCATGTACGTCTTGCCGAACAAGCCGTTCGGACGGAATAACAAGAAGACGAGGATGATCAGGTACATCAACTGATCGCCCCAGACCGAGCTGACGTAGAGCTTGAGGAAGTTGCTCACGACGGCGATCAAGTAAGCCCCCACGACCGGGCCGTAGAAGGTCTGGAAGCCGCCCAGGACGCAGGCGAACAGGGCCGAGACCTGAACGGTGTTCATGAAGGTCGGGGTGACCGTGGTGGTGGGCGCGATCATGACGGCGGCCAACATGCCCAGGACGCCGGCTAGGGCCCAGGCCAACAGGGTGACGCTGCGGGTCGGGATGCCCATCAGGCGGGCGGTCGGCTCGTTCGAGGCGGTGGCGCGCACGGCCAGGCCCAGCTTGGTCCGCTGCAGGAGCAGGAAGAGGCCGGCCGCGATGACGACGCCGATCAGGATGTTGAGCAGACCGTTGTACGAGATGTTGGCGTCGCCCAGCTTGATGTCGCCCGACGGGATGAAACGGGGCAGCAGCATCGGATCGGTGCCGAAGACGATGGGGGCCAGGCCGAGGAAGACCATGATCAGGCCCAAGGTGATGATCTCCTTGCCCACCGCCGTGGCCCGTTTGAGCCGGCGGATGATGGCGAAGTCGACCAGGAAGCCCAAGGCCACGGCCACCGCCACGCCGACCAGGACGGCCTGCCACAGCGGCATGCCGGAGCGGTTGAAGACGAAAGCCACGGCGGTGCCGGCGAACATGCCCATGGAGCCCTGGGCGAAATGCATCACTAGCGAGGTGCGCCAGACGATGATGATGCCGAGGGCGGCCAAAGCGTAGACACTGCCCGTCTCTAGGCTGCGCAGAAACGGCTGGAGTACCAAGTCCACGTCGATGTGTCCTTCCTTGATGACTGACCGGTAGGCTATGACACAGGTGTCACTCTGTCAATCATTTTTCTGAGACCGTTGCCGAGTCGATACCTATGTCTGTCCGAAAGAGTCGGACGACTCCCGCTGTGTCAAGCGTAAATCTGTCGTACTCACCCCCTCCCATCCACCCGACTGGCCGTGATACAGTCAAGATGTTTGACATGACACAGGTGTCACTTAAGCGGCCTGTCGGGCCTTCGGGCCCCGCCGGCCAGACCACCTCGAAGGAGAGGATCATGACAACGCGAGAGAACATCGGCATCGCCGGCGTCGGTCTCTACATCCCGCAGCCGCGTATGACGGCGGGTCAGATCTCTGAGGCCACCGGCGGGGTCTGGTCCGAACAGGCTGTGATCGAGAAGCTCGGCATCAGGTCCAAGCCGGTGCCTGGCCCGGACGACGGCACCCAGGAGATGGGGGCCAAAGCCGCCCTCGACGCCTTGGCCACCTCTGGCGTCGACCCTAAGGAGATCGACGTCATCTTGTGCGTGGGCGAGGAGTGGAAGGAGTACGGCCTGACCACCTCCGCCCTCTACGTCCAAGACCGCATCGGGGCCGTCAACGCTTGGGGCATCGATCTGGCCAACCGCTGCTGCACCACTTGCTCGGCCCTCAAGATCGCTAAGGACATGCTGGTGGCGGACGACGACATCGACACCATCCTGGTGGCGGGCGGCTACCGCAACGGCGACTTCGTGGACTACACCGACCGCGACGTCTCCATGATGTACAACCTGGGGGCCGGCGGCGGGGCCTTCATCGTCCGTAAGGGCATGGACCGCAACCTCCTGCTGGGCAGCCACATCATCGCCGACGGCTCGCTGGTCCACACCGCCGGTCTTCAGATCGGCGGCATCGACCAGCCCTTCCGGCCGGACAACGTCGAAGAGGGCTACCACTCCCTGCGCCTGATGGACCCGCAGCGGATGAAAGACCGTTTGAACGCCACTTCCCTGCCCAACTGGTACCGCTGCATCGATTTGTCCCTGCTCAAGTCGGGTGGCCTGGACCGCTCCGACATCGACTACCTGGGCATCTTGCACTTCAAACGCTCCCAACACCTGGCCATGCTGAGCGAGCTGGGCTTGAGCGAGGACCAGACCACTTACCTGGAGGAGTACGGCCACATCGGCCAGATCGACCAGATGCTGACCATCCGGCTCGGCCTGGAGCGAGGCAAGATCCAAGACGGCTCGCTGATCTGCTTGATCGCGGCCGGCATCGGCTACGTCTGGGCCGCCACCTGCATCCGCTGGGGCCAGGCCTAGGCCCCCTGACCGAAAGAGGTTCACCGCCATGTTCGACTACCGCTCCAAGCTGATCAGCGTCGACCAAGCCCTCGACTTGATCCAAGACAACGACACCATCACGGTCGGCTTGGCCGCCAACGAGCCGCCGGAGTTCCTGACCAATCTGCACCGGGCGGCCGACCGAGTGCGTGACGTCACCGTCACCAACTGCCTGCCCACCGTGCCCGGTCAGTACCTGTCCCCGGAGTGCCTTGAGCGGGCCTTCCTGATCGACTCTTGGTTCTCGACCCCGCAGCTGCGGGCCTTGGCCGGCACCGGGCGGGTCAGCTACATCCCCAACCATCTCCACCTGGCTGGGACCAAGCGCAACCACTTCGTGGAGTCGTCCATCATGATCTCGCTGGCCTCGCCGCCCGACGCCTCGGGCCGGATCCGCTTCGCCAGCGGCAACACCTACGAGGAGATGATCGCTTCCCGGGCCAAGCTGCGCATCCTGGAGATCAGCCCCAACGCGCCCCACTGCCAGGGCCAGAACTACCTGGAGTGGGACCAAGTCGACTACGTCATCGAGTCCGAGGCCCGTCCGGCCACCATCCCGGCGGTCGAGCCCAACGACAAGGACCTGGCCATCGGGCGGACCATCGCCGACCTGGTCTCCGACGGCGACTGCGTCCAGGTCGGCATCGGCGGCATCCCCAACGCCGTCTGCGCCTATCTGATGGAGAAGCGGGACCTCGGCATCCACACCGAGATGATGACGACCGGCATCATGGACCTGATGCGGGCCGGCGTCGTGACCGGGGCGCGCAAGCAGATCGACGTCGGTCTGACCGTCTTCACCTTCGCTCTCGGCTCGCCCGAGTTGTACGACTTCATGGACGACAACCCGGACCTCTTCACCGGCCGGGGCGAGATCGTCAACGACCCCTACGTGATCGCCCAGAACGACAACCAGGTCTCGATCAACACCACGGTCGAGGTCGATCTGACCGGCCAGTGCTGTTCCGAGAGCATCGGCACCTTGCAGATCTCGGGCACTGGCGGGCAATCCGACACCGCCGTGGGGGCGCAGATGTCGAAGAACGGGCGCTCCATCATCGCGCTCTACTCGACGGTGCAGAAGAAGAACCGTCAGACCGGCCAGGTCGAGGTCATCTCCAAGATCGTGCCGACCCTGCGTCCCGGCGCCGCCGTCTCGCTGTCGCGCAACGACGTCGATTGGGTGGTGACCGAGTACGGGGCCGTCAACCTGCGGGGAACCAATATCCGGGAGCGGTCCCGCCGCCTGATCTCGATCGCCCACCCCGACTTCAGAGAATCCCTGGAGTCTCAGGCCCGTGGCTTCGGCTACCTGGCCTGAGCCGGGTCCGCTATGACAGCATCCGATTGACCGAAGAGAAGGAGACCATCGTGGCGACATTCGATTTCGAGGGCCGGACCATCTACTACGAGGACCACGGGTCGGGCCGCCCGTTGCTGATCCTGAACGGCATCTTCATGTCCTGCGCCTCCTGGAAGGCTTTCGTGCCGGCCTTCTCGGCCGCCAACCGCTTGATCCTGCTCGATCTGGTCGACCAGGGCCTCTCGGCCAAGTCCGACCAGGAGTACACCCAGGAACTACAGGAACGCTTGGTCCTGGCCTGCCTCGACCACCTCGGCTTGGCCCAGGTCGCGATCTGCGGCATCAGCTACGGCGGCGAGGTGGCGCTGAGGGTGGCCGGCCGCCATCCGGAGCGGGTGGACAAGCTGGTGCTGTCCAACACGACGGCTTGGACCTCGGACTGGCTGCGTGACATCGGTCGCTCCTGGGAGGCGGCCATGGCCTCCTACGACGGCCACCAGTTCTTCGCCACCTGCATTCCCGTCGTCTACGCGCCCGGCTTCTACCAGGCCAACCACGACTGGGCCAAGGCTCGCGAGGAACTCTTCGTGCGCTACTTCACGCCCGAGGTCTACGACGCCTTCGCCCGCCTCACCCGGAGCGCCGAGGACCACGACGAGCGGGCCAACCTGAGCCGGGTCCAAGCCCAGACCCTGGTCATCTCCTCCCAGCACGACCATGTCACGCCGCTGGACAATCAGCTCGAATTGGTCCGCGGCATCGCCGGGGCGGCCCATCTCCTGATCATGGATTCCGGCCATGCCGCCATGTACGAGAAGCCGGTCGAGTTCACCGCCGCCGTGCTGGGCTTCGTCAACTCGGACTCAGCTGGCATCGAGATCGACTGAATCGGCGTCGACTGAATCGACTGAATCGACTGAGCCGGGTCTGCCGGGCTTAGGACCGGCCCTAAGTCAGCCGGCCGAGGCGCTAGTGGCGATGCCCCGGCGGATGATATCGAGGGTGCCTTTGAGGTGCTTCCGCACGCCATTCAAAGACAATCGTTGGCTGATGTTTTGGAAGATGAAGACATCGGTCATGAAATGGACGCAGAGGTCGGTGAGGACGGGGGAGTCGACGTCGGGTCTAATACGCCCCTTCTCTTTGTCGTGCTCGATGGCGATGAGGAATATGTCACGGTAACGAGTTTGGATGCCCTGAATCAATCCCAGGGACACGCCCCGGGCGTGACTGTACATGACCTTGCCCAACTCGATGTGTTTCGGATGATGGATGAGGAATTCGGCGTCGCGTGTGTAGAAATCCTCGAAGAAGGTCAAGAAGGGACTCGACTTGTAGTGCTTGAAGGCTGGCTTGGCCGACTCCTGACGGCGCTCGCGCAACGTCTCGAAGACGTAGACGTAGAGGTCTTCCCTAGTGGCGAAGTACTGGTAGAGGCTACCTCGGGGGATGCCGGCCTGGCGCACGATGTTGGAGATCTTGGCCTCTTCGACGCTGCGCTGACTGAACTCCTCGATGGCGGCGTTGAGGACGCGCTCACGCTTGGCCGCCGGCAGATTATGGAATGTCTGCGTGGCCAAGGCGCCTCCTGGAGTCGATGCTCGACACAGTCTAGATGTTTGATTACCGGTGACGCGGGTCGCGCCACCGATCGACCGGGCTCAAAGCTGGGGCCGACCGCTCAGGCCTGGGGCCGGCGCGGTGGCAGCAGGACGGCCTCGCCCTGGACGACCACGACGCCGTCCTGGTTGGTGGCCTGGCAGTCGAAGGCGACGCGGCCCTTGTCCCGCTTCTCCGTCACGGTGACGGTGGCCTTGACCGTGTCGCCCAGGAAGACCGGGGCCAAGAAAGTCAGGCTCTGGGACAGGTAGATCGCGCCCTCGCCCGGCAGTTTGGTGCCGAAGACGGTCGAGAAGAGACTGCCGGACAACATGCCGTGGGCGATGCGACGGCCGAATTTAGTGCCCTCGGCGTAACGCTGATTGACGTGGGCGGGATTGAAGTCACCGATGATTCCGGCGAAGCTGTAGACGTCCGTCTCGGTGATCGTCTTCTCAAATGACGCGCTGTCACCGACCGACAATTCATCGTAATACATGCCATCCTCCAAAGATCGATCTAAGTAGATGGCAACCCGCGCATGGGAAATGCTAATACGCGGCTCGGAGCCTGTCAAATGAACCCGTCCGCCGATTCCGCTGATTCCGCCGCAGCGGCCGGCGGGACGAATTATCGAGCCGGGCCGGCCGGAGATTCCGGAGCGCCTCGTGCGCTGCAGTCGGCGCAGACGCCGTACAACTCCAGGTCGTGGCCGACCGCGCTGAAGCCATGGTCGCGGGCGACTTGGGCGGCCCAGTCTTGGATGTCGGGTCCGGGCACCTCGACCGCCGTCTGGCAGCGACGGCAGATCAGATGGTGATGGTGGCCGGTCATGAGACAGCGGCGGTAGGCGGTCTGGGCGTCGCCGGTGCGGACTTGGTCGACCTGGCCGGTCTCGGCCAGTTGCTGCAAGGTGCGGTAGACCGTGGGCAGGGAGACGCCGGCCCCCTCCTGCTGCAGGTGGTCGTGGATCTGTTGGGCGGTGCGGAAGTCGGCGCAACTGGCCAAGTAGTCCTCGATGGCCTGGCGCTGGCGGGTCCAGCGCGGGCTGGCCGCCCGCTCGGGGCTGGTCAGATCGGATTCAGTCGTGTCAGTGCTCGTCATAGTGTCAGTGCTCGTCATAGTGGTCCTGATGTGGGGCGTGGCGATGGCCGGCGTGGAGATAGTCGAGGTGGTCGCCGTGCTCGACGGCTGGATGGCCGCAGTCCGGGCCGTGGACGTGGTCATGGCCGGAGCCAGCCAACTGGTGGGGCAACTCGGTCGGGTCGGTCTGATCGATGCGCCGGCGCCGGCGGCGGTGGGACAGGGCGGCCACCGGCCAGGACAGGGCGTAGAGCACGATCGAGCCCACCACGATCAAGGCGCCGGGGGCGAGGTCGGCCCAATAGGCCGCCACCACCCCGCCCAGGGCCACCACCAAGCCGATGCCCATGGCCCCCCACAGGCCGGCGAAGAAGCCCCGGCAGAGGTTCTGGGCCGTCGCCACCGGGATGACCATCAGGGCCGAGACCAGGAGCAGGCCGACCGTGCGCATGGCGGTGGTGACGGTGACGGCGGCCAAGACCACGATGAGGTAGTTGTAGAGCCGGACCGGCAGCCCGATGACGCGGGCGTAATCCTCGTCGGCGCAGATGACGAAGAGCTGGCGGGAGCGGCCGACGGCGAAGATCAGCACCACCAGGGTCAAGCCGCAGACCAGCTGGAGGTCGCCCCAGGACACGGTCGTGAGGGAGCCGAAGAGATAGGCCTGCAGGGCCCCGGCCCCCCGGCCGGCGGCCGAGGCCATCAGAATGCCGGCGGACAGGCCGCCGTAGAACAAGATGGCCAGGCCGATGTCGCCGGAGGTGCGGCCGCGCTGGCGCAGCAACTCGATGGCCAGGGCCCCGACCACACAGACGGCCACGGCCGCCGGCAGGGGCGCCATCCCCGTCAGCAGGGCCAAGCCGACGCCGGCGATGGCGACGTGGCCCAGGCCGTCGCCCAGCAGGGCCAGGCGGCGCTGGACGATGTAGGTGCCGATGGCGGGCGAGGCCAGGCCGGCCAAGCCGGCCGTCAGCAGGGCCCGTTGCATGAAAGCCAGAGTCAGGAAATCCACCGGGGCTCCATTCCAGTGACCAGTCCGGCCGGCTTGAGCGGGGCCTCGTGCTCGTGCCGGTGGCTGGGCGGAAGCTCAGGCAGGGGGCCGTCGTGGGTCACCCGGCCCTCGCGCAGCACCACCGCCCGGTCGATCAGGTGGGCCAGGGCGTCGGTCTCGTGTAGGACTGCTAGGACGGAACGGCCTTGGCGGCGGAAGCGGTCGAGCTGGTCGGCGATGCTGCGCTGGTGGGTCAGGTCGACCCCGGCCAGGGGCTCGTCCAGCACCAGCAGGTCAGGGTCCTGGGCCAGGGCCCGGGCCAGCAGGGCGCGCTGCTGCTGGCCGCCCGACAGGTGCAAGAAGAGCTCCTTGGCCTGGTCGGCCAGGCCGACCTCGGTCAAGGCGGCGATGGCGGGGTCGAAGGCGCGAGCCCTGCTCCGCCCCCGAGCCGGTCCGGCGCCGGCCGCGGCCGACGCGGCTGGATCGAGCGGGCGGGTGGCCGGGCGATCGCTCCGGCGGCGCCGACGAGCTAGGACGCCAGAGCGGACGACCTCGATCAGGGTGGTCGAATGCAGCGAGATGGTGGCCCGTTGGGGGACGTAGCCGATGGCGGCCCAGCCCTTGAAGTCAGCCTGGGGCTGACCGAACAACTCGATCGATCCGCTTTGGTACGGCGTCAGACCGAGCAGGGCCCGGATCAAGGTGGTCTTGCCCGAGCCGTTGGCCCCCAGCAGAGCCACCATACGACCGCTCTCGACCCGGAGGTCGACCTGGCGTAGGACCGGCAAGCCGCCCAGGCGGACGCCCAAGCCGGTCACGGCCACGGCGGGGACGGGACTGGGTGGGGCGCTGGTCGGCGCTGGGGCGGCCGTCTGATCAGACGCAGTCATTGGCTCGGACTAAGGCGGCCAGGTCGGCTTGCATGAGTCCAATGTAGTCCTGGGCCGCCGACTGGTCGGTCAGACCTTCGATGGGGTCGAGCACGTCGGTGCGCAGCCCCAGGTCCCCAGCCAGGGTCTGGGCCAGGGCGGGCGAGGCCAGGGTCTCGAAGAAGATGGTGGTGATGCCTTGGTCCCGGGCCAGGCGTTGGATCTCGGCCATCCGGGCCGGGCTGGGCTCGGCGTCGGGGGAGAGCCCGGCGATGGGGACCTGGATCAGCTCGTAACGGCGGGCCAGGTAACCGAAGGCGGCGTGGCTGGCCACGAAGGTGCGCCGCTGGCACTGGCCCAACTGGGACCGGAACTGGGCGTCCAAGTCGCCTAACTGGTCGGTCAGGCGTTGGCCCTGGCTGGCGAAGGCGGCGGCCTGGTCGGGCTGGAGGCGGCCCAACTGGTCGGCCAGAGCGCGGGCCAGCTCTCCCATCGCCACCGGGTCGAGCCAGATGTGGGGGTCGATCACCGTGCCTTTGGCGCCGTCCGTGGTCAAGGGATCGGTCACCGGTCGCATCAGTTCCATCACGTCCAGCACCCCACGGGGCTGAGTCTGGGCCAGGGCGTCGTCGACGGCCGGCTGTAGACCGGCCTGGTAGATCACTAAATCGGCCTCGGCCAGGCTGGAGACCTGGCGGGCGGTCAATTCCAGGTCGTGCGGCTCGGCCCCCGGCTGGGTCAGGTTGGTGACCGTGACCTGATCGCCGCCCACCCGTTGGGCCAGGAACTGGTACGGGTAGATGGTGGTGACGATCCGGATCCGGGCGTCGTCGGGATCGGCGGGCTGGTTGGCCGGTCCGCAACCGGCCGCCAGGGTCAACAGAACGGTCGCGCCGACGGCGACGATGGACTTCATGAGAATCATTATCAATAAGCCTACCCCGCCTGTCAACTCAGCCAGTCAATTCACCAAGCCCACCCCGTCGGAAGTGCCCGGTCGCCGACCCCGTAATCGCCGAACGGGAGGTTGCGGCGGCCGACACACCGGTGATTTCTAGCGGTCAACGCAACACTTAGGAAAGTGGTGTGTGTTATGGGTCGTCGGGTGTCGGTCGAGGCTGTGCGTTTGTTCTGGTTGGCGTGGGATGGTGGGTGTCCGGT
>JAISCA010000064.1 GCA_031265875.1 Propionibacteriaceae bacterium
CGTCTCCACCAGCCCCACACTCGACCCCGAGAAGACAAAACACACTCCCACCCCACCCGCACCTATGCTGAACCACATCAAATCAACCCGACGTTGCGTTGACCGCTAGAAATCGCCCGGCGTGTCGGATATCGTAAGTGCTCAACCGGCGGCGGTGTACGCGGTTGAGCAGTTGCGTACGCTGCTGAGCGGGGCGGTCGCCTCAGCGGACTGGGGCGACCGCTGATTGGCCGGTCAGCTGCGCTCGTTGCGGCGGCGCACCCGGTCGCGGTGGATGAAGGAGTCGACCGACAGCCAACCGCCGCCGCCGACGCCGATCAAGAGCAGGCCGACGCCGATCAAGAGGATTTGCAACTCGCCGGTGAAACCGGAGACGCCGTCCTGGAAGGGACTGACGGCGCCCCAGTAGACGAAGGCCAGCAGGCCGATGTTGAGCACGACCAGCAGGGCTCCGACCAAACGGACGCCGATGCCGAAGACCAGCAGCAGGGCGCAGGCCGCCTCGACGCAGATCTGGCCCCAGGCGAAGATTTGAGGCGAGGGCAGAACGGTGTTCTCCCAGATCGCGGTGGTGGCGGATAGGTGGGAGGCGTCTTGGACCGCCCGGATGCCCATCAAAGCGGCCACCACGAAACGCAACAGCATGATCGTGAAGGAGGGGAATTTGCCGTAGGTGCTGGGCAGGCCGATCATCTGCGGAGCCGTGATCACATCCGGCGTGGGAGCCAATTCGCCCAAGGCGCGAGCCCGATAGCTGAGACCGGACTCGGGCTCCGCGATGACGCCGGCGGCCGACGGCGCGGGCAGGTGGACGGTCTCCTCGACGGACGGCTGGGGCGAGAACTCGGCCGGCTGGGGCAAGACCGTGGGCGGCGCGATGGGCGTCCACTGGTGGCTGGGGGGCGCGAACGACGGCGGGTCCGAGGCGGGGGCGCCGAGCGCAGCCAGCCCGACCGAGGGCAGCGTCGCTTCGAACGGGGCGGTCGCGGGAGCGGTGGCGGGCAAGATGGTGGGGGAAGTGGCCAGGGGCGGCGGAGCCGTTTGGGCAGGCGACAGGATGGTCGGCCCGCTGACGACGGGCCGATCGATCGAGGCGTCGACGCCGGTGGGCGCGGCCGGCCCGCCGAGGGCGGTCGAACGGTCGTCAGACCCGGTCTGGGTCAGGGATGTATCGGTCAGATCGACCACTGGCAGCGGCGGGAAGGCCAGACTCGGGGTCGTCCCCGCCCCGAAGGCCGCCCCAGGGGCGCCGTTCACAGTCGGGTCAGATTGATCAGTGCTCACGACAGATCCTTCCGGGTGATGGCAACACTCTTCAATATCGTGTCACCGCCGGGTGAACCAGCCGTGCAAGCTGGCCCGTGTGTTCCGACATCGGCGTCCACTCACATCAGAGCCACGAAGAGAGCCTCGACCGCCAGCAGGGGCGCCACATTGCCCTCCAGGGCGACCCGGCAGGCCAGGATGGCGTCGAGCCGCCGGACGGTGGCCTCCGGGCTGGCGGCCCGGGCCAGCCCGGCGATCTCCCCCTCGAAATCGAGGTTGATCAGCTCGGCCCCGGCCTCGGTCTGACGGACCAAGACATCGCGATAGTACGACGTCAGCTGGCCCAAGGCGGCGTCCAGTCCGTCGCGCTGCAGACGCTTAGCCCGCAACTGTTGCTGCTCGGCCAACTCTTTCAGAGCGGTGGCGGCGTGACGCACCTTGGGGCCGCGACCGGCCCCCAGCACCTCGGTCAGCTCCTCGCGTTCACGGCGGTCCAGTTCGGCCACGGCCTGGGCGGCTTCCTCCTGGGTGGTCGAGACCAACCGCTCGGCCTGGCTCAGGCACTCCCCCAGGTCGGTCAAGCGGCTGACCGCCCCCAGGATGTCCCGGCGCCGGCGCATGGCTTGGTCGTCCCGGGCCAGACCGCGGGCCCGGCCGATGTGGCCCTGGGCCAGCCGGGCCACGAAACGGGCCCGCGCGGGGTCGAGCCCGTCGCGGCGGACCAGCAGGTCGGCCACGGCCTGGTCGGACGGGGTGACTAGATTGACCTGGCGGCAGCGCGACCGGATGGTGACCTGGACGTCGTCGGCGGTGGGGGCGCAGAGCAGCCAGACCGTGCGCGGGGCGGGCTCCTCGACCGCTTTGAGCAAGGCGTCGGCGCCGCGTTCGGTGACCCGGTCGGCGTCTTCCACGATCAAGATCTGACGCGGCCCCAGGGTCGGCGCCATGATCGCCCGCCGGACCAGTTGGCGGACCTCGTCGACGCCGATCGAAAGCTGCTCGGTGCGGACCAAAGTGACGTCGGGGTGGGCGCCGGACAAGGCCGTGCGGCAGGACCGGCAGTCGCCGCAGCCGTGCTCAGGACATTGCAAGGCGGCGGCGAAGGCGCGCGCCGCGTTGGACCGGCCACTGCCCGGCGGGCCGGTGATGAGCCAAGCGTGGGTCATGGCGTGGGCCGCGCCAGCCACGGCTTGGCGCAACTCGGACACGGCCTGCCCCTGGCCGACCAGATCGTCCCACAAGCTCATGGCGACTCCGACCGACTCATGGTCCCAGTCTGCCGGAAGGCTCTGACAGTGGCTGGTCCGCCAACAGACGGTCGACCCGCGCCGCCACTCGCTGGGCGATCCACTCGACCGGCTGACGGCCGTCCAAGACCAGATGACGCTCCGGATCGGCCGCCGCCAAGGTCAGCAGATGGTCGCGCACGCGCTGGTGGAAGTCGAGCCCGGCCTGTTCGATCCGGTCCCAGTCGGTCTTCGCCGTCAGCGCCCGTTCGACGCTGACGTCGAGTAGGACTGTCAGATCGGGCCGCAGCTGGTCGACCGCCCACCAGGCCAAGGCCGCCACCTGGTCGGCTGCGACCGCTCGGCCGGCTCCCTGGTAGGCGATCATCGAGTCGACGTAACGATCCGAGACGACGACCTCGCCTCGGGCCAGGCTCGGCGCCACCACCTGATGGACGTGCTGGGCCTTGTCGGCGGCGTAGAGCAAGGCTTCGGCGCGGGGCGCGACGTCGCCCGAGGCCGGGTCCAGCAGCAAGCGGCGGATGTGGCCGCCGACCGGGGAGTCACCGGGCTCGAAGGTCAGACGGACGGTCCGGCCGACCGCTACCAGATGTTGGGCCAGGAGCCCCGCCTGGGTCGACTTGCCGGCCCCGTCACCGCCTTCGAAGACGACGAAGAGACCGCCGCCGGGCCGGTCGGCGGCGACCGGCTCAGTCACTTCTTGGCCCGGGTCGTCCGCCGGGCCGGGGTCCGGCGCGTGGTCGGCGGCTTGGCCCGTTTCTCCGCCAGCAGCTCGGCCGCCCGCTCCAAGCTGATCGACTCGGCCGAGTCGTCCTTCCGCAAGGTGGCATTGATGGCGCCGTCGGTCACGTAAGGTCCGAAACGACCGCTCTTGACCACGACAGGTTGGCCGGAGACCGGGTCCGGCCCCAGCTCGCGCAGAGGGGCCGCCGCGGCGCCTCGGCCCCGGGGCTGGGCGAAGGCGGCCTCGGCCTCGGCCAGACTGACCTCGAAGATGGCCTCCTGGCTGGGCAAAGGCCGCGACTCCGTGCCCTTCTTCAGATACGGCCCGAAACGGCCGTTCTGGGCCGTGACGGTCTGCCCGTCGCCGGCCTGGCCGACCACCCGGGGCAAGCTCATCAATTTGAGGGCGTCCGCCAAGGTGACCGTGTCCGGGGACATGGCGCTGAAGAGGCTGCCGGTGCGGGCCTTGACCGACTTGGGCGTCCCCTCCGGCAGGAGTTCGGCCACGTAGGGACCGTAACGGCCGTCCTTGACCACGACGGTGTAGCCGTTGTCGGGAGCCACCCCGAGCACCCGCTCGGCCGATTGGCCCCGCTCCAGCAGGCCGAGGGCCAACTGACTGGTCAGCTCGTCCGGTGGCAGGTCGTCGGGCAAATTGGCCCGCCGGCCCTGGGCGTCCTCGACGTAGGTGCCGTACTTGCCGACCCTGACGACCAGGCCGTCGTCGCCCGGCAAGGGGAAGCTGGACAGCCGGCGGGCGTCGATCTCGCCCAGTCCGCCGACCAGCTCGCGCAGGCCCTGCCCGGTCTTGGGCGAGCCGAAGTAGAAGCCACGCAGGACCTCCAGGCGCTTGGCGTCGCCCTGGGCGATGTCGTCCAGGTCGGTCTCCATGGTGGCGGTGAAGTCGTAGTCGATCAGTTTGGGGAACTGCTCCTCCAGCAGCCGGGTGACGGCGAAGGCCAGCCAGGTCGGCACCAGGGCGGCGCCGCGTTTGAAGACGTAGTCACGGGCCGTGATGGTGCGGATGATGGAGGCGTAGGTGCTGGGCCGGCCGATCTCCAACTCCTCCAGCTTGGCCACCAAACTGGGTTCGGTGTACCGGGCCGGCGGCCGGGTCTCGTGGCCCTCGGCGGCGACCTCGGCCACCGTCACCGCCTGGCCGACCGTCAACTCGGGCAGCCGGGCCTGGGCGTCGTCGTCGGCTTGGTCGGGGTCGTCGTGCGACTCGACGTAGGCCTTCAAGAAGCCGGGGAAGCTGATGGTGCGGCCGGAGGCGGTCAGGCGGCACTCCTCGACCGGGCGACCGTCCAGCTCGACCGGCCCAGACCAAGCGGCGTCGATCTGGATGCTGACCGAGCGGCCCTCGGCGTCCGTCATCTGCGAGGCCACGGTACGCGTCCAGATCAGCTCGTAGAGGCGGCGCTGATCACCGGCCAGGCCGGATTGGGCGGGGGTGGGGAAGACCTCGCCGGCCGGCCGGATGGCCTCGTGGGCCTCCTGGGCGTTCTTGACCTTGGAGCTGTAGAGGCGGGGCTTGGCGGGGAGGTACTTGGGACCGTACAACTGAAGGACCTGGGCCCGGGCGGCCTGGATGGCCTGGTCGGACAGGGTCACCGAATCGGTTCTCATGTAGGTGATCCAGCCGCCCTCGTAAAGGTCCTGAGCCACCGACATGGTGCGCTGAGCAGTGAAGCCAAGTTTACGCCCGGCCTCCTGTTGCAGGGTGGTGGTGCGGAAGGGGGCGTAGGGCCGGCGAGTGTACGGGCGGGCCTCGACCTGGGCCACGGCCAGGTCGGACTGACGCAGGCGGGCGGCCAACTCGGTGGCGCCGGCTTGGTCCAGGCGCAAGGGGTCGCCGCGCAGTTGGCCGGACTCGTCGAAGTCGCGGCCTTGGGCCACCTTGCGGCCGCCGACCGCGCTGAGGCGGGCGTTGAAGAGAGGCGGGGCGGCCTCAGGACCGGCGTCCAGACTGGCCGTCAGATCCCAGTAGGAGGCCACCTGGAAGCGCATCCGATCCCGCTCGCGGTCCACCACCAAACGGGTGGCGACAGACTGCACCCGGCCGGCCGACAGCTTGGGCATGACCTTCTTCCACAGCACCGGCGAGACCTCGTAGCCGTACAACCGGTCCAGGATGCGTCGGGTCTCCTGGGCGTCGACCAAGTCGGCGTCGAGATCGCGGGGGTGGGCCACGGCCTCGGAGATGGCCTGGGGAGTGATCTCGTGGAAGACCATACGCTTGGCCGGCACCTTGGGCTTGAGCTCCTGCAACAGGTGCCAGGCGATGGCCTCGCCCTCGCGGTCACCGTCGGTGGCCAGCAGCAATTCGTCGGCGCCCTTGAGCTTCTCCTTGAGCGCCCTGATGGTGGATCTCTTGTCGGCCGAGACGACGTACAAGGGCTCGAAGTCATGGTCCACGTCGACGCCGGTGCGGGCCCATTTCTCCTGTTTGTACTTGGCCGGGACGTCGGCCGCGCCCTGGGGCAGGTCGCGGACGTGGCCGCGACTGGACTCGACGATGTAGCCGGGGCCGAGGTAGGAGGCGATCTTGGCCGCCTTGGTGGGGGACTCTACGATGACGAGGCGACGCTTAGCCGACGGGTCGGAGGAGACCATCGAGTCCTCCTCTCTTTATGGAATGAGGGCAAGGGCTGCCCAGTGGCGTGAATCGTTGGCTACTGTAGCCTGACCGCGCCAGTCGGCGCATGGCCAGGCTGGGCTAGCGTGGCTGAGACTCCCCGCCAACGGCTGCAGAGACGGCTAGGCCCCGCTAGCCGTGAGGCGTGGCGGGGCCGAACCGTCGGGGGTCTGGCGCGAACTGAGTGGCCGTCCAGACCGCTAGTCTATGCCCGTGCCGCCCCCTGACGAAAGTATTTCTGCGACTGGGTCGAAGAGACTGGCCCAGGTGGCCGCCCGTCTGGCTGCGATCGGCCCGGAGAAGCGCTGCTCCCAGCTTCATCCCGGCCCGGCCGAGGCACAGCGACCGGCCGCTGTTTTGGTCCTACTCAGTCGGCGAGCCGATCCGACGGTTCTGTTGACTCTGCGTTCGGCCGACCTGCGCCAGCACGCCGGGCAGGTCTCATTCCCGGGTGGCGGCATCGAACCCGGCGAGTCGGCCGTGGCGGCGGCCCTGCGTGAGGCCGCCGAGGAGGTCGGCCTGGTCCCCGGCTCAGTCTCGGTCCTGGGAGAGTTGCCGGCCTCTCGCATTCGGGTCAGCCGTTTCGACGTTCGGATCGTGGTGGGGGCCTGGGACGGCGCGGCCCCGCTCAGGCCGCAGGATCCGGCCGAGGTGGCGGCCGTCCTATCGGTGCCGCTGTCCCGCCTGGCCGATCCGGCCACGCGGGTGACCTGGCGGCATCCGCGTGGCGTCAGCGGTCCCGGCTTCGATTTGGGCGACCTCTTCGTCTGGGGCTTCACGGCCTACGTGCTGGACGCCGTCTTGGCCATCGGGGGTTGGGAGCGGCCCTGGGACGAGACCCGTCAAGTGGCGGTGCCGGCCCGTTTCCTGCCACCGGGCGGTTGAGGCCGCCGGCGGCTGAGATTTAGACGACCGATTTAGGCGACCGGCCTAGTGGAGAACACGGTTCGCCCGCCGGAATCCGTGGAGCCAGAACTCGTGACTGAGTCGGACTAGAGCAGGATGATCGGTTGGTCCTCCAACTCGCCGTTGGCCACGGCCAGGCCCTGTGCGACGCCGGCCTGGACGGCTTCGATGGCCTGACGAGCCGCCGCTGGAGCCAGCTCCGGCGCCTGGGCCGATTTGACCTGTCGGTATCCCAGTAGCGCCAGCAGACCGGCGATGAGCAGGAATAAAACGATGGCGCAAGCCAGCCCCAGCAGCCCACAGAGCCAGGCGGACCAGCTGGTCTGGGCGGCGAACAGCCAAGCGAAGGCGACCGCCACGCCCAAGCTGACGAACAGACCGGCCACCATGGCTAGGACGGCCGCCCCAATGAACAGGACGCCGCCGCCCAGCAGCCGGGTCAGAGCCGGTTTGATCTCAGCCTTGGCCAAAGCGATCTCGTCTGACACGATGCCACGCAGGTCGGTCGTGATCAGGGAGACTAGGCTCGCGACGTCGGTCTTCTTTGGCATGGCGCCTCCTCGACTTATCTGAGACGAAGCCTAACGTCTCGTCTGACAGCGGCCGGACCGTGGTGCGGTCGATCGACGGACAACCGTCCAAAGATCGGTCCAGCCGCCAGCCCCATCCATCAAGCCTCAGCTCGCCAGGTGGCTGCCAAGTCGTCCCTCACCAGCTGAAACGCAACCGGTCTCTCACAAGCTGAAGCGCAACCCGTTCTGATCAGGGGTCAGAGCGGCTGTCAGTTCGGCGTGGTCGACCAGACCTTGGCAACAGGACAGGCTGTATGGCAGTCGCAGCGGGTCGGGCGCCCGCGCGCAATCGTCATAGAGCCGTCCCACCTCCTCCATCAAGGCGTTCCGTTCCGCCGCGCTCAAGCGGTCGGCCCCTTTGGCCTGGGCGGCCTGCCGCTGCAGTTCCGCCCGGCCGCACGGCGCCCAGATCCGGAAGGAACGGCGCTGACTGCTCGGGAAATAAGGCGACTGCTCCAAACTGACCATCGAGTCGTCGCCGTACTCCCCTCGCATCGCCTCCGGCAGGCGTGACTGAAGGATCCCGGCCAATCTCTTCACCCAAGGGATCGAGTCGTCTCGCTTGAGATAGGCCAGAGCCACCCAACCGCCCGGCCGCAGGACGCGCGCCCACTCGCCCAAGGCCAAACCGGTGGCGAAGGTGTGGAAGTTCTGGAATGACACCACGGCGTCGAAACAGCACGGGTCGAAGGGCAAGGCCTCGACCCGGCCGACCGCCACATGGAGGTCGGGGCGGTCCGCGCGCAGGCTGGCCGCCGCCCTCTCCTGAGGCTCGATCACACTGACGTCGTGACCGGCTTGGGCGATCAGAGCCGGATAACCACCGCCGGCGCCGACCACGAGGACGGCCGCCGGATCGGCGCCCAGCAGCCACGTCAGAGCGGGTGGCGGGATCAGGAGCGGCGATGCCATGCCCAGACTCTACTGAAATGACCATGCCTTGACTGTGATCGCCCCACTTCCGGTCGCATAGTCGTCCACAGATCAACTGTCGCTCAGGGAGTTATCCACAATCTGGCCACTACCCGACCGGTTTGGAGCCACGGTCGCCATGGTGAAGGACATGAACAGCCAACGGCAGCCGATCACGTTGATCAGCGACGACCCGGCCCTGATTCAACTGGCCCACGCCTCAGCCGCCGCCTGCGGCGCCCCGATCCGCACCAGTTCGGATTTAGACCAGCTCAAGCTGGCCTGGAGTCAGGCGGCCGCCGTCCTGATCGGGGCCGACCTGGCCCAGGCCGCCGCCGGGTTGGGTCTGCCCCCACGTCCAGCCGTCTTCCTGCTCGGTCGAGACGGCGGGACGGAGCGTCTGTGCCAGTGGTCGATGCCCCTGCGGGCCTCTGTCATCGCCTTGCCGACCGGGAGCCGCTGGTTGTCCCGCGTCCTGGCCGGGGTCTGGCCCGGCGAGGTCAGCGCTGGCCGGGTGGTGGCCGTCCTGGGCGGCGCGGGCGGCGTCGGGGCCTCGACCCTGGCCGCCGGGTTGGCCTTGGCCGCCGCCACCGCTCGTCGGCCCGCCGCTCTGGTCGACTTGGACCGCCAAGGCGGTGGACTCGACTTGCTGATGGGCGTCGAAGCCACAGCCGGTTGGCGCTGGGACAGTCTGCGTTCCGCTTCCGGTCAGGTCTCCGCTCTGAACGACCGTCTGCCAGCCACCGACGGGGTGGTCATAGTCTCGACCAGTCGGACCGACCGGGCCGAGCCACCGGCCGGCGCCGTCGCCGCCGTGTTGGACAGTCTCAGTCACAGTTGTGGACTGGTCGTGGTCGATCTGGGACGCTCGGGCGGGTCGGCCCGGCAGGAGGTGATAGAGGCCGGCGCTCGCCTGCTTCTGCTGACCGGCCCCTCGGTGCGGGCGGTGGCCGCCGCCCAAGCCGTTCTGGCGGGCCTAGACCCACGTCCTTGTGACGTGGTCGTCCGGGCCGAGCGAGGGTCCGCCCTCAGTCCAGCCGCTGTGGCCGAAGCCTTGAGCTGTCCCTTGCTCGGCGCCATCCCTTCGGCGCCCGCTCTGTCGGCCGCCGCCGACCGGGGGCTGCCACCGGGCACATCTGGCGCTGGCCGCTGGGCCCGGGCCTGTCGTCGCCTGACCGCCCAATTGGTCGCCGAACCGGCGGCCGACCGGAGGGTGAGGTGAGTCCGATGGGCATCGACGTCCAAACCACGCGCCAGGTCAAATCCGAGTTGGCCCTGTTGGGCCGTCCGCCGACCGCCGTCGATGTGGCCGAGGCTCTGCGCCGCTGCGGGCAGGTCGTCTCGGACGGCGCCGTCTTGACCGTTCAGCAGTCGGTCTGGCACGACTCGGTGGGGGCCGGTCCGCTCGACCAATTGCTCAGCCTGCCCGGTGTCACAGACGTGTTGGTGAACGGCCCCGCCGAGGTCTACGTCGACCGTGGCGCTGGCTTGGAGTTGACCGGCCTGCGCTTCGCCAGCGACGACGACGTGCGTCATCTGGCCACCCGTCTGGCCGCCTCGGTCGGGCGCCGGTTGGACGACGGGTCCCCCTTCGTCGACGCCCGTCTGGCCAGCGGTGTGCGCGTCCACGCCGTCTTGGCCACCGTCGCCAGTCCTGGCACCTGTTTGTCCCTGCGCGTGCCGGCGGCTAGACGTCTGACCCTGGAGGACTGGGTCGAGCAAGGCGGTCTCGATCCCGGCGCCGCCGCTCTGCTGCGGCGTTTGATCCAGGCCAAGGTCGCCTTCCTAGTCTCCGGTGGCACCGGATCAGGTAAGACAACTTTACTGTCAGCCTTGGTCGATCTGGTTCCAGCCGATCAGCGGATCGTGGTGGTGGAAGACTCGCGTGAGCTGAATCCAGACCATGGCCACGTCATCCGGCTGGAATCTAGACCGGCCAACGCCGAAGGAGTCGGTCTGATCACCATGACCGATTTAGTGCGCCAAGCCTTGCGTATGCGTCCGGACCGGATCGTGGTGGGCGAGGTGCGGGGCGGTGAACTGTGCGATCTGCTGCGGGCCCTCAACACCGGCCACGAGGGCGGCTGCGCCACCGTCCACGCTAACTCGGCCGAAGACGTGCCGGCTCGTCTGGAGGCCCTGGCCGCCTTGGGTGGCCTCGATCGAGCCGCCACCCACGCTCAGATCGCCGCCGCTTTGTCCATCGTCATCCACGTCGCCCGCCAAGGCCAACGGCGTTTGGTGCGTCAGATCGGGTTGCTCAGGCGGCAACCCTCTGGATTGGTCGAGACGGTGCCAGCTTGGAGTATGGAACAAGACAGAAGCAAACTTTGGCCTGGCCTGGATGCTTTAGAGAGGTTGCTGCGATGATGATCGGCGCGGCCGTCGGCGCTGGCTGCTGGGCCGGATTGGCGGCCTGGCTCTGCTTCCCCCCGGGCGAGTCCGGTTCGACCGCCCGGCTGCGGTCGGCCACCGCGCCCGGACGGCGGCCCCGACCAGGCTGGCTGGGCTCCGGCCTAGTGGTGGTCGTCTTGATCGTGATCGGCCAGTGGTCGCCCGTCTCAGCCCTGGTCTCGGCCGTCGGTCTGATCCTAGTGACGGGGGCGACTCTCTCACGCCGTCGCCGGTCAGACCGCCAGGCCCTGCTCCGCCGCCGCCAGGTGGCCCGGGCCTGCCGGGTCATCGACGCCCTGTTGGCCCAGGGGCTGGTGCCCAGACAAGCTCTCATCGAAGCCAGCCAGGAGTGTCTCATCTTGGCCCCGGCCGCCGCCACCGCCGAAATGGGCGGCGACACCGCCGCCGTGCTGCGCCAGCAGGGCGGCCAGGCGGGAGCGGACGGTTTGGTCGAATTGGCTCGGGCCTGGACCATCACCGAATTGACCGGGGCTCCCTTGCACGGAGTCCTGACTCGGGTCAAGGACGACCTGGCCGCTCAGGCCGACTTGGCCGGGTTGGTGGATCAAGAATTGGCCGCCGCCCGGGCCACCGGCCATCTCTTGGCCGCTTTGCCCTTGGCTGGCCTGGGCTTGGGCTATGCCTTCGGGGTCAGTCCTCTGACCTGGTTGACCGGATCGGGCTGGGGCCGGATCTGCTTGTCCGGCGGTGTCGCTTTGGCTTGCGTCGGCGCTCTATGGAGCGATGTCCTAGCCGGTCGGGCCACCGCTTTCGAGGCCAACCGATCGCGCTCTTCCACAGCGCGCCAGGCGCCGGACACTAGCCGACTCGAGCGGTCACGGCCATGACGGGGCTGTCTCCTTGGCTGGCCTGGGCGGTCGGTTTGGCTGGGCTAGCCGTCTGGTTGGCCCTGCGCCCGCCTGGCTTAAGTCGCCTGCGTCCGTCTCAGTCGCCGGTTTGGGTCCGCTTGGTCCCATGGTTGAATCCACGTCCGGACGCCCTGCCCTGGCGCCGTCGTCTGACCATCGCCGTCGTCGTCGGCCTCGGCCTGAGCCTGGTCGCGTCTAATCTCGGCCCCTGGGCGCTCGCCGCCGGCTTGTCAGCCGGGGCGGTCACGGCGGTGGCCTTGGGCCGCCTGGAACCGGGCGGAGCCAAGCGGCGGCGCAGCGACTTGCTGGCGCAGACCCCGGCCGCCCTCGACGCCATGGCGGCCTGTCTCGAAGCCGGCCTGCCGCTGCGCCGGGTGGTCGAGGTCGTGGCCCAGCTCAGCCCACAGCCCCTGGCCTCACGACTAGCCCTGGTGGTCAACGGTGTCGGCGTCGGTTTGGCCGACGCCGACGCCTGGCTCGGCTTAGCCGACGACCCAGTGCTCGGCGGCCTGGCTCGCGACTTGGCTCGCAGCGTCGGCTGGGGCACCGCCATCAAGACAGTCCTGACTGATCAGGCGGCTGAGCTGCGCCGGGCCGGACAGATCGCCTGCCGGGTGCGAGCCCGCTCGGTCGGAGTGCGCACCGTCCTGCCCCTCGGTCTCTGTCACCTGCCGTCCTTCATCCTGCTGGGGGTCGTGCCCATTCTGGGCTCCGGCTTGATCAGCGTGATCTCGCCCTGAGCGCCGCCTGCCCCAGCCGGTAGCGACCCACCGCTCGACGATAAGCCATCCCGCGTGATGGGGGTTCCGACCATGTTCTCGGCCTGTCGGGGGGCCTAAGAGCTCTGCGAGCGACGAGGGCGTCAGCTTCTCCAATCAGCGCCGGCCGATGAAACGGTACATGCGCGACCACTCGAAGACCGATCCGGTCTTCGTCCAAGCCTTCATCGACGCCCACCGCGACCTGATGGCGCCCCTGTCGATCCGCGAAGCCTCGAAGCGGTTGTGACCGGCGGCCTGAATGGGCCGACACGATTGAGCTATTCCGCACGTTCGTACGCCGTGGCTGGTGGCAGTCACCCGACTGCCGTGTCAGGCGAACGTCAAGCGTTCCCGCTTGTGAGAGAGCCGACTGAGTGTTCGAGGCTGGCCAGGGACGACTACCCGGCGACCGCTGGGCGCTTATCCCCAACTCCGGCCGGATGGCTTGAAGTTACCCACAATCTGCTTCTGGGCGAACCGGCCGGCCGCTGTCGGCACACAGTCTTAAGTGTCCGCGCAGACATTTCATTCGCCCATGACTGATAAAGGAATCATCATGAAACAACTTATCCTCTCATCTCGTCCCGCTCGCTTCCTCGCCGCCTTGATGAGGCGGGGCGAGAAAGGCATGGCCACGGCGGAATACGCCATCGGCATCCTGCTGGTCGTCGTCATCGGCGGCGTCTTGTTCAAGGTCATCTCCGACGGCGGTTTCCGCGATCTGATCTTCGAACTGATCAAGTTCCTCATCGGCAACATCATGAAGTTGTTCTAGCGGGTCGTCGATAGGCCAGTCGGATCAGTCTCAGACTCAGCCGACTGGCCCCGCCCTCCGTCAGAACCGGTCACAAGGGCATCGCAACGGAATCGCATCTCAAGGAGAAACCATGTCTAAAACAGTGCGCGGCCGTTCCGGCGGCTCGCCTAGTCCCGTCCGGAAACCCCGCGACGGGGGCTGGGTGACGGCCGAGCTGGCCCTCGGGCTGCTCGGCCTGGCCTTGGCGGTCTATCTCCTGGGCGGCCTCTTCAGCACCGTCATGACCCAGATCCGCTGTGTCGACGCCGCCTCCGAGCTGGCCCGTCAGGGGGCTCGGGACGACCAAGCCGCCGTCGAGCGGGTGAGCCAACGATTGCCCGCCGGGGCCGTCGTCACGTTGAGCCAGCGGGGCGACCTGGTGCTGGCCCGGGTCGAGATCGGCCTCACCCCTTGGGGCTCTTGGTTCGACCCCATCCGGCTGGCGGCCGAAGCCGAGACCGTCCGAGAAGGCGGTGGGGGATGAAACGCGCCGGCCGGTGGCCCGGGCCAGGGCCGGGCCACCGGGGCCGCCGGCCGCTCTCTCGGCCGGACCGACCGAGACGTCCCTGGCTCGGCCGAGGCGATCCGGAGTCGGGGGCCGGGCTGGCCATGGCCGCCTTGGTCATCTTGGTCGTGACACTGATCGCACTGGCCGGCTTGGTCGCCACGGGTTACCTGTCGGCCTCCCACCAGGCCCGTTCGACGGCCGACCTGTCGGCCTTGGCCGGCGCCCAAGCCGCCCTCGACGCCGGCCTCGGCCCGACTACCTCGACCGTCGCCTGCGCGGCGGCCGGGCGAATCGCCGACGACCAGGGCGGCCAGCTGCTGGACTGTCAGGTGGCCTGGTTGGACGACCAGGTGGCCGTGTCGGTCGAGGTCGCCCAACCGGTGGCCTGGCCTTGGGCCGGGTTGCCCGGCCAAGTCCAGGCCAGCGCCCACGCCGGCAACGTCGACCCTTGACCGGCGTGGGCGTGGCATCCTTGCCGGCATGGCTCTGCTCGCTCCCGATGACCTGGCCCGTTTGCGCGAGGCCTTACTGGCCGCCGATTACCTGATCGACCCGGTCATGGCCGCCATCGGCCCGGCCGGGCAGGCCGGACTGGCCCGTAACCACACGGCGGCGGCCGAGCGGGCCCTGGGCGCCCGGGACGATCCGCTGGCCACCCTGATCCGGCTGTTCGTCCTGCAACAGGCCCAGCCCCTGAGCGCTGTCCAGCGGGCCTTGGATCCGACCGCTCCGCTGGCGGCCGGCTTGCTCGAAACGACCGCCGCCGGGCAGATCCGGGCCAGCCTCGACCTGAGACCCTACGGCGACGATGATGGGACCGCCGGTTGGCTGGTCTCCGACCACACCGCCACCTTGGACACCGCCCGCGGCCGGCCCCGACCGGACCATGTCTTAGGGGTGTCGCCGGCTTCGATCTCGCTGGTCCAGATCAGCGACCGGGCCCGGGTCGGCCGGGCCCTCGATCTGGGGGCCGGTTGCGGCGTCCAGAGCCTGCACCTGGTCCGGCGGGCCGACCAGGTGGTGGCGACTGACCTCAACCGTCGCGCCATCGAACTGGCTCAGCTCAGCTTCGGTCTCAGCCAGGTCGAGGTCGACCTCAGACAGGGCTCCCTCTTCCGACCCGTGGCCGAGCTGACCTTCGACCGCATCGTGACCAATCCGCCCTTCGTCATCTCGCCGCCCGGCGGCCGTCGCCTGATCTACCGCGAGAACAGCGCCCCCGGCGACGATCTGACCCGTCAAGTCGTCCGCCGCTCCGTCGACCATCTCAACCTGGGCGGCGAACTCAGCCTGGTCGGCAACTGGGCCCACCTGAGTTCCAGCGACTGGCGGGAACGATTGACCGATTGGGTGCCGGACGGCTGCGACGCCCTGATCGTGCAACGCGAGCGGCTCAGTCCCGACCACTACGCCGAGGTCTGGCTGGCTGACGCCGGTTGGGCGGGAACGCCCAGCTACCGCCGGCGGCTCGACCACTGGCTGGACTATTTGGACGGCCTCGGCGTCGCAGCCATCGGCCTGGGTTGGATCAGGTTGCGCCGCAGCGGCCGCGTCGGTCGCTCGGTCACGGTCCTGGATTGGCCCCAGCCGGTCGCCCAACCGGTGGCGGACGACCTGACCGCCCACCTCGACGCCGCCGCTTGGGCCGACTGGTCCGACCAGACTGTCTGGTCCACCCGCTGGGTCTTGGCCGCCGACGCCATTCAGGAGACAGCCGGCCAGCCGGGGGCCAGCCAGCCGGCCCGGATTTGGCTGCGCCGCCAACGCGGCCTCGGCCGCCTGGTCGAAGTCGACACCGCCCTGGGCGGCGTCCTGGGGGCCTGTGACGGCGAACTGGCCCTGGGCGACATCGTGACCGCCGTGGCCAGTTTGACCGACGATGACCCGGTCGCTCTGACTACCCGCCTCAGACCGGTCCTACGTCAACTGATCGCTGAAGCCTGGCTGACCCCACTCACCCCCTCGGCCTGAGATACCGGGTTGGGCGCGACAAGTCCCTCTGGCGACATCACCGCGATTTCCTCGGAATCGCGGTCCTCGTGTCCATATCGTGATGGTCGGCCTGGCCGCGTTGTCGTCGGTCGGCGATGGCCCCTCCTCCGCCTCGCCAGCCCCACGCCTGACACCACTCCTTCTCCCCACCTTTAGGGGCTGGGCCCACTAGGGGCGCCCGTCGAAGCCGATGACATGGGAATCGGCGGGGCAGGAGCGATCTCGTGGGACCCGGGGCACCTCAGTTAAGACTGCAGTTCGTGTTCGGGGCTGGCGCCCGACCTGGTTCGATCAGCCCCGGCCACCGGCCGATGTGATGAGATAGGGGCGTGACCAGTCCCGCGACACCCGCCGCCACGGAGGCCGCCGCCACCCCTGATCCTGGTCTCGACCCAGCCTTGAGCGCCATCGCCCGGCCGGAGCCGGCGGCCGAGGCGCCGACGGGCGACTGGCGTTTCCATCTGCGGGCTTTCTGGGCCGCCCGGCCCCGGCCCCATTGGCCCGAGGGCTGGGCGGGCAGCTGGGGCGTCGACCTGAGACGGCGGCTGGGCGGCGTGATCGGCCACCACGGCCGGCAGGGGCAGGCCAGCGGCATCGACCTGTGGGTCTTCGCCCTGGCCACCGTGACCTGGATGGTCCTGATGGTACGACAGCTACCTTGCCGTCAGGGCAATATCAACCAGGCCGTCGACACCTACACCTCGATGTGCTACTCCGACATCGGCATCCTCTACCGGGTCCGGGGCATGGGCACCGGGGCCTCCCTCTACACCGACATCGACTGGGAGTACCCCGTCCTGTCTGGCTTCTTCGCCGAAGTCGCCCGCCGTCTGACCGATCTGATCGGCTTCCGGGCCGCCCCCGACCTCGACCCGGCCCAGGTCCTGACCAACGCCAACGTCTACTTCGCTGTCAGCGCCGTCCTCCTCTTCGCTTGCTTCCTGGGCGTGGTGGCGGTCCAGCGCCGGCTCATGGGCAGCCAGCCTTGGGCGGTGCTAGCCCTGGCCGTGTCCCCGGCCATCATGACCTCTGGACTGATCAACTGGGATCTGTGGGCCATCCTGTTGACCTCGCTCGGCCTGCTGGCTTGGACCCGCCAGAAACCGGTCTGGGCCGGGATCTGGCTCGGCCTGGGGGTGGCGGCCAAGTTCTATCCCCTGGTCCTGCTGGGCGGCCTCTTCGTCTGGGCCTGGCGTTCGGACCGTCTGCGGGCCTGGCTGCGCCTAGCCGGAGCGGCCGTGCTGACCTGGCTGGTGGTCAACCTGCCCTTGATGATGGTCGACTTCCCCGCCTGGAGCCACTTCTACACCTACAACCGTCACCGCCCGCCCGACCTGGGCTCGCTCTGGTACGCCCTCGACCTAGTCGATCTGCCGGCGCCATCGGCCCAGACCTGGGCCCTGGTCTTGATGGTGCTCTGTTACGCCGGCATCGCCCTGATCACCTTGACCGCGCCGGTCACCCCCCGAGTGGGCCAGATCGCCTACCTCTGCGTGGCCGTGATGGTGGCCTTCAACCTGGTCTACTCCCCCCAGTACGTCCTCTGGACCCTGCCCTTGATCATCTGGGCCCGCCCCCACTGGCCCGATCTGCTGGTCTACACCGTCAGCGAGCTGGGTTACTTCCTAGCCGTCTGGCTCTACCTGGCCGGCGACCTCTTCCCGGCCGACGGCGGCCCGCCCCGGCTCTACGTGGTCGCCGTCTTCCTGCGCGTCGGCGTGACCGGCTGGCTGATGGCGCGGGTGATCCGGGACATCCTCGTGGTCCAAGCCGACCCCTTGCGGGCGGAACGCCCGTTGACCGGCCGGCGTCTGAGCTGGGCCGGACATCGCCCCTCCTGGGTGGTGTCCACTCTCTGGTCGCCCTCCGACCCGGTCCTCTCCCTAAGCCCGGCCTCCTTCAGTTCGGCCTCACTCGACCCGGCCTCCTCCAATAGGGCCGCTCTGACTGATACATCCCGGCCGGCCCCAGCGACGGCCATGGCAGCGGCGTCAAGAGCGACGGCCACCTGGGCGGTCGCACCGACCTCCCAGGTGGTGTACGGGCCGGTGGACCGTACGACCACCACCGATCGGCCCGACCCCGCCGGCTTGTCCGACGCCACCGGACCCGCCCGGACCGGCGACTGTCGCAGCGCCGCCGAGAACGCCGGCCCGAACAGCGGTACCACAGCCTCAGCCGCCCCCGCTGGACTCTCAGACGGACCGACCACCGGTGCCACCGTCACCGCCCTCGCCGCCTCGGCCGAGCCCAGCGATGCCGCCGGGAACGCCGGCCCAGCCAGCGGGAAGACCGGCCGCCCCGCCCCTCGGACCGCCGCCGTACGTAAACCTCTCTTCAACCCACGCTGGGCCGTCTCGGTCACTGTGGTGGGCTGGCTGTTCAGCCGTGTGACCTTGATCTTCGCCGCCATCGTCATCGGCAGCAGCTACGGTCGCAGCGGCCTCGACAGCTTGGTCCAATGGGACGCCGTCCACTTCATCAACCTGTCCGAGCAGGGTTACCCGACCGACGACGTCACCAAGGCCGCCTTCTTCCCCGGTCTGCCGCTCCTGATCGCGGCCGGCCGCCTGGTCGGCCTGTCCTCGGTCACGGCTGGTTTCCTGATCAGCTTGCTGGCCTCGGCCGTGGTGGCCTGGGGCCTGTTCCGGTTGGCCGGCGGCGGCGTGGCCGGGGCGGTGGCGGCCGGAGCCTGGTCCTTCGCCCCGATGGCGGTCTTCACCATCGTGCCCTACTCCGAGTCGCTCTTCTTGGCCTTCGCCATCTGGGCCTGGGTCAAAGCCCGCTCCGAGCACTGGCTCCAAGCCGGTCTGCTGGCGGCGGCGGCCGGCTTGACCCGGGTCTCCGGCGTCTTCCTAGTCGGTGCCCTGGCCCTGCTGGCGGTCTGGGGCTTCGGCCGGATCGACTGGGTCAGAGTGCGGCGGCGCTTGGCTTGGCTGTCCTTGCCCCTGCTGTCCATCTTCTCCTACGTCCTCTACCTGCGTTTCCATTACGGCCACTGGGACACCTGGTTGCAAGCCCAACGGATCGGTTGGGGCCGGAGCTTCCACTGGCCCTGGGAAGCCCTGCGCACGACTATGTGCGCGGCTGGTTGGCTGAACCAACCGGACGCCGCCGGGCAACCTTGCAGCGCCGGCTACGACCCGGGCAACGCCGGTATCTTCAGCGGCGAGATCCTGGCCGTGGCGCTCGGACTGGCCATTGCCGCGATCTGTCTCTGGCGGCGCCGGATCGGCGAGGGCGGCTGGGTCGGCGCCCAGGTCTTGGCTTTCTCCTGCCAGGTCTGGTTCATCTCGGTGGCGCGCGCCGTCCTGCTCTGGTTCCCCCTCTGGACCACCCTGGGCGAAGTGGCTGGGGCCAAGTGGCGCGGTCGCGCCCGCTGGGCCCGGCTGGTCTTCTTCGTCCTCACCTGGGCGGTCTCCGGCGGCCTCATGCTGGCCTGGGCCGTGCGCTACTTCAATGGCGCCTGGGCCGGCTGAGAAGGCGCCCGCGACGCCAACTCTCGCCGTAACTGCCCGCTCAAACGAAGCCCAACACGTCATCGATAGTCACAACCCTCGTCTCAGCACGCCCTGCGGGTTGGCGTCGGACTGGTCTCCCGGCCACGCGACAGGACAGTTACAACACTCGCTACGGCGTGTCGTGGCGCCGGACCGCTCACTCGCTGATTGACATCCCGGCGATCGAGCGGATACGACGACTGAACCCGCCCCGACCCCCACCGAAGCCACGGCAGAGGACACGACCGAGCAGCTCTGACACCCGACACGCGGAAAGCCTGGTTGGAACACTCCGCTCGCGAAAGGGGGCTTCGCCGAACGGGGAGTTACGACGGCTGGAGCCTACGAACTGGTTTCGACCGGGCCGGGCGGGTCGGACGGCGACGAAGGCAGGTCGGACGGCGACGCGGGCGGGTCGGTTGGCGACGCGGGCGAGCTGGAGGGCGGCAGCCAGGCCCGCTCGGAGATGGTGACGCGACGGCCCTTGGGCGGCTCGACGTGCCGGATCAACAGCCCCAGGGTCGCCACCACCAGGGAAGACAGCGGCGCGTCCAGCCAGGACGGCTGGATCGAGCTGATCAGCGGCAGGCCGATGATGAGGCCGGCCAGCCAAAAGGCCGGGGCCCGCTGGGCGGAACTGACCGGCCGGCCCCGGGTCCGGCTGAAACAGCGCCAACACCAACGCAGAGCCCCCAGCCCGGCCAGGATCATCACTACGATCAGAGCCAGACCGTACTGGCTGGCCACCTCGATCAGGCCGTTGTAAGGCCGGTCGGTCAAACTCAAGACCGGGTCCCCGCTCAGGCGTAGCCGCCAAGCGAAGCCGGCCGGCCCCACTCCCAGCCAGGAGCTGTCCTTCAGCATGGCCATGCCCTGGTCGATCAGGTCGGACCGGGCCGACCAGGGCAGCGGCGCGTACAGGCCGACGTCGCTCCAGTGCAACGGGAAATGACGCCGCAGCGGACTCAGCGCCAGCCCCAGACCGACCAGAGCGGCCCCGGCCAGCCCCCAGCGGCCCGGCCGCCACTGCGTCGCCCACAGGGCCAACAAGATCAAGGCCAAGCCCAAGGCGACGCTCTGGTGGGTCCACCAAATCACCCCCAGGCCGATCACGGCCGCCACCGGATAGGTCCAGCGCAGCCGCCGGTCCGACTCCAGGGCGTAACCGATCGGCATCAGGGCGACGCCGATGACGCCGGCCGTGGCCAAGTGGCTGGGGCTGGGCAGCGGCCCGGACAGCGGCCAGTCCCGGGTCAAGCGCATGTAGACGGCGATGACGCCGAGGATGCCGACCATGTACATCCAGCCCCGGATCAAGGTCAGGACGGTCTCGCCGGTGCGGTAGAGCTGAATCAAGGAGACCGTCAGGGCCCAGCCGTAGACGACCACCATCAACTCGTCCAGGGCCGGCCCCAGCGGGGGCCGTGACACCGCCAAGGCCACCCCGGCCGAGACCAGGAAGCCCAGGCCCAGGCCGCCGGCGCCCCAGATGGTGCGCGAGTGGTCCTGAAAGCGCCACCAGTCCCAGGCCGCCGTCACGGCCAAGACGGCCACCACGGCGGCCAGGACGGGCAGGCGTCCGAACAGCCAGCTGCCCAACAAGGCCAGGCTGGGCAGACTGATCAGGACCCAGCCGACCCAACGCGGGGTCGGCCGTTGAGCGGCCTTCCGGACCGGTTTGGTCAAAGGTCTACGCCGGGCGCCGGGACCGTCTGGCAGTCCCTGCAGACCGGCCGACTTGGGAGTCTGAGCGGTTGACATCGTGTCCATTGTCCCAGGCCGGTCCACATCTTGTAGTGTGTGGTGTTAGATGGAAAGGTGATTGTCCATCGAGGTCGTAGAACAGGACGAATGAGTCCGACGCCACTCTTCGGTGAGCAGCACCATCCAGGTAGCATGTCTCATTGTTGCCGCGAAGCGACACTATGTGATAACTATCTGCATACCGTCACGCCTCTCGGGGGGCTGACTGAAGCGAAGGAGAACCATGTCCAAGATGTCCAAGAAGAAGGACAAGAAGAAGGAGGCGGCCGCTCCGGTCGCCGTCGTGCGTAAGATCGACCGCAGCAAGCTGACGACTGAGACGCTCAAGACCATCGCCACCCAGGTGAAGGCCAAGAGGCACGCTCAAGAGGCTTGCGACGAGGCCGTCATCAAGGCTCGGCTGGAGGGCTGCTCTTGGGTGCAGATCGCCGCCGCCCTGGGCATCTCGCCCCAAGGCGCTCGGCAGAAGTATTTGTCAAGAATCCCTGGCTGAACCCAATCTCAAGAGTCCTGGTCTCAGACCGCGAAGCCTTCCGGTCTGAGACCAGGATGATTGGTCATTCTCAAGTCATAGTCGAGTCAGCGTCCCAAAGACGAGGGGCTGGTCGTCTCGAACACTTTAAATACGTCGTCGCGCCGCGCCCTTGTCGGCCGATTGGGCCAAGGAGGCGTAGACCCGTAGAGCTTGGGAGATCGGTCGCTGCCGCTCAGCCGGCCGCCAGCCTAGGGTCTCCTGCTCTTGGCGCCGACGTTCCAGTTCCGCCTCATCCAATTCGACGTCGATGGAACGTCGCGGGATCGAGATGGTGATGAGGTCGCCGTCCCGCACCAATCCGATCGCTCCCCCGTCGGCCGCCTCCGGTGAGACGTGCCCGATCGACAGGCCGCTGGAGCCGCCCGAGAAACGCCCGTCGGTGATGAGAGCGCATTTCTGGCCCAGCCCGACCCCTTTCAAATAGCTGGTCGGGTACAACATCTCCTGCATGCCCGGCCCGCCCCGCGGGCCCTCGTAGCGCACCACCACGACGTCGCCGGCCTGGATCCGTCCGGACAGGATGGCCTGGCTGGCCTCCTCCTGCGACTCGGTCACCTTGGCCGGCCCGGTGAAGGTCCACAGCTCGGCGGGCACGCCGGCCGTCTTGACGATGCAGCCGTCCGGAGCGATGTTGCCGGTCAAGACGGCCAAGCCGCCGTCGGCCGTGTAGGGGTGGGCGGTGGAACGCACACAGCCTCGCTCGGCGTCGGTGTCGAGGCTGTCCCAGCGGGCCGAAGAGGCGAACCCGGCGCTGGTCCGGGCGCCGGCTGGGCCAGCCAAGAAGAGGTCTGCGGCGGCCTGGTCGCTCTGACCGCCACGAACGTCCCAGCGGGCCAACCAACCGGTCAGATCGTCGGCGTGGACGGCGTGGACGCTGCGGTCGAGGAAACCGCCTCGGTCCAGCTCGCCCAGGATGGCGGGGATGCCGCCGGCCCGGTGGACATGTTCCATGTAGTAGGTGTGGGAGTTGGGCGCCACCTTGCAGAGACAGGGCACCCGCCGGGAGAGGGCGTCGATGTCGGCCTGGTCGAAGTCGACGCCGGCCTCCTGGGCGGCCGCCAGCAGGTGCAGGACCGTGTTGGTCGACCCGCCCATGGCGATGTCCACCGTCATGGCGTTGGCGAAGGCCGCGCGGCTGGCGATCGACTTGGGCAGGACCTGGGCGTCGTCCTGGTCGTACCAGCGCTGGCACAGCCGCACGATCAACTGGCCGGCCTGGTCGAACAAACGACCGCGCTGGGCCGAAGTGGCCAAGGTGGTGCCATTGCCAGGCAAGGCCAAACCGATGGCTTCGAGCAGGCAGTTCATCGAATTGGCTGTGAACATGCCCGAGCAAGAGCCGCAGGTGGGGCAAGCCGAGCGCTCCACCCGGTCGAGTTGGTCGTCCGAGACGGCTGGGTCGACCGAAGAGATCATGGCGTCGATCAGATCCAGCGAGGTGGCCTCGGCCCCGGGCGAGACGACGGCGTGACCGGCCTCCATCGGACCGCCCGAGACGAAGACGGTGGGCAGATTGAGGCGCAGGGCGGCCAGCATCATGCCAGGGGTGATCTTGTCGCAGTTGGAGACGCAGACCAGGGCGTCGGCGCAGTGGGCGTTGACCATGTACTCGACGGAGTCGGCGATCAGTTCCCGGCTGGGCAAGGAGTAGAGCATGCCGGCGTGGCCCATGGCGATGCCGTCGTCGATCGCGATGGTGTTGAACTCGCGGCCCACCCCGCCGGCCTGGGCGATGGCCCGGCAGACCCGCTGCCCGACGTCTTGGAGGTGGACGTGGCCGGGCACGAATTGGGTGAAGGAGTTGGCCACCGCGATGATCGGCTTGCCGAAGTCGGTCTCGGCCAGGCCAGTGGCCCGCCAGAGGGCTCGGGCGCCGGCCATCTGCCGGCCCTCGGTGGTGGTGCGGGAACGCAAAGCGGGCATGGTGCCTCCTAGCCTCGGACTTCAGACAGCCTAGTGGGCTGTCACCCCTGAAGCTGGGGGGTGAGAAGCGGCGTCAGAGGTGGAGCTGGCGCAGCGCAGAGTCAGACATTTCCCTAACACGACACTAGGCTGGGGCCATGTTGATCGTGACAACCAACGACATACCCGGCTACCGGGTCGACGCCGTCCTGGGCGAGGTCATGGGAATGACCGTACGGTCGGCCAACTTGGGAGCCAACTTCGTGGCCAGTTTCCGCGCCCTCGGCGGCGGCGAGGTGAACGAGTACACCACCTTGGTCTACGAGTCCCGTAACCAGGTGATGGAGCGGATGTGGGAGCAAGCCGTCCAGCGCGGCGCCAACGCCATCGTGGGCATGCGCTTCGACACCGGTGACATCGGCCAGTCCTTCTCCGAGGTCTGCGCCTACGGCACGGCCGTGGTGGTGGTCCCACTGGCTCAGGGCGAGCCCGGCTCCACCACCCAGTCGGCCAGCCAAGCCCAAGCCAGCGGCGTCGCCGACCCACCGGCCCGCTAACCCCAAAAGTGTCCTCTCCGACCATGTCACCCTTGACCGAGGCCCACTCGACTGAGGCGGGCTAGGGCGATGGGCTCCCGTCCTGATCGCGCCCGGTCGGGTTCGATCCAAGCGGCCGGAGCGGTCGTCTGGCGCCGGGTCGGCCCAGAGCCCGAGGTGGCGCTGGTGCACCGGCCCAGGTACGACGACTGGTCCTTGCCCAAGGGCAAGGCCAAAGCGGGCGAGTCGCTGCCGCAGACGGCGCTGCGGGAGGTGGCCGAGGAGACCGGGCTGCGTATCCGTCTCGGCCCGCCGCTGCGCCCGATCCGTTATCTGACCGAGGACGGCCCCAAGCAGGTGGCCTACTGGCTGGGCCACCTGCTAGAGGCTCGCGGACGGCGGCCGGACGACGAGGTCGACCAGGTGGTCTGGCTGCCCCTGGAGCAGGCCCAGACCCGCTTGACCTACGCCGACGAGCGGCTAGTCCTAGCCGAGTCGGCCGCTCTGGCGCTCAGGGTTGACGCTGACGCGCCGCCATGACCTGGATCAGGTGCTCTTGGAGGTCGAGCAGGGGTTGGCCCTGGTCGTCGGTGGTGCGTTGTTCCCAGCCCTCGGGGGTCAACCACCAGCTGGCCACCGAGGCGTCGAAGGCGAGGTCGAAGAGACGCCCGATCTGAGCGATGTGGGCCTCGTTCGACAGCTGGACCAAGACCTCGACCCGGCGGTCCAGGTTACGGTGCATGAGGTCGGCCGAGCCGATGCCGACGTGGGGGCTGCCAGCGTTGTCGAACCAGAAGAGGCGGGAATGCTCCAGGAAACGGCCCAGGATCGAGCGCACCCGTATGTTCTCGCTCAAACCGGGCACGCCGGCCCGCACCGCGCAGATGCCGCGCACCCAGAGGTCGACTTGGACGCCGGCCTGGCTGGCCCGGTAGAGCGCGTCCATGATGGCCTCGTCCACGATCGAGTTGACCTTGATCCGGACCCGGCCGCCGGCGCCGCCCTGGGCCAGCAAGATCTCGCGCTCGATCATGTCGATCAGGCCGGACCGAATGCCGTGCGGCGACACGAACAGGCGGCGGTAATTGGTCTCGGCCGTCATGCCGGACAGATGGTTGAACAAACGGGCCACATCGTCGGTGATGACTGGGTTGGCCGTCAGCAAACCCATATCCTCGTATATCCGAGCCGTCTTGGGATTGTAATTGCCGGTGCCGATGTGGCAGTAGCGGCGCAAGGCGTCGCCCTCGTCCCGGATGACCAGGGACAGCTTGCAGTGGGTCTTCAACCCGACCAAGCCGTAGACGACATGGACGCCGGCCTTCTCCAATTTACGGGCCCAAGCGATGTTGGCCCTCTCATCGAAGCGGGCCTTGATCTCGACTAGGGCTAGGACCTGTTTGCCGGCCCGGGCGGCGTCGATCAAGGCGTCCACGATGGGGGAATCGCCCGAGGTGCGGTAAAGAGTCTGTTTGATGGCCAACACTTGCGGATCGGCGGCGGCTTGCTCGACGAAACGCTGGACCGAGGTGGCGAAAGAGTCGTAGGGGTGCTGCAGCAAGACGTCGCGCTTCTTCAGAGCGCTGAACAGATCGGCTGGCCGGGCCGTCTCGACCTCGGCCAACTGCGGGTTGGTCTTGGATGGGAAGCCGGGGTATTTGAGGTCTTCGCGGTCCACCTCGGCGATGGCGAAGAGACCGGACAGGTCGAGCAAGCCACGCACGAAGAAGATCTCCTGCGGCGTGACGTCGAGGGCCTGAGCCAATTGGTCGAGTAGCTCGGGGCTGATGTCCTGTTCGACTTCGAGCCTGACCGGCGTGCGGCCGACCTTCTGCAGCAGCTCCTTCTCCAGCGCGAAGAGGATGTTCTCGGCGTCGTCCTCCTCGACCTCGACCTCCTCGTTGCGCGTCACCCGGAAGGCCGAGGCGCGCACCACTTCGAGGCCGACGAAGACGGAGTCCAGATGAGCCGCGATGACCTCTTCCAGGGGCACGAAACGGTCGTCGCTGAGCTTGAGGAAGCGGGGCAGGATGTCTGGCACCTTGACCCGGGCGAAGCCTTTGGAGCCGGTCTCGGGGTGGCGCAGTTGGACGGCCAAGTTGAGTGGGCGGCCGGAGATGTACGGGAAGGGGTGCGAGGGGTCGACCGCCAACGGCGTCAGGATGGGGAAGATACGGTCGGCGAAGAGCTGGTCCATCCGGGCCCGCTCCGACTTCAGCAATTCGTCCCAGTGCAAGATGTGGATGCCGGCCTCGGCCAGCTCGGGCCGGATGACCTCGGCGAAGACCTTGGCTTGGCGGGCGCTCAGATCGCGGGTGGTCGACATGATGGCGTCGTGCAACTCGCGGGGCAGCAATCCGGAGGTGCCGGGTTGGGCCATGCCGGCCGCGATCCGGCGCTTCAGTCCGGCCACCCGGACCATGAAGAACTCGTCCAAGTTGGAGGAGAAGATGGCCAGGAACTTGGTCCGTTCCAGGAGCGGGACCCGGAGGCGGTCCTGGGCCAGGTCGAGCACCCGCCGGTTGAAGGCCAGCCAACTCAGCTCACGGTCGGAGTAGCGGCTCTCGGGCCGCTTCAGATCGCTCAACCTAGCCGCTATCTCATCGTCGTAGTCCTCGGCTGAGTCGACCGAAGCGGGGCCGGAGTCGACTAGGTCGGCCGCGTCGTCGGCCGGAGCCATCGACTCGACCGGTAGCGCCGCGGCCTCGGCCGCCACCTCTGGAGCGATGGAACCCACCGGCCCGGCTGCCTCGGAGACCACCGACTCGGAGATCTCCGTCCCCGAGACGGCTGCCTCGGACTGGTCCAGCGCCGACGGGGCGGATGCGAGGTCCAGCGCCAGGGACGGCTCAGCCGACTCAGACGGTTCAGCCGACTCAGACGGTTCAGCCGACTCAGACGGTTCAGCCGACTCAGACGGTTCAGCCGACTCAGACGGTTCAGCCGACTTAGACGGTTCAGCCGGTTCGGCCGGTTCCAGCGCGACCGACTCAGCCGCATCGACCTCAGCCGAGTCGGCTCCAGTCTGAACTGCGACCGGCTCAGAGGCGAGGTCGGCCTCGGCTGGACTGGGCTCAGCCGCCGCGACTGGCGCGAGCGGGTCGGTCTCAGCCGGCGGGGACGGAACCACCATCGCGGACGCCGTCTCCGGCGGGAAGTCGGGGCGGCGGGCGGGCGGGGGTGGCGGCGGGGCGGCCTCCCGCCCGGCCGGTGCGGCCGTCAGCAGGGCCTCGACCCAACCGATCTCAGCCGGGCCGGTCTCGGCGGCGGGCGCGACCGGGTCGACCGGAGCCTCCACTGACGTGGCCGGGAGGACCGGAGCGTCAACTGGCACGACCGGTTCGACCGGAGCGTCCACTGGCGCGGCCGGTTCGACCGGAGCGTCGAACGGGACGGGCGGCCATTGGGTGATCAGCGGCTCGGCCACAGCGGCCGGAGCGCCAGCCGGACCAGCCGGGCTGGCCGGTTCGGCCTGGGCCTCGGCCGGCGGCTGGACCAAGTCGGTCCAGAGCGGCAGGTCGTGGACACCGGTGATGTCGGTGGTCTGGCGCTCGGCCAGAGCGCTGGCCTCGGCGATCAAGGCCTGGGCCCGCTCGGCCCGGGCCCGACTGGTCGCGTCCAGCTCGTTCGGGGGCGACCACGAGGCGATGAAATCAGCCGCCGTCGGAGCGACCGTCTCCGCCTCGACGGGAGCGGCTGAGCCCGTCTCCGCCGGCTCGGCGGTGAAACCTGAGTCAGCCGCCAGTGAGGGCGCGGCCGGCTGGAACGGGGGCGGCGGCGCAGCCGGCTCGGCTGGGCCGGACTCGGCCCAGTTCAAAGCGGACCGTGGCACGGTGGCTCCGTAGGACGACTCGACCGTGTCGTCCAGCGTCGTCGTCCGGAGATCGATCTCGTCCGGCAGGGCCCGTTGAGGCCTCTCGGGCGGGCTGGCCGGCGAGAGCGGAGGGGACGCGGTGGCGGCCAAACCGAGCCAAGCCGACTCCCCGGCTGGCAACGGCCGGTCCGGCGGGACGGTTCCGGTCTGGGCGCCGGCCCCGCCACCCAGCAGTAAGTCCAGGGCGGGGAAGTGCTCCGCCGAGCTAGGCGGCCCAGGCTCCGGATGGGTGGCCGGGCCGATCAGGCGGCCCAGGGCGGGGAAATCGGCCGGGTCGACGGCCAGGGTGGTCTCCTGCCAGGCTCGTTGGCCGACTGGCCCAGGCTCGACCGGCGTCACCTCGAACGGCGCGGGCTCGACCGCAGCGGGCGCTCCGGACCACTCCGGTGAATCCAACCAGCCCCGCGCGGGCTCGACCGGCGTCACCTCAACCGGCGCGGGCTCGACCGGCGTCGGCTCGAACGGCGCCGGCTCAGCCGCGGCTAGCGATCCAGACGGCGCCGGCGTGTCAGACCAACCCCGTGCCGGCTCAGGCGCATCGGCCCAACCACGCGCCGGTTCGGGCGCTCCGGCCCAGTCATAGGCGGACGACGCGGGCGACCCGGCCCAGTCGTACGCGGCCGGCCCGGCCGGATCGGCCGACGCCTCGACGGGAGAGCCCAGCGCCGCCTCGGTCCGGTGATCGAAGTCGGACCGTCTCGGTTCGAGGACGAGCGGCGCCCAGATCTGATCTTGGGCCCGGCGCTCGGGCGGGGCGCTCGATTCGCGAGTCTGATCGTCCACAGCGTCGAAGGGTAGGGCCCGGCGGGCAGGAGGGGGCTCGGCGAAATCGAAATCCGGATCGGCCTCACTGAACTCGATCACGACTTCGGGCGGCGCCGAATGGTCGGGTTGGCCCGGATGGCTCATGTCCCCTCCTTTCCCTCGGCAGCGTACCTAATGTCGCGCAGGCTGACACAAAAGCCCGAGCTCTCATAGAGGTGGACGACTCGGCCATTGTCCCCCTCGACGTAAAGGAAGACCTCACCGACGCCCCGTTCGGCCAGATGGGCCAAGCCGGCCTGGAGCAGGGCCCGGCCCAGACCTGAGCCGGAACGGTCCGGATCGACCGCTAGGACGTAGACCTCGCCGGTGGCGGCGTCATGGCGCTTGGTCCAGTGGAAGCCGGCCAATCGTCCGTCGTCGCCCCAAGCCAGTAGCAGATCGGCCGGGTCGAACCAAGCGGTGGCCCGGCGGGCCTCGAAATCGGCCATGGTCCAGCGGCCCTGTTCCGGGTGCTGGCGGAAGGCACGGGCGTTGAGGGCCAATAGAGCGGCCTCGTCGCCCGGCTGGAAGGCCCGCAGCGAACAGCCGGCCGGCAGCTGGGCGGACCACGGCGGCAGTCCCGCCACCGAGCGGGTCAGACGCCACAATTGGCGGACCGGCCGCAACCCCAGGGCGGCGGCCAAGGCCCGAGCCGCTGGCAGATCGCCGAAGGACCAGAACTCGGCCGCGGCGTCTGCCTGACGGACGGCCTCGACCAAGCGCCGGCCCAGGCCTTGGCGGCGCCAGGTGGGATCGACCACCAATTGGACCGAGTGGTCGTCGTCGAGTTGGGCGTAACCCAGCAGCCGGCCGGACCGCCGCAGGGCCAGATGGGTCGCGCCGCCGGCTCGCCCGGCCAGGACCAAAGCGGCCTGATCGTTCAAGGGCGACACACAGTCGGCCGCCAGGGCCGCCGCCGCCAGCGCTTCGACCTGGCGCGACAGCGCCGGGTCGGCCACGACCGATCGATCGAGCCTGAAGGCGCTTGACACGACGACCAGCCTAACGGGCCGACCGCGCCGGATGGGCGGGCTGGCCCGAGATGCCTTTGGTGTCTGGTTGAACCACACGCTACGCTCTGGGGCGTGATCGGATCAGACTGGGCGGGAGCGGCGTGCCGGAGTCGGCGCTGCCAGCCGAGCTGTCGAATGCCCCGAATGCGCTGAGGCCGCTGATCACATTCTGGCGCTGGGTCGGTTTCCGGTCGTTCTGACCGCCGCCGAGTCCGGCCGTAGACTGTCAGCCGCTGACCTATCAGTCCGTTCAGTCCGTCTGAACTACGCTCTCGCCCAATCCTGAGGAAAAACATGATCTCCCTGCACGACTTGCGCAAGTCGTACCCCGCCACGGCCTCGTCGCCCGGCGTCGAAGCTCTGCGCGGCGTCAGCCTGGAAGTGGCCGAAGGCGAGGTCCACGGCATCGTGGGCGAGTCCGGGGCCGGCAAGTCGACCCTGGTGCGTTGCGTCAACCTGCTGGAACGGCCGACTTCGGGCCAGGTGGTGGTGAATGGAATCGACCTGACCGCCCTGCCGGAGTCGCGTCTGCGCCAGGCCCGGCGCAACATCGGCATGATCTTCCAACACTTCAACCTGCTCAGCTCCCGCACCGTCCAGGGCAACGTCGAGTTGGCCTTGGAATTAGCCGGGTTGCCCCGGCGCGAGCACAAAGGGCGCAGCCTGGAGCTGCTGGAGTACGTCGGCTTGGCTGAACGGGCGCGCTCCTTTCCCAGCCAATTGTCGGGCGGGCAGAAGCAGCGGGTCGGCATCGCCCGCGCCCTGGCCGCCAATCCCAAGGTGTTGTTGTCCGATGAGGCCACCAGCGCCCTCGACCCGGCCACCACGGCCGACATCTTGGGCCTGATCCGCCAACTCAACCGCCAGCTCGGCCTGACCGTCTTGCTCATCACCCATCAGATGGAGGTGGTGCGCAAGGTCTGCGACTCCGTCACCTTGATGCGCGATGGCCTAGTCGTCGAACAAGGTGACTTGAACGAAGTCTTGACCCGGCCCGACTCGGACCTGTCCAACGGCCTGTTCGACCTCGGTCCGCAAGAGGCCGGGGCAGGGTTGGCCCTGCTCGAGATCACCTTCGCCGGCGGCAACTCCAGTCAGCACATCATCTCGCGGCTGGCCCGCCAGTTCGACCTCGATTTCTCCATCGACGCCGCCGCCATCGAGGTCATCGGCGGCGTCAACGTCGGCCGTATCCGGTTGGAGGCCAGCGCCCGCGACGTGGCCGCCAGCGGCACCTTGGACTGGCTGCGCCAGCAAGGCTTGATCGTCCGTCTGTTCACACCGCCGGACGATCCGGCCCCGGACCGATCCGACGGCGGCGCCGCAGACGAAGGAGGACGAGCGTGAACTTCGACTTGCTCAGCCGCGCTCTGCCCACCCTGTTGGAGGCCACCCGCGACACCTTGACCATGGTCGGCCTGGCCATGCTGGTCACCATCGTGCTGGGTCTGCCGCTCGGCATCGTGGTGGCCACCACCGGCAAGGGCGGCGTCCTGCAGTGCCGTCCGCTCAACTGGCTGCTCGGCTTCATCATCAACATCGGCCGCTCGATGCCTTTCATCATCTTGATGGTGGCCTTGATCCCGTTCACCCGCTTCCTGGTCGGCGGCTCGCTCGGCGTCAAGGGCGCCGTCGTACCACTGTCCGCCGCCGCCATCCCCTTCTTCGCCCGGCTGGTCGAGATCGCCGTGCGCGAGGTGCCGAACGGCCTGATCGAAGCCGCCCGTTCGCTGGGCGGCGGCCGACTGTCCGTCTGCGTCAAGGTTCTCTTGCCCGAAGCCCTGCCCGCCATCATCCTGGGCCTGACCACCACCATCGTCTCCTTGATCAGCTACTCCGCCATGGCCGGCACCATCGGAGCCGGCGGTCTGGGCGACGTGGCCCTGCGCTACGGCTACCAGCAATACAAACTGGAGTACATGTTCTCCACCCTCGTCATCATCGTCATCATCGTCCAGATCATTCAGATGGTCGGCAGCTGGGGAGCCAACCGCCTGTCCCACCGCTGATCCGAACTCCGTCCAGCTATCAATCGACCGAGCCACCCACTGACCGAGAAAGGTCCAGCATGAAGAGAAGAACCGCCACCCGACTGCTCCTAGCGGCGACCGCCGCCCTCCTGATCGCCCCGCTGTCGGCCTGCGGCGAGGCCAAGCCCGATCCCAACCCCTCCGACTCGACCGCGAGCGGCGCTTTGACCACACTGAAGGTCGGCGTCACGGCCGGGCCGGCCGAACAGATCCTGACCTACGCCGCGGTCACCCAGGCCAAGGCCGAGGGCCTCCTGATCGAGGTCAAGGTCTTCACCGATTTCACCACCCCGGACAACGCCCTCAAGGAGGGCGAGTTGGACGCCAACCTGTACCAGCACAAGCCCTTCCTGGACAATTACAACAGCCAACAGAACGGCAATCTGGTGGCCCTGGATGAGGTCTACCTACTGCCCATCACGCTCTACTCCAAGCGTTGGAACGCCGTCTCCGAGATCCCCGGCGGGGCCACCATCTCATTGCCCAACGACCCCTCCAACGAGGCCCGCGCCCTCCAGCTGTTGGCCGGCCTGGGCTTGATCTCGATCAGCGACGGCGCCACCACCGTGAATGACATCATCCGTAACCAGCACGACTTCGAGTTCGTCGAGCTGTCGGCCGACACCGTGGTGCCGACCCTGGACGACGTCGACGCCGGCGTGGTCAACTTCAACTACGCCCTGTCCTCGGGCTTGACCAACGAGCGTGAGCCGCTGGAGATCGAGCCCTCGGCCAATTCGCCCTACTTCGTGGTCCTGGCCACCCAGTCCGGCCGCCAGAGCGAAGCCGCCATCGAGACCCTGAACCGGATCCTGACCAGCCCGCAGACGGTGGCCTGGATCGCCGAGGAGTTCAAGGGCCTGGTCCTGACCCCGGGCGTCTGATCCGTCGACCCGGTTCCGCCCGTCGTCTCGGCTCTAGCCGGACGACGGGCGGAACCGGGGTCCGAGGCCCAGCCTTGACCCGCCCAGCTCTGCCGTACAGTGATGTCCTCCGCCCGCGCCGGGGCGGCCGTATGAAAGCGAGCCCATGACCACCACGCTCGACCAACTGCGTCGCCTCAGCCCGATCCTGGAGCCGGGCCAGGACGGCTTCGCCGACTACCTAAATGACCGTTCCGTCTGGACCGCGCCGGCCGCCCCCCTGGCGGTCGCCCTGCCCGAATCGACCGCCCAGGTGGCGGCTCTGGTGACTTGGTGCGCCGAGCACAAGGTGCCGGTCATCCCCCGCGGCACCGGCACCGGCGTGTCCGGCGGCTCGACCGCCCGGGCCGGTTCCATCGTGCTCTCGGTCGAACGGATGGACCAGATCCTGCAGATCGACCCGGCCGCGCGCCAAGTCCGGGTCCAACCGGGTCTGATCAACGCCGACCTGCGTCGTGCGGTCGAGCCCATGGGCCTGTTCTACCCGCCCGACCCGGCCTCCATGGCGGAGTCCAGCATCGGCGGCAACATCGCCACCAACGCCGGCGGCCTATTCTGCCTTAAATACGGTGTGACTAGGGATTACGTCATCTCGCTGGAGGTCGTCATCGGCACCGGCGAGGTCCTCCGGCTGCGCCGGCCGGTGCCGAAGGACGTCATGGGCTACGACCTGGCCTCGCTCATCGTCGGCTCCGAAGGCACCCTCGGCGTCGTGACCGAGGCCACGCTCAGACTGATCCCTCTGCCCAGCGACCCGGTGGCCACCGTGATGGGGCGCTTCGACGCCATGGAGCCGGTCGGCCGGGCCATCGAGGACTTGTTCCGGGCCGGCCTCGACCCGATCGCCTTGGAGTTCGTCGACCCGGTCTTCATGGACGCCGTGGCGCGCTACAACCAGGAGCCGCCCAACCGGGCCAGGACCTCGGTCCTGATCGCCCAGATCGCCATGACCCATCCCTTGGACGACCCCGCCAACCAGGGCCGGGCGACCGAGGCGGTCTTCCGCCAGGCCGGGGCCCGGACGGTCGAGTGGAGCGCCAGCGCGGCCGAGGCCGACCGTCTGATGGCGGACCGGCGGCTCTGTTTCACCGCCCTCAGCGCCGAAGGGCCGACCGTCTCCGAGGACGTCTCGGTGCCGCGCACCGAGTTGGGCCGCCTACTGGTGGCGATCGAGCGGGTGGCGGCTCAGCACGACCTCGTCATCGCCACCATGGGCCACGCCGGCGACGGCAACTTGCATCCCTGCATCCCGATCCCGCCCGGACCGGACGGCGACGCCCGGGCCCAGGCCGCCTTCGACGCCATCATGGCCGAGGCCCTGGCTCTGGGCGGATCGGTCACCGGGGAGCACGGCGTCGGACTGCTCAAGGCCGAGGCCATGAGCCAGGCCCTGGGCCTGACCCAGATGGTGCTGCACCGGTCCATCAAGCAGGCCTTCGACCCGGCTGGCATCCTCAACCCCGGCAAGGTGCTGCTCTGAGCCTGGGCCGGTTGGGCCGTTCAGATCAGTTAGACCGTCGGACCAGCTAGACCGGCCGGAGCGGCGGGAGCGGCCGGTCGTCCAGATCATTCGAGCCGCTCGCTCCGGTCGGATCAAGGACGGATGGCGAAGCGGTAGCCGACGTTACGGACGGTGCCGATCAGCCACTCGTGCTCCGGGCCCAGCTTGGCCCGCAGCCGGCGGACGTGGACGTCGACCGTACGGGTGCCGCCGTAGTAGTCGTAGCCCCAGACCTCGGCCAGCAGGTGCTCGCGGGAGAAGACCCGGCCCGGATGGAGGGCGAGGTATTTGAGCAACTCGAACTCGGTGTAGGTCAACTCCAAGTGAGAGCCGTCCAGCACCACCGAGTAGGCCGCCTCGTCGATCACCAGGTCGCCCACCGTGATGGTCTCGGCGTAGGTCTCGGGCGGGGCGGTGACGATGCGCAGACGGGCGTCGTACTCAGCCGGCCCGGCTCCGTCCAGGATGAAATCGACGCAGCTCCAGTCCTGGGAGTAGACCGCCAGGCCGCCCTCGGCCAGGATGGCCAGCCGGGGCACCATGATGCCGGCCGAACCGAACAATTGGCAGACCGTCTTAGCCGCCACCAGGTCATTGCGGGCGTCCACCACGACCACGTCGACCCCGGCCGAGTCGGTCAAGACCTGGTCGGTCGGCCGGCGGGTGAGCAGCGAGTGCGGCAACAGCGACAGCGGCGGCACCGGGTTGGGCCCAGGCCGGTCTGTGATCAGCAAAATTGTCGCCACCGACGCCTCCTCCTCGCTATTAGCGAACAATAGTGGACGGAATGAGTCAGCCCGATGACGTTTCGTGATCGCAGCTTGAGCGGGCGGCGGCTGGCGCCGGCCGGGCTGTCTCGACCGCCCCGGCGCAGGCTTCGGGCACCATCCAGCCAGCGTCAGGCGGACCAGGCCACATTCTCGTCGGCCCTAACTCTCCAGACAGATCGTGACCGGCCCCTGGTTGACCAACTCGACCTCCATCAGGGCCCCGAAACGGCCGGTCTCGACGTGGGCGCCGAGACCGCGCAGGGCGTCCACGAAGGCTTCCACCAGAGGTTCGGCCACAGCCGCCGGAGCGGCCGCCTGCCAAGACGGGCGGCGCCCTTTGCGGGTGTCGGCGTACAAGGTGAACTGGCTGATGACGAGCAGCGGGGCGCCGATGTCGGAACAGGAGACATCGCCTCTGGACCAGCCCGTGGCGCCCTCTGGGCCCGTGGCGGCCGGATCGGGCAGGACCCTGAGCCCCCAGACCTTGGCCGCCAACTGGGCCGCCACCTGAGCGCTGTCGTCATGGCTGACCCCGACCAGGAGCACCAGGCCGGGCGCGGGCAGCCGGCCCACCACCTGCCCCTCGACCCGGACCTCGGCCCGGCTGGCCCGTTGCAGCACGATTCGCACGCCTCGAGCCTACGCCGAACCCTGACCTGGTGGCCGACTCAGGCGCCCTGGCCGTGGACGCGGCCAAGGAGCGGACCGCCGGAGCACGGCCCGCTCTGACGTCACAGCTGTTCGGCCGCCGCCACCGCCTTCGCCGAACGACGGCTTCGGCACTACGACACGCCGTCAATCGCGTCGCAAGCGGTCGGTCGCGGTGGTCGACGGCGGCGAACGGACGATCCGAACGGCCCATCCACGAAGAGGTGCGACCTTACAAACGGCCCATCCTTTAGACTCGGACGGTGGCGAGCGCCAGTGTTTGGATCATGGTGGGTCTGACGGTCCTGATCGGAGCCGGTCTCCTGATCGGGTTGTGGCGCGTCTGGGCCTCGATTCACCAGGAGCGGCATGGCCTTCGAGATCTCGACTGAACTGGACCCGGCCCTGATGGGGCTGGCCTGGATGATCGGACGCTGGCAAGGCTCGGGCTCCGGGGCGGGGCCGGACGGCGAGAGCTTCGACTTCGGCGTCACCATCGACTTGGCCGAGACCGGCCGGCCTTGGCTGCACTACCTGATGCAGTGGTTCGAGGCCGACGCCGAGGGCGCCCCGGTGCGCCCCTTGGGCCTGGAGACCGGCTTCTGGCGCCCCCAGGCCGACGGTCAGGTCGAGGTCGTGATCGCCCAGCCGGAGGGCGTGGCCGAGATCTACGTGGGGCAGATCACAGGGGCCCGGATCGAGCTGCGGACCGACCTGGTGGCCCGTACCACCAGCGCCGAGGTGGCGGTCTCCGGCGGCCACCGCTTGTACGGCAACGTCGAGTCGGATCTGATGTTCGCCTACGACCGGGGCACGGACGAGTCCACCCTGCAGCCCTATCTGTGGGCCCGGCTGAAGCGGGTCGAGTGAGCGGGCCGGGGGCCTGGCCGGGGGTCCGACCAGGAGTTCGTACGGAGGTCCAACCAGGAGTTGGAGCGGGAGCCCGGCCCGGGGGCTGTGTATCAGTTCGTCCGGTAGCCCGTAGGCCAGTCCATCCCGGAGCCCGGCGGCCGGTCCTACTAGGGGTCCAGGCGTGAGCCGGGTGCTGGTCGCAGACGGCGTGGACGCCGGACTGCCTTGGCACTACGGCGATCCGCTGGGCGAGCAGCGCCACCTGGACGGCGACGGGGCCGTGGTCGACCTGTCCAACCGCGACGTCGTCTGTCTGACTGGTCCGGAGCGGGCGATCTACCTCGACCTGGTCACGACCCAGAAGCTGACCGGCCTGGGGCCGGGCCAGGCGGCCTGGGCCTACCGGCTGGACGGACAGGGCCACATCGAAGACGATCTTCACTTGGTCGAGGCTGACCAGGCCCTCTGGGCCTGGACCGAACCGGGCCTGGGATCAGGGTTGGTCGACTTCCTGGAAGGACGCAAGTTCCGTCTCCAGGTCACGACCAGGCTCTGCCCCGAACTGGCCCTGGTTTGGGCCTCCGGCCGCGGCGGCGGCCTGCTCGACCTGGCTGAGCAGGAGAGCTGGGTCACCCGGCGGGGCCCGGACTCGCTGGGCGGGGCCGAGGTCTTGGTCCCCCGCCCCCGACTGGCCGAGGCCATGGCGGCCGGCCACCCGGTCGGCCTGTGGGGCTGGGAGGCCCGCCGAATCGCGGCCGGGCGGCCCCGGATCGGCCTGGACACCGACCAGCGCACCCTGCCCAACGAATTGGGCCTGCCGTCTCCGGCCGTGGCCTTGGACAAGGGCTGCTACCCCGGCCAAGAGACGGTGGCGCGGGTGCACAACGTCGGCCACCCGCCCCGCCGCCTGGTCCGGTTGCACTTGGACGGCTCGGCCGACCGCCTGCTGGCCTCGGGCACGGACCTGAGCTTGGCCCCGTCCGACCGCCCGGCCCCGACGGCGGACGACGGTCAGAACTCAGCGGCGGACACTGGCGACGCCCACTCAGCCGCCCCCGGCGCCCCGGTCGCCCGCCTGGGCTCGATGGCCTGGCACTGGGAGTCCGGCCCGATCGGCTTGGCTCTAGTGCCGCGACGGCTGCCGGAGGCAGCCACTCTGCTGGCGGACGGCGTGGCCTGCGCCGTCGAGTCGCTGGTCGACCCCGGCCAAGGCCTGCATTTCCGCTCCGACCTGCCCAGCGGCGGCTCCCGCCGCCGGATCAGCCTGTCCGGCTGAGCCCGCCCGGCCCCGTCTCAGGCCTGGGCGGCCTTGGCGCGGGAGCGCTGACGGGCCCTCAGCTGGGCCGGCAGCGTGACTTTGCGGATACGGACGGCTTCGGGGGTGATCTCCAGGCACTCGTCCTCGCGGCACCACTCCAGGGCCTGCTCCAAGGACAGCAGCCGGGGCGGGATCAGCCGCTCCAACTCGTCGCCGGTGGAAGAACGGACATTGGTCAGCTTCTTCTCCTTGGTCGGGTTGACGTCCATGTCCTCCGGCCTCGGGTTCTCCCCCACCACCATGCCCTCGTAGACCTCCTGGCCCGGGCCGATGAACAAGGCCCCGCGATCCTGCAGGTTGAACAGGGCGTAGGTCGTGACCACACCGGTGCGGTCCGCCACCAGTGAGCCGGTCGGCCGCAGCCGCAACTCACCGGCCCAGGGCTCGTAGCCGTCGAAGACGTGGTTCAGCACGCCGGTGCCCCGGGTCTCGGTCAAGAACTCGGTCCGGATCCCGATCAGGCCGCGGGCCGGGACGGTGTACTCCAGGCGGACCCAGCCGGTGCCGTGGTTGACCATCTGGTCCAAGCGGCCCTTGCGCAAGCCGACCAGCTGGGTGACCACGCCGAGGTACTCCTCCGGCACGTCGATGGTGACCTTCTCGGTCGGCTCCATCAGGCGGCCGTCGATCTGGCGGGTCACGACCTGGGGCTTGCCCACGGTCAGCTCGTACGACTCCCGTCGCATCATCTCGACCAGGACGGCCAATTGCAGCTCGCCCCGGCCCTGGACCTCCCAGGTGTCGGGTCGCTCGGTCGGGCTGACCCGGATGGAGACGTTGCCGACCAGCTCGGCCTCCAGCCGGTTCTTGACCAAGCGGGCGGTCAGATTACGGCCGGAGCGGCCGGCCAGAGGCGAAGTGTTGATGCCGATGGTGAGCGAGATCGACGGCTCGTCCACCCGGATGGCGGGCAGGGGACGTGGATTGTCCGGGTCGGACAGAGTGTCGCCGATGGTGATCTGGTCGATGCCGGCGATGGCCACGATGTCGCCCGGACCGGCCGATTCGGCCGGCACCCGGTCCAGGGCCACGGTCTTGAGCAGCTCGGACAATCGCACCTGCTCGATGCCGCCGTCGGCCCGGCACCAAGCCACGGTCTGACCGCGCTTGATCTCCCCGTTGACGATCCGACAGAGCGCCAGCCGGCCCAGGTAGGGCGAGGCGTCCAAGTTGGTGACATGGGCCTGGAGGGGGAAGCCCTCGATGTACGAGGGGGCCGGGATGGTGGAGAAGATGGTCCCGAAGAGCGGCTCCAGATCGGGCGAGTCGGGCATGGCGCCGTCGGCCGGCTGGGTCAGCGAGGCCCGCCCGGCCTTGGCCGCGCAGTACAGGACCGGGAAGTCGAGGACGTCGACCTGGTCGTCCTCGATCAGGTCCATGAAGAGGGCGTAGGTCTCGTCCAAGACCTCGGCGATACGGGAGTCGGGCCGGTCGACCTTGTTGATGACGACGATGATGGGCAGCTTCTTGGCCAGAGCCTTGCGTAAGACGAAACGGGTCTGCGGCAGCGGCCCCTCGGAGGCGTCGACCAGCAGCAGGACCCCGTCCACCATCTCCAGACCGCGCTCGACCTCGCCGCCGAAATCGGCGTGGCCCGGGGTGTCGACGATGTTGATGGTGATGGGCGCCCCGTCCGGCCCCAGATGCTCGACGGCGGTGTTCTTGGCCAGGATGGTGATGCCCTTCTCCCGCTCCAGGTCCATCGAGTCCAACACCCGCGCCTCGACGTCCTGGTTGGCCCGGAAGGCTCCGGACTGCCACAGCATGGCGTCGACCAGGGTGGTCTTGCCATGGTCGACATGGGCGATGATGGCGACATTGCGCAGATCGGGACGCTGGGGCATCAGTCTCCTTGGACGGTCGTGGGCGGTCCACCTCAAAGCGGACAGATCATAGAGTTTACCGGGCCGGCCTCGACCTCGTCCGGCCCCGCTTCGACGCCCCCGAATCTGAACGACCAGTCGGGTCCGGCCGTCACGAGTGGAGACGAGGGCGGCGTTCCGGAGGTGAGTCTCAGCGGAACTTTGAGGAAGTGAAAACTGGTTGGTGGGTCGTGAGCAGTTGCCACAACCCACCAACCAGGTGAATTTGATATTTTGTAGAATCAGCTAAGCAGACACTTGGCTACGCCGAAGTTTATGTCGCTTTCGTCGATAGCTTTATCAAGTTAGACCTGATTGAGGTGGACCTCAAGTGTTCATGCTTGAAAGTGAGCCGATTGAAGTGTTGAGACTCGACTGAGTCGACAGCACGCCAGGGTCACACGAATCCGACCCAGGACAGGTACCCGTAGAGCGTCGTCGTGGCACCAGTGGCCGGTCCACTCTTCTGCTCAATGACAACACAATTAGAATTGTATCGCGTAGCCACGTAGGAAAAGCTCCGACCTTCGGCACCCAATTCGATATAGGGAGCCGTCGCGTCAGCTGGAGCCGTCGCAGAGACAGAAGCCGAATTAGTCATCGTCCTTGACAATGCCAAACTCATGCCGACAGTCGTCGATGCCTTCGCGAATATGACGCCCGCTTCCACAGTAGCCTCTGCGGAAATCGTGCCAGTCACCGTTGTATCGAATCCCACCGCAATGGTGATCAGAGCACCCGGCGAGCCACCTACTCGGAAGGTGCCTGGAACGTAGACCCTGCTCACATTCGTTATGCCGACATCCCAGTTAGAACTGTCACACATGCCCTGAGGCTCCGCTCCGGCGTCTCCGCCCGTAGGCATAGCGACCGCAGCGTTGACACCGGCCAGCGTCGACAGGAATGCGGTAGAGCAGAAGACCGATAGAAGGATTCTCCATTTCCTTTTCATGTTTTACTCCTATAAGTAACTAAGAAAATGACATCACTGCCACTGATTGCACCACCGCCCTTAGTTGTAAAGTTAATCACCACCTTCCCCTGATCTGACTCTTTCACGGCGAAGTTACCGCCATAATTTCCACCATCCGCACAAGTAGCATACGCCCAACGGTCGTCGTCAATTCTGACTTCCCACTCCATACCGGCGGATGCGCACGTCAGCATGAAACCGACGCGATCCGTCACGTCCAGTTCTTCGACGACGCCCGACCAAGCTCCCCCAACTACCACATACTGACCCGATAACTGTGCCTCCTTGACACCCACATGTATCAAAACCTTGTTCCATAAGTCAGCCAGCACGACCATCGCCTCCTGCTGTGATGGCGAAATCGGCGATGGACTCTCGCTCGCACTGCCATTCGATGCCGTCGAACCATCCGGATCTCTATTCGACGGCGCAGAGCAGCCGGCAAGTGCTAATGCTATAACGACGACCCCGCTGAGCAAGGTTCGATGGATCATAGTCTTCATAAGTTTCATGCCTACAATCCTATCTTGCTTTTTTAAAAACTCTCTCCCCAGTTTTTACTGTATCACCTAACTAAAGTCTGTGTCCAGCCTTCCTGCGAAGCTCGCCTCAGGAGCCCGGACGGAACGGCGTCCGCCCCGTCCACTGACTGTGCGCCGGTCAGCGGCGACGGACCGGCGGCGTATGGTGCTGTCCACACGCCCCAAGGAGTTCCCATGCGAACCTTCACTCTGCCCGGCACCGATTTAGTGGTCTCCGACGTCATCCTCGGCCTGATGCGGATCTGGGATAAGACCGACGACGAGATCCGTGCCTTGGTGCGGGCCGGCTGGGAGGCCGGCGTCAACTTCGTCGACCACGCCGACATCTACGGCGGCGGCGTCGAGCACCGCTGCGAGGAACGCTTCGCCCAAGCCCTCAAACTGACCCCGGCCGAGCGCTCGCAGTTGATCATCCAGACCAAGTGCGGCATCAACCTGGCCGAGAATTACTTCGACTTCTCGGCCCAGCGCATCCTGACCCAGGTCGAGGGCTCGCTCAAGGCCCTCCAGACCGACCACATCGACATCCTGCTGCTGCACCGGCCGGACGCCCTGGTCGAGCCGGAGGAGGTCGCCCAGGCCCTGGACCAGCTGCACCAGCAGGGCAAGGTGCGCTATTTCGGCGTCTCCAACCACACGCCCAATCAGATCGAGCTGCTCAAGACCGCCGTCACCCAGCCTCTGATCGTCAACCAACTTCAGTTTTCGATCCCGCACGCCAGCTTGGTGACCGCGCCGCTGACCGCCAATATGGCCGTCTTGGACCAGTCGATCGACCGTGACAACGGGCTCTTGGACTATTGCCGGCTGCACCAGATCACGCCACAGGCTTGGTCGCCCTTCCAGCACGGCTTCTTCAAGGGTTCCTTCATCGGCGACCGGGAGAACTTCGCCGCCCTCAACGACGTGCTCGACCGCTTGGCCGAGCGCTACCAGGCCAGTCCGATCGCCATCGCCACGGCTTGGATCCTGCGCCATCCGGCCCATTGGCAGGTGGTTCTGGGCACGACCCGCCCGGAGCGGGTCCAGGCCGCCTGCCAGGGCTCCGAGATCCGGCTGACCCGGCCGGAGTGGTACGAGTTGCTGAAGGCGGCCGGCCACCGCGTCCCCTGAACTCGCAGCGACCGAGCGATCCCGACGCTAAATCCTGCTAAATCCTGCCTGGTAGCGACCCGTATCCTCCGCTCGCTGACGACAGCTCTCGGGAGAGAGCGGTGATGGACCAGATGGATTGATTCGGTGACGGCGTGATCCTGGCGCCGGACTGGCGTGACCCACCTATGAGACCACCTTTGGACTAGGCGCTGGCTTGGTCGAAGGGGTCGGCTGCTGTCAGGCTGACACTTATGAACGAGAGTGACTACCGCTTGGTGGAAGTCGGCCCCGACCGGGCCGAGGAGTACTGGGGCATCGTCCAGTGGTCCTTCGGCGCGCCCTCCTCCCCGGCGGAGGTCGAGCGGCGGCGGCGGTCCTTGGACTGGTCCAGGACGGTCGGTTGCGAGACCTGCGCCGGGACCGGGCCGGGCCGCTTGGTGGCCGTCTCGACTTCTTGGCGCTTCGACCTGCCGGTCCCGGGCGGCCGGACGCCGGCGGCCGGACTGACCTGGGTCGGGGTCCACCCGGAGCGCCGCCGCCAAGGCTTGCTGCGAGCCCTCATCGCCCGCCACCTGGCCGACTGCGCCCGCCGGGGTGAGCCGGTCTCGGTCCTGACCGCGGCGGAGGCCCCGATCTATCCTCGTTTCGGCTACGGCCAGGCCATCGACCGAGTCGAGTTGACCATCCCCAGCCGGGCCGGCCTGATCAGCCTGCCCGGTTCTGAGCGGATCGCGGTCGAACTGGTCGACGCCGAGGCCGAGCGCTGGAGCGATCAGGTCGAATCGATCCATCAGCAGGCCGGCCAGGGCCCCTGGGCCAGGCCCGGCTGGGTCCCCTGCGTCACCTCCGGCATGGTCGAGGAGCACTTCGAGGACCTGCCCGAGCACCGGGGCCAAGCCGAGACCCTGAAATTGGCCTTGGCCTACCGGGAAGGCCGCCCCAGCGGGTACGCCTTCTTCCAGCGCACCCCCAAGTGGGTCCACGGCCGGGCCGTCGGCGCCGCCCAGATCAATGAGCTGGTGGCTCTAGACCCCTTGAGCGCCCACGCCCTGTGGGAGCGGATGCTCGATCTCGACCTGGTCGAACAGGTGACCTCGCCCCTGCATCTGCCAGTGGACGACCCCATCTTGGATTGGCTGGTCGACCCGCGCTGCGCCCAGCCCCGCTGGGGCGACGCCGTCTGGCTGCGCTTGGTCGACCTGCCGGCGGCCTGGGCCGCCCGTCGCTTGAGCGCGCCGGTGGATCTGGTGTTGGAGGTGACGGACCAGCTGATCGAAGCCAACGCCGGCCGCTGGCGGCTGGTCGGCGGGCCCGATCGGACCAGCCTGACTCGGACCGACCAGGCCCCCGACCTCAGTCTCGACATCAAGGAGCTGGGCCGGCTCTACTTGGGCGGCGGCTCGGTCGGGGCCCTGGCCCAGGCCGGACTGATCACGGCGTCGGACCGATCGGACCCGGCCGCGCTGGCCCGGCTCGACGCCGCCTGCCACCACTGGCTGGCCCCCGGCCTGACCCGCTTGTTCTAGAACCCCGCAGCGGATAGGGCTCAAACGGACGGCCGGACTCTCCACCGGAACAAGGGGCGTAACCGTCGATCGCCCCATCGCCGAACGGCGACTTACGACGCACGACACGCCGTAACAGATGTTGTAAGTGCTCGCTCGCGTTGTGTCCTTGGGGTGAGCGGGCGGTCGCGGCCGGCGGAGCGGAAAGTGAGCCGGCCGGGTTCAGCCCCAGGAAAATAGCTGAACCCGGCCGGGGACGAAGGCCTTAGAAGGTCAACTTGCCTGGGTTCATCACCCCGGCCGGGTCGATCATGCGCTTGAGACCGTGCAAGAGGCCGAGACCGACGGCGCCGTGTTCGGCTTCCAGCCAAGGGGCCCGCTCGTAACCGATGCCATGGTGGTGGCAGATCACAGCCCCCTCGGCGGTGACGACCTCCATGACGTCCTGCCAGAGCTGGTCGTAGGCCATCAGGGCTTCGGCCTCGGTCGGCTTGGTGCCGGTCGAGATGACGTACAAGCAGGCTCCGTCGGAGTAGATGTGCGAGACGTGGCCCATGACCTTGTCCATGGTCCGGCCGGCCGCCTGGCGCATGGCCTCCATCACCTTGGGCAGGGCCGACCAGGAGGCGGCGATCTCGATGGCCTCGGCCACGCCGCCGTCGCGGGCGACCTGGTCGGACATCCAAGAGACGTCGAAACGCTTCCGCTCCCAGGACTGGGCCGGCTCCTCGCCCATGTCACGGCCACCTTGACCAGCCGCCACCCGAGCCACGATCTGAGCTTGGACCTGGGTCAGTTCGGCCGCCCCCTCGTACAACAGGACCATCAGCCAGGAACCGTCCGCGGCCGTGAACTGGGTGTGCTTGGCCGCCGTCTCGACCGGGTCGTAGATCCTCAAGACGGCCGGCACGACACCAGCCGCCTGCATCGTCCGGGTGGTGTCGAGGGCGGCTTCGAAGCTGTCGAAGGCGAAGGAGGCGTACAACCTGGTCTGAGGGATCGGGATGACCTTGAGGGTGACCTCGGTGATGACGCCGAAGCAGCCCTCGGAGCCCAGGAAGAGCTGGCGTAGATCCGGCCCGGTCGAGGCCCGGGGCGAGTTGTGGGATTGGTAGACGTCGCCCGAAGGCAGGACCACCCGCAGCTCGGCCAGCCGGTCCTCGACGCTGCCGTAGAGGCTGGAGAAGGTGCCCGTCCCCCGCATCGTCATCGACCCGGCCACCCCGGCCACGTAGAAGGACTGCGGGTAATGACCGCCGGTCAAACCGTGCTTGTTCAGCTCGGCTTCCAGGTCGGACAGCAGGATCGAACCTTGGACGCGGGCCAGCCGGTTGTAGGGGTCGATCTCCAGGACTTGGTTGAAATGCCTGAGATCGAGCAGGACGCCGCCCCGCAACGGGATCTGGGAGCCCATGACCGACGAGCCGGGGCCCCGCGGTGTGACCGGCACGCCGTTGGCGGCGCACCACTTCAGGACGGCCGCGATGTCGGCCTCGTCCTTCGGCGTCACCACGGCCTCGGCCAAAGCGATGGTCTGACCGGCCCGTTCCAGCTTCTGCGACCGGTAACTGGCGTCACGGGACAAGGGTGTCAAGACGGCCGGATCGATCGACACCCGGTCGGGGCCGACCAATTGGCTGAGTTGGTCGATTTGTTCAGAGTTCATTACGAGTTGCCTTTCAGTTACGTCTCGGGCCGCGTTCGACCAGCGGAGCGGGTCGTCCGGTCGTGCAGTCGGTTGGTTGGAATCGGTCGGTGGCCCAGGTCAGCCCTGACCCGTCACTTGGGCTCGCCGCCGATGGAGAGCGAGAACTCCCGGGCGGCGGATTTCATGGCTCGAAGACAACTATCCGCGACCCGGACCTCTCGGTCGGTGGCCCAGGTCATGGACAAGGTCCCCACGACCTGGCGCCGGTTGCCCCAGATCGGCACGGCCACACAGCACAGTCCGACCGCCACCTCGTGATTGTCGAGAGCGAAGCCTTGACTCAGGATCCGCTCGCATTCCTCGCGCAGACGATCCGGCTGAGTGATCGTGTTCGGGGTCAAACGAGTCAGAGCGCGGGTGACATAGGCGTCGACGGCCGACCGTTGATGGGCCAAGAAGATCTTGCCCGAGGCGCTGGCGTGGGCCGGGCGGCGGCTGCCCACCCGGACGGACCGGTTGATCTGGCGCGATGAAGCCGCCACCGTCACGACCGAGCCCTGCTCGTAGACCGTGCAGTGGACCATCTGATTGGTCATACGGGCCAATTCGTCGACTCTAACGGCGGATTGGCGGACGAATTCGCGCTGGCGCGAGGATTGCCGGGCCAGCTCTTCCACCAGCGGACCCAAGCGATAGCAGTTGGATTGTTGTCCGGTTTGTTCGACCACCCCGAGCGATATCAGCGAGCTGATATAGCGATAGACGGTCCGCCGAGGCATACCCGTCTCCGTGCAGAGCCGGGCCACCCCGACGCCGCCAGGCCCTGATCCAGACAGAACCTGGATCAGCGCGAAAGCGTTCTCGACAGTCGTCAGCCCTTCGGTGGGTCGAACCATGTCTTCCATCTTCGGCGTCTGATCCGACGCTTTTAAAGTCTTGTGCCGTTCCATGGCATCGCCTCTCCGGCCCGGTCAGGCGGGCTCATCGGCCGACCCCGCCTGGCTGGGAGACCCACCTGGACGACTGGGCTGGAGTCTCTGAGTCCAGCGCTGGCCCCACCAATCGGCGCGACCTGACGCGGGCGCTGATGGGACCTCACTGGAGCGGCGGCTGAGTCGACGCTTCGATTATGGCCCCGGCGCCCAAATCGGCTCCGGCCGGGGCTCCCCCGCTAGTGTCCGGCGCTGGGTCTCCCTCAACCCGCTGACAGCGGCAGGCGGAGGGCGAAGACGGCCCCGTCCTGACTGGACGACTCGACCGTCAAAGCGCCGCCCGAGCCTTGGGCGATCTCGTTGACCAGGGCCAAGCCGAGCCCGAAGCCCCGCCGCCGGCCCGACTCCGGGCCATGGGCGAAACGCTCGAACAGCCGCTCCGGATCGATGCCAGCCAAACCGGGGCCTTGGTCACGCACCCGGAGGACGGCCCAGCCCTCCTCGACGGTCGAACTGACCTCGACCTGGCCCAAGTCCGGCGAGTGCTGAATGGCGTTGTCGACTAGGGCGACGATGGCGCGTTCCAGCGGCTGCGCCGCCAACGCCACCGTCGGCTCCTCCCGTAGTGTCAAAATAACCTTGACATTAGCCTCTCGGGCCAGCAGATCGAGTGCGTCGACGGCCCGCCGGGCCGCCTCGGCCAGCTCGGTCCGGCCCGGCCCGGACTGAGCCGCCCCTTCAGCCGCCAACAGCAGTTCGTCCAGCACCTCCCTCATCCGGTTGGTGTCACGACGCAACTCGACCAAGGTCAAAGCCACCGTCTCGCCCCGCTCCAACCGTCGCCCCAGCAGCTGGACCCGGGAGTCCAAGACGGTCAAGGGGGTGCGTAGCTCGTGGGCGGCGTCGGCCACGAAGTGGCGCTGTAGGTCGAGGGCTTGGGACAGCGGGGCGACGGCTCGCCGGGCGGCCAACCAGCCGACCAGACCGAGCAGAGCCACCCCGGCCAGGCAGACGACGGCCAAGACCACCATCAAGTGATTGACCTCGACCACCCAGACGCCTTCGATCGGACCGGGCCAACGCGGCCCCGGCTGCCAGGGCAGTCCGGACGGGCGGGGCCGGCCCTCCGGCCGGGAACCGGCCACGATGGTGGCCACCAACACCCCGGCCGCCACCAACAGGACGAAGACCGAGGCGACGGCGACGTAGAGTCCGACCGAGAGGGAAGCCCGCCGCACCCGGCGTCCGTCCGCGCTGGCCATAGCCCACCCGCCTCAGTCCGGCTGGCCCAGGCGGTAGCCGCGCGAGCGCACCGTCTCGACCATCGAGTGACAGGTCTTCTTGCGTAAGTAGTGGACGTAGGTGTCGACCGTGCCGGGAGTGTCCCCCCGTTCGAAGACGGCCGACAGAATCTCCTCCCGGCTGAAGACATGCTCCGGGCTCTGGCTGAGCAACCCCAACAGAGCCGACTCGGCGGCGGTCAAGGTGACCCGGCCGCCGGACGGCGGATAGATCGTGTCGTTGTCGGGGGTGAAGAGCCAGTCGCCCAGGTGGACCCGGCGGCCGTCGGCGGCGAAACCGCGCCGCAAAGCGCGCAGCCGGGCCAGCAGCTCCTCGAAGTCGAAGGGTTTGACCAGATAGTCGTTGGCGCCGCCGTCCAGCCCCTCGACCCGCTGCTCGACCGTGCCCAGGGCGGTCAACAACAGCACCGGCGTGGTGACGTGGGCCCGCCGGATGGCCCGCACTAGTGACACCCCGTCCAACCCGGGCAGCCGCCGATCCACCACCATGAGGTCGTAATGCCGCCGCAGAGCCAGCTCCAGGGCGGCCTCGCCGCTGGCCGCCTGATCGACTCGGTAGACCTCGCTCAAGACCTCGGCCGTGATGGCGGCCAGGGCCGGATCGTCCTCGACCAGGAGCAAACTGGGACTCGGCTGGTCGAAGGAGCCGGGCGGAGCGGAGGTGACCATGGGGCCATTGTGACGCGCTGATCTCAGACAGGTCTAAGAATCGCCCGGCCCAACCGATCGACGGCCTGGCCGCGGTGGGCCACCAGGTCCCGTGGCACCGCCGCCGCGCGCCCTATGCTGGGGCTTGAGCACGATTGAGGCGAAGGCCAAGCGCTGGCGCTTGGGAGTGAGCCGATTGAGCGTTCGAGACTCGTCAGAGTCGATCCGCACCCGCAGGAGAAGCCCCATGAGCACACTCTCAGAGGTCGAGCTGAGCCACTTGCGCCAGACCGCCAACCGTTTGCGGCAGCACACGGTGGCGATGCTGGCAGCGGCCCAGTCCGGTCATTCGGCCGGGCCTTTGGGCATGGCCGAGATCATGACGGCGCTGTATTTCTCGGTCATGCGCCACGACCCCAAACGGCCCAATTGGGAGGAGCGCGACGTCTTCTTCCTCAGCAACGGGCACACCGCCCCCGTGCTGTACGCCGCCCTGGCCGAAGCGGGTTATTTCCCGCTCCAGGAGCTGGGCTCCCTGCGTCGTTTCGGTTCCCGCCTCCAAGGCCACCCCGAGCGCGGCGCCTTGCCCGGCTTGGAGTCGACCTCCGGGCCGCTGGGCGAGGGCCTCAGCCAAGCGGCCGGTTACGCCTACGCCCTGAAGCACTTGAACCCGGCCCCGCGCCGTTTCTGCTACGTCGTGATGGGCGACGGCGAACTGAACGAGGGCAACGTCTGGGAAGCCGCCATGTTCGCCAGCAAGTACGGCTTGGGCCAGCTGATCGCCCTGATCGACCGTAACTACATCCAGATCGACGGCTCGACCGAAGCTGTCATGCCCCTGGACGACCTGGCGGCCAAGTGGCGCGCCTTCGGCTGGCACACCTTGGAGATCGACGGCAACGACGTGGCCCAGGTGGTGGCGGCCTGCCACGCCGGACAGGCGGTGCGCTCCCGGCCCAGCGTCATCATCGCCCACACCGTGCCCGGAGCCGGGGTCGACTTCATGGAGTACGACTACCGCTGGCACGGCCAGGCGCCGAACCGGGAGGAGGCCGAAGAGGCCTTGGCCCAGCTGTCCGAAGTGGAGGCCCGACTGTGACCATGGTCAAACTGACCGATTACCCGGTCGAGACTTCGGCTCTGAGCACAGGCGGGCCGGTCGAGCCCATCCGCCAGGGCTTCGGCCGGGGCCTGGTGGCTGCGGGCGAACGTAACAGCAAGGTGCTGGCGCTGTGCGCCGATCTGACCGACTCGACCTCGATGCGGGCCTTCGCCGACCGCTTCCCGGAGCGTTTCATCGAGGTCGGCGTGGCGGAGCAGAACCTGGTGACGGTGGCGGCCGGGCTGGCCCACGCCGGTTTCATCCCCTTCACCGCCTCCTACGCCGCCTTCAGCCCTGGCCGCAGCTGGGAGCAGATCAAGACCACGGCCAGCCTGAACCGGCAGCCGGTCAAGATCGTCGGCGCCCACGCCGGCTTGGTGACCGGCCTGGACGGCGCCACCCACCAGATGCTGGAGGACATCGCTTTGATGCGGGTGATCCCGAACATGGTCGTGCTGGCGCCGGGCGACGCCCGCGAGGCCGAGAAGGCCACCTTGGCCCTGGCCGCCGACGAGCGGCCGGGGTACATCCGGCTGGCTCGCGAAGCCACCTCGCTGTTCAGCCAGTCCGACGCCCCCTTCGAGATCGGCCCGGCCTACCAGTTGACCATCGGCCATGATGTCACGGTGGTCGCCACCGGCCCCATGACGCCGGAGGCCCTGCACGCGGCCGACTTGCTGACGGACCAGAACATCGCGGCCGAGGTCATCCACTGCCCCACCGTCAAACCGCTCGACCTCGACACCATCTGGGCCAGCGCCAAGCGCACTCGGCGGGTGGTGACGGTCGAGGAGGGCCAGATCATCGGCGGCTTGGGCTCGGCCGTGGCCGAAGGCCTGAGCGAGGTCCACCCGGTGCCGGTCAAGCGCCTGGGGGTGCAGGACCGCTTCGGCCAGACCGGCCAGCCCCAGGAGCTGTGGAACGCCTACGAGCTGTCCGCCTCCCACCTGGCCCGCCAGATCGGCGCCTTCGTCCGCCAGTCCCGCTGAGCCGGCGGCGGTTCCAGCCGCCGAGAGTGGGGTTAAGACAACCGACACGCCGGCGATTTCTAGCGGTCAACGCAACGTCGGGTTGATTTGATGTGGTTCAGCATAGGTGCGGGTGGGGTGGGAGTGTGTTTTGTCTTCTCGGGGTCGAGTGTGGGGCTGG
>JAISCA010000067.1 GCA_031265875.1 Propionibacteriaceae bacterium
TGGCCCGCCCAACTATCCCGCCTCGAACGAGGACTCAAACGCGACGACCACCTCGCCAAACGATACCGAGACTGGCTCACCAACCTCCCCGACCCCGCTTGACAAAAATAGGAGCATCATCCGACACGCCGTAGCGGGCGTCGTAAGTGCTCGTTCGGCGACGGGGTGGGGGTTCGGGCGATCAGGCCGGGCGGTGGCGCATGAAGTCGGCCAAGCCGGGGTTGGCGTAGGGGCCGGACTGGTCCAACTGCTCGATGACGTGGTCTCTGAGCTCGGGCGGCTTGTTCTGGCTGAGCCGGAAGCGGGCCTCGAAGCGGGTCACGCGGATGCGCACGCCGACCGCCTCGCTGGCGACCTGGCGGGTCATCTCCTCGTCTTGGCTCAGGCTACGGGGGCAGGGCATGACGCGCTCGAAGCGGTCGACCAGGGCGTGGAACATGCTCAACTTGTCCGGCTCGGACATGATCTCGACCTGGCCCCAGAGGTGGGCGTTGGCGTAGTTCCAAGTCGGCACGATCTGGCCCGGGGGATACCAGCCGGGCGAGACGTAGCCGTGCGGACCCTGGACCACGACTAGGACCTCGTGGCGGCCCAACTCGTGGGTCTGGTCGTCGGGGCAGCCGAAGTGAGTCAATAGGACGATGTCGTCGCCCGTCCCCGGCTCCAACAGGACGGGGTAGTGGCTGGCCACCAGGCCGTTGGCGGTGTCGGACACGACGGTGACCAGGGGGTGGCGTTGGATCAGGTCCTTGACCTGCTCGACGTCTTCCACCATGAAGGGCGGGGTGCGGAGCAAAGTGGTCTCCTTCCGGGTGACGGCGTCAGCGCTAGTGGTGGGCTCAAGGAGATGGACGACCGATCGGACCCAGGCCGCGCTGCTGGGCGGCAGTCTAGTGTCCCTCGCCGGAAGTCCGTGGTGATAGAAGGTGGCGTCAGACTGGGCGGCGGCCGGACCGGGTGTCGCGTTGGCGCCATCTACGACGTCCTGGTCGTCCGGGATGGGTCGCACTGTTCCGGCTGCGGTCGCCGAGCCCGCCGAGTGTGCTGTGGTGGCGGGGGCGGAGATCCCGGAAAGCGGTCCCCGGCCGGGCCAGGCCAGCGCCTGGGAGGGCCCGGTACGACGGCGCCGGGCCGGGGTCGGGCCCAGACACGCCCGACCCGACGATCAGGCCGCCATTCTGAGATGATTCTCAACCCGGCTCAAAGCTCTGACAATCCGTTCAATGAATTTCGGGTCGAGCGGGTCGGGGAAGCGCTTCCAAGGGCCTTTAGGAGCGCTTTCGAGACCCTTCGTCCACAATTTTCACCAATCGCTGCACATACGTCCGCTGAGAGCGGGTCTAGGGCGCCTGGCTCAAGTCAGCGCCTGGGACGGAGGTCGATTCCCCGATCCCTTGTCGCTGAGGGGGGCCGTTGCTAGATTGACTCCCAAGTCTGCGACGGGCACCGTCGGTCGCTGCAATTTGGTTCGTGGATTGACAGGAGAGTAGCAATGGTGCTTCCCGCCAATCGGCGCAGGCTTGGAATGAACCCAACTGAACCCGTTTTCAGCTTCCTAGCTGATTCGAGATGAGGAATCATGGAACATCTATTCATGTTCATATTCGCCCTTGGCGGTGGCTTCTTCGGCGCCGCTATCGGCGGTAACTACGTCTTCGCGTTGACCGGCTTCTCAATCCTGGCCGCGATTGGCGCGGCGGCCGGTGGCGCCGGAGATTTCAGCGCAAACCTATTCAACTACGTCTGCTTCGGCCCCTTCCTAGGCCCGCACGTCGCCTTCGGTGGCGCTGTGGCAGCGGCCGCTTACGCCGCTAAGCGGGGGTACCTAGACGCCGGGAAAGACATCGTCAAGCCCTTGGCTGGGCTGGGCAAAAACGATGTCCTGTTCGTCGGCGCCCTCTTCGGTGGCTTGGGCTACCTGATCAAGACCGGCGTGGCGGAGATCCCGTGGTTCGGCACCCACACTGACGCGGTGGCCACCACGGTCATCGTTTCGGCCATCCTGTCCCGTCTCTGCTTCGGCGATCACAAGCTGCTCAACCTGGACAAGGGCAAGGCCCTGTCGACCTCTGAGGGCGTGCACTGGCTGGAGTACCACGAGAAGCCGACCCAGCTCGTCACCATGGGTCTTCTCGGTGGCCTCTTCGCCGCTGGCGTCTCGGTCTACCTGGGTGTCACCGTGCCGGGCATCGGCATTATGGCTAACACTTTGCCCTTCGCCTTCTCGGCTATCACGATCCTGATCCTGAGCTTGGGCGGCACCACCCCGGTGACCCACCACGTCACCAACATCGCCGGCTTGGGCGCTCTCGTGTTCTATCCGGTGGTGGCCGGCGTCGATGACCTGGCTGCCGCCAACGCCGCCGGCATCGACTGGGGGGCCGCCACTTGGGCCGTCCTGATCGGCGCCGTCTTCGGCATCATCGCCGCCTTCTTGGGCGAGCTGTTCGCGCGGCTCTTCCAGATCCGTGGCAACACCCACATCGACCCTCCGGCCTTCGCTATCTTCACCGGCAACACGCTGGTGTGGGTGGCCTTCGCCCTGGTCGGCTAGGTCCAGACTCCGGCCGGTTCTGGTGATTGTTGCCCACCGGGACCGTCCATTCGATTGGATGTGCCATCCCCGTCTTGTCCGGCCCCTCTTCCGCTGGGGGGCCGGACAGCGGGGAGGCGATCCACTGGCGGCAAACCTCCTACTCCTCACTTGACGGCCCGCTCTCTTTGAGGCCTGCGACCTCCGCCTCAGATCAATCAGGACCGTCGACATCGAACCACTCCGATTCACCGACGACGCCAGCCGGGGCCTGCCCCTGGGCGGTCACGACGGCGCCGCCGCTGAATCCGGAAGCTGACTAACCCTCCCTGCCATCCGGGGCGTCGGCGACGGGCCGCCCCCTGTCGCCGGCGTCCCGGACCTAAATCCGGCAGAGAGCGGTGGATCTGACCCGGCGAAGAAGCCGGGCCTCTTCCGTACGGTTCATTCCGGTCCTGGCGGGGACCGAAGTTCTAAAACACCATCAACGGACACATTTATCAAAGGAGATCGCGTGACCGAAAAGAAGTACCTCGTCGGCGTCGACTGTGGCACCACTAGCACCAGGACGGCCATTTTCGACTACCAGGGCAATATGATCGCCTACGGCCAGGTCATGAACCCGCTGACCTATCCCGGTGTGGGCCGGGTCATCGCCGACGGCGACGCCATGATCGAGACCTGCTACGAGAGCACCCGGATCGCCCTGGCCAAGGCCCAGATCGACCCGACCGAGATCGCCGGCATCAGTTTCGACATGTTCCGCTGCACCATGATCACGCGCGACGCCAGCGGCGGTTTCACGCATCCCATCATCATCTGGCAGGACCTGCGGTCGGCCGAGATGCTGCCGCAGATGGTCGAGCAACTGGCCGCCGCCGGCATGACCCCGGACGAGCTGTACGACATCTGCGGCATGCCGCTGGGGGGGGTCTTCCCTTCCGGCAAGCTGCAATGGGTGATGAAGAACGCGCCCGAGGCCTACGCCAACGCCACCCGCATCCACACCATGATGGGCTTCCTGACCAAGGCTTACGGCGCCGACGACTACTACGACGACTACAACGACACGCCTTGGCTACAGCTCAACGACGAGTCCTTCTCCTACAGCCAGAAGCTGTGCGACGCCTTCGGCGTCGACATCGACAAGCTGGCCCCGCTGCGTAAGTCGGGCGAGATCATCGGTCAGGTCACCCCCGAGGTGGCGGCCAAGACCGGGCTGGCCGTCGGCACGCCGCTGGTCATGGGCACCGGCGACCAGCAGTCCGGCTGCCTCGGCTGCGGCTGCGTCGACCAGGGCATCGGTTACGCCTGCGGCGGCACCGCCGGCATCACGGCCGGCAAGTCGGCCCAGTTGCTGCGCGACCCGCTGCGCAAGTGCTACGTCCTGGGCACGCCGGACGGCGCCTACGTCATGGAGGGCCAGGCCAACTCGGCCGGCAGCGCCTTCAAGTGGTTCAAGGGCGAGTTCTGCGACGTCGAGGATCTGACCGCCAAGTACCTCGGTCTGGAGGTCTACGACTTCCTCACCACCTCGGCGCAGAAGTCGGCCCCCGGCTCCAATGGCATCTTCTTCCTGCCCTACCTGCAAGGCGCCAACACGCCCAACTACGACGCCAACGCCCGGGGCACCTTCATCGGCATGACCTTCGCCCACACCCGCAACGATCTGGTGCGGGCGGCCATGGAGGGCATCTGCTTCGACATCCGCGACATGCTCGACGCCATGGTCGAGGGCAATGTGCCGGAGTACTCGACCGTGCGCCTGACCGGCGGTATCTCGCGGTCCCAGTTCTGGTGCCAGATGCAGGCCGACATCTACAACCGGCCTTGTGAGACGGTGGCCTGCGAGGAGGCCACGGCCCTGGGCTGTGCCATGGTCGCGGCCGTCGGCGTGGGGGTCTATTCGGATTTTTCCGAGGCAGCCCGTAACATGGTGCAGGTGACGAAGCGTTACGAACCCAACCCGGCCGTGGTCGGCCGCTATGAGGACGCCTACCAGACCTGGCGCAAGGTCTTCCGGGCCCTCACCGGCGAGGCCTTCGACGGTGTGGTCAACTTCCAGGAGAAGTATCGCTGATTAAGACGTACCACTGATCCCCGTAAGGACCGCTTGTCGTGTCCTCCTGGGGTTGAGGAGGGGGGTGCTGGGGGGCGCCCCCCTCCCTCTTTTTTGCCCCGGATCAGGTCAGCCCCGCTTGACACGCCCGTCAGGGATTGACTGACGAAGCGACCGAACTACTCTTGAGAGAAAGGCGCAGCGGCCTCGTCCTTGTCCCGCTGCGCCACCTCGGGCTTGTATTAGGAGGAGCCATGTCCTTGATCGACCGCGACGCGGTGCGCCATAGCCTGATCGATATCATCGCCGACCAAGATCCCACCCGGCTGGCCGACCCAGCCGCTGACGACACCTGGCTCGACCTGATGGCGACCGCCGTCGTCGTGGCCGAAGAAGCTTCCCAACTGCTCAATCAGGCCGTCTTGGCGGCGCGCCGGGCCGAGCTCAGCTGGGCCCGTATCGGCGACAGGCTGGGCACCACCCGGCAAGCCGCGCAGCAGCGCTTCGGCCGGGTCGAACCGATCCCGTGGCCGGCTTACCAGTCTCAAAAGGGCCGCCCCAAGCGGGTCTGGCGGCTGAGGCCGCTGAGCTTCGACAACGAGTTGGAGGAGTTGGAGCGCTGGGGCCGGCAGGGCTGGCACTCCGTCGGAGCCGGTTCGAACTTCCACGACGTGGCCCCCTCGACCGAGATCTGGGAGCACCGGCGGCTGCCTGTGACCGCCCCGGAGAGCGACTTGGGGCCAGACTGGCACAGAATCGCCTTCGTCTTTCCCTACGTCTATTACGCCCGTCCCACCGGCCAGCCAGCCGAACCGGCCCAGCCGGCCCAGCCGGACGAGCCGGCTCAGTCGGACTAGTCGGACAGTCGAACTAGCCGGCTTCAGCCGGCCTGAGGCCGGAAGCGGTCGCGGGCCGGCTCAGTCGGCTTCGCGGCAGGCGGCGGCCGCCTCGGGGTAGGACTCGTCCAGCCAGTTGAAGGCTTCGATCGAGGTGGCGATGGCGCAGCGCAGATGCTCGTCCAGCTGGGCGTCGGTCAGGCCGTGGGCGTAGTTGACGGCCAAGGAGGCCAAGGCCACGGCCCGCTCGTCCTGCTGACGGGCGGCTAGCTTGGGCCAGAGATGCCCGCCGTTCCAGGTGTTGGCCTGTTCGACCAGATGGGGCAGCTCATCGGTCGGCAGGTTGCGGTCCCACAGGGCTTGGACGAAGAAGATGTCGCGGTCGGACCCACGGATGAAGAAATAGAACCAGTGCCCGTCCCACCAGCCGCCGATGTCACCGTCGGAGTCGATCCGGTAGTGCCAATCGTGGGAGTCCAGGCAGGCTTGGATGCGCTCATTGGACAGCGGCGACACGTCGGTCGTCAGCAGCGAGCCGTCCGGTTTGGTGAAATAGCCCATCAGTCCTCCAATTCGCGGGCGGCGGCCTCGGCTTGATCGTCCAAGCCCAGGCGGCGGCAAAGCTCCACCCAAGCCTGGGCGACCTGGCGGCGGTGCCCCGCTTGGCGTTGCCCGCCGCTCCGGAAACCGGCGGCGGCGGCTTTGTAGTAGTCCTGGGCCTGGTCGTACCAGCCCTCGTTCTCAGCCAAACGGGCCAACAGCCAGTCGCTGTGGGCGGCGTCGAAGGGAGCGCCCACGCTGCGATAGATCTCGGTGGCGGAGCGGGCCCGTTCGATGGCGGTCTGGCTTCGCTCCGGCCCGGCCCAACTGGCCAGCACGCGGGCCAAGGCGTCGTCCAGGTCGGCCCGGGCCTTGAGTTGGCGCCGGATCGGCCGGAAGGTCAAACCGAAACCGGCCAGATCGTCCAACTCGGGACCATCCGACCGCTCGCTGACCAAGGCCGGCAGCTGGCCGTGCGCGCTGGCCGTCTCCTCGGCGAACTCGGACCAGTCGTCCGGGCCGACCGTCGGAGCCCAGGCCACTAGCACCTGGGACAGCTCCTCGACCGGCGCGTCCCCCGCCCTCAGCCGGGACAGCCCCTGGCGGTAGGCCTGGCTGGCCTGGTCGGGCTGGCCGGCCTGCTGCAGGCAGCGGGCCGCCTCCGCCCAATCCCAACCGGACAAGCGCAACAAGCCGTCCGCCTGCGCCTCTTCGGCCGCCTGTTGGAAAGCCGTCGCCGCTTCCAGCCAACGTTCCTCGGCCCAAGCTTGTTCGGCCTGGCGGCGGGCCTGGCCGACCTGGGGCTGGTCCGGCTCCAAACCGGCGCTGGCCGTCTGGTTGCCGGTCTCGGCCTGGCCGGACGGCCCTGCGGGCGTCGGCTCGGCCGGGGCGTCGGCGGCCGGGACGACGCCCCGGAACTCCAAGCGCTGGGGGACCGGCTGGGCTCGCCGGGCGGCGGCCAGACGGCTCGACTGCTCGGCGGTGCCATTGCGACGGTCGAACTGGGCCGATAGCTCCTCGGCTTGGGCCAGCGCCCAATCGTGCAATTGGGCCACGTCGGTCACCGGCAGGCCGGGCAGGTCGACCGGTTCCGAGCCCAAGCCGACCGCGACCAAGGCGGCGCAGCCGGCCACGATCCGGCGCAGCACGATCAAGCGGCGGTAGGGGGTGCCGGCCTCGACGTCCTTCAGCCGCTCCGCCAGCAGGTCGAGGGCCAGGTCGGGCCTCTGCCCCCGCCCGTAGACCTCGAAGACGCGGGCGTAGGCCGAGGACAGACTGGTCGAGACGGCCTTCTTCAACTCGGCCAGGGCCTTGGGCAGGATTTCCTCCGCCTCCTGGGTCCGGCCGACGCCCAGATAGGCCACGGCCAGGTCGGTCAGCATGGCGGCCGGCTCCCGCGAGCAGGTCACGTCGGCGGCGATGGCCGACTCCAGCACGGCGATGGCTTGCTCGGTTTGGCCCTTCCAGGCCAGGTACTCGGCGTGCAGGGCCTCATGGCAGGCGGCGCAGGAGTCGTCCTCGTCCAAAGGCATGGTCAGCCAGCTGGTGAAGATCTGGTCGACGTCGGCGCCGCCGCGCAGCAGGGCCCAGTCCAGCCGGGTCGACCAAACCCGCTCCATGCCCCGGTTGGCCAGGGCGAAACGGCGTTCCATGTCGTCCAGGGTGGCTTCGATCTGAGCCCGGTTGACCGTCGGGATCTGGGGCAGGTCGGACATGATCCAGCCGAACTCCCAGAACATGACCGACTGGTCGTAACGGTCGAATTGCTCCGGGTGGACGTCCCACCAGCGCAACAGACGGGTGAAGGGCAGGAAGGCCTTCTCGTACTCGTCGCCCCAGGTCAGGGCCTCGACCAAGGCGGTCAGGGCGTAGGCCCTGGCCTCGTCCGGCCCCTCTTGTTCGATCCGGCGGGCCTCCCGCTCGGCCGCTTCCGAACGGGCCCGGCCGTAGGGCATGGAACGGATGCGCCCGATGGCGGCATTGGCCTCAACAACCGAGCGAGCCATCGGTCTCCTCCGGGCTGGCGTTGGAACGGTCCTGGCCGACTAGGCCGGCGGCTAGGAGCACGCCCAGCGACTCGTTCATCAACTCGGCCTCGCGTGTCCGCAGGCTCTCGCCCGACAGCAGGACGGCGGAGACGTACATCGAATGCAGCCCGGCGGCGAAGACCGGTGAGGCGGGGTCGAGCTTGACCCACTGCCGGATGGTCGGATTGGCGTCGTTCAACACCAGCTGACGGGTGGCCGAGGAATCGTGGCCGAAGCTGGCCAGCACCCCGCTCCAAGCGTCGTCGGTCTCCTCGGCCGCCTCGGCCACGGCCCGCCGGTAGTCGCTCTCGCGGTCGCCCAGCAGGATGGCGGGCAGGCCCTCGGGCTCGAAGCGGCGCACCACCGGCTCGACGTTGAGGGGCTCGGCGATCTCGGCCGCCGCCGCCAGGGAGTCCAAGATCTCCAGTTCGCGGTGGGCCGAGATGGGGCTCAAGACCTGGGCGATGTCGTCGCTCAGGAGGGGCCGGATCGACCAGCCCGCCCGCCCCGACAGCTTCTCCAGCAGGTCGCCGTCGTAGACGTAACCGGCGTTGACCAGCACCACGCCCTGGGCCCGGGCCACCGCCGAGACCCGGCGGTACTCCTCCAGGCTGGAGGTGTAGACGATGGGGCCGTCCGTGTCGTCGGCCAGCTCGCGCAGGGTGCGGGCGCCGTCGGTCGACTCGAAGGGCAGCACCTGGGCCGCCAGGTCGAGCATGTCGTCGTCGGTCAGGGCCAGGCTGCGCACGGCCAGGTGATGGGTGCGGACGAATTGCTTGGCCAGGTTCGACTCCGTGCCCAAGGTGTCCACCACCCAGCGCCGGACCTGCTGGGACAGGGCCTCCTGGGCGGCCAGCAGGACGTCGTCGGAGTAGAGCTGCTCCCGGGAAGCGGTCGGGGACAGCCCGGTGGCGTTGACGACGCAGCGGACGAAGAAAGCCCACTCGGGCAGCAGCCCGACCACCCGATTGCCGAGCAGCATACGCTTCAAGTACACACGGTGGTTGCCACCGGAGCCGGGCGGCACGGCCGTCGGCAGGACGAAGGCGACGCCGCTGAGGCCGGCCAGGGGCACGTCCAAGTCGATCACGGCCATGGGCGTGAAGCCCATCGTCTTCTCGCAGAACTCGGTCAAGGCCTGACGGCGGGCCAAGTCGTGGGGATAGCTTCTGAGCCAGGGCAGGTCGACCTCGGTCACCCGCCGCCAAGCCGTCTGGTCGCCCAGGGGCACCTCGACGGCGATGTCGACCGGCAGCAGGGAGCCGAAGTCGGCCGCCAAGGTGGTGACGGTGTCGGTGGCCAGCCAATGCTCCATGCCTCGCCTAGGGCGGATGCGCACGACCGAGCCGGGGGCCTGGTCCGGTTGGCGGGGCCGCTGGCTGAGGTCGTAACGACCGTCGTCGTGGCCGGTCCAGTGGACGGCCGGGGCGGTTAGGTCCTTAGCCGAGCAGGAGATCAACTCGATCTCGTCCGCGACCATGAAAGCCGACAACAAACCGATGCCGAATTGGCCCAGGAACTCCTCCCGGCCGACGCCTAGGTCGATGTCGCGCTTGGACGACCGCCCGACCGTGGCCAACAGCTCGCGGGCCTCGTCCAGCGTCAGGCCGATGCCGGTGTCGGTCACCTCCAAGCCGTCACCGGCGAAGGGCCGCAACCGGATCAGGGCGGGGGCGTCGGGTTGGACGGCCTGACGGGCCGTGATGGCGTCGACGCCGTTCTGCAGCAACTCGCGCAAATAGACATTTGGACCGGAGTAGAGATGGCGGGCCAGCAGGTCGACCACTCCGCGTAGGTCCACCTGAAATGTCGCGCCGACTTCTTCCATGCCCGTCAACTCCTGTCCTGACCCACGACCTTATGCCCGCTGGCGGACGGACGCCAGTCGGATCGGGGCCGCTGTTCAGCCGACCAGGTCATCCGGCGTCCCGGCTTCCAACTCGGCCAGCCAAGCCGCCGGGGAGGCGTCCGCCGGCATCCGCCAATCGCCCCGGGGCGACAGTGCGCCACCAGCTGACACCTTGGGTCCGTTGGGCAAGGCCGAGCGCTTGAACTGGTGGGTGAAGAAGCGGTTCAAGAAGACGGTCAGCCAGTTTTTGACGGCGGGCAGGTCGAAGGCCAGGCGACGGCTCTGGTCCCAGCCGGCCGGCCAGGCCCCGGCGTCGGCGTCGTGCCAGGCCTGCCAGGCCAGGTAGGCGATCTGGGAGGGGCGGCGGCCGTGGCGCAGGAAGTGGTAGAGGAAGAAATCGTGCAAGGCGTAGGGGCCGATCAGCCCTTCCGTGCTCTGGGGCCGGTCGCCGGCGGCCGCTGGCACCAACTCGGGTGTGATCTCCTGGGCCAGGACGGCGGTCAGGACGGCGTTGGTGGCGGCGTCGAAGAGACCCTCCTGGGCCACCCAGCGGATCAGATGCTGGATCAGGGTCTTGGGCACCCCGCTGTTGACGGCGTAGTGCGACATCTGGTCGCCCACGCCGTAAGTGCACCAGCCCAAGGCCAGCTCGCTGAGGTCGCCGGTGCCTAGGACCAGGCCGCCGCGCTGGTTGGCGGCCCGGAAGAGGTAGTCGGTCCGCAGCCCGGCCTGGACGTTCTCGAAGGTGACGTCGTAGAGCGCTTGGCCGTCGGCGAAGCGATGGCCCAGATCGGCCAGCATGAGCTGGGCGGCCGGCCGGATGTCGATGGTCTCGGCGGTGGCGCCGACGGCCTCCATCAGGGCCAGGGCCTGGGCCTTGGTCCGATCCGAGGTGGCGAAACCGGGCAGCGTGAAGGCCAGGATGTCGGAGCGGGGCCGCTCCAGGCGATCCATGGCCCGGGCGGCCACGATCAGGGCGTGGGTCGAGTCGAGGCCGCCGGAGACGCCGATCACGACCTTGGGCTGGCCGATGGCGGTCAAGCGCTGGGCCAAGCCGGCCACCTGGATGTTGTAGGCCTCGTAGCAGTCCTCGGCCAGCCGGGCCGGATCGTCCGGCACGAACGGGAAACGACTATTGGGGTGGAGCAAGCCCTGGTCGGGTCCGAGCGGGCCGAAGCTGAACTCGACCCGGCGGTAGTCGGCGCCGCCGGCGGTCTGGCCCAGGCCGCGCCGATTGTCGTCGAAACTGCCCTGACGCAGACGCTCCTGGCGGATCCGGTCCAGATCGAGGTCGGCCACGGTCAGGACCGGCCCGCTGGCGAAGCGGTCGCCCTGGGCCACCGGTTCGCCCAACTCGAAGATCATGGTCTGGCCGTCCCAGGCCAGGTCGGTGCTGGACTCGCCGGCGCCGGCGGCGGTGTAGAGGTAGGCGGCCAGACTGCGGGCCGAGGCCGAACGGGCCAGCCGGCGGCGGTCGCGGGCCCGGCCCACCGTGATGGGGGAGCCGGACAGGTTGTTCAAGACGGTGGCCCCGGCCAGGGCGGCGGGGGCGCTGGGCGGGACCGGCACCCACATGTCCTCGCAGATTTCGACGTGAGCCGTGAAAGCGGGCCGGTCGGTGGCGCTGAAGAGCAGATCGGGGCCGATCGGGGCGGTCTGGCCGGCCAGCTCGATGACGCCCTTGACGTCGTCGCCGGGGGCGAACCAGCGGCGCTCGTAGAACTCGCGGTAGCAGGGCAGGTACGACTTCGGGACCACGCCCAGCAGACGCCCCCGGGCCAGCGCCACGGCGCAATTGAGCAGACGGTTGCCCCAGACCAGAGGCGCCCCCACCACCAAGACCGGGTTGAGCCGGCGGGAGGCCTCGATCAGCTCGGCCAAGCCCTGGCGCACCGCCTCCAGCAAGGCGTCCTGGAGCAGGAGGTCGTCGATGGCGTAGCCGCTCAGGCACAGCTCGGGGAAGACGGCCCAGGCCACCGCCTGGCTGTCCAGGATCTGGGCGGCTTGAAGGACGGCGGCCAGATTGGCGGCCGGGTCCGCCACGCGCGTGGCGGTGGCGCAAGCCGCCACCCGGACGAAGCCGTGACTGGAAGGCGAGGCGAAGTCCATGGCATGAGTCTGGCACTCGCCCCAGCCCGAGGCCAGCGCTGTTCAGCCCCGGCCCGGTCCGCCCACTGTCCGGATGGGGGTCGATGGTAATGTCACAATATGAAGCCATCTCTGGGCCAAGGGCTGACGGGAGTCAGTTCGATGGTCGTGACCGAAGCTATGGCGCCGAGCGCCTGGGCCGATCAGTTCGCCGGCTTCGCCGACTTCCCCGCCACCTTGTCCACCGCCGCCCTGGTCGGATTCGTCGAACAGGCCGCCATGGAGTTGCTGGCCGAGCACCTCGACCCAGGCGAGTTCAGCGTCGGCGTCGACGTAGAGCTGACGCACACCATCGCCAGCCCGATCGGCGCCACCGTCAAAGCTGAATTGCAAGTCCTGTCGGTCGAGCCGAGGAGCGTCCTAGTGGCCGTCACCGTCAGTGACGACGAGGCCGTCATCAGCGTCGGCCAACACCGCCGGGCCATCCTCAACCAGGACCGCTTCGAACAGCGCCTGGCCGAGAAAGCCGAGCGTCTGCGCCACTGAGCCAGCGTCGCCGTCCGCCGTTCGTACCCCTCTCACCATTCGTACCCCCGTCCGCCGTTCGCAACCCCCGCTCGCTCACCCCCACCGCCGAGCGAGCACATACGACCCCCGACACGCCGGCGATTTCTAGCGGTCAACGCAACGTCGGGTTGATTTGATGTGGTTCAGCATAGGTGCGGGTGGGGTGGGAGTGTGTTTTGTCTTCTCGGGGTCGAGTGTGGGGCTGG
>JAISCA010000068.1 GCA_031265875.1 Propionibacteriaceae bacterium
CTGGCCGGGTCGTGCCGGACTTGTTGGACGACCTGGTCCAGGGCGCCGTCGTCGAGGCGGAAGCGGCAGGCCTCGGGCCAGGGCTCGGCGGCGTCGCCGATCGTCGGGGGTTGGCCGGCCGGGTCGGTCCAGAGGGCCGAGCCGCGGGAACGGCCGCGAGCGGCGTAGTCGGCTAGAGCGCTGAGGTAGACCTGGGCGGCCAAGAGCAGGTCGCGGCCGAGGAAGAGCCGGTCGAGCGAGCGGCGGGAGCCGCCGTCGGCCACGGCCTGGGCGGGGTGAGCGGCCCGCCAGGACGTCACCTGGTCCAGGGCCCGGCCGACCGACCCGGCCGAACGGACCAGGCCGGCTTGGTCGTCCATCAAACCTTGGAGGGCGGTCAGAACGGCCTCGACGGTCTCTTCTTGGCCGGCCCGGTGACGGGCGGCGGCGGCCCGGACCAGGTCGCCGGCCGCCCTCACCGGCGGAGCGGCGGCGGTCAGAACGATGGCTTGGTCCACCGGTTGGGCGGCCCGCCGGAGGATCTGGGCGGCGGCCCTCTGGGCTCCCACCTGGCCGCTGTTGAGGGCGGCGCCGCCGGGCCGGTAGACGCCGTGGGCGCCAGCCGCCTCGCCGACGGCGAACAACCCGGCCAGCGAAGTCTCCCACCAGGCGTCGACGGCCAGACCACCGTTATTGTGCTGGACGCAAACGGCCACCTCCAGCGGCTCGGTCGCCAGATCGATCCGCTGGTTGCGCCCCAGGTAGAACTGGTAGGCCGGCTCGTTCATGTGGCGCAGCCGGTCGATGGGTCGGCCGTGGAGGGCTCCGGCCGCCTCCAGGTAGGCCCGGGCCTCGGGGGCCAAGGCGGCCGGGGCGAGCGGCCGGCCGGCCGGGTTGGCCCGGAAATCGAGCCAAACCCGCCGACCCCGGCTGGTCTCGCGGTCGACCAGGAGGTCGATGACAGAGGACCCGTCGGTCGCCTTGCGGGCGTCGAAGGGCCACTGGTAGCCCTTGAGGAAGGTCAGGCTGACCAGACGGCCGTAATCGTCCAGGGCCTCGGCCACGAACTCGCGTTCGTCGTGGCCGGTGGAGTCGGTCGAGACGATCCGGGGCAGGGCCTGCAGGTAGGTCCCGGAGACGTTCCAGCGCGGCGCCGTCGAAGCCAGGCCGAATTGCCACTCGGTCAGGTTCTGGGCCACCACGCCGGCCCTGAGCGGCGCGCCCGGCGCGCCCCACTGGCCGTGGGGGTAGACGGAGCGGGCGTAGAGCCCGGCCGGTCCGCCGGTGGCGTAGACGACGTCGGCGGCCCGGACCAAGAGGAAGTGGGGCTGGTCCGTCGGAGTGGGCCTGTCTGTCGGGGCGGGATGGTCCGTCGGGGCGGGATGGTCCATCGGCGCGATCCCGTAGGTCGGGCCGGGCTGATCCGTCGATACGACCTCGTACGTCGGATCGACCTGGTCCGTCGGCGCGACCCCGTACGTCGGGCCGGGCTGATCCGTCGATACGACCTCGTCCATCGATATGGGCTGGCCCGCCGGAGCGGCATAGGTCCGGAACAGAAGCAGGCCGACCACCCGCCGGACGCCGTCTACCTCGGCCGTCACCAGGTCGACCACCCGGCAGTGTTCGAGCACTTCGACGCCGAGCCGGGCCACCCGCTCCTCCAGACGCTCGACCATCGCACGGCTGGTGTGGGGACCGGCCGAGGTGGCCCGTTGGCGCGGGTCGTGGTCGGTCTTGTAGCCGACGTATTCGCCGTAGTCATTGGTGGGGAAGGGGACGCCGATCTCAGCCAGGTGGGCGAAGGCGGCGGGGGACCCGGCGGCCTCGGCCAGCGCGTTGTCGCCGTCCATGGCGCCGCCGCCGAACAGGGTGGCGGCCATCTGGCGGACCGAGTCGTCGGCGGCGCCGGCCAGGGTCAGCTTGTAGTAGGTCTGTTTGTCGGAGCCGGCGTTACGCGAAGTCCCGGCCCGGACCCGGTCGGTCACCACCATGACGTCACGGCCTTGCTCGGCTAGAGCCTCGGCGGCGCGCAGGCCGGCGGCGCCGTGACCGATCACGACGGTGTCGGCCGTGATCAGCCCGACCTCGTGGCCGGCCATCCGGACCAGGCTGACGGGGTGGGGCATGGGACTCCTCGGCACGGTCAGCGGACCCGGGTCCGGCCGGGGATCGACCGCTGGTCAGGGTGGGACAGGGCGATTCCTCGGTCTGGTCGCCGGTGGTCAGGGCGGGACATGGCGGCTCCTCGTAGCGGGTCAGAAGACTTCAGCGGATTGGGGCCGGCCAGGGATCGGCCGGCGCTGGCGGCGGGACATGGCGGCTCCTCATAGTGGGTCGACGGATCGGGGCGGGACTGGGCGGGCGGGTCAGAGGACGGGGATGTGCAGGCCCCCGTCGACGTGGAAGACCTCGCCCGTCGAGTAAGGGGTCTGGCCCGAGGCCAGCAGGGCGACGGCACCGGCCACGTCGACCGGTCGGCCCCAGCGGGCGATGGGGACATGGCCTGAGGCGAAGAACTGGTCGTATTTGGCCGTCACGGCCGCGGTCATATCGGTGGCGACGATGCCGGGGCGGACCTCGTAGACGACGATGCCCTCGGCCGCCAGGCGGACGGCCCAGAGCTGGGTCGCCATGGCCACGCCGGCCTTGGACAGGCAGTAGTCGCCCCGGTTGACGGAGACGGTCGTGGCCGAGATGGAGGAGACGTTGACGATGGTGGCCAACGGCTTGTCCGTCAGGGTTTCCTTGACGTCGCTTCGGGCGGCCAGGACGGCCTGGGCGAAGGCCTGGGTCAGGAAATAGGGGCCACGTAGGTTGACGCCGAGGACCCGGTCGAAGGATTCCGGCGTCGCCTCCAGCAGGTCGGCCCGGATCGCCGGTGAGACGCCGGCGTTGTTGACCAGCAGGTCCATCCGACCCCACTGGGACCCGGCGGCGTCGAGGTAGCGCCGATGACAGGCCAAGTCGGCCACCGAGCCTTGGACGTACAGGACCCGGTCCTCCGCCCCGGCCAGATCGCGCAACTCGGCCATGACCTCGACTGGTTCGGGCCGCGTGGCCAGAATCGCGACGGCGCAGCCGCCCTGGACCAGCCGCCGGGAGATTCCCAAACCGATACCACGGCTACCGCCGGTGACGAGGGCCACAGGGGGCATCGTCGCCTCCTTCGATCAAGGCCCGTGGGGTGCGGGCATGATCGATCCTGGCACGTCGCCCCGCCTTATGGCAAGCGCTTTCCAAAAAAGTACGCGGCCCCACCACCCCTCATCAGCGCCGACCGAGCAGTTAGCACGCCGAAACAAGAAGGCGTAACTATCCGCTCGCGTAACGGACCCCGGGCGGGGTCAGCGGGGGCGGGCGGGGGTCGACTGGCGCAGGACGACTTGGACCGGGATCTGGCGTACGACCGGGTCGGACTCCTCCTCGGCCAGTTCTTCGGCCAGCGCCAGCTCCGTGGCCCAGGCCCCGATGTCCTCCAAGGGCACATGCACGGTGGTCAGCCCCGGCGCGACGTCACGCAGGCTCGTGATGTCGTCGAAACCGGCCAGCGCCAGGTCGTCGGGGACGGCCAGGCCGAGATCACGGGCCGCCGCCAAAGCGCCCAGGGCCATGACGTCGTTGACGGCGAAGACGACGTCGACGTCGATCCGCTCCCCGCAACGTCCCATCAGCTCCAAGAAAGCCGCCTCGCCGCCGGAGTGGGTGAAGGCCCCGTGGACGATCCGGGCCTGATCGACCGGGTCGCCCAACTCGGCGAAGGCCGCCGCGAAGCCCTCCCGGCGGTGGCGGGCCGTCAGGTGGGCCAGAGGACCGGCCAAGATGGCGGGCCGCCGGTAGCCCAGGCCGTGGAGGGTACGGCCCAGCGCCGCCGCGCCACCTCGATTGTCGATCGCCACGGCGTCGAAGCCGGCCAGCGGTTGCCCCACCACGACGACCGTGCCGCCGCCGCCGACGTAGAGACGCAGGGCCTGGCCCAGTTCGGCCGGCTTGGCGTCCTCGTGCCGCCCGCCCAGCAGGACGACCGCCCGGGCCCGCTGCTGTCGCAGCAACCGGACCAGTTCGGCCTCACGGGCCGGTTCGTTCTGGGTCGAGGCCAGCGTCACCTGGAGGGCGGCGGCGTCGGCCGCCCGCGCCACCCCGGCCACCAGAGCGGCGAAATAAGGGTCGGCGATGTCGTGGACGACGACGCCGATGGCGCTGGTGCGGCCCCGGGCGACGGCCTGGGCCATGGCGTCGGTGGTGTAGTTGAGCCGTTCGGCCGCCGCCAGGACGCGCTGCTTGAGGTCGGCCTTGACCTGACGCCGGCCGGACGCGCCGTGCAGGGCCCGGGAAGCCGTGGCCAAGGACACGCCGGCCGCCGCCGCCACCTCGCTCAGAGTCACGGACATGGCAGCAATATACGGCAGGCGCCCTGGTCGGCCGGTCTCTCCGAACCGGCGCTCCCGCACCGACGGACCCACTAGTCCGATCAGTCCGGCCAGTCCGTACGACAGCGGCGCGCCTGCGCTCGACCAGCTGCGGCCGGTCTCAGGCCAGGTCTGGGCCGGGGCCATCCCGTCCACCATCCAGGGCCCCACCCGCCCCTGACGATCTGGCTTGCCAACCGTCCGGGTTCCGTCGTAAGGTGTGTGGAAAGCGCTTTCCGGCACCGTCGCGGACCGTCGCTCGTTCTGCCAAGGAGGCCCCTGATGACCGATCCCCGTGCTCTTAGGATCGCCCTCAACGGCGTCACCGGCCGCATGGGCTACACCCAGCACTTCACCCGTTCCCTCCTCCCCATCCGGGCCGAGGGCGGCGTCCCGCTGGAAGACGGCTCCCGCCGCCCGGTCGAGTTCGTCCTGGTCGGCCGGAACGAGGCCAAACTGCGACAGTTGGCCGCCCGTCACGACGTGGCCGAATACACCACCGACCTCGACGGCGTCATCGCCGACCCTCGGACCGACGTGGTCTTCGACGCCGCCCTGACCGGCTTGCGGCCGGCCGCGCTGACCAAGGCCATGCGGGCCGGCAAGGCCATATACACGGAGAAGCCGACGGCCGAGACCGTCGCCGCCGCCATCGAGCTGGCCCAGATCCAACGGGAGACCGGCGTCACCGCCGGCGTCGTCCACGACAAGCTCTACCTACCCGGCCTGGTCAAGCTCCGCCGCCTGGTCGACGAGGGCTTCTTCGGCCGGCTCTTGAGCTTCCGGATCGACTTCGGCTACTGGGTCTTCGAAGGCGAGGTCCAACCCTCCCAGCGGCCGAGTTGGAACTACCGGCGCGAGGCTGGCGGATCGATGGTGACCGACATGTACTCCCACTGGAACTACGTCATGGAGGGCATCGTCGGCCCCGTGCGTGACCTTTACACCCAGGCCGTCACCCACATCCCCCAGCGCTGGGACGAGCGGGGCCAGCCCTACCAGGCCACGGCCGACGACGCCGCCTACGGCATCTTCACACTCCAGACCCCGTCCGGCCAGGCCGTCACGGCCCAGATCAACTCGTCTTGGTGCGTCCGGGTCCACCGGGCGGACCTCGTCACCTTCCAGCTCGACGGCACGCTCGGTTCGGCCTACGCCACCCTGCACGACTGCGTCGCCCAGCCCCGCGCCATCACGCCCAAGGCGATCTGGAACCCCGACCAGCCCAACACCATCCCCTTCCTCGAGCAGTGGGCCGACGTGCCAGCCAACGCCGACCTCGACAACGGCTTCAAGACCCAGTGGATCGAGTTCTTAGGCGATGTCGTGGCCGGCCGGCCCCACCGCTTCGACCTCCTGTCGGCCGCCCGGGGGGCCCAACTGGCCGACTTAGCCCTCAAATCCTCGGCCACCGGGCGGCGCCTCGACGTGCCGGAGATCGTGCTGTGACCGGCCAAACCGTCAGCTCAGTCTTCCCCGCCGGAGATCCTGTACGACCGCAGGAGGCGTCAGACCAGGCGGTGGAAGTTCCCGACCTGGGACTAGGCGGGACACCGCGCCAACACCGTCTGGGGTCCCGGCTGTCGTCCCCCGTCGCAGCGGATGACCGTATCGGGGCACTGGCCCGCTGCTCGCTCAACCAGGCCACGATCAAGCACGCCAGCCTGGCTGAGGCCGTCGCCGTCACGGCCGCCGCCGGCTACGGCGCCATCGGGCTGTGGCGGGACCGGGTCCAAGAGACCGGCGCCGCCCAGGCCGGACGGATCGTGGCCGAGGCCGGCTTGCGCGTCTCGACGCTTTGCCGGGGCGGCTTCCTGACCGCCGCCGACCCGGCCGGCGTCCAGGCCGCCTTGGCCGACAACGAACTCGCCATCGCGGAGGCGGCCACCGTCGGCGCCCGTGAGCTCGTCTTCGTCGTCGGCGGCTTGCCCGCCATCTCCGAGCCCGGCGGCCCGGCCCGGCCCGACGCCAGCGGGGCCGACCGCGACCTCGGGGCCGCCCGCCAGCGCGTGGCCGACCGCCTGGCCGACCTCGTGCCCGTGGCCCAGGCCCACGGCGTCAGGATCGCCCTCGAACCGATGCACCCCTTGTTCACGGCCGACCGGGGCGTCATCGCCACCTTGGCCCAGGCCCTCGACCTGGCCGCGCCTTTCCCGGCCAGCGCCGTCGGCGTCGTCGTCGACACCTACCACGTCTGGTGGGACCCCGAACTCGAAGCCTCGATCGCACGGGCCGGGCGGGAGGACCGCCTGGCCAGCTACCAAATCTGCGACTGGATCCTGCCCCTGGCGGCCGACTCCCTCCACTCGCGCGGCCAGGTCGGCGACGGCTACGTCGATTTCGCCACCGTCACCCGCTGGGTCGCCGCCACCGGCTACGCTGGCGACATCGAGACCGAGATCTTCAACGAGGCCATCTGGGCCGACGACCCCACCGTCACGGCCGCGACCGTGGCCGCCCGCTACCTCAGCCACGTCCACCCCCACCTGTCATGACCGATCCGATGAAGAGAGTCGTATGCGTCTGGTCGGTGGAGGAGGACCACACGATTGGGCGGTTACGGCCGCTTCTTCGGCGTGTCGGCGTACGCAGGTGCTCTACCGGTGGCGGGGCCGGCCGCGATCGTCGGTTTCCGACCGACCACCCCTCCCGGCCACCCCGGCTGGGCCGGACCGAGGATCGCCATGCGGGCCGATGACACGGTCCCGGGCTACCTCCGCCTGATCGAAGATGACGTTGTCCTGGCCGACTACGTCTACGCCCCGACCGAGCCCCAGATCGAGTCGCCCCGCCCCTACGCCCTCTTGACCACCCTGGACGGCCAAGCCGCCACCGCCTACCGCCCCGGGGACCACGTCTGGCACAAGGGCCTCTCCTTGGCCCTGCCCGATGTCGGACCGAACAACTTCTGGGGCGGACCGACCTACCTCCGAGGCCAGGGCTATGTCCAGCTGCCCAACAACGGCACCCAGGTCCACCGGGGCTTCGACCGGATCGGACCGCTCGCCCCGCCTCCTCGGACCACCCCGGTCCCTTCGACCCCTCCGCTCGACCCGACCACCCCGGCCAACCCTGGCTCCCGGCTGGCCCCGACCAGCCCGACCACTCCAGCCACCTCGATCGACCCGGCTAGCCCGGCCAACCCGATTACCCGGTCCGCACCGGACTCCCCGACCGTCCCGACCCCTTCTCCGCCTCAAGCCACCTCGACCGCCTGGGGCGAAGGGGTGGGACTGGCCGAGCGGCTCGATTGGGTGACCCAGTCCGGCCGCACGATCATGTCCGAGCTCCGCCGGCTGACGGCCCGCCGGCTGTCCGGGGACGCCTGGGCCTTGACCTGGTCCAGCCGCCTGACCAACCTCTCGCCCGCTCCCCTCAACTTCGGCTCGCCGACCGCGCACGGGCGGGACAACGCTGGTTATGCCGGGTTGTTCTGGCGCGGCCCGGAGCATTTCACCGGCGGCACGATCATCGGCCCTGATGGCCCAGTCGGCGACGCCGCCCGGGGCACGCCTGGGCCCTGGCTGGCCTTCACGGCCCCGGACCGTCGGGACGACCCCGGCGACAACGGCCGAGCGCTCCGGCCGCCGGTCGGACTCCTCATGGTCGACGCCCAACCCGGCGGCCCCCACCCCTGGTTCGCCCGTTCGGAAGAGTACGCCGGCCTTGGCCCGGCCCCCTTCTTCTACGACGAGACCGCCCTCGCGCCGGGGGCCGACCTTCAGCTGGCCGCCGTCCTGGTGTTGGGCGGCCCGTCGGTCCTAAACCATCTCGACGCCGCCCTGGAGCTGGCCGCCGGCCTGGCCGGAACCCCGCCGGTGAGCCAATGACAGCGCCACCGCCCTCGCCCCCAGCCAACGGCGCCACGTCGATGACACGGTCGCGTCGGGGTCCCCGTCCACGACCGATCAGCCGCGCCAGAGATCACTCGAGGCACAACTAGGAGTCCCCATGACAGCGCCGCCCGTATCACCGACCCACTGGCCGGCCCAGCCGACCCAGCTACGTTGCGCCATCGTCGGCACGGGATCGGTGGCCCATCTCCACGCCCGCGCCGTAGCCGCCCATCCACGGGCCGCACTGGTGGCCGTGACCAACCGCCACCGGCCCAAGGCCGAGGCCTTCGCCGCCGAGTGGGGCCAGCCGGCGGTCTACGACGACCACCAGAGCCTGTTGGCGGCCGAGAACCCCGACGTCGTCCTGATCTGCACGCCCCCCGACGCCCATCGCCGACAGACCTTGGACAGTTTCGCGGCCGGCGCCCACGTCGTGGTCGAGAAGCCGCCGGCCGGGTCCCTGGACCAGTTGGACGACATGATGGCCGCCGCCCAGGCCGCCGACCGCGAGCTGGCCGTCGTCTTCCAGCAACGCGCCGGCACGGCCGTGACCCACGTCCGCCGCCTCCTCCAGTCGGGCGCCTTGGGCCGTCCCCTCCTGGCCCAGTGCCTGACCCATTGGTACCGTGACGCGGCCTACTTCGCCGTCCCCTGGCGCGGCCGCTGGGCCAGCGAAGGCGGCGGCACCACCCTCGGCCACGGCATCCACCAACTCGACCTGTTGGCCTTCCTCTTGGGCGACTGGGCCGAGGTACGGGGCCAGCTCTGGCGCCTGGCCCGCCAGACCGAGACCGAGGATTGCTCCACGGCCACCATCCGCTTCGCCAACGGCGTCGTCGCCACCGCCTTGTCCAGCGCCGTCTCGCCGCGCCAGACCAGCTCCATCCGTCTCGACACCGAGAAAGCCACGGTCACGCTGGACCACCTCTACGGCCACGGCCACGACGACTGGCGGATCACGCCCGCGCCCGAGGTCCCCGCCGCCGAGGCCGACCAATGGGCCTTCCCCGAGCCGGAGGAGCGGTCCGGCCACGCCCCTCTCCTGCGCGACGTCTTCGACGCCCTCTTGGCCGGCCAGCCGCTGCCGGCCAGCGCCAGCCACCCGGCCCGCTCCTTCGAACTGGTGGCCGCCATCTACGCCTCCGCCGCCGCCGGCGGCGCCCCCATCGCCCCAGCCGACCTATCCCACCACCCGACCCACCGCCAAAGCTTCGCCAGCCCAGTCACCGACCTACGCCCTTGAGCCCAATGGTCGTAGCCCGTGGGGAAAGTGCCGCGAGCGGGAGGTTGCGACCACGGTTTTGGCGGAACAGCGGTCGTACCCCGCCGCTCGTGTGATGCCCCTCGCCCAGCGACGAGTTTCGACCGGCGACCCACCCGTATCCTCCTGTTCCGGACGCCCTACGGACGACCGGACCTAGACGTGTCTACCGCAGCTCCCTGCGAGGTCGGGAAGTGTGCTCATTTCATCCGAAAAAGTCACTTCAGCGTCCCACCAGTAGCTTTGGGTCGGGTACGAACGGCTCCAGGCGTCGTAACCGTTCGGCCAGTGGGAAACTTACGCGCGAGCGGGAGGTTGAGACCGCTGTTTCGGCGGGGTGGCGTACGGAAGCCCCCGCTCGGCGATGGGGACAGACGCGGCTAAACAGTCACATACGCGAGCGAGCAGTTCCGTACGCGCGTTCACGTACAAGGCCCGGCGGCCGTCCCACACTCCCGCCGATCGACCTCCTGGGACTATTTGACACCGGACCCCGCACCGCCTAAAGTCACTCTCAACACATTGGAAAGCGCTTTCCAGACTCAACGACGAAGTCTCCCAAGCGCCCCTCCCGCACAGAACAGAATCCACCCACGAGGCTGGTTCCACTCATCGGTCAGCCACCACCGAAAGGACTTCCATGTTCAGCAAGAAGCTCGCTCCGGCTCTGGGCCTGGGCCTGGCCGCCGCCTTACTGTTGACGGGCTGCGGCGGCTCCGGCTCGTCCGACCCGTCCGGCAGCCTCGACCCCAACCAGCAGATCACCCTCGACCTGGCTTTCTGGGGCAACGACGTCAGGGCCGGCATGTACGAAGAGGCCATCGTCCTGTTCAACCAGCAGTACCCCAACATCAAGGTCTCCCAGACCTTCCTGGGCTTCCCCGAGTTCTGGGAGAAGCGCCAGATCGAGGCCGCCGGCGGCGGCTTGCCCGACGTCATGATGTTCGACTACTCCTACCTGCGCCAATACTCCGAGAACGGCCTCCTGCTCGACCTCGCCCCCTACCTCGGCAGCACCATCAAGACCGACGGCTTCACCGAGGCCGCCCTCGGCATCGGGGTGGTCGACGGCCACACCACCGCCATCTCCATCGGCACCAACGCCTGGGCCATGTACCTCAACAACGACATCCTGACCGCGACCGGCGTGGCCCCCTACCCAGGCAACACCTCCTTCGCCGACTACGACGCCTGGATGGATCAGGTGACCCAGGCCGGCGGCGGCACGGTCTACGGCGGCCAGGACTGGTCCGGCCGGATCCAAAACTTCGAGATCTGGCTGAGGGGCCAGGGCAAGGACCTGTTCACGGACGCCTCCGAGGTCAACTTCACCGCCGCCGAGCTGAAGGCCTTCTGGGAGGCCGGCCAGCCCGGCCGGGACGGCATCTGCGTGCCCCAGTCGAAGCTGGAAGAGGTCTACCCCAAGTTCGGCTTGGGCTCCGGCCTAGCCGCCACTGAGCTGACCTGGGACAACTTCGGGGCCTCCTACCTGGGCGACCTCGGCGTCGAGCAGACCAGCCTGGCCATCGCCGCGCCGCCGATCTACCGGGCCGGGGCGCAAGACCTCTACCTCAAGCCCTCGATGATGCACGCCATCGCCGCCAACACCGACCAGCCCGTCGCCGCCGCCACCCTGGTCGACTTCCTGCTCAACTCCGAAGCAGTCGGCGCCATCTTCGGCACCAACCGCGGCATCCCGGCCAGCGCCACCCAGTTGGCCGGCGTCAACCTGGATCCGCTGTCCCAGAAGATCTACGACTACGAGCAGTCGATCGCCGACCGCTTGGGGGCCGCCCCGCCCGTCCCGGTGGTCGGCTATGGCACGATCGAAGAGAAGTTCCGTGTCCTGGGCACGGAACTCGGTCTGGGCACGATCACGGTCGACCAGGCGGTCGACCAGTTCCTGAGCGAAGTCAGCCACGTCCTCAACTCCTGAGCCAGCTCCGCTCGCCTGTTCGGAAGGTTCCTGACGTGACCGTTCTCATCACCCACCAACCCAGCGCACGGGTTGACACTCCCGTACCGGCGAAATGAGTTCCTGACGTGACCGTTCTCACCACCACCAAGGCGCCGGTCACGGTTGCCCCGGCCCGGCGCCGCCAGCCGGGCCGGGGCAACCCTCGGGCCCGCCGTGAGCTCCTGGCCGGCTACGGCTTCCTGGTCCCTTGGCTGATCGGATTCTTCGGGCTCACGCTCGGCCCGATGGTCATGTCGCTCTACCTCTCCTTCACCCGCTACAACATCTTCACGCCACCCGAGTTCATCGGCTTGGCCAACTACGTCCGGATGTTCACGGACGACCCCGTCTTCATCAAGTCCGTCAAAGTCACATTGACGTATGTCTTGGCCGGCACTCCGCTCAAGCTGGCCGCCGCCCTCGGCGTGGCCCTGCTCCTGAACTACTTCACCAAGGGCTCCGGCTTCTTCCGCTCCGCTTTCTACGCCCCCAGCCTGATCGGCGCCAGCGTCTCCATCGCCATCGTCTGGCGGGCCATGTTCGGCACGGACGGGCCGGTCGACTCGGCCCTCGGCCTGATCGGCCTCGACCTGGGCGGCTGGGTCGGCAACGTCGATCTGGCCATTCCGATGATGATCTGTTTGACCATATGGCAATTCGGCGCCCCCATGGTCATCTTCCTAGCCGGCCTCCAGGGCATCCCTCAGGAACTCTACGAGGCGGCCGAGGTGGACGGGGCCAGCTCGTTGGCCAAGTTCCGCCACGTCACGCTGCCGATGTTGTCGTCGGTCATCTTCTTCAACCTGCTACTGGAGACCATCCACGCCTTCCAGGTCTTCGGCTCCGCCTTCATCATCTCGAACGGGTCGGGCAGCCCCGGCGGCATGCTCAACTTCATGACCCTCTACATGTACAAACGCGGCTTCGCCGACATGCAGATGGGCTACGCCGCCGCCATCGCCTGGGTCGTCTTGATCTTCGTCGCCATCGTCGCCGCCCTACTGTTCCGTAGTTCCAAAGCCTGGGTCCACTACGCCGGAGAGACACGATGAACGCCACCGCCAGCAGCGCCTCAGCCGTCCCCGCCGACTCGGCCGCCACCTCAGTCGCACTGACCACCACCGCTTCCAACGGCGTCCCCGCGGCTCCGACCACCGCCGCCCACCCGCAGCCCTGGGCCGAGCGCCTGCGCCGGATCGGCGGCCCCCGCCGCAGCCCGCTGGCCATGATCGTCTGGTTCGTCATCCTGCTGGCCTTGACCGCCGTCATCCTCTACCCGCTGATCTGGCTGGCCTTCGCCACCTTCAAACCGTCGAGCGAGTTCGGCCAGAACTTCTCCCTGATCCCCTGGGAGGCCACGCTCGACAACTTCCGGAAGGTCCTACGGGGCATCGCCGGCGTGCCCTTGTCCCGTTTCTTCCTCAACTCGCTGCTGGTGGCCTGCCTCGCCGTCGCCGGCACCTTGATCTCGGCCTCGATGGCGGCTTACGCCTTCGCCCGGATCAAGTTCCGGGGCGTCGGCGGCTTATTCACCTGCATGATCGGGACTCTCCTCCTACCCTTCCACGTCATCATCATCCCTCAATACATCATGTTCAACAAGATGGGTTTGATTGACACTTACGTGCCACTGGTCATCGGCAAGTTCCTGGCCTGCGAGGCCTTCTTCGTCTTCCTGATGGTCCAGTTCATCCGCAACATCCCGCGCGACCTGGACGAGGCCGCCCGCATCGACGGCGCCGGCCACCCCAGGATCTTCCTCTCGGTCATCCTGCCGCTGCTGCGGCCGGCCCTGATCACGAGCGCCATCTTCGCCTTCATCTGGTCCTGGAACGACTTCCTCTCCCCGCTCATCTACCTGACCTCGCCCGAGCGCTACACGCTCCCGATCGCGCTGCGCCTCTTCAACGACGCCACCAGCACCTCGGACTACGGGGCCACGGTGGCGGCCAGCTTCGCCGCCCTCATCCCCGTGCTGCTCTTCTTCCTCTTCTTCCAGCGCTTCCTGATCCAGGGCGTCGCCACCCAAGGGCTCAAGGGATGAGCCCGGCCACTACGGCCCAGCTGGCCGGTCGGACTGGTCGGACTGGCCCGACCGACCCGGATGGACGGACTGATCGAACCAGTATTACGGCGCGGACCGACCAGACCAGCCAAGCCGCTTCGACCGACTGGGGAGAACAGACCAATCAAGCGCCCGCAGTCCAGCTGGCCGCTCGGAACGCCCGGAGGGGACGGACTGATCGGACGGAATGGTCCAATCGGGATGTAAGGACTGATAGGACAAGGGCCGCTCGACTAACCAGACGGACTGCCCGAGCGGCCCGGCGCGACGCCCTCTCCGGGGCCGGCCCCTGCCCCGAGTCCGCCCGGCCCGGCGCCTTCCCCGGCGCCACCAGCAAGTTCGCCCTGCTGGCCGAGATCGTCCTGACCGGCCTCTTGGTCACGCTCGGCTCCGTCCTGATCGTCACCCTGCCGGCCGCCCTGGCCGCCGGCGCCGGGCACCTGCGCCGTCACCTCAAAGCCGAGGAGGCCAGCCTCAAGCTCTTCTGGTCTGACTTCCGGGCCGCCCTGCCGGGCGGTCTGGCGGTCGGCCTGGGCCTGGTCCTGGCCAGCGCCGCCACCGCTTTCAGCCTGCTCCTAGCCGCCGCCGACGGCTCCGTGGCCGGCCAGATCATGCGCGTCCTGGCCGGTCTCGTCCTCCTGGCCCTGGCCACCGGCACCGCCCTGGCCGCCACCGACTGGACCCCCTCCCGGGGCTGGGCCCGGGCCCTCAAACGCCTACGCCCCCGCTTCGAGCAGAACCCTAAAGCCGCCGCCTACACCGCCGGAGCCGTCCTAGCCGCCGCCCTCATGACCTGGATGCTCTACCTCCTAGCCGTCCCCGCCCTCGGCCTGATCCTCTTCGCCGCCGTCGCCATCACAGAGACGACCCGGCGCTAGAAGTCGCACCCCACCGCCCCACCAGCGCCGTAACCCTCAATCGCCGCCCCACCACAACAGAGCAACTGGACCCAACGACACGCCGCAACAAGGGTCGTAACCGCTAGCTCGTGTCAGAGACCTTGGCAGCGCTTTCCTCGTACCAGGTCAGGGCATCGAGGTATTCGGCCCGCGCGGCAGGATGTTCGCGCCAGGGCAGCGCTGTCACGGGCGGCGGGCAGCCAGCATCGCCCGAGCCATCCGGCGAGTCTCCTCGCCGTCGACGGGTTCCACCTGGCCAGACAAGATCTCATCCACGCGACGATCGATCTCTTCGTCCCAGGCCGCATCGGCTTCAGCCTGTTTGGCGTCACCGATCCGCTGGAGCGCCAGCGCCGCGATCTCGCGCTCATCAGCCGAAAGGCTTCTACCTTCTGCGATGTACTCAGCGAGCTTCGGTGTCATGGTGTCACTTTACCTCTTGGGGCTGGCGATTAGCGGGGGTTAGCGGTGTTCACAGCCCCAGGCTGCGACGGCTCGCGCCGAGTGCTCACACCCGCCCGGCCGTAACGCCGCTGGTTTGATCACGTACGCCTACTCGGCGTACACTAACCGCATGTCAACCCCTGCTCTCAAAGACGAACGGCTGGCTCTGCGCGTCACGCGACGCCAGAAGCGGCTGATCGAACGCGCCGCCGCCGCCAAGGGCGAGACCTTGACCGATTTCTCCGTGCCAGCGCTGGTCGACAAGGCCGAACAAGTCCTGGCCGACCGACAGCGCCTGGTCTTGAACGACGAGGACTGGGACGCCTTCAACGCCGCCCTCGACCACCCCGCCCACGTCTTACCCGCCCTGCAGGAGTTCATGCGTCAGCCCTCGGTCTTCGCATGAGCCTCGCTTCCACGCCACTGGAATGGGACCCATCCAAGACGCCGGCGCGACCCCCGACCCGCGCATGAGTCCCACTTTCACACCGCCCCGGCCGATCCGCGCCGGCGACGACCTGGCCGGATTCGCCGCAGGCGCAGCCGAACTCGACGACTGGCTACGCCGCCGGGCCCTGGCCAACGAGACCACCGGCGCCAGCCGGACCTTCGTCACCTGCCCCAGCGGCGACGGACCGGTCGCCGGCTACTACGCCCTGGCCGCCGGATCGATCGACCCAGCCGACGCGCCTGGCCGGGTCCGACGCAACATGCCCCTCCCCATCCCCGTGGTCGTCCTAGCCCGGCTGGCCGTGGACCGGCCCCACCAAGGGCTGGGCCTCGGGTCGTCGCTCCTACGCGACGCCATCGTCCGGTCCGTCGCCGCCGCAAGCGAGATCGGCCTGCGCGCCATGCTCGTCCACGCCCTCGGCCAGAACGCCCTCGCCTTCTACGAACGCCTCGGCTTCACCGCCTCACCTCCCCGCCACCTCACCTATGTCGCCACCCTGACCGACCTGCGCCAGACCCTGGGACTCGGCTAGAGGGCTGGCCGCCTCGACGACCCTGGCGGGCCGGAGCTCAATCCGGCCTCACCGTGCTCGCCCGGACAACCAGTTCGGGTTCCAGCAGACAACGCTCATGGTCGTGCTGACCGCCCGTCTCCTCCATGAGAAGGCGCAGAGCCTGCCGAGCGAGCGATCCGACCCCACGACACGCCGTAGACAAGGTACGTAACTGCTAGCTCGCGCGCCGGCCCCTGGCCGCCTCACCTGTGTCGGCACCAGGGCCGAAGAGGAAGAGAAGCTGACTCGGGAGAACTATTACAACAGCCGCTTTTCAATCTGTACAGTCGGCTGGACGGGTACTACGGTTAGATTTATGACTCTTCAGATGGCGACAACGGAGGAGATCGCCCGTGACCTGGGGCGGCAGTTCCGTCAGCTGCGGTTGGAGACCGACCTGGACCAGGCCGGGTTGGCCCGGCGGGCCAATCTGTCGGTGGGGGCCGTCAAGTCGCTGGAGGCGGGGACGGGATCGTCCCTGACCACCGTCATCCGGGTCGCGCGGGCTTTGGGACGCGAAGAATGGCTGACGGAGTTGAGACCGACGCCGGAGGTCAGCCCGATCGCCGTCCTACGCGCCCAACAGGGCATCAGGCCGAGGCTCCGGGCCTCCCGCCGGACGGTGACGCCATGAGCCATGTCCCTGTCACAGCGTTGCGCATCCGGGCCTGGAACCGGCCGGTGGGCGGAGCCGTCCTGTCCGCCCGACCGCCGTACGTCGTCTTCCAGTACGACCCGGCCTGGCTGCGGGACGGGCCCCAGTTAGCCCCCTTGCTCATGCCGCACCGCGACGGCGACCGTCTCCACAGCTTCCGACAGCTCGACCCCACCACCTTCCGCGGTCTCCCACCATTACTGGCCGACGCGCTGCCCGACGCCTTCGGCAACCGGTTGACTGACGAATACCTGGCCGACCAGGGGATACTGCCGCACGAGTTGACCGGCCTCGACCGGCTGGCCTATGTCGGCGACCGCGGACTGGGCGCCCTGACCTTCGAACCCGACCAAGGCTCCGACTCGGCCCGGCCGACCTCACTCGACCTGGCCGAACTCGTGGCCGCCGCCCGCGACGTCGTGACCGGGGACTTGAACGACACCCCGGGGCGACGACTGGCCGTCCGCCATCTCCAAGGGATCGGCACCTCCGCCGGCGGGGCTCAGGCGAAGGCCCTGGTGGGCTGGAACCGGGCGACCGGGGCGATCCGGGCCGGCCAAGGCGGGACCGACGACTTCGAACCATGGCTGCTCAAATTCGACCTGGGCGAGGCGCCGGGTCTACCAGCCGGGCCAACGGGCGCGGGCCGGATCGAATACGCCTACCACTTGATGGCCGCCAAAGCAGGGATCGAGCTGCCCGAGGCCCACCTGGTGGAAGAGTCGGGTCGAGCCCACTTCCTGGTCCGCCGGTTCGACCGGGACGCGGCCGGCGAGCGGCTCCACCAGCAGTCGCTCGGCGCCCTGGGCGGGCTCGATTTCACACTCATCGCCACACACTCGGCCACCCAGCTCTTCCGAGTGGCCGACGCCATCGGTCTGGACGACGCGGCCCGCCACCAACTGCTCCGCCGGGTCGCGTTCAACGTGCTGGCCGGCAACCGGGACGACCACCCGAAGAACCACGCCTTCCTGATGGACCGATCGGGCCGCTGGTCGCTCGCCCCGGCCTACGACCTGACCTTCGCCTACGACCTCTCCAACCCGTGGCTGGCCCGCCATCACCTGGCCGTCGAGGGCAAGTTCGACGGCATCACGCGACGTGACCTGCGGACGCTGGCCGACCGTTGCGACGTACCCGACTGGACGACGGCCCTCGAAGCCGTTCAGGCGGCCGTCGCGGACTGGCCCGCCTCTGCCATCGACGCCGGAGTCGACCCGCCCACGACCAAGGCCATCGGGGATCGACTGGCCACGATCCGCCGGGCCTGGTCCGCCCGGTAGCCAATTCTCTTAGACCCTAAGAGAAGCACCGGAGTCAGGACGCTTCTGGGCTCCCCTAGAACACCTCGAAGACCTGCATCACTTCGTCGCCGTAGTCGTTGATGACCTTGACGGCGATCCTCCCGTCGGCCGTCCGCTCGATCTCGCTGTCCGGCTGGCCGAAGACAGTAAACAGGTTCCCAGCGCCGGTCTTCTTGAGCGCGTCACCCATCAGCAGATCCACATTCAAACCGGCCTCAACGTGCTCGCTCGGACCACCAGTTCGGGTTCCAGCAGACAACGCTCATGGTCGCGCTGACCGCCCGGCTAGACCGAGCGGACCAGCCGTATCAGGCCCAGAGCCCGCTCACAGGCATCGCCCACAAGCGGTCGCCGAGCGGAATCGTCCGTTCGCCGGTGTAGACGACCACTCCAGCGATGAAGCGCCGCCCGGCGACGTCACGGAGCCTCTCCAGGCCACGCCGATCAGAGGTGGAAGGGGTAGCGCTGGCTTTGACCTCGATACCTACGATGTCGCCTGCCCTCGTCTCAAGGACGAGGTCCACTTCGTCGCGGCCAGCCCGATAGTGAAAGACCTGGGCCATCGTTTCAGCCGTTTCAGCTTGTTTCAAGATTTCGAGCGCGACGAAGTTCTCCAGCGCCGGGCCCGTGATTCGGGGGTCGGGGCGGACACGACTCTGGCCGACTCCTAGGAGATGGAGTAGGAGTCCAGTGTCGACTAAGTAGAGTTTTGGCGAGTGGACCTCGCGCGAGGCCAATCCAGGCCGCCAGGCCGGCAGCCGCCGGAGGAGGAAGACGGTCTCCAACAGTTCGATGTAGCTCTTCACTGTCTTCTCGTTGAGACCGAGCTTGTCAGCCAGATTGGCGTAATTGACCAGTCCGGCGGCCTGCGCCGCGGCCAGGCGTAGCAGACGAGGCATCTCAGACAATTTCAACGCGTCGGACACATCGCGTAAGTCACGATCCAGCGTCGTGTCGATGTAATCGCGGAACCAACGATCCCGACGCCGGCCCTGACGTTGGCGTGCCTCGGGGAATCCGCCCTCCGCCACGGGCCCGGCGAAGGCGTCTCGGCCCACAACGGCATCGACGACCTCCGGCGGTCCGCCCGCCAGAAGCACATCGACGACGTTGCGCCCGCGCTGAATCTCGCCTTGTGACAGAGGCCACAAGGTCACGACCTCGATTCGCCCAGTCAGCGCATCCTTGACATTACGGTTCGATCGGACATTGGCCGAACCGGTCAGCAGGAACTGCCCCGGAGTCGTGTCCTGGTCCACCCTCTCTTTGATGGCGAGCAGTAGATCGGGCGCTCGCTGGACTTCGTCCAGCACGACAGGCGGGCGCAAGCCGGCGACGAATCCCGTCGGATCACCCAGCGCGGCGTCACGGACCGCTTTATTGTCCAGCGTGATCACCGGTCCGAGGTCACGCGCCGAGGCGTACTGGGACACCAGGGTGCTCTTGCCGACCTGTCTCGCGCCCACGACGAAAACGACTCGCGTGTCAGCCATGGCCTCCTCGACCACGAGGCTCGCCCACCGTCCTACCAGCACGCCTGAAAGCATATGACCGAGTGCGCTAATCCGTAATCTGACGTGCGTCATTCCGGAATCATCAGTGCGCTAACGCGGAATCGCCCCAATCCTGGACCCGGCCGCCGGAACCGAGACCGGCCGGTGAGAAGGGCCGTCCTGTTGGCCCGACCTGGTCCGACCGTACGTAACTCTCCTCTCGGCCGAGGCCACTAATACGAGCGACTGAGTTTCGACTGTGGGGTACGACGTCGCCCTGTTCTGGCTGACGCCGCAACCTTAGGAATCTCGCCGGCCTCGCCCGTACGGTCAGAGCTCTTGGCGTAGGTAGTCGCGCAGGTAGGGCAGGACGAACTCCAGCTCGCCCCGGCGCACGGGCGCGACCAGGCCCCATCCGATCAGCCTGGCCCGGTGCTGCTGCGCGCTGCCGGAACTGAGACCGAGCCGCTCCTGGGCCGCCCGGACCAAGGCCGGTTCCGGCTCTTGGGCCAGGGCGGACAGGAAGTTCAGATCCCCCCGCGTCAACGGTCGCAGACTGGGCGCGAAGGTGGAGTCGATCAGGGCCCGGCGGGCGCTGCGGATGGCCAGGGTGACGGCTTCCTGACCGACGTCGGCCGCGTCGCCCACCGCCTCCAGCAGGTAGTAGCCCACCAGTTGCAGCAGGTACGGATACCCCCGGGTGGCCTCCGCCGCGCGCTCCACCTCCGCCGCCGCGATCCTCTTGCCCAGGTCGGAGAAGGTTTGGAAGTAATGGACGGCGACGTCTGAGACCGGGATCGGACCGAGCTGGACCTTGGTCGCCCGGTTGAGAAAGGTCAGCACCTGGTCGTTCAGGACCGCCGACACCGAGTTGGGCAGCCCGGCCAAGGCGATGGCGATGTTCTTGCCCTCGCCGACCAGTTCCTGATAAGCCGTGGCGAGTTGCCTCAACTCGGCCGAGTCCGCCCAGACCTCGTCGACCAGGAGCAGGACGCCCTTGTCATGGCGGGCCAGTTCGTCGCACAGGAGGCCGAGCTTGGTCCGGAAGCCGTATTTCTTCTCCGTCTCGTCGTCGAAGGTCAAGCCGACCGAGAAACCGAGCGCCCCCAGACTGACGCCCTTGAGCTTCTTGCGGGTCGCCGTGTGGCGGGCCCCGTTGACTTGGATCGCCTCCAGCAAGTTCGACAACAGCGCCTCTGTGGCCGTGGCCCGGGCCGGGACGAACCCCGCCCGCTCGCCCCGGTCGGCCAGTTCGAGCAGCATGGCCGTCTTGCCCATGCCCCGCTGGCCGATGAACAACGTCGTCCGATCCGGATGCCCGGTCGGGCCGCCCAGCCCCCGGACGAAGGCGGCCACCTCCTCGTCCCGACCCACCAGACGGGGCGGCCGGTTGCCGAAAGCGGGTAAGAAAGAAAGAGTCTGGCTCATCGGACCACCTGTCGCGCTGACGTCGTAGATCAGATCTTATCAGTTCTCCTAAGTTAGACTAAGTTCGCCTAAGGTTCTATGGGTTCACCTGAGTTCGCTGCGCAACGTCCCACTGACGCCGCCTGGCGTCTTCGGCCATTCTGATCCCACAGACCAGCCCAGGCGATTCATCTGCGAACGGCCATCCTGGCGACCGGCTCTGGCTGCCCTCAGGCGTAGTGGAAACGGGCCTGCACGATCACGATCGCGCTGGCCTCGACCGTGTAGACGAGCCGGTGTTCTTCCGTGATCCTCCTTGACCAGGCGCCGTGAGCGTCGTGCTTGAGCCCCTCGGGCTTTCCCAGACCGGTGAACGGATGGCGCAAAGTGTCTTCGATCAACTTGTTGATCCTGAGCAGAGTCTTCCGGTCGGTGGCCGCCCAGTAGGCGTAGTCCTCCCAACCAGCGGGGGTGAAAGCGACTCTCACTGGATCAACTCATGTTCCTCGAATCGCCCTGCGGCGGCGTCGGCCAGCGACCGGCGCAGCCGGGCCGCATTGGCCGGATCAGAGAACAAATAAGCGGTCGTCATCAGCGCGTCGTATTCCTCCGCTGACATGAGAACGACGTTGCCATGCTTGGACACGATCTCGACCGTCGTCTTATCGTCGTTGACCCGCTTAATCAACGGGAACAACTCCCGCCGCGCCTGGCTCGCTGTCATCGCTGACACTTCGCCTCCCCACAGTTGTACCTGAACATGTACCAAAAAGCGTACTACACCACCGCCGGTCCCAGCCCCAATCGCACCCCACACCGCCGAACGGCGGGTTACGACATCCGACACACCGACGGCACTGGCCGCAACCGCTCAATCGCCGTAGCCCACCGGCGCGGCAAGCCGACGAAACGGTCGCAATCGCCCGCTCACGTGACTCACCCCAATCCACCGCCGAACGACGCGGGTTACGACGGCCGACACGCCGGTGACACAGGTCGCAAGTGTCAATCGGTTCAGGGGCTCGTCATGGGGTGTTCGGTCTCGTCGCGGGGTGGGCGGTGTCTCATTACGGGGCTCCGCCCCGGCGCCCCAGACTCCAGCCGCCCTACGGGCGGCCGGACCCGGAAGGTGTCTGCCGTGACTACCTGCGAGGCCGGGTGAGCTGCGTGCGGTGATCCGTCGAGTCGCTTTCAGCTTCTGGCCGGGGGCTTGGCCGGGTCCGCGTCCCGCGATCACTCGAAGGCCACTTCCGGCGTCTCTCTCTCGGCGTCTGTGGTCGGGTTCGGCCGGGGCGGTGGTCGTGTCTGCTCGATCGGCGACGGGGACGCCCGCGATTGAGCAGATACGGCATACGCGATAGTCTCAATCGCCGGCCATCACCGCCGAACGGCGGGTTACGACGTCCGACACGCCGGCGATTTCTAGCGGTCAACGCAACGTCGGGTTGATTTGATGTGGTTCAGCATAGGTGCGGGTGGGGTGGGAGTGTGTTTTGTCTTCTCGGGGTCGAGTGTGGGGCTGG
>JAISCA010000004.1 GCA_031265875.1 Propionibacteriaceae bacterium
GTCGATGTTCCAGCCACCTTGTGACCCTTGTGCCCCCCGCCGGCCGTGGGGGCCGCTGGGGGGGGCCGGGCCCCCCCGGCGCCGGCCCCACCACTACCTCTGATAGGGCTATCGGATCATTCAGCGGCTGGCCGGCGCCGGCCCTGAGACGACCGCCGGCTCCACGGTGACCGCTGGTCCGATCTGACCGGCGTACTTGGCCAGTATCGATTGCAGGTCCAGCCCGGTGGCGTTCTTCAGCATCTCGATGACCTGGACCACGTTGTCGGAGACCTGCTTGGGCAGCTGGGAGGCGCCGTCGGAACTGATCACGGTCAGCTTGTCGATGGCGCCCATCGGAGCGGCCACCTCGCGCGCGATCTGAGGCAGCGCCTCGATCAGCATCTCCAACACGGCGGCCTGGTTGTAACGGGCGTAGGCCTCAGCCTTCTTGCTCATGGCCTCGGCCTCGGCGTTGCCCTTGGCCAGGATGGCGGAAGCCTCGGCCTCGCCCTCGGCCCTGATGGCGTCGGCCTCAGCCACACGACGGGACTTCTCGGCCTGACCCGACCGATCGCCCTCGATGGCGACGGCCTCAGCCAAAGCGGCCCGGCGGGACTTGTCGCCCTCGCCGGTCAAGCGGGACTTCTCGGCCTCGGCCTCGGCGGCGGCGATGACGGCCACCTTGCGCGCCTCGGACTCCAAGATGGCGGCCTGACGACGGGCGGCCGCCTCAGTCTCCAAACGGTAGCGGTCGGCGTCGGCCGGCTTGCGCACCTCGGTGTCGAGCTGGCGGTCCTTGAGGGCGGCCTGGCGCACCGCCACCTTCTCCTGCTCGGCCAGGATCGACTGGTCGCGCTCGGCTTGGGCCAGCGGACCGGCCGCGTTGGCCTGAGCCACGGCGGCGTCGGTCTCGGCCTTGATCTCGGCCTGCTTCAACATTAACTCACGTTGGGCGATGGCGATCTGCTGCTCGGCGGCGGCTTGGGCCTGCTCGGCGGCCTGACGGGCCTGGGCCTCGGCGATGGCGGCCAGTTGCTGGATCCGGGCCGACTCGGGGCGGCCGAGGTCTCTCAGATAACTGCCGTCATCCGTGATGTCCTGAATTTGGACGGCGTCCAAGACCAAGCCTTGGCCGGTCAAAGAGGCCTCCGCCTCGTCCGCCACCCGCTGGGCGAAGGCGGCCCGGTCACGGATGATCTGCTCCACCGTCAAGGAGCCCACGATGGCCCGCAAGGCGCCGGCCAGGACCTCTTGGGTGAACGACTCGATCTCGTCTTGCTGGCTCAGGAAACGCTGAGCGGCGGCCCGGATCTGGTCCTCGTTGCCGCCGACTTTGACCACTGCCACGACGTCGAGGTTGAGCTTGACCCCTTGCCCGGAGATGGCTCCCCGGATCTGGATCGGGATCCGTCGGCTGGTCAGCTCCAGGACGTGCAAGCGCTGGATGAAAGGCCAGACGAAGACGCCGCCGCCCATCACCACCTTCTGGCCCGACAGATCGTGGCTGAGCGCCCCGGTCTCCTGGTCGCGCACCTCCTTGCCCCGCCGCCCGGTGATGATGTACGCCTCGTTCGGGCTGGCCACCCGGTAGCGCGTGACGATGAAGAGAGCCAACAAGATGACGATGAGGACCAATCCGGCCACACCGATCACCGTCGAAGTGAAGATACGGTCGAGGAATTCGCCCATAGTGGTTGCCTTTCTAGTCGGGTTGCGAGGTGGACGACTGGTCGGACCAGCCAGTTGGGATCAGCGCGGCCTCAAGAGCCCCGCGTGATTGACTCGACATGTTTGCCGAAGGCTTGGACGCTGCGCCAGGTCAGTCATTGGAACAAGGGGACGACCCTGACGGCGGTGGCGGAGAGGACTTCGGTCACTTTGACCGGAGCCCCGCTGGGGACGGCCTGGCCGGCCCGCGCGTTCAGCTTGATCAGGTGGCCGGTCTGGACCAGCCTGACCTCGCCGTAACCGTCGACCGGGATGTCTGACACCACGGAGCCCTCCAAGCCGATCAGGCCGGCCGAGGTGGGGGCTCCGCCCTCTTGGGTGCGCCGCATCTGCAGCATGACCCAGGCCACTCCTAGACCTAACAACAACCCTAATATCAGGCCGCCAGCCAAGGACAAACCAACGCTGCCGGTCACACCGTAGGCCGCCGCGCCGCCGAAGCCGAGAGCGCCCAGGAAACCGGCCAAGCTAGCGCCGGTGAACCAGTCACCGCCGCCCAGGGCGTCGAAGATCCCACCCAGGTGGTCGTCCACGAAGATGAAGAGAATCAGCAGAATCGCTCCGATTGCGCCTAACAGGAGAAAAACAGCCATAGTGACCCTCCTGTCATACCCATAAATGGTGTTGGCTTATTCTACCGCATCGCAAGCCTGATTCTTCACCCCCAAAGATCGCCCAGAGCCAGCCAAGCCATCGCCTCCAGCGGCCAGTCCGGCAGAGCTTGGAGCCGCCAACGGGCGGCTTGGACGGACTGGGGCAACGTGGTTGGCCAATGGCCGGACGGCTCCAAACCCTCCGGGAGCAAGGCGCTGACGGCGACGGCCCGGGCCAGGCTGGCCCAGCCCACCGGCAGGCCTGACACCTGTCCCACCACCTTGCCCGGCAGCCCGGCCCCGACCAGATGGGTCAAGCGGACCAGATCGAGGTCGGCCAGCGGCTGGGCGCAGGCCAGTCGCCACTCCAAATCAGCCAGCCAATCGGCTGTCAGCCTCAGCCGGGCGGTCCGTTCGACCAACCCTGACAGGTCAGCCCGATCCAACTCGCTGGCCATCCCCGCCAGCCAAAGCCGGGCCCAAGCCAGACCCAGACCGGCCCGGTCGGTCAGACGCTCGACCGCCCGGCCGATCCGGTCGAGGACGGCGGCGTCCTGGGGCAGAGCGGGGACGACCGCCAACAGACCGACGCTGAGGAAGGCGATCTCGCCCGGGGCGGCCCGGGCCGGACCCTGGGCCAGCTCGGCCAAACGGCCCTGGGCCCGCTCGGCCAGACGCTCGGTCAGACCAGCCCACGCCGGCCCGGCCCCAGGGCGGGCCCAAGCCGCCACCAGCAGACCGGCTCCGACCCGGTCTGGGCTCAAGCCGGGGTCGTCCAGACGTCCATACCAGCGGTCCAATTGAGGTGCGGCCGGCCGGGCGAAGCACAGATCGAGCCGGACCACTCCGCGTTGACTGGTCAAGTCGGCCGCCACTTGGCCCTGACCGGTCAAGTAGGTCAGGCCATCGACCTCCTCGACCCGTCCGGCCGGAGCGTTCAGGACGGCGTCGGGCTGATCCAGCTCCACCACCGCGTCGACCGGCTGATCGAGCGACGGCAGCCAGTGCGGCAACAAACCGCCCAGTTCGGCCCAAGAGTCGACCAGCCGGCCCTGCAGAGAACAGACCACCTGCTGGCCCGGGCCGATGGCGGCGCCGGCGGGCAACCAGGTGAAGTCAGCCGGCCGGGCCGTGATGGGCTGGGACCGGGCCAGGTCGTCCAATTGACCCAGCCGGACTCTCAGACCGACCCGCCAATCACCGCTCGGACGGTCCAGCGGACCGGCCAAGCCAATCAAGCCGGCCGTCCCACCGGGCCAGACCCAGGCCAAAGCGGCGCCCGGCTCGACCGCTAAGCCGGCCGGGCCGACTAGAACCGTCTGCGGCCCATCGTTGGCCAACCAGAGACGCAGATCCCAGTGCTCCCCGACGTGGTGGCGCACCCCGTAGCGCAGGGGGCCGTCCTGCCACTCGCCTAAGACCTCGTCTGGCGCGGACTCCCAGCGCAACGGCCGCCAGCCGACCGGCTCGACCGACTGGTCGGTGCCAGCGGCCGTCCGCTCGGCCGCCCCGGACTGGCCCAACACGAGCGCGGGCGGACCTGGTCTCAAGCTGGGCCCGTCCGGTCCGCCCAAGCGGACCTGGCCGGCCCGTCCGACCGTCAGACCGGGGCCCCAGGCCAAGTCCAGGCCGTCTGGCTGGGACCTAGACCCGGCCTCGGACAAGATCAGTCGTCCAGCCGGCCGGAGCTCTCGTACCGGCTGAGCTGGTCGATCCGGCGCTGATGACGGGCCTGACCGGAGAACTCAGTCTCCAGGAAGGCCAAGGCCAAGGCCACGCACTCCTCGCTGGAGTGCATGCGGGCCCCGATGGAGGCCACCTGGGCGTCGTTGTGCTGACGGGCCAGGCGGGCCGTCTCCAAACTGTGGATGAGCGCGGCCCTGACCCCGGGCACCTTGTTGGCGGCGATCACCTCGCCGTTGCCCGACCCGCCCAGGACGAGGCCGAGCGAGCCCGCTTCCGCCGCCACCGCCTGGGCCGCCGGGATGATGAATCTGGGGTAGTCGTCTTCTGGGTCCAAGCGATGGGCCCCGTGGTCGACCACCTCGTAACCGGCCTGTTCAAGGGCGGCCACGATGGCGTTCTTAGTCTCGAAGGCGGCGTGGTCCGTGCCAATGTGGATGCGCATGGCAGAAGTCTCTCACTTGGCTCCCTCAGTCGACCGAGAAGACCCAGCGGGTGGTACGGCGCCAGGGCTGGCCGGGGCGGACCACGACGGAGGGGAAATCGGGCCGGTTGGGCGCGTCGGGGAAGCCCTCCGTCTCCAGCGCCACGCCGCAGCCCGGACCGGGGCGGCCCGGCGGGTGAGCGATCTCGGCCTCGTCCAAGCCCTGGCCGGTGTAGACCTGGAGCGCCGGGTAGTCGGTCTCGACGACCAGCCGGCGACCGGAGCCGGAGTGATACAACACCGCCGCCGGACCAGGCTCGTCGGTCGGTCGACGGTCCAGCACGAAGGCGTGGTCGAGACCGCCGCAGGCCCGTAACTGGGGATCGGTCTCGACCTCCAAGTCGCCCAGGAGACGGGATTGGCGGAGATCGAAGGCGGTGCCAGCGACGGGCTGAGGCGCGCTGGCCAAGGGGATGAGGCAGTCGTCCACCGGCAGGTAGGCCTGGGCCCGGATCTGCAGATGATGGTCGAGGATAGGCCCCAACCGACCGGACAGGTTGAAATAGGGATGCGCCACCGGGTTGACCAGAGCCGGACCGCCGACCTGAGCGGTCAACCGGTGGCTCAGAGTCATGCCCTCCAGCCAGTACTCCAACTCGACTGTGATCGGGCCGGGGAAACCGGCCCGGCCGTCGGTCCAGGCCAAACCCAAGCGGACCCGGTCCGAGGACTGGTCCAGGACCTGCCAGGTCTGGCGGTGGAAGCCGTCCGGCCCGGAGTGCAGAGACTGCCCCCGGTCATTGCGCTCCAGCGCGAATTCGGTCCCGTCCAAGCTGAAACGGCCGCCGGCGATGCGGTTGCCGAAGGGGCCCACCACCTCCCCCAGATAGGACCGGCCCTCCAACCGGTCGCCCACGCAGGAGTAGCCCAAGACGACGGACTCCAGACGGCCTTGACGGTCCGGCAGGCGGATGTCATTGACGGCCGCGCCCAAGGACCACACCGTGACTTCGCAAGAATCATTCGCTAGCTGGATGACCTCGTTGACCATGTCTGACCTCCTTCGGGCCTAATGGCGACCGATCAGCCAGGCGGCCGACCGGTCCGGGCGGCGGACCAGCTGCGCTGGGTGGGCTGGCCCAGGACGTTGCAGCCGAGTCTGTCAGGTCTGGCCGCTGGGGCCAAGTGCCGCCCTCGAGCGGAACCGGGCCAGCGGCCGACAGCGCGGATCGTCTAATCGAAGATCGGGCCCACCGTACGGGTCCGTTTGAGCTCGAAGAAACCGGGATAGGACGTGACCAGAGCCACGCCGTCGAAGAGGCGGCCGGCCTCCTCCCCGGTCGGGGCGGGTGAGATGACCGGCCCGAACAGGCTCTGACCGTTGATACGCAGGACCGGGGTGCCGACGTCCATCCCGACCGGGTCCATGCCCTGGTGGTGGCTGCGCCTCAGCTCGGCGTCGAAGGCGTCGGTCAAAGAGCGCTCGGCGATGGCCTGGTCCAGGCCCAACTCGGCCAGCGCTTCCCGGATGGTCTCGACCGCGCGGGGCTGGCCCAGGTTGTGGTAGCGCGTGCCCAGGGCGGTGTAGAAGTCACGCGAGACGTCTAGGCCATAGGCCATCTCGACCTGGATGGAGGCCCGGGCGCCGTACCAGGCCACCGTCTCCATGGTCTGGCGGTAATCGTCGGACAAGCCCTCGCGGCCGGCGTTGAGGACGGCCAGGCTCATGACGTGGAAGACCGTCTGGACCGGCCGGACCCGCTCCACCGCCAGCATCCAGCGTGAGGTCAGCCAGGCCCAGGGGCAGAGCGGATCGAACCAGAAATCAACCGTCGTCTTCTCCATGGCCTAACTCAACCACTCCGGTGGCCGATCGCCAATCCTGTTCGGAGAGTGACCGGCCCCGGCTCTGGCGCGCCAGAACGCCCCCACCGCGTCCTCCCTGAGCTGCGCTGCGGTCCGGCGCTTTCCGGCGCCCCACCAGCTGAGCCAAGATCGGATCGGCCCGATCGGTCGAGTGCTAGATTGGCGCTTCGAGCGACCTGCTCCCACCCACCAGTCCGAGGAGGTCAGGATGGCGCGATACGGTCCTGAACGCGTGGTGCTGTCGGCCGACGACATCGACCGGGCCTTGGCCCGGATCGCCTACCAATTGATCGAAACCAACCGGGGGGCCGACGACCTGGTCTTGATCGGCGTCCCGACCCGGGGCGTGCCGCTGGCCCGCCGCTTGGGCGGCCTGATCGAAGAGGCCTCCGGCCATCCCACCCCGGTCGGCCAGCTCGACATCACTCTTTACCGGGACGACCTGCGCCGCCAACCGACCCGGACGGTGATGCCGACCTCGATCCCCTGTGACATCGACGGCCGGGTCGTGGTCCTAGTCGACGACGTGCTCTACTCCGGCCGGACGGTGGCGGCTGCCTTGGACGCCCTGAAGGACTACGGCCGGCCCCGCCGCATCCAGTTGGCCGTCCTGGTCGACCGGGGCCACCGGGAACTGCCGATCGCGGCCGACGTGGTGGGCAAGGAGCTGCCCACCCGTTCGGAGGAACGGGTCCAAGTCCGGTTGAGCGAGTTGGACGGCACCAGCCAGGTCTCGATCATGGCCCCCGAGAGCGACTCCCAGTGAAGCATCTGCTGTCCACGGCCGACCTCGACTGGGACCAGGCCAACGCCCTGCTCGACACCGCCGAACAGATGGCCGCTGTCCTGACCCGCCCGATCAAGAAGATCCCCGCCCTGGTCGGGCGCACCATCGTCAACCTCTTCTTCGAGGATTCGACCCGCACCCGCAACTCCTTCGAGTTGGCCGAACGTCGCTTGTCGGCCGACTCCATCTCGGTCACCGCGCGCGGCTCCTCGGTCTCCAAGGGCGAGTCCATGCGCGACACCATGCAGACCTTGGAAGCCATGAAGGTCGACTGCTTCGTGATCCGGCACGCCTCCTCCGGAGCGCTGGAACAGGCCACCGGCTGGACTGACGCCCACCTGGTCAACGCCGGCGACGGCTGGCACGAGCACCCGACCCAGGCCTTGTTGGACGCCTTCACCCTGCGCCGTCACTTCGCCGCCGTCGGCCATCCCGGCCTGGAGGGCAAGCACGTCGCCATCGTGGGCGACCTGCTGCACTCGCGGGTGGTACGGTCCAACGTCTGGCTCTTGCACACCCTGGGGGCGACCGTCAGCCTGGTCGCCCCGGCCACCCTGAGACCGGCCGGGGTCGAGACCTGGCCGGTACAAGTGACGGAGGATTTAGACAGCGTCCTGCCCCAGGTCCACGCCCTCATGATGCTGCGGGTGCAACGCGAGCGGATGTCGGGAGGGTTCTTCCCCACCGCCCGGGAGTACACCGAATTCTTCGGTTTGACCCCGGCCCGGTTACGACTCCTGTCGCCTCGGGCCGCCATCTGCCATCCGGGGCCGATCAACCGGGGGGTCGAGATCTCGGCCGAAGCGGCCGACTCGGCTCAGTCGCTCATCCTCGACCAAGTCGCCGCCGGGGTGCCGGTGCGGATGAGCGTCCTCTTCCATCTCCTGTCCGGCGCCGACGAAGGGCTGAAATGACCGACTTGTTGCTGCGCGGAGTCCAACTGGCCGACGGCAGTCACCGTGACCTGGCCCTGCGGGGTGAGCTCTTGGTCGATCCGGCCGATCTCGGCCCGGGCCACCGCACGGTCGCCGCGGACGGCCTGATCGGATTGCCCGGCCTGGTCGACCTCCACACCCATCTGCGCCAGCCCGGCGGGGAGGACGCCGAGACGGTGGCCTCGGGCACCCGGGCGGCGGCCCGGGGCGGCTACACCGCTTGCTTCGCCATGGCCAACACCGATCCGGTGGCCGACACGGCCGAAGCGGTCAGCCATCTGGCCGAGTTGGGCCGGCGCGAGGGCTGGGCCGAAGTGGTCCCGGTCGGCGCCATCACCAAGGGCCTGGCCGGCCAGGAACTGGCCGAGTTGGGACTGATGCACCGGGCCGGGGTAAATCTCTTCTCCGACGACGGCCGCTGCGTCCAGAACGCCCAGGTCATGCGCCGGGCCTTGGAATACGTCAGCGACTTCGGCGGCGTCTTGGCCCAGCACAGCCAGGACGACGATCTGGCCGGTCCCACCGCTTGCTGCCATGAGTCGGCCATCGGGGGGCGGCTCGGCCTGCCGCCTTGGCCGGCGGCCGCCGAATCGGTCATCGTGGCCCGTGACATCGAATTGGCCCGGCTGACCGGCGGGCGCCTGCATGTCTGCCACGTCTCCTCGGCCGAGAGCGTCGAGCTGATCCGTTGGGCCAAGGCCCGCCAGCTGCCGGTGACGGCCGAGGTCACCCCGCACCACCTGCTGCTGGGCACAGCCGAGTTGGAGGGCTACGACACCACCTACAAGGTCAATCCGCCGTTGCGCACGGACGAGCATATCGAGGCTCTGCGTCAAGGGCTGGTGGACGGCGTGATCGACGCCGTGGCGACCGACCACGCCCCCCACACGCCGGAGGACAAGGACCACCCCTTCGACGTCGCCCGCCCCGGCATGATCGGCCTGGAACAGGCCCTGGCCGTGGTGATCGAGACCATGGTCGCCTCCGGCCGGCTGGACTGGAGCGGACTGGTCGAGCGCATGTCCACAGCCCCGGCCCGGATCGGCCGTGTGGCCGACCGCCAAGGCCGCCCGCTCGAGCCGGGCCAACCGGCCAACCTGGTGCTGATCGACCCCAGCCGCCGCCAAGTGGTGGACCGGGCCGCCAGCTGGTCCCAAGCCCGCAACAACCCGTACCACGGCCGCGACCTGCCCGACCCCGTGCTGGCGACCTTCTGGCGCGGCCGGGCCACCTACGGCTGGGACAACCTCTGAGCCGCACTTGGCGGATCGACGCTCCGCGTCTCACCACATCTTGTCGTGGGCTCAGACCCGTGGGCGTCCGCTCAGCCGCGATGGCGGGTCATCGACCGTCAGGCCTGCGGTGAGTTCAGCGGCGTACTGACGCAGACGCCGCATCGAGTCCTCCCAAGGCGACCATTGACACTGCTGGGCCTCGATGGCGGCGCGACGCTCGTCCAACAGTCGCGCGGTCTCTTCATCCACCACGGCGGACCGACTCAGGCTCGACCGGACTGGGCCGGCTCTCGGCCCTGGGCGGCCGGGCGGTCGCTGGCCGCCCACTGGGACCAGGAGCCGGGGTAGAGGGCGGCTTGATGTCCGGCCAGGCGGAGGGCCAGGATCTCGTGCGCGGCCGTCACGCCGGAGCCGCAGTAGACCGCCACCTCGGCGTCTTGTTCGACCCCCAGGGCGGCGAAACGGGCCCGTAGCTGCACCGCCGGCCGGAAGCGACCGCTGGGGTCGAGGTTGTCGCCAGTGGGGGCGCTCCAGGCGCCGGGGATGTGGCCGGCCCGGGCGTCGACCGGCTCGGTCTCCCCCAGGTAGCGCCCCTCGGCTCGGGCGTCCAGCAACAAGCCGTGGGCCGGGAAACCAGCCGCCTGTTCGATGTCCAAACGGGGCAGGCGACCAGACCGATCGAGCCTGATCTGGCTCGGCGGCGGTGTGACCTGGCCGGTGTCGAGGGCGTAACCGCGCTCGCGCCAGGCCGCCAAGCCGCCGTCCAGCACGCGCACGTCCAGGCCGGCGTCCGTCAGCACCCACCAGGCCCGCGCCGCCGCCATGTTGCCGCCGTCGTCGTACACCACCACCCGGTCGCCTGGTTCCAGGCCCCAACGCCGGGCGGCGGCTTGCAGCCGCTCCGGGCCGGGCAAGGGATGACGGCCCACCTCGGGCCGGGCCGGATCGGCCAACTCGTCGTCCAGGTCGACCCAGACCGCCCCCGGCAGATGCCCGGACAGGTAGTCGGACCAGTTGTCGGCCCAGCCCAAGCGCCAACGCACATCGAGCAGGCGGACCACCATCCCGGCCGCCAGGTCGCCGGCCAAGCGGTCGGCTTCGACCAGGGGCCAGTCGGGCCGGTCGGCGTAACGCTGGAAGGCCTCGCCGGCCCAGACCGGGCAGTCGAGCCGATTGGGCGGCGTCGGCCTCGGGCAGAGATAGTGGGGAGAGAAGCTGATGGGCGGCAGATAGGCCCGGTTGAAGTCGAGCTGGACCTGGCCCGACTCGGCCGGGTCGACCCGTAAGAAGCGATACTGCTTGGTCTGACGGCCGTTGCTGGCGTCGCCGAAGACCAGGAAATAGCCCCGCTCGGCCGGGGTCAATTCGAGACGGCGGGTCTGCCCGCCCAGCTCCAATTCGGCCCAGCCGGCCAAGGCGGCCGGACCGGACCAGCCGTCGACGTGTTCGACCAGGATCGTGCGCCCCGGTTCGGCCGGCACGAAACGGGCCGTCTTGATCCAAGCCGGATCAGGTGCGAAGGCGTCCACCCCGACCAAGTCGGTGGCGCTGGGGGCGGCCGGGTCGAACAGGCGCAGGGCCAGAGAGTCGCGCATGGCCAGAGCTTGGAAGCGCCGGCCGTCCACTTCGACCGACTGTCCGGCCGCCAACTCGACCAGGTCAGGGCCCGGCTCGGCGGCCAGGTCGATCTCGGCCTCGGGTCGGGTCACTTGATCGCCGCACAGCCGCTGGCCGTCCAGCCACCAGCGTCCCGGCCGACCGGGCTCGCGCGCCGGGGTCGGAGTCGGCCACCAGGTGCCGACGTTGGCCGCGATCCCAGGGGCTTCGGCCCAGCGACGCCGCCGCCAAGCCTGCCAGTCCTCCACATAGCCGTCGGGCCAGTCCGAAGTCATCTCACGCCGCCTCTCTGGTCACTCCAGATCACCTGATCAGCACCGTAGCGGATTCAGCCCCGGTCGTCGGTCGAGGGCGGATACGACCGCTCTGGGCGTCCATCTCCATGTCGTCGCTCGTACCCGTCCCCACCTCCACGGCCCGCCCCATCGACCGTCGCAGCCACCGGAGCGATGACCTCGACCGTATCGGCGAGACCGGCCAAGTTCATGATGTAGCGCATTACCTAATGCGCTGCTATCATCGTGCCGAGGCCACGACGACGGGCCTGGGACGGAGCCCGAAGTGCAGGAGATCCGAGTCGATCTAGCGGTGATCGGCGGCGGCGTGGGCGGCGTGGCGGCCGCCCTGGCGGGGTTGGACGAAGGACTGACCGTCCTGCTCAGCGAAGAGTCGCCCTGGTTGGGCGGACAGTTGACCAGCCAGATGGTGCCACCGGACGAGAACTACCTGGTCGAGTCGGTCGGACGGACCCGGTCCTACGCCGACTTCCGCCAACGCCTGCGCGACTATTACCGCCGCAACTACCCCCTGACCGAACAAGCCCGGCGCGAACCGGCCCTCAATCCCGGCGCCGGCGGCGTCAGCGCCATCTGCCATGAGCCTCAGGTGGCCAAGGCCGTCATCGACGAATTACTGGCCGCCGCCCTCAGCAGCGGTCGGCTACAGCTGCTACGCCAGTTCCAGCCGTTCCAAGCCGAGGTCGACGGCGACCTGATCCAGGCCGTCGCTTTGGAAGGTCCCGCCGGCCAGCGCCACTGGGTCCAAGCCGACTGCTACATCGACGCCACCGAGTTGGGCGATCTGGTCGAATTGGCCGGGGCCGAACATGTCATCGGAGCCGAGTCCCAAGCCGACACCGGCGAGCCGCACGCCCCCTCCGGCCCGGCCGCCCCGGAGGATCAGCAAGCCATCACCTGGTGCTTCGTGATGGACTACCTGCCGGACCAAGACCACACCATCGACCGGCCAGCCGAGTACGACTTCTGGCGCTCCTATCGACCCGACTTCTGGCCCGGCCCGCTGTTCAGCTGGACCGATCCGCTGCCCACCACCCTCGAGGCCCGGACCGAACCGCTCTTCGCTGCCGCCGACTCGCCGCGCGGCGGCGTCCACCGCGACCGTTGGAACTTCCGCCGCATCCTGTCCACGGCCCATCTCGTCCCCGGCAGCTTCGCCTCCGACATCACGGTCGTCAACTGGCCCCAGATCGACTATTTCCTCGGCCCTCTGCTGGGCGTCGACCCGGCCACCCGCCAGCGGCATCTGGCGGCGGCCCGCCAACAAGCTCTCTGCTTCGCCCATTGGCTGCAGACCGAGGCCCCCCGCCACGACGGCGGCCAGGGCTATCCCGGCCTGCGCCTGCGCGGCGATGTGGCCGGCAGCCCGGACGGCCTGGCCCTGCGCCCGTACATCCGCGAGGCCCGGCGCATCAAAGCCGAGACCACCATTTTGGAACAGCAGGTCGGAGTCGAAGCCCGACGCCAGGCCGGCCTGCCCGATCAGGCCGAGCACTTCCTCGACAGCGTCGGCATCGGTTCGTACCGTATCGACCTGCACCCCTCGACCGGCCGGGCCGGTCGGCCCAGGACCTACGTCGACATCGCCAGCTACCCCTTCGAGATCCCGCTCGGGGCCCTCCTGCCCCAGCGCCTAGACAACCTGCTGGCTGGGGCCAAGAACATCGGCAGCACTCACATCACGAACGGTTGCTACCGCCTGCACCCGGTCGAATGGAACATCGGCCAAGCCGCCGGGGCGCTGGCCGCCTTCGCCGGTCGGCGCGGCCTGGTTCCCCGGGCCGTGCGCCAGCGGCCGAACCAGCTGACCGATTTCCAAGCCCGCCTGCAGGGCCACCACGGCGTGCCCCTGCGCTGGCCCGACTGGGCTAGGAGTTTCCGTAACTGAAGATCGCCCCGACCAGGCCGCCGCCCCTGGGACCGAACTAGACCGCCCGAACCGACTGACCGACCGCATAGACCGACCGCCGACCGATAGACCGAACTAGACCGACTGATAGACCGACCGCCGACCGACCCGCCCTAGGGCTCCGCACCCGGACTTCCCTAGAACTGAGAACCGAGAAAGGATACGAACAATGAAGCTCCCACCTGTCCGATCAACCGCCGCCGTCCTCGCCCTCACCGCCAGCCTGGCGCTGACCGGCTGCGGCCAGTCCAACGACCAGCCCGACCCGGACGCCTCCGGTGGGGCCGGCGCCACTTTGACCGTCTGGTTCCCCGGCAATGACCCGGCCGAGGTGCGTCAAGTCGAAGACGTCATCATCCCGGCCTTCGAGTCCGCCACCGGGGCCCAGGTCGAGGCCACCTTCGTCGATTGGGGCGACCTCTCGACCAAACTGTCGGCCGCCTTCGCCTCCGGCGCCGCCCCCGACCTCTTCGGCCACGGCGCCGCGGCGGTGGCCGACTACGCCGTCAACGAGCGCATCCTGCCTCTGACCGACTACGTCGCCCGCTGGTCGGCCGAGGACCGCCAGGACCTCTCCGCCGCCCTGCCCGGCGGCACCGTCGACGGCGTCCAGTACATGATCCCCCTGCGCATGGACGGTCAGTTGCTGGCCTACGACAAGGCCGACTTCCGAGCCGCCGGGCTCGACCCCGAGCAGACCTTCGACAGTTGGGAGGCCATCCGGGCCGCCGCCGAGCAGTTGACCGTCCGAGCGGCGGACGGTTCCATCACCCGCTCCGGCCTGTTGATGGCGACCGACCCGATCGGACGCCAGCAGTCCTTCGCCACTTTGGTGCAGGCGGCCGGTGGACGACAGGTCGACCAATCCGGCAAGGTCGATTTTGACACCTCGGCCGGCTTGGCCGCCCTCGACTTCTACACCGGCTTGTACCTGGGCCAGTCCGGCCAGCCGGCGGTCGCCAGCGGCGTCGGCGTGCCCTACTCCTCCAACGCCCCCGAGCAGCAGCCCTTGGTGCTGGACACCGCCTCCATCACCATGCTGAACGGCAACGGCATCCAGAAGATCGCCGACGCTAAGCCCGATTTCGAGATCGGCGTCATCGCCCCGGCCGGCCTGACAGCGGGCGACGCCCCGGCCGCTTTCGGCGGCCCCGGCCCCGGCCTGATGATCAACGCCGAGACCAAGCATCCGGATCTGGCCTGGCAGTTCATCACCCACCTGGTGCAGCCTGAGGTCAATCTCGACTACATCAAGACCTTCGGCGGGGTGCCGGTCCGACTGTCCGCCGCCAGCGACCCCTACGTCACTGGCAACCCGATCATGACCGCCCTGGTGGAGGCTCTGCCCCATCTACGGCCCAATCCCAACGTGCCCGGTTGGGTGCAGGCCCGCGACACCATGGACCAGTACCTGGAGCAGGCCCTCAACGCCAAGGCCGCCAACGCTGAGTTGCTGAGCCAGATGGCCGCCGCCGTCGACACGGTCCTGACCCAGAGTCGATGACCGCTCAGGCCGAGACCCGGACCGCCCCGGCGCCCGTCCCACGGCGCCGGGGCTGGTCCCGCCTGCATCTGGCCGGTCTGGCCATGGCGGCCCCGGCCACGATCTTCATCCTCGTCTTCAGCCTCATCCCGGTGGTCTACGGCCTCTATCTCAGCCTGACCAGGTACAACCCGCTGCGCCGGGGCGGACCGGAGTGGATCGGCCTGAGCAACTACGCCAGCCTGGCCGACTCGCCCCAGTTCTGGCGCGCTCTGGGCGTGACCGGCCTGTTCGTCTTGATGGTGCTGCCACCGACGGTGCTGATCGCGACCGGGTTGGCCGTCTTGGTCAACGTCCGTGTGCCCGGCATCGGGGCCATCCGGTCGGCTCTGTACATCCCCAACATCATCTCGCTGACGGCGGTTTCGATGATCTGGCTGTGGATGTACTCCCAGCACGGCTTGTTCAATCAGATCTTCGCCTGGTTCGGCCTGCCCGAGCAGGCCCTGTTGTACGACGAGCGCACCGCCTTGGCCGCCGCCGCCGTCATGCGGGTGTGGAAGGCGCTGGGCTCGAACATGGTCCTGCTCTTAGCCGGCCTGCAGTCGATCCCGAACGAGTTGTACGAGGCCGCCCGGGTGGACGGGGCGGGCAAGGCGGCCCAGTTCCGCCATGTCACCGTACCGGGGCTGCGCCCCATGTTGGTCTTCGTCATCGCCATGGACATCATCTATCTGTCTCAGAGCTTCGCCGAGATCTACGTCCTGACCCAAGGCGGGCCCCTGGCCTCGACCACCACCGTCAACTATCTGATTTACACCACCGCCTTCCAGTACAACCAGTTCGGCCTGTCCTCGGCCATGGCCTTCGTCTTGTTCGCCTTCGTGGCCGGCCTGTCCGTCATCACCATGCGCAACCGGACCGGAGACCGCCCATGAACACCGCCCCCGGCCGTTCCGAACTCCCCCTCGATTCGAGGCCGGGTCCGAGCCGTCGGGCCAGCTTGAAGTCCCGCCGCCAGCGCTCCTTGGCCTTTCGCCTGGCCTTCGCCGTCGTCGTCACGATCTTGGTCCTGGTGCCCTTCGCCTGGATGATCTCCATCGCTTTCACCCCGGCCGAGCAGGCCTTCGGCTCGATCTCGCTGCTGCCCGAACAGCCGACTTGGCGTAACTTCTGGATCGCCCTGACCGAGGTCGACCTGTCCCGGGCCTTGCTCAACTCCGGCGTCGTGGCCGCCCTAGCCGTTATTGTCAATCTTGTCTTGACTCCAATGACCGGTTACGCCTTCTGCCGGCTACGCTTCCCCGGCAGCCAGTTCGTTTTCCTCGGCATCATTGCCACCACCGCCATCCCGATCGCCGTCACCTTGATCCCGCTCTTTCTGATGGTCAAGGGCATCCCCTGGGCCGGCGGCAACGACCTCTTCGGCCACGGTGGCACCGGCCTGCTCAACACCTTGTTGGGTGTCTCGATCCCGCATCTGGTCGGGGCCATGAACATCTTCCTGTCCTACCAGTACTACTCGACCATGCCGGGCGAATTGGCCGAGGCGGCCCGGATGGACGGGGCCGGCGAGTGGGTCATCTTCTGGCGGGTCTACCTACCTCTGAGCAAACCCTTATTGGCAGTGGTGGCGATCTTCTCCTTCACCGGCACCTGGGACGATTTCCTCTGGCCCCTGGTCACCACCACCTCGCGCGACGTGTACACCGTCCAGTTGGCCTTGGTCCAGTTCAACGCCGAGGGCAACGTCCAGTACGGGGCCCTGATGGCCGGGGCCATCTTGATCTCCTTGCCGGTGGTGGCGGTCTTCCTGTTCAATCAGCGCTCCTTCATCGCCGGCCTGGCCGACGGCGGCGTCAAGGGCTGAGCCGGCCATCGCCTGAAGGCCGTTCGACGACCCGGCGGCGGGCCACCCGCCAACCGGGCGCGCCCACCGAAAGGACCCAGCCGACCGCTGGGCCGACAGATCATCCACACCAGAACTGAAGATCACGGAGCCAACCATGACCATCGACCGGCCGGACCCGGCCAGCGCTCTCTCGACCACCTCGACCACATCGTCTTCCTCGACCGCTTCGCCCACTTCGCCCGCTTCGGCCCCCTCGGCCCCGCTGACGGCCCAGTTCCCGGCCGACTTCCTCTGGGGCACGGCCACGGCCGCCCATCAGGTCGAGGGCGGCAATGTCGGCTCCGACTGGTGGCGGCGCGAACACCGGGCGGACACCGACCTGACCGAACCCAGCGGCGACGCCGCCGACTCGTACCACCGCTGGCCGGAAGACCTCGACCTGGTGCGCGCGGCCGGCCTCCAGGTCTACCGCTTCTCCGTCGAGTGGGCCCGCGTCCAACCGGAGCCGGACTTCGTCTCCCGGGCCCAGTTGGACCACTACCGGCGTCTGATCGACGGCTGCCTAGAACGCGGTCTGACCCCCATGGTGACCCTGCACCACACCACTAACCCGCTCTGGTTCGCCCGCTCGGGCGGCTGGGCCCAGGACCAGGCCCCGGACCGCTTCGCCCGTTACGTGGAGGCGGTGCGGCCGATCCTGAGCGCCGGCGTGGAGTGGGTCTGCACCATCAACGAGCCCAACATGGTGGCCACCCACTGCGACTGGGCGGCGGCCGAGATGCGACAGGTCAAACGCCCGGCCCCCGACCCGGTCGCCTCCCAACACCTGATCGAGGCCCATCTCAGAGCGCGCCAGATCCTGTCCGGGATCGACGGCCTGCGTAGTGGTTGGACCATCGGAGCGCAGGACTTCGAGGCTCTGCCGGGAGCGGAGGCGGTGGCCCGTGCCTTCGGCCACCCCCGGGAGGACTGCTTCATCGAGGCGGCCCGCCAGGACGACTTCATCGGGGTGCAGAACTACTCCCGCAATCTGATCGGCCCGACCGGACCCGTGCCTCTGCCCCCAGAGGTCGAGACCAACCTGCTGGGCTGGGAGTACTACCCCGCCTCCTTGGGTCGGGCCGTCCAGCACGTCTGGCGGGTCGGCGGCGGCCGGCCCGTCTTCGTGACCGAGAACGGCTTCGCCACCCGCCAGGACGCCCGCCGGATCGACCACACGGCGGCGGCCTTGGTCTCCTTGGGCCAGGCCATGGCCAGCGGAGTGGAGGTGCTGGGTTATCTCTACTGGTCCTTGTTGGACAACTACGAGTGGGGCAGTTATGAGCCCACCTTCGGCCTGGTGGCCTGGGACCGGACGACTTTCGAGCGCCGGCCCAAACCGTCGCTGGCCTGGTTGGCCCAGGTGTCGCGGACCGGCCGGGTGGCCTTGGACGCCGCCGGACACGCCCTCGACCGTCCGGCCTGAGCCGTCGCTGGAGGAGCCGTCCGATGTCGCTCCGCAGGAATGTGTACTCTTCGATAGACGGGCGCCGCGCCCGAGCCAAGGGCGCGGGTCGGCCTGAGGCAGGCAGAGGAGGCCAGGCGCGGATGGGCACAGGGGCTGGGCGAGGCCCGACGGCTAGGCGACGGCCGACCCAGGCCGACGTGGCCCGGCGGGCCGGCGTCTCCCCCAGTATCGTCTCTTCGGTCTTGAACGGGCGTCAGTACGGCAATATCCGCATCTCGCAGAGCACCCGGGAACGGGTCCAGGCCGCCATCCGAGAGCTGGGCTACGCCCCCAATCTGGCCGCCCGGGGCCTGGCCGGCGGGGCCAACAAGCTGCTCGGCGTCTTCACCTTCCAGCGCCTCTTCCCGACCTCGCAGGACGATTTCTTCTACGAGTTCCTGGTCGGCATCGAGGAGGAGGCCGAGGAGACCGGCTTCAATCTGCTGCTGTTGACGGCGGCTAAGGACGCCCAGGGCCGGCGCTCGTTGTATCCCCAGGGCACCAACGGTATGCAATTGGCCGACGGTGGCGTCCTGATCGGCTGGGACGAACGCCCCGATGAGATCCGACGGCTGTCCGAGGAGGGTTTTCCCTTCGTCTTCCTGGGCCGGCGTGACTACCCCGGCTTGGAACTGTCCTACGTGGCGGCCGATTACGCCGGCGCCACGGCCGATCTGACCGGCCGGGTCTTGGCCGCCGGCCGCAGCCCGGCTCTGGTCGACACCGTCGGCCACGTCGAGCCGGCCCCCGGCCGCCTGGTCGGCTACCGCCAGGCCATGGCCCAGGCCGGCCGTCCGGAGCGCGTCCTGACGGTGGCCCAAACGGCTGAGGCGCCTGAGCTGTCTGAATTGTTGGAGCAGGTCCGGCAGGCCCAGATCGACACCCTGCTAGTGGAGAACGCCCGCTTGGCCGAGGTCCTGGAGGAGGCCGCCGGCCGGTCCGGCGTCGAAATCCTGTGCCTGGGCGGCGCCCCCGACCCAGAACAGGAGCGGGGCCGGCGCGGCCTGCGCATCCCCCGCCGCCAGATGGGCCGGGAGGCCGTCCGTCTGCTCACCCGTCTGCTGACCGAGGCCGGGTCCGCCCCCCTCCGCACCACTCTGCCCTGCGAAATCACCTACTGACCCCCTCCCCTCCCCCCGCTCCGCCGCCCCATCCCCCGCTCGCGGGTGGCCCAGTCACGCGACCGGGAGGTTACGACCCCCACTACGGCGTGTCGACGTACCTAAGCCGTCGTTCGGCGGAAGTGGCTTAGGCGAGCGAGCGCTTCCAGCGCTCGTTGGGGTCGGATTGAATTCGTCGGCTTTTGATATTGCGCATTACCTGATGCGCTACTATCATCGGTCGGCAAGGAGGCCAGACAATGGCGCGACCAACCACTTCGGCACTTTCGACAGCGCGGCCCCAGCGCGGCCCGCTCTGGGGCTTACCCCTGGCCCTGGGGGCGATCATGGGCTTGGCCGGTTGCGCCGCCGCTCCGGCGACCGCTCCAGCCCCACCGGCCCCGCTGAACCAGACCACCGGGGTCGCGCCGGCCACCGACTGGCTGACGGATGGCACGGTCGTGGCCACGGTCTCAGGCCATCCCCTGACCGGCCCCGAATTGGCCCAGGTGGCCGATCTGATGAGCCTCGACCAAGCTCCCGGCCAAACCGATCAGCTGATCCGAGCCGGGGTCCGGATCAAGGCCATCCAACTGGAGGCCTGGCGGCGGGGCCTGATCGCCAGCGTCGACTTCACCGATCTGGTGGCCGAGCTGGAACTGGTCAATCAGAGCCACCGGGACACCGCCCAAGCCGGCGGCGTGGTCTACGGCGTCTCCCGCTTCGACCTGGCCACCCACTTCGCCCGCAGCGTCAGCGCCGCTCGGACGGCGCTCTGGAACGACCTGGCCGCCAACGGCCAGCTGGAGCCCAGTCCGGCCCAGCTGACCGCTCTCTACCAGCGCCAATTCGACCAGGTGGCGGCCCAGCCGGACTCGATCAGCCTCGATCTGATCCGACTGCCGGCCACGGCCGCCGGCCTGGCGGCGGCCCAAGCCCTGCTGGAGGATCTGGCCGCCGGAGTCACCGTCGAGCAGGCGCTGGCGGCCCAGCCTGGCCTGGTCTGGGAGGCGACCGTCTTAGAGGTGACGCCCGAGTCGGCCTACGAACTGGCCAAGTACCGGCCCGCCCTGCACAGCGCCGCCACGGCCCTGCGACCGGGCCAGGTGACCAGCCTGAGCGACGACCTGGCCGGCGGTCTGATCTTGCTGCGCTGCCGCCACCGCCAATCCAACCCGCCTCTGCCCCTGGCCCAGGTGATCGATCAAGTGCGCGGCCTGGCCCAAGACGAACTCTTCGAGCGCCTGATCGACGAGCTGGTGGCGGCCAGCCCGGTCGTCCGTTTCGACCGTTGACCTAGACCGCACCATCCACCATCCACCGCCCATCGCCGATCTCCGGACCCGCTGGCTCCGGACCCAACGACCGCAGACCCGCCTAACTGACGACACCGAACCGACGACCGTACGACCCATGACCTGACCCACCGGCCGGATGGCCGGTCCGACCGAGAGGAATCCACCGATGCCGCACCGACGCCGCAGCCGGCTGGGCTGGGGGCTGGCGCCCCTGGCCGCCGTCCTATTGACCGCTCTCCTGCCCACCGCCCCGGCCGCCGCCGACCCGGTGGCCCCGCCACCCGATCTGATGCTCAACGGCGGCTTCGAGACTGGCTCGGTCAGTCCCTGGACGCAGTGGCCGAACAATGTCACCGCCGTCCCGGCCAGCCCCGAGCGGGGCGATCCGGCAACTGGCGACCACTTCGCCGACTTCCCGCCGGCCTCGAACCTGAGCCAGACCGTCACAGGACTCAAACCGGGCCAGCGCTACGTCGTCTTGGCCCAACTGCGCCAAGACCTAGATGTGACCGATTTCTTCCTCGTCCTGCGTTACTACGACGGCGCCCATGCCGGCGTGGTCGAGGCGGACAAGGTCTACGCCACCGGCTCGCAGTGGACCCAGGTCCAGATCCCCTTCCAGGTCGGGGTCGGTTACAGCCAGGTCGGCGTCTTGGCCCAGAACCTCGGCGGCGCCGGCCACGCCTACCTGGACGACGTCCGCCTGTATGAGTTGTCCGCCGCCCGTTCGGCCGTGGCCGACCGGCTGCCCCAAGCCCGGGCCGTGACCGAGGACCAGGGCACGCCCGAACAGTGGCAGGCCCTGCAGACCGCCATCGCCTGGGCCGAAGCCAGCTACCTCGACTTCGCCTTGGACGAGGCCGCCGTCGCGACCGCCGACGCCGAGCTGGAACTGGCTTGGGGACCCTACGCCCCGCCGCCGCCCGAGCCCCCACCGGTGGTCGAAGGCGTGGTCTCACCGGGCCACACCACCTACTACGTCTCCAACCAAGGCGACGACGAGGCCGACGGTCTCAGCCCCCAGACCGCCTGGCGCAGCCTGGCCCAGCTCAACGCCTCCACCTTCGCCGCCGGCGACTCCATCCTGCTCCGGGCCGGCGACTCCTGGCAGGGCCTCACCCTGCGCCCCCAGGGCAGCGGTTCGGCCGAAGCCCCCATCACCTTGGGCAAGTACGGCGACCCGGCCGCCCGGCCCTATCTCAACTCCGGCGACGACGCCATCACGATGGACATCTTCGACCTGGTCAAGGGGGACGATCCGGGGCTGATCGAAGCGACCAAGACCTTCTACGCCAGCGTCCTGTTGCTCAACCAAGAGCACTGGGTCATCCGCGACCTGGAACTGGCCAACCACGCCCCGGGCTTCGCCGACGCCAACGGCGACGGCAAATTACGTAACGGCATCATGATCCTGAACGACAACGCCGGCACTCTGCGTGACATCGACGTGATCGACAACTACATCCACGATGTGCTGGGCTCGCGTTCGGAGAAGACCTACTGGGGCGGGGCCGGCGTCATCTACACCGTCATGTTGCGCGATGAGGCGGCCCTGGCCGGCTCCAACTACGACGACATCTTGATCGAAGGCAACTACGTCCGGCGCACCAACCGGCAGGGCATCGTCGTCAACTCGCGCCAGAACCTGCGCCTGGACATGGACCACACCGGCGAGTTGGAGGCCGCCGTGGCCGAGGGTCTGTCGCCTTGGTTCCCCAGCACCGGGGTCGTGATCCGGGACAACTACGTCAAGGATTGCGCCGGCGACGGCATCTTGCCCCAGGTCACCGAGGCCGCCTTGGTCGAGCGCAACACGGTCGACGGCTTCAACCTGCGCAGCGGTGGGGCCAGCGCCGGCATCTGGGCTTGGAACGCCGACCACACCCTGTTCCAGTACAACGAGGCCTTCGGCGGCCACACCACCCAGGACGGCCAAGGCTACGACGTCGACTACGGCCAGACCGGCACGATCTACCAATACAACTACTCGCACGACAACGACGGCGGGTTCATGTTGATCTGCTCGCCCGGCCAGGGCAGCGACCCCGCGGCCGCCGGCCATGGCGTCAGGACCCAGGACGCCATCATCCGCTACAACGTCTCCCAGAACGACCGGGCCCGGGTCTTCATGTTCTCCGGCTACTCCGACGGGTCCTTGATCTACAACAACACGATCTACCAAGGCCCCGGAGTCAACGCCAGCCCGGTCAACTTCTGGGCTTGGAACAAAACCTACCCAACCTCGGCCGAGTTCTACAACAACATTTTCTATCTTGAGTCGGCCGGGGCTTGGAATTACACCGATCAAGGCTTGACCATGCAGGGGCTCGTCTTCGACCACAACACCATCTACGGCCAACACACGGCCGGCGAACCGGCCGACCCGCACAAGTCGACGGCCGACCCCAAGCTGGTCGATCCGGGCAGTGGGGCCACCAACACGACGGTGGGCGGCCCTTACGTCGCCCCCGATCTGGACGGCTACCGCCTAGCCGACGACTCGCCCGCCATCGCCTCCGGTCGAGTGGTCGAGACCAGCGCCGGCCTGCCCGGCGGCCGCACCGGCGGCAACGCCGGACAGGATCTGTGGGGCGCCCCGGCGCCGGCCGACGCCGTGCCCAACCGGGGAGCGGACAACCACCAGCCGAGCGACCCAGCGCCATTGTCGTACACCGTCTCGGCCCAGGTCCGTTGCCTGGCTGGCAAGGCCTATCTGGCGGTGACGCTGTCCAACACCGACCAGACGGACTTGGCCCTGACCATGCAGACCGCCTACGGCGCCTGGATCTTCCCGACGGTGGCGGCCGGCAAATACGCCTACCACTCCTTCAGCAGCCAGGCCAGCGCCATCCCGGCCGGACAAGTCAACCTGGGCCTCGAAGCCACGATCTCAGGCCAGCCGGTCAGCCAGAACCAGGCCGTGCCCTACGCCGCCGCCGTCTGCGCCTGACCGATCTAGCGCCACCACGTCACATCAGACATAGCCACCACAGAAAGGAATCCGCTATGAGAATCAAACCCAACCTGCTGCGGGGGGCCGCCGTCGGCTTCACCACCGCCCTGCTGGCCAGCGCCGGCTTGGCCCTGGCCCAGGCCGACCCCGCCACCGACGGCAGCGTCGCCATCAGCGTCGAGATCGCAGAGACGACCGAGCCGGGTTATCTGGCCTTGAGCCTGGCCGGAAGCACGGTCGCCTTGACCGAGACGACCAGCGCCGATCCGACCCAACGCCAGTTCAGCGGTGTCCTGCCCGCCGTCACGGTGACCGACACCAGGTCCGAGGCCGACATCAGCGCCAGCGCCGCTTGGTACGTGGTGGGCCAGGTCGGCGCCTTCGCCGACGGCGCCAACACCATCGCGGCCGACCAACTGGGCTGGACTCCGGCCTTGGCCGACGGCTACGACGACGCCGACGGCCTAGTCGCCCCCGGCGACCCGGTCGGCACCGCCCTTGACGATCCGGCCGGGGCCGGCCTGGCCAGCTCCCAGTTGCTCTTCTCGACTGGCGACTCGGCCTTGGCCTTGGCCAGCGGGCAAACCCAGTGGTCCGCCAACGCCGGTTTGGTCTTACGTACCGCCGACACGGTGACGGCGGGCGACTACGCGGCCACCTTGACTCTGTCCCTCTTCGAGTAGGCCGCAGTCGAGTGATCCGGCCTTGGGCCGGGACCGTCTGAGAGCGGTCCCGGCTCAAGGCGCCTCTCAACCGACCGGCCCCGCGACCGGTCCCGGCCGGTGGCCGAGCCGCACCCGCCCCAGATTCGACGCTCTCAGGAGGCCTCATGCGACCACCTGACCGGACGACCCGGTTCCGGCCCAGAGCCCGGCTCGGCGCCCTGATCGGCGCCGGGCTGGCCGCCCTGGCCCTCGTCTGGTCGGCCGGCCCAGGCTGGCCGGCCGCCGCCGACCCACCCAAGATCACTTGGTCGGTCCAACCCAGTGACGCCCAAGGGCCGAACGGCCGCTCCTGGGTCGAATTGACCCTCGATCCCGGCCAATCGGCGGTCGAACACATGGCCGTGCGCAACCTCAGCCCGGTCGACGTCAGCTTCCGTCTGGAGGCCGCCGACGGCTATCTGAACGACCAGGGCCGCTTCGACATGAACCCCTTCGGTCAGCCCTCGACCGGCGCCGGAACTTGGATCGACCTGGCCGCCGAGGTCCTGGTGCCCTCCGGTGGCGCCGTCGTCGTCCCCTTCACCGTCACGGCGCCGCTCGACGCCAGCCCGGGCGATCACGCCGCCGGCGTCGCCGCCAGCCTGACCCGGATCGATCCGAGTCAGCCCGACGCGGTCGCGTTGGAGGGCCGAGTCGGCTTCCGGGTCATGTTGCGGGTGACCGGGTCGGCCCGCCCCCGTTTGACGGTGACGGCCCAAGCCCATTATCGGCCGGCTTGGAACCCCTTCTCCCCCGGCGCCGTCGAGGTCGACTACGACATCGCCAATCAGGGCAACGTCCGCCTCGGGGCCGACGTCGGGGTCGAGCTGTCCAATCCGTTCCAAGACCCGGCCCTGAGCCGACCCGGCCCGGCCATCGCCGAGACTCTGCCGGGCGACCATCGGACCGGGCAGGTCGAATTGAGCCCGGCCTGGCCCTGGTTCCGCCTCCGGGCCACCGTCGTGGTCAGCCCACGACCGGTGGCCGGTCAGCCGGCCATCGGTCTCCTGGAGCCGGTCCTAGCCGAGATCGTGGTCTGGGCCGTCCCTTGGAGCCAATTGGTCGCCTTGGGCCTGGCCGGTTCGCTGATCTGGGCCTGGGTCCGACAGCGCCGTCGACGTCGCCTCCAGTTAGCTCAGCTCCTAGCCCAGGCCCGGGCGGACGGCCGGCGGGAGGCGGCCGAGGACGGAGCCGCCACCGTGGACTGATCCGCCGCCGCCCCGCCCGACCACCACCGCTCGGTTCGGCCGGGCGGGGCTCAGCGGGCGCGGCCTAGTCGGGCGGGCGCGGCTGAGCTCAGCGGGTCTTGAAGTAACGGAAGAGGTGCTTCTCCCGGGTCAGCCCGGCCGCGACCAGACCGCCGGCCCAGGCTCCCAGGGCGGCCCAGAGAGGGACGCCGGCCACCGTCGCCCAGACCGCACTGGGGTCGGGCATGGCCCAGACCCGGATCAGGACCAGGCTGGCCGCTTCGACCACCAGCAGCGCCGGCAGGCCCCAGGCCCAGGTCTGCAGCGACAAGCTCAGGAGTTGATCGACCCGCCGTTGACCGCAGTGCAGGGCGCTGGCCTGCTCCAGCCGGCGGCGCCGGATCGAGGCGAAGCCGAGACCGAGACCGACCAGGCCGGCCACTAGAGCGGCCCAGCGGGTCGGACGGTCAGTGAAGAGAGCGTGGGCGTCCAGCTTGGAGCCCAAGCTCTTATTGGCCTGGTCGATCATGGGTGGGCGATTCGAGCCCGCGTCCACCAGAGCGACCGCCCGTAGCAAGATGTCATTGTCATCGATCACCGGCCAGGCTCTGATCCAGCACTCGTCGTAGAGCTCCAACGGCGTCTCCGGCAGCAGCAGGGCGAAGCTGAGCCGGGCGTCCCGGCCGTCGGAGGGCCAGGCGAAGACGCCGGCGATCTCGATCACGCCCTGGTCGCTGTCCAAGCGATCGCCGGCCGCTAGGCCCATCGACTCGGCCAGGCCGGAGTCGACCCAGACGCCGGTCTCAAGGGGCAGGCTCAGACCCAGCACGGGGCCGAAGCCGGCGGTGACCGCGAAGCTGCCCACCGGGGTGTCCGGAGCGGCCGACAGCCGGATGGCCGGCCCGGGCCGGATCGCCCCGGCCGCCGCCACCGAGGCGGAGAGGGCCAAGCGGTCGCAGGCCGCGCCGTCGACCGCGCCTTGTGCCAGCGACAGTCTGAGGTTGGCCGCCCCGGCTTGATAAGCCGCCGCGTCCCGCTGCAGACCGTTGACGATGGACAGGTCGAGCGCCGTCAGCAGACCGGCTGAGCCGATCAGACAGAGGGCCCAGAGCAGGGCCCGGGCCGCCCCCGAAGTGAGGTCCCGCCAGGCCTCTGAGACGACCGAGCGCAGTCTCATGGCACCGCGCCCAGGTCGATGACCCGGTGGCAGGCCGCCCGCACCGCTGGGTCGTGGGTCGCGATCACGACCACCGCACCGCTGGCCGCGATCTGTCCCAGGCTGGTCGACACCGTCAGGGCTGTGCGGGCGTCGAGTTGGGCCGTCGGCTCGTCCACCAGCAGCAGGTCTGGCGCGGCGGCCGTGGCCCGGGCCAGCATCAAGCGCTGGGCCTCGCCGCCGGACAGGGCCGCGAAGGGCCTCTCAGCCAACTCCGCCAGCCCGAAGCCGGCCATCAAGGCCTCGGCCTCAGCTTCCGCCCGACGGCGGGACAGGCCCCGGGCCAGCAGAGGGAAGGCGACATGGTCCAGGGCGGTGCGCCGGGCCACGCCGTGCGGGTTCTGGAAGACCCAACCGATCCGCTCCACGCCGACCCGTTCGACCCGGCCCTGACAAGGCTTCTCCCAGCCGGCCAACAACCACAGCAGGGTCGATTTGCCGCAGCCGGAGGGTCCGCAGACCCCGGTGATCAGGCCCGGCTCCAGTTCGAAATCCAAGCCCCGGAACAGCCAGTCGGTGCCGGTGAAGCGGTGCCCCAGGTCGACGCCCCGGACCGACTGCGATCCTGCGGTGAACGGCCCGCTTGGGCCGAGGGGCGCCCGTACGACCGGAGGCGACCCAGGCGGGAACTCTTTGACCCCGCCCGCAGACGATAAGGCCGTGGTCCAAGACGGCGCCGGGCTTGGCGGCGGCCCGGCCAGGGGCGACCCGGTCATGGCCGAGGACATTCGGTCAGGCTGAGGCCGGCTCCCACCGCCACCTCGCTCAATGGTTCGCTCGCCTCCACCAGGCTGGCCCCCATGCCCGAACCCAAGATTCGGACCGGCACCGCCCGACCGGCCACCTCGACGCAGCCCAGCCGGCCTTCGATCCCGAACAGGGCCGTCGGCGGCACTCGCCAAGCCTCGATCCCGCTGACCAAGCGAATCGAGCCCGAGGCCTCCAGCGGGCCACCCTGCTGAAGCATCAGGTCACGGAATTGGACCTGGGCCGCCAGCGCGGCCAAGAACTGGGGGTCGGTCACCGGGTCCAGACCGATGACGCTGGTCTCCTGGCCGAACAAGGTCAAGATCCGTTCGCCCTCCACCAACTCGCCACCGCCGGGCAAGCTCAGGTTCAGCTGAGTCGGAGCCCCGTTGACCTGCCCCACCACTCCGTCCATCGGCACTGGCCCGCCCAGGGTGACCGACCACTCAGCCACGGCGGTCTCCACCGCCGGCAGCCACATCACCCGCTCCAGGCTCAGCTCGGCCAGTCGCTCCGGCAGGCCAGCCCGCAGCTGCGCCTCCAGCCAAGCCGCCCGGGTGGCCTGAGTGAAACTGTCACTCGTCCCATCAGCCAGCAGCCCCAGCCGGTTCAACTCTTGGTTCAACGCCGCCACGTCGGCCCCGCGCACGCCCAGGGCCAGATTGCGATAGAGCGGCACCCCGGTGTGCAAAGCCAAGACCGGCCGCCCCTCCACCCACAGGGCCACCGTGCCCGAGGTCAGTTGGCCCGGCCCAGTCAAGCTGGTCGCGGTCACCACCCCACGGGCCCCGGTGATCAGAGGAGTCCGCCCGGCCACCTCGAAGGCCACCCGCACCGTCCGCTCATCGTTGAAAGACTGGCTCGACACCGCCGCGCTGATCGGCCGCTCCCCGGCCGCCAGATCGGACGGGGCCGGCGGCGGCACCAGCCACAACCCCACCCCCAGACCGACGGCCAGGGCGCAGACCAGCCCCAAAACCACGAACGACCCCGCCCAGGGCCGTCGTGAACCTTTACCAGTCACCATGATCAGACCCTAACGCTTCGTAAAACTCACAACCAGTGATATCGAGACTCACCAGGCGGACCGCCGACCCCAACGCGGAGTCGACGCCGTCTACTCGACCTCCGGCTCAGTCATCTCCGACGGATCGACGTAATCCGGCACCCGCGCCCGACAGACCGCCCAAGCCAACACATCGACCGGCAACTCTGGAGTTTGATTGAAACCGGTGCAACCCTGCCCTGGCGCACAGGCCATGTCAACGAACTTGATATACCCCCAAGCGTCCATCACCACCCGCGAACCTTGACCGACCAGACACAATCCGAACTCGAAAGTCGCCGCTGGAACCGGATGCTCTGACGCGAACTCGGGGACCTCAACCCGACAGTCCCGATTCGCCTCCACCACCACCGGATTCAACAACCGATCATTACAAGCCTCAGAGGACACACCATCCTCACAGACCCCCCAGCCCACACTGAAAGCGTCCGGATTCCCCTCACTGACAGCCAGCGAATAACCAGTCCCAGCCGTCCGAGCGTTCACACACTCGACGAAAGCCTCAGCCACCGCCAACCGGCCAGACGGCGACTCCTCACCTACCGGCGCACCCGCGCAACCAACCAGAAAGCCCCCAGCCAGCAAAACCGCTGGCCACCAACGACCCGAACCCGACCCGCCCATCAATCACCCTCCCACCAATAATTAAATCCCCCAGCTAGAAAACAATCATTCGCGATGATATCAGTCCCCGGATCGACCGGGAGATCCGAATCATCGGACGGTTCGAAGAAATCCCGCTCAAAATCCTCTACCCCATAAGACGACGGCACCAACCCCGCCTTGACCAGACACCGCACGATCACCTCACGATTATCCGCCAACAAATCAGGATTATTCTGCTGCACACCGAACAGAGATTCAATCCGAATGAGAACACCTTCCGAACAAATCAAGCTCTGCTCCCATGCCGCTCCTGGCGAAGGTTCCCCGATAATCGGATCAGTAAGATAGAGCCCGTTGCTCCGCTTGGTGTAGGTCAACTCATAACCAGCGTCCCGCATACAACGGGCCTCCCTCAGATGGGCCTCCTCATAGTCCGCCGGATCGATCCGCCCCGTCGCTGCCGCCCGCGTGAGCACATCCCGCTCAAAATCAGACAAATCAGGCCGCTCCAACGCACGCTGGAACAAGGTCACCAAACTATCCGCCAGCCTAGCCCCCGGCGTCACCGTCGGCACCGCCGGGCCATCTCCATCAGGCGTCCCAGAACACGCGCCCAAGACAAGGACCAACGCCACTAAGATAAACGACCTAATCCAGCCCATTGCACCAACCCCATTTGACTCGAGACCCGGGCTGGGTTCAGGCGTGAACCACATCACGCCTGAACCCAGCTTGCGAACTTCTACCTGAAGCTACAGCTTCCCCCGACTGCGGCGTTGGTGGTACCATTCATCTGAGCGGAAGTTACCGTATTGCCGCCGTAGAGCCAACTGGACCAACTCTGCGAAGAACCCGCCACAGCGTAAGCCCTTGACTCGTAACCGTAATTCGGATAACACCGCGTCGTTTGCTTAGTGTAGTTACCAGCAGTCGAACGCTCGGTGATGAAGGTCGCATTGCCGCTCGGGTCGTACTCGCCAGCATAGGCGACCCCCACCGAACCACCGACCAAGGCCACAGCACACCCCGCTGCGATCACAAATTTCCTCATTAAGCTCATATTTCCTCCTTTGGAAGTAGCGAGCCGACAAGGTCAAGCGGATACAGCACTCGAATGAACAATCCAGCTACTGCTGAAACTGTAGATCGGAGCCACTCGTCCCGCTTGACTTGACGCTAACTCAGCTCCACCCCACCTGTCAACGGTTTCGACCCATCCAAAGTGATAACGAATCGTGACCGCAGAACATGACTCTACGACTCAACGTAACCGGCGACTCTGGGACGCTCTTGTTCTCGTTCGAGATGTAGCTGGCACCAGGCCCGACTGGCCCCATCGTCACTTCAGGGCGAGAAGACGTACCCGGCCCCGCGCAAGCATTGTCTGACCTCTGGATCTCTCACATCGAAGGGCGCGTTGGCGAAGGGCGACTGGCCCGGCTCGGCGGCGGCGTCACGCTTGAAATCATCCGCGCTGTACGAATCCGGCGCCAGACCAGTCTCGCGCAAACAGCGAGCCGTCTTCACCGGACTGTCCAATAGAAGATCGGGGTGGCTCAGCTGATATACGAACATAGTTTCAATACGGTATAAGAAACTCCTGTAACAGGCCCCTGAGACGGCTCTGAACTCATCCGTCAGTTCCGGCATGACCCACTCGGCCATCACATACAGGCCGTCGGAGCTTTGCGAATAGATCGCCTCGAAACCGGCCGCCCTTAGACAGCGGTCGAAGCGCAGGTGGGCCTCCTCGTAATCCGCTGGGTCGATCCGGCCCGCCGCCGCCGCACGGGTGAAGACCTCGATCGCAAAATCCGACAGGGCGCCGCTGTCCAATTCCCGTTGGAACAGCGCCACCAGACCATCCGTCGTTCTGACCCCCGGCGTGGCCGTCAGCTCCGCCAGGTCGGCCGTGCTCGGCGTTCCGGAGCAGGCGCCCAAGGCCAGGGCCAAGGCGGCCAGCAGGCCGAACTTGAACCACCTCATCTAGCGCCCCTTCACCAGGACTCGCACCGGGACCACGCTGGCCTGGCCGATTCCTCGACCCTAACTAGGCCTCGAATCCTCTGTCAACGACCGGGCTGAGTCCCTTCATCACGCAACCGACGTGGACGCGGCTCTAAAACCCGGCCTCAGCCCTTGACCGAGCCGGACATCAGGCCGCCCACGAAATACTTGCCCAGCAGGATGTAGACCAGCAGGGTGGGCAGGGAGGCCATGATGGCGCCGGCCATCGAGGCGCCGTAATCCTGCAGCATCGAGCCGCCGGCCATCGAGTACAAAGCCAAGGTGACCGGGCCGTTGTTGCCGGAGGAGAAGAACAGGGCGAACAGGAAATCGTTCCAGGCCGAGGTGAACTGCCAGATCAGCACCACCACGAAGCTCGGCACCGACAACGGCAGGACGACCCGGGCGTAGGTGCTGAGCATGCCGGCCCCGTCCACCCGGGCGGACTCGATCAACTCGTGCGGCACCGACTCGTAATAGTTACGGAAGATCAAGGTCGTGATCGGGATGCCGTAGACGACGTGGAGGAAGATCAGCGAAGGCGTCCCGGCCGGCAGACCGAGGCCGTGGACGATCTGATACAGCGGCACCATGACCGACTGATAGGGGATGAACATGCCGAACAGGATCAAGGTGAAGACGACGTTGGCGTAGGGGAAGCGCCAGCGCGACAGCACGAAGCCGTTCATCGAGCCCAGAAAACTGGAGATGATGGCGGCCGGCACCACCATGCCGACCGTGCGGCCCAGGGCCGGGCCGATGGCGGGCAGGCCCTTGTAGCCCATCCAAGCCGCTTTCCAGTTCTCCAAGCTCCAGTTCTCGGGCAGGTACCAGGCCTGCGAGGCGGTGGCGCCCTCCTTGAAAGAGGTGATGACCAGGACGTAGACCGGGATCAAGACCACGACAAGGAAGAAGAGGAGCAAGAGGTACCGCACCAGGCGGCCCCAGTTGAAGCCCTTACCCTTGTGGCGGACGGCGGGCGCGGGATCGTACAAAGTCTTGGACTCGGCGGGCAGGGCGGCCTTAGACAAAGTGGCGGACTGGGACATCACTTCTCCTTCTTCGCCATACGCACCAGGTAGGGCACGATCAAGACCAGGACGAAGGCCAGCAGGATGACGCCGACGGCGGCGGCGCTGGCGTAGTAGTACTGCGACTTGAAGATGTACATGTCGACGGCCGGCACCTTGGTCTGGTAATTGGCCGGCTTCGAGATCGACACGATCAGATCGAAGGCCTTGAGCGACATGTGCCCGATGATGATGAGAGCGGACAAGGCGACCGGTGAGAGCTGGGGGAAGAGGACGTGGCGGTAGAGCTTCCACTCACTGGCCCCGTCGACCCGGGCGGCCTCCCGCAACTCGTCTGGGATGCCCCGGAAACCGGCCAAGAATAAGGCCATGACATAACCCGACAGCTGCCAGATGGCGGCCATGGCGATGGCCATGATGCCAATGGAGTTGTTGTTCCACCAGTTGTTCTGGAGGAAGTCGAGGTGGAGCATCTGGAACAAGCGGTTGAGACCGGAGGCGCGGACGCCCTGGTTCGAGTTGAGCAGCCAACGCCAGATCACGCCGGCCGCCACCGAGGAGACCGCCATGGGGAAGAGGAAGACAGTCCGGAAGATGCCCTCGAAGCGGTCCCGTTTCTCCAACAGCCAAGCCCACAGGAAGCCCAAGAACATCGTCCCGGCTAGGAAGGTGACGGTGTAGAGGACCAGGTTCTTGAGCGAGTGTTGGAAGGCGTCCGACTTGAACAGGTTGATGTAGTTCTCGAACCAGACGATCCGGTGCGGGGCCAAGCCGGTGGTCTGGGGGGCGGACGAGATGTCGGTCAGCGAGGTCTGGAAGTTAGCGATGATGAGGGCGTAGACGAAGACGCCCACCAGAACCAGCGACGGCGAGATCAGCAGCAACGGTGGCCCGTACCGTTTCAACTTCTTCGGCACTGTGGTCTATTCCTTCGGTGAAGGGGCGGTCCCGCCCTCCGAAGAGGACGAGACCGCCCGCCTGATTTAGGTCGAGCCTACGGCTCAGGCCATGGCCTGGGCCAGCTCAGCCTGGAAGGTCTCGATGTCAGAGGCGCCGGAGGTGAACTTCGACACCGCCGCGGTGATGGTGTTCAACTGGACGATGGTGGCCGCCGCGCCGTGCTGGAGCGAGGGAACGATGGTGTCGTTCTTGAAGGAGGCGATGGCGGTCTGCTGATAGGTCGAGAAGTCCGACGGGGTGATGTCGGTCCGCGCCGGGATCGAACCCTTGATGCGGTTGAAGGCGACCTGCCCGTCGAGCGAGGAGATCGTCTGCAGCCAAGCCTTGGCCCCCTCCGGATGCGGAGCGTTGGTGGTCAAGGTGAAGGAGTCGGCCAGGAAGTCGAAGACGCCGACCGTGCCGGGAGCCGGAGCGTAGACGTAATCCTTGCCGTCGACCTGGTTCTTGGAGTCGAAGTTGGCCGGAGCCCAGTCACCCATGATGTTGAAGGCGGCCTCGCCGTTGATCAACATGGTCGAGGGCTCTTCCCAATCCAGGGAGTCGCGGTCCTCGTTGGTGTACGTGATCAACTTGTTGAAGATCTCCAGGGCGGCCTTGACCTGACCGGACTTCCAGTCGGTCTTGCCGTCCCACAGCCCGTTGTAGGCGTCGGTGCCGAGTTCGGCGATGAGGACGACCTCGAGCAGGTGGACCTGGGTCCAGACGCCACCGATCGACAGCGGGACGATGTCCGGGGAGGCCGCCTTGATCTTGTCCAAGGCCTCGATGAAGGCCGACATGCTGGCGAACTCGGCGGTGGCCTGCAGGCCGGCCGCCTCCAGCACAGGCACCGAAGCCCAGATCACGTTGGCCCGGTGGATGTTGGACGGGATCGAGTAGATCTTGCCGCCCGAAGTCAGCAGGTCGATCAGATCGGACGGGAAAACGCTGCGCAGGTTGAACTCGTCGTAGAGCGAGGAGATGTCCTCGACCTGACCAGCCAGGATGTAGTCCTGGATCTCCAGGCCGGCGTGGGCCTGGAAGCTGTCCGGCGGGTCGCCGGCGTCCAGACGGTCCTGCAGCAGGTTCTTCGAAGAACCACCGCCACCGGCCACGGCGCCGTTGACGAAGTTCACATCGGGGTGGTCGCGGTCGAAGACCTGGACCATGGCCTCGAGGCCGAGGGCCTCGGAGCCGGTCGACCACCAGGTGAAGACCTCGACCTGCTCAGTGGCAGCCGTGTTATCACCATCGGGTTTGTCATTGTTGCCGCTGCAACCGGTCAGGGCCAGGCAGCCGGCGGTGACCATGGCCGCAGCCACTTTCGCGAATCGCTTCAACGTGTCCTCCAAGTGTCTTTGAATCGTCTATCGGGGCGCGAGAGAGAGACTCTTAGGCCAGGCTTGGTTCTGCGCCGCGCCACTGCCATGACGACTGTCTCCCGCCTCAGGCCTGGGCCAGCTGACTGCGACGTCACCGGCTCAAGCGCGTTCATAGGGTGAGGCCCAGACTGCTCCATTGGCCGTCTATCGTGCAAGTCGTGGCGGGTCGACGTAATAAAACTGTGATGTACCATTCAAGTTGTGAATTCACTCTGATGGTCCGATACGACCCACCGCCGCCTGATCGAACCGCCCACCGGCGCTCCCCAGGAGACTGCGACGGCCCTCAGTCCAGTTCGGCGACGTCCTGGGCCAGGCCCGTGACCTGGCTCAGCGCCAGGTGGCAGGCGCCGTAGACCTCGGACAGCTCGCCGTGGCGGGAACGCTCGATCCGCAGGTCGCCGGAGGCGGCTGTCATCGAACGGCGCCGCACCTCGGCCCGGATCGGCTCCAGCAGGATCTCGCCCACGGCCGAGATCGGACCGCCCATCAGGACCACGGAGGGATTGATCAGATTGCACAGATTCGACACCGCCACGCCCAGGTGGTGGCCCAGCTCTTCGACCAGACGGATGGCGGTGGTGTGGCCCCGCCCGACCAAGTCGACCCAGCCATCGACGTCGACCGGACGGTCCACCGCCGAAGCCAGCACGCGCAGCAGACCGGGGATCGAGGCCACCGTCTCCAGACAGCCCCGATTGCCACAGCGGCAGAGCGGCCCATTCTCGTCGATGGTGGCGTGACCGATCTCGCCGGCCACGCCGTTGGCCCCCCGATAGAGCCGGCCGTCCAGGATCAGGCCGCCGCCGATGCCGGTGGCCAAGCGGACATAGACCATCGAACGGGCCGAATGCCCCGGTGGCCAGGCGTGTTCGCCCAGCGCGCCCAAGTTAGCGTCGTTGTCGACGCTGACCGGCAGACCGAGGACCTGGGCGAAACGCTCCCGCAAGTCCCGTCCCGCCCACTCCGGCAGCATGGTGCCGGCGCCGATCTGTTGCGAGGCCTGATCGAGCGGCCCGGCCACTCCGACGCCGGCCCGCAACACCTCGTCACGGGCGACCCCGCCTAGCTCCAGCACTTCCTGGTAGAGCTGATGGACCAGTTCCAAGCCCTGTTCGGCCGGCAGGCCCGGAGCCATGCGGCGGTGGCCCTGGGCCACCACGTTCTGACCCAGGTCGGCCAGACAAGCCCGGATGTGGCTACGGCCGATGTCGACGCCGAGGACGTGACCGGGCGGCAAGACGGGCGAGACCAGGCGCGAGCGACGGCCGTTGAGGACGGCGTCGACCACCTCGACCTGACCGGTGGCAGCCAATTCGCGCACCAGGTTGGTGACGGCGGCCGGCGACAGCCCCGACCGCCGGGCGATCTCGGCCTGAGTCAGGCCGCCGGTCTGGCGCACCGCCTGCAGGACGCGGGCGAAGTTCCGCCGGCGCAAGGAACGGGTCGAACCCGGACGCTCTTCGGTCACACGGCTAAGCTTGCGCAAATCTAAGGCTTGATGTCAAGACTTGAACGCGAACAGTCGGGCCAGTGGCTAGACTGCTCACAATCTAGCCCCACTGAGCAAGGACGACAGATGGATCAGGCACAGACCGGGCCGGGCGCCTGCCGGCCGCCTTTGAACGGTCCGACCCAGCCACTCGACCCCGCCCGGCCCCAGTCCGTCCTGGAGACTCCGCCGGCCGCCTTGGTCACACCGGAGCACCGGGCCTGGCTGAACCGACAGGCCGCCGGCCTGCTCGACTTCGCCGGCGCCGCCCAGGCCGCTCCAGGCGGTTTCTGGTGGCTGGACCGAGCCGGCCGGCCCGACCTGGGCCACCAGCGTGAGCTGTGGATCAACTGCCGCATGACCCACGTCTTCGCCCTGGGCCACCTGCTGGGCCACCCCGGCGCCCGGGACCAGGCCGAGCACGGCCTGGCCGCCTTGCGCGACCTCTTCGCCGATCCAATCCACGGCGGCTGGTTCGCCGCCGTGGACTCCGACGGCCGGCCCAGCTCCGGGGCCAAGCAGGCCTACCCTCTGGCCTTCGTCATCTTGGCCTCGGCCTCAGCCCTGCAGGCCGGCTGCGACGGGGCCGGTGAGTTGTTCGAGGAGGCGACGCGGATCAGCCAGACCCACTTCTGGGACGACCAGGCCGGGTTGGTGGTGGAAGAGTGGGACGCCAGCTTCAGCCGGCTCGATCCCTACCGGGGGGCCAACGCCAATATGCACACGGTCGAGGCCTACCTGGCGGCGGCCGACGTCAGCGGCCAGCCGACCTGGCGGGGGCGCGCCTTGCGCATCGCTGACTATCTCATCAACGGTCAGGCCCGCGCCGCCGACTGGCGCCTGCCGGAGCATTACGACAGCGCTTGGCGGCCCTTGCCGGACTACAACGCCGACCGGCCGGCCGATCCCTTCCGCCCTTGGGGAGCGACCGTCGGACATGGTTTAGAGTGGTCCCGCCTGCTCTTGCAATTGCGGGCCAGCCTCGGCCCCGAGGCGCCGGACTGGCTGGAGCCGGCCGCCTTGGCCCTGTTCGACCGGGCCGTGGCCGACGGCTGGTCGGCCGACGGTGAGCCCGGTTTCGTCTACACGGTCGACTGGTCGGGCCGCCCGGTGGTGCGTCAACGTATGCACTGGGTCGTGGCCGAAGCCATCGCGGCCGCCGCCACCGCCTACCAGGTGACTGGCCGGACCGCCTACGCCGAGTCCTACCGCACTTGGTGGGACTACGCCCAGCGTTATCTGATCGACGCCGAGCTCGGCTCCTGGCGCCACGAGTTGGACGATCAGAACCGGCCCGCCGCCACGGTCTGGCCGGGCAAGCCGGATGTCTACCACGCCTTCCAGACCTGCCTCATCCCCCAGTCGGCGGTCGGCCCCGGCCTGGCCGCGGCCTTGGCTCAGTCCTGAACCAGCCCGAGTCGTCCTAGCGCCGGGTCCGGCGCAGCCGGTTGGCTCAGTCCAGCCGGAAGCGTTCCAGGGCCTGCTTCCACTCCGGCAGGACCGGCGTGGGCCGGCCCCGCTGGTCAGCGAAGACCGCCACCGTGGTGGCGGCGGCGAAACGCTGCCCGCTGTCGGGGTCGGCCACTTCGGAGCAGAAGGTCAGCGAGGTCCGGCCCAGGTGAGCCACGCCGGTGCGGACGACGTAGGGCAGGCGCCGGAACAGGACCGGGGCCAAGTAGTCGAGGTCCTGGCGGGCTACGAACCAGAGATGGCCCTGGTCGATGGAGTCGTTCATGCTGCGGACGGCGGCGGCGGTGAAGGCGATGCGACCCTCTTGGATGTAATCGAAGAAGACCGCGTTGTTGACGTGCCCGTAGGCGTCGAGGTCGGACCAACGCACCCGCATGGGAGCGGAGCGGGCCCGATCCGTCATGGGCCGGAAAGCCAACGGACGCAGCGGCTCGACCGGCTCCAGCCGCCGCTCCAGCCAATCCATCTGGGTCGGCCCGAGCTCGACCTGGACCTGGCGGGCCAGATCGTAGGGACTCAACTCGGTCCGGGCCACGGCCACCAATTGGTCACGCTGCCAGAGCTGATAAGCCAATCCGAAACCGGTCTCGTCGACCCGTGAGACCTGGAGGTCGACCGCCAACGACGTCTCGGAGTAGACCACCGGAGCCCGGTACTCGATCTGATGGCCCACCACCACCAAGCCTGACTCGATCAAGTCGGCCACCGGGCCGGACAGCAGGAAATCAACCCTGGCCTCTTGTAGGTAATCGATAAAGCGGGCGTTGTTGACATGGCCCTGGGCGTCCAAGTCGCCCCAGCGCAGGGGCACGGTCAGGCGCGTGCTCACGACTCGCCCTCGAACAGGGACTCCACCAGGTCGGCGTAGACCTTGATGACGTGGGAACGACGGATCTTCAGGTTGGCCGTCACGTCGCCGGCGTCGACCGTTAGCTCATGGTCCAAGATGACGTACTTCTTGACCGTCTCCCAATGTTCCAAGCGACGGTTGGCCCGCACCATGAAACGGTCGATCGAACGGCGGATCTCAGGCATCTGACTGAGTTCGGCGTAGCTGGCCCCGGCGTGGCCGCGACGGGCCCCCCAGCGCAGCAAGGCCTCCCGGTCCAACGCCACCAGGGCGGCGATGTACTTACGGCCGTCGCCCACCGCCACCGCCTGGGAGACATAGGGCACGTTGGCCGTGATGGCGTTCTCGACCTTTTGCGGGGCGACGTACTTGCCGCCCGAGGTCTTCATCAGGTCCTTCTTGCGGTCCGTGATCCACAACAGGTCACGCTGGTCGAGGTAGCCCACGTCGCCGGTGTGGAACCAGCCGTCTAGGTCCAGCGCCTCGGCCGTGGCCTCGGGATTGTTGTGGTACCCCTGCATCACGGTCGGGCCGCGCAGCAAGATCTCGCCGTCGTCGGCGATGCGGCACTCCAGCCCCGGAATGGGCGGCCCCAGGCTGCCCAGGACGGGGGTGTTGTAGTGGTTGAAGAAGGACACGGCCGAAGTCTCGGTGCAACCGTAACCTTCCACCACAGTGATACCGGCGGCGTAGAACCAGTGCTGGACCTGAGCCGACAACTTAGCCGAGCCAGAGATCATGAACTCGATCCGCCCGCCCATCTTGGCCCGCAGCTTCGAGAAGACCAGCTTGTCGGCCAAGGCGTATTTGAGGGACAGTCCGGGCGGCAGGGGCCGGCCCTCCAAACGGTAGGGCACCGACTGGTAGCCGGTGGCGAAGGCCCAGCGCGAGATGCGGCCCTTCAACCCCTTCGAGGACTCACCGGTCAAAACGGCGGCACGGACCTTCTCGAAGATCCTAGGGGCGCCGCACATGAAGTTCGGTTTGACAATTGCTAAATTGTCGATGATGCGGTCGATCCGCCCGTCCACGGCGCTACGGAAGCCGAACTTGAGTTGGAAAGCGATCAAAGACTTGCCGAAGACGTGCGACAGGGGCAACCAAAGGAATTGGAGTTGATCCGGTGTGACCAATTTGAGCAATTCGACCGCTTCGGTCAGATAGACCCAGGCCCCGTGGTTGAGGCGAACCCCCTTGGGCCGGCCGGTGGTGCCGGAGGTGTAGATCAAAGACGACAGGGTGTCTTTGTCGGTGCGAGCGATCGCTTCGGACACGCAGTCCGGGTGTTGGGCCAGATGGGCCCGCCCCTGCTCGATGAAGCTCTGCCAGGTCACGACCCGTTGGCCGTCGCCGGAGCCGGCGAAGACCACGATGGCCGGAATCTGCTCGTCTAGGTCGCGGTGGAGCAGGATCTTGGCCACTTGCTCGGCGTCCTCCGCGAAAACCAACTTAGCGTTCGAATCGGACAGGATGTAGCCCACCTCGTCGGCGGTGGTGTTGGGATAGACGGTGGTCGAGGCGCAGGCCGCGGCGGCGATGGCGTAATCGGCCAGGATCCACTCGACCCGGGTGGTCGAGGCGATGGCCACCCGGTCCTGGTCGGTCAGGCCCCGGCTGATGAGGGCGGCGGCCACGGCGAAGGTCAGTTCGCCGACCTCGGCCCAGCTCAGCTCCTGCCACTGGTCCTCGCGGTCGGGATAGAGGAAGGCCTGACGGTCGGGTGATTCGGCGACCCTCTCGACCAACATGGCCCCCAAGGACTGGGGCGCCTGAGCGTATAGTTGACGTTGCAACTCGACCACATCCATTGTGTCCCCCTCAGATCGCGCTTCACATCGGATCGCGCCACAGATCGCCGCCAGACCGGATCAGGCTCAGCCTAGCCCTGCGCTCCGCCTAGCACGAGCCTCGACCATCGTCTGACCAGGCCCGATCGAGGCGAACGTCGAGCGCTTGTGAGTGAGCCGATCTGGACCTCGGCCGACCGGGTCGCGGAACTTGAGCCGGCCCAGGCCAGGGGATGGTTCCTCAGGCCGGCTCCGGGGCCGCCGGCACGGTCGTGACCTCGACCCAATCCACGCTGCCAGAGGCTGATTCCAGTTCGGGGATGGTCAGCTCGACCATCGAACTGCTCGATCCGCAGGCCGGGTAGACCCGCTCAAAACGGGCCAGCGACGAGTCGAGATGGACCGTGACGCCAGGGTTGACGTCGAAGGGACAGACGCCGCCGACGCCGTACCCGATCAATTCCTCGACCTGGTCCGCTCCGATCATGCGCGCCTTGCAGCCAAAACGTTCTTTGTAGCGTCGATTGTCGACCCGGGCGTCGCCGGCCGCCACCACCAGGATCGGCCCGGACGGGGTCAGGAAGCTGAGCGACTTGGCGATCACCGCCGGGGCGCAGTCCAAGGCCTCGGCCGCCAATTCGACGGTGGCGCTGGAGACGCCCAACTGGCGGATGTGGTCGTCCAGGCCGAGGCCGGCCAGATGGGCGCGCGCCCGTTCGAACGACATGGGTTCCTCCCTGGGGGTCAGCTCAGTCGACCAGGCTACCCGACTGACATGCCCCCGCCAGCCCTCCGCCGCCTGGACGACTGGCCGGCTCGGCCCGACGGCGCCGGCCCAGCGCTGGGGAGGGAGGAACCTAGCCCGACCGGCGCCAGGCGCCGCGATGGTACGACGGGGCCAACGGCGTGTCGACGCCCAAGAAGTCGGCCGCTCGCTCCGGCCAGGCCGGCTCGCGCAGACCGGCCCGGCCGATCAAGACCGCGTCGGCTTGGCCGGACTGAACAATCTGTTCGGCTTGGGCCGGCTCGGTGATGAGCCCGACCGCCGCCGTCGGCAGGCCGGTGACGCGCTTGACCTCGGCCGCCAAAGCGACCTGATAGCCGGGCGCGCTCGGTATGCGGGTGATGATGTTGCCGCCGGAGGAGACGTCGATCAAATCGACCCCCAGCCCGCCCAACTGATCGACCAAGGCGCAGGTGTCGTCCAGAGACCAACCGTCCTCGGTCCACTCGGTGGCGGACAGGCGGACGAAGAGGGGCTTGTCCTCAGGCCAAACCCGGCGGACGGCCTCCACCACCTGGCGGGTCAGCCGGGTCCGTCCCTCGAAGCCACCACCCCACTGGTCCGTCCGCTGATTGCTCAGCGGAGACAGGAACTGATGCAACAGATAGCCGTGGGCGGCGTGCAACTCGATGACGTCGAAACCGGCCCGATCGGCCCGCCGGGCGGCCTCGGCGAACTGATCTGGGATGGCGGCCACTTGCTCTGGGCCCATGGCCGCCGGAGCGGCCAAGCCGGGGAAAGCCTCGGCCGTCGGCCCCCAGGTGGCGTAACCGCCCTGATCGAGCGGTTGGGAGCCCTTGGGGAAATGCGGCAGATCGCGCCAAGTCGAGCCCTTGCGCCCGGCGTGGGCCAATTGGACCGCCATGGCGGCGCCTTGGCGATGGCTGAAATCGACCAGTCGGGCCAGCCCGGCCACCTGGTCGTCCTGCCACAGCCCCAGGTCCCCGACCGTGATACGCCCGGCCGGGGCCACAGCGGTGGCCTCGACCACGATCAGGCCGAAACCACCGGCGGCGCGGGCGCCGTAATGGACCAGGTGCCAATCGGTCGCCCGGCCATCGGCGCCCTCGACTTGGTATTGGCACATCGGCGGCAGCCAGACCCGGTTACGGATCTCTAGACCACGGATCTTGAGCGGATCGAACAGCATGGCGTGACCTCATTCCCTATCGGACCGGCGGGGCCGACACGGCCCAGCGCTTCCATCCACCATTGTCCCCACCTGGACCGGCCCGGGTCTAGCTCAGTCGCGGGTCAGGCGGCGGTGGGTGGTGCGGTGGGGCCGGGCCGCCTCGACGCCCAGGCGTTCGACCTTGTTGGCCTCGTAGTCGGCGAAATTGCCCTCGAACCAGAACCAGGCGGCCGGATCACCCTGGTCGCCCTCCCAAGCCAGGATGTGGGTGGCCACCCGGTCCAAGAACCAGCGGTCGTGCGAGATCACGACGGCGCAGCCGGGGAACTCCAGCAGGGCGTCCTCCAGCGATTGCAAGGTCTCCACGTCGAGGTCGTTGGTCGGCTCGTCCAAGAGCAGGACGTTGCCACCCTGCTTCAGGGTCAGTGCCAGGTTGAGACGGTTACGCTCACCGCCGGACAGCACCCCGGCCAGCTTCTGCTGGTCCGGGCCCTTGAAGCCGAAGGAGGCCACGTAGGCCCGAGACGGCATCTCGAAGGAGGCCACCTTGATGTGGTCGAGGCCGTCCGAGACGACCTCCCAGACGTTCTTGTCCGCCTCGAGGCCGGTCCGGCCCTGGTCGACGTAGGAGAAGCGAACGGTCTGGCCGACCTTGAGCTGGCCGGAGTCGGGCGTCTCCTGCCCGATGATCATCTTGAACAAGGTGGTCTTGCCCACCCCGTTGGGGCCGATGACGCCGACGATGCCGGCCCGGGGCAGGGAGAAGCTGAGGTCGTCGATCAGGCGGCGGTCGCCGAAGCCCTTGACCAGCTTGGTCGCCTCGATCACGTCGGAGCCCAAGCGGGGACCGGCCGGGATGTTGATCTCAGCCGGGTCGATCGGACGGTTGCGCTCAGCCTCGGCCGCCAACTCCTCGTAACGGGTCAGGCGGGCCCGGCTCTTGGCCTGGCGGGCCTTCGGATTCGAGCGCACCCACTCCAACTCGCGTTCGAGAATTTTGGCCCGCTTGGCGTCCTTCTTGCCCTCGATCTGCAGCCGCGACCGCTTGGTCTCCAGATAGGTCGAGTAGTTGCCTTCGTAGGGGTGCAACTGACCCCGGTCGACCTCGCAGATCCAGCCGGCCACATTGTCCAGGAAATAACGGTCGTGGGTGACGGCCAAGACCGCGCCCGGGTAATTCTTGAGGTGCCCCTCCAGCCAAGCCACCGATTCGGCGTCGAGGTGGTTGGTGGGCTCGTCCAGCAGCAGCAGATCGGGTTGACGCAACAACAGCTGACAGAGCGCGACGCGGCGGCGCTCGCCGCCGGACAGGATGTCGACCAGGGTGTCGGGGTCGGGGCAGCGCAGGGCGTCCATGGCCTGATCCAGCCGGGAGTCGAGGTCCCAGGCCTCCAACTGATCGAGGTCGGTCTGCAGCTCCCCCATCTCGGTCAACAAGGCGTCGTAGTCGGCCTCGGGATCGGCCAAGGCGGCCGATATTTGGTTGAAACGTTCGAGCTTGGCCCGGGTCTCGGCCACCGCCTCCTGGACGTTCTCCAGCACCGTCTTGCCCTCGGTCAAGTTCGGCTCCTGCAGCAGGATGCCGACGCTGGCGTCTTTGGCCAAGTAGACGTCGCCGTTGTTCGGCTTCTCCAGCCCGGCCATCAGCTTGAGCAGGGTCGACTTGCCGGCCCCGTTGGGCCCCACCACGCCGATCTTGGCGTCCGGGAAGAAGGACATCGTGACTTGCTCGAAGATGACCTTCTCGCCCAAGGTCTTGCGCACGTTATGCAGCGTCATGATGAACTCAGCCACAGACTGCCTCCGATCAGGGATACGGGCGGGGCTGGCCCGGCCCTCAGCCCCGCTGCGGCCCGGCGTCAACCCCGATGACAGATGAATTATGCCAGCGGACAGCGAAACCCACCCCGTCGCCGTAACCGCCCGTCCGGCCGGGAGCCATCACCCGAACGGAGAGTCGCAACCCTTGCCACAGCCTGTCGGCGGTCGCAAGCCTCCGTTCGGCGATGGGGTGGGAGGGAGCGAGGTCAGCGGCGGGAGTCGGGGCAGGGCGGCAGGCGCCAGGTCCGCTCCTGGGAGCCGATGGCCGACTGCCGCCGCCAGCGGATGCGCTCGCGTTCGGCCGGTGGGTCGGGCGATGGCACCGCCGCCAGCAGCTCTCGGGTGTAGGGGTGCTGGGGCTCTGTCACGACCTGGCCGGTCGGGCCGGCCTCGACGATCTGGCCGCCGAACATGACCAACACCCGGTCGCAGGTCTCGGACACCACCGCCAGGTCGTGCGAGACGAAGATGTAGGCCGTTCGAGTCTGGCGTTGAATGCTGTTCAGCAGTTCCAGGATCTCAGCCTGGATGGTGACGTCCAAAGACGACACCGGCTCGTCCAAGACGATCAGCTCCGGCTTCAGCATCAAGGCGCGGGCGATGGCGATGCGTTGGCGCTGTCCGCCCGAGAACTCGTGCGGGAAGCGTCGCAGAGCGGTCATGGGCAATTGGACCTCGTCCAAGGCCTCGCGCAGGGCCGCCTCGGCCGGCCCCGACAGCCCGGCCACGCTGAGCGGTTCCCGCAGGATGTCGCTCACCGTCAGACGCGGGTCGAGCGACGAGAAGGGGTCTTGGAAGACGACCCCGACCCGGCACCAGAAGGCCCGCTTGGAAGCGCGCCGGGCGTAGTCGACCTGATCGCCGTCGAAGACGACCGTGCCGGCGGTGGGCTGATGCAGGCCCAGGACGGTGCGCAAGAGAGTGGTCTTGCCCGAGCCCGATTCGCCCACCACGCCGAGGGTCTGCCCCGCCGTCATCTCGAAGCTGGCCCCGCAGAGGGCATGGATGACGGATCGGCGCTGGAAGGGACGGTGGGTCCAGAAGTGCTTGGTCAGGCCTGCCACCGCCAGCAGCGGCTCAGTCATGGCCGGCCTCCTGATCGAGTCGCGCCGAGGCGGTTGGGGGCGGAGAGGCCGCTACGCCGGGGCCGCCGGACGGCGCCTCAGCCTCCGAGCCGGCCTGGGCCCAAACCGGGGGCGAGCCCGAGTCCGGTCCGCGCCTGAGCCGGGGCACCCGGGCCAGCAAGGTCTGGGTGTAGGGATGGCGGGGCCTAGCGAAGAGATCGTCCACCGGCGCCGCCTCGACCAGTCGGCCGTCTTTCATGACCAGGACGCGGTCGACCAGCCCGGCCACCAGGGCCAGATCGTGGGTGATGAAGATCATGGCCGCTCCGACCGAGGCGCGAGCGGCCTCCAGGGAGTCGAGCACCCGGGCCTGCACCGTCACGTCGAGGGCGGTAGTGGGCTCGTCGGCGATGATCAACTGGGGCCGGGGGACGATGGCCAAAGCGATCACGATGCGCTGACGCATGCCGCCGGACAACTCGTGCGGGTACTGGTAGAGACGGTCCGGAGCCCGCGTGATGCCGACCGCCTCCATCAGCTCGACCGCCCGTCGGCGCACTTCGGCGTCGGCCACCCGATGGCCGGACAAGGCCCGCAGCGTCTCTTCGAAGTGCCGGAAGACGGTCAGGACCGGGTTCAGGCTGGTCATCGGGTCTTGCAGGATGATGCTGATCTGGGAGCCCCGGATGGCCCGCCACTGGTCGTAGTCGAGATCGGTCAGGCTGCGGCCCCGGAAACGCACTTGACCGCTCAACTGGGCCCCGACCGGCAATAGGCCGACGGCGGCTAAGACCGTCATGGTCTTGCCCGAACCCGACTCCCCGACCAGGGCGACGACCTCGCCGGGAGCCAGGCGCAAGGACAGATCGTCCACCGCCTGGACCCGCTCGGCCGGGAACTCGACCCCCAGCCGCTCGATCTCCAGTAAGGGCTCATCCGCTGGAACCAGATCGTCCGTCGGAACCGGCTCGCCCGGCGGCGCTGGGACGGCGCGACCGCTCTGCCCGCCGGCGCGGCTGGTCCTAGCCGACCCGGTCGAACGCCGCCGGGAGCGACGGCGGCGCTTGTCCAGGTAGTCGTTGGTGACACGATGCGGGTTGAGGGCCCGCCGCAGCGACTCGCCCAAGAAATTGATGGCCAGGACGAACACGATGATGGCCAGGCCGGGGAAGTAGAAGGTCCAAGGCCTGGTCATGGCCGAGTCCTTGGCGTTCGACACCAAGAGGCCCAAGGAGGTGTCGGGCGGACGGATGCCGAAGCCGAGGAAGGACAGACCGGACTCGCTCAAGACGGCGGTTCCGACCAGCAAGGTGACCGAGACGATGACTTGGTCGAGCACATTGGGCAAGACGTGCCGAACCATGATGCGAGGCTGCGAGGCGCCCATCAGAATGGCGGCGTCGACGTATAACTCCTGCCGGATGGACAGACTGACGCCCCGCACCAAGCGGGCCATCGAGGTCCAGAGCAAGGCGGCTAGGACCATCGACAGGGTGAAGGTGGAGATGCCGACGCCGCGTAGCCGCGAGCCCAGGAAGGAGGCCAGCGCCATCGAGGGAATGGTCAGGATGAGATCGACCAACCGCATGATCAGGTTGTCCACCAGACCGCCTCGGAAGCCGGCCACGATCCCGCCCACGACTCCCAGCAGGGTGGCCGGCAGAGCCACCATGAAGGCGATCGAGAGCGACTGGCGCAGACCGCGCAAGACCAAGGCCAACATGTCGTGGCCCAAGGTGTCGGTGCCGAAGGGATGGACGGCCGAAGGCGGCTGCGACAGGTCGGGTGTGATGGTGGTGTGGCTGTAAATCCACAGCGGACCGCCGCAGACGGCCGCCAGCACCATGGCCGAGACCACGGTCAAGGAGATCAGCGCCACCGGATCGCGCAAGAAGCGGTGTCTGGCCACCGCCCAGGCCGAAGCCGAGGCCGGGCCCGCCGCCGGACCCGGGCCTAAGCCCGGCTTCAGCCCGGCCGGCGCGATCGGCTCAGACATGGTCGGCCCTTCTCATCCTGGGGTCGATGACGCGATACAAGATGTCGGTCAGCAGATTGAAACCGACCACGGCCGAGGCCGAGACCATCAGCCAGCCCAGGACCACATTGACGTCGGACCGGCGCAGGGCGTCCAGCAGCAGGGCGCCCATGCCGTTCCATTGGAAGACGGTCTCGGTGATGATGGCGCCGGAGAACAGGCCGGGCATCTCCAATCCGACGATGGTGATGAGCGGGATCAAACTAGGCCGGATGACATGGGAACGCATGACCTGGCCCCGGGGCAGGCCGCGCAGGATGGCGTACTTGACGTGGTCGGCCTGCAAGGCCCGGATGGTGGCCGCGCGTTGGTACCTGGTCCAAGCCGCCAGATGGACTAAGACCAAGACGATGGTGGGCAAGATCAGATGACCGGCCAAGTCGAGGCTGTGGCTCCAGAAGCCGGTCACGGGCGGCACCGACTCGAAGCCGACGGTGTAGAAGACGCGGTACCCAGTGGTCTGGTTGATCCAGATGCCGCCTTGCTTGAGCAGGACCGCCATCCAGAAGGAGGGCAGGGACAGCAACACGAAGGAGCCGAAGGTCAGACTAAGATCGGGCCATCGGTTCTGGCGCAGCCCCGACACCAGACCGGCCCCGACGGCCAAGACGATGGCCACGAACATGGCCAAGACCACCAGCCGGAGGGTCACCTGGACCCGGCCGCCCAGCTCGGCGGCGATGTCCAGGCTAGGCGAGACGGATTGACCGAAGTCCCCCCGCAGGACGCCCGCGATCCAACGCAGGTAACGCTCGGGCAGGGGCAGATCGAGGCCGAGGCGGTGCTCCTCGGCCGCGATCACGGACGGCGAGACGGGCGGATCCTGTTGCCGCAGCTCGGCCAACGGGTCGCCGGCCAAGGACACCAGTGCGAAGATCAGGATCGAGGACGCCAACAGCACCAAAAGGCTGTTGACGACCCTGAGGGCGATGCTCCGAACCATCGTGGGACTGGGCTCGACCGCCTCAAGCGGACGGTCGGTCGGTCAGACCGGCCTCACCGCCTCGCGGGCTGACCGGGCGGATCCGGCCCCAGTGCCAGAACGGGATGGAGTACTGCAACTGGTCGGCCCAACCGAAGAAGTGCGGGCTACGGGCGAAATAGTGGCCGTACCAATACAACGGCACGAACTCGACCGACTCGGCCCATAACCGCTGGACCTGGCGGAACAGGCGGCCCCGTTCGGCTTGGTCCACCGTCACCTGGGCGGCCGCGAAGGCGGCGTCGACGGCTGGGTCGTTGGCCCCGATCCAATTGCCGGGGCTGGTCGAGGTGTAACGGCTGGCCAGCATCCCCGGATCGGGGGCCATGCCGCCGCCGGAGACCACGAAATCGAAGTCCCCGCCCTGGTCGACCACCTCCCGCCACTGGGGCGAGGGCAACCCGATCGCCTCGGCCGCGATGCCGACCTGACCCAGTTGCTGAGCCAGAGCCCGCGCCAGGTCGCCGTGCCAGGAGAAGGTGCGCATGTAGTAGAGCCGCAGGCTCCGTCGCTGACCGTCCGCCGCCCGGACCAGACCGACCTCGTCCAGCAGACGGTTGGCCTGAGCCAGGTCCTGCTCCGGAGCGCTGACCGAGGGGTCGAAGGCCCAGTCCACGTTCGGGATCAGGTAATGGGTCCAGGCTTGCGAGACTCCCTGATCGAACAGAGTGCGGTCGAAAGCCGAGCGGTCGACCGTCAAGGCGATGGCCCGGCGGGCCCGAGGGTCGTTCCAGGGCGCTCGCCGGTGGTTGAACTCCAACCGGGCCATGCCGGCGCCATGTTGGGCGGTCAAGCGGAAGTTGGCTGGATCACAGTCGTCCAGCAGGCCGAGCCGGTCGAAGGTCAAGACATCTTGCACCATGTAGTCGGCTTGACCCCGGCCGACCATCCGCACGCCCTCGTCGATGTCGTCCACCACGATGATCTCGATCCGGTCGACGCCTGGCCGCGGCCCCCAGTGGTCTTTCACCGCCTCCAAGACGACGTTGCCTGAGACTTCCCACTCGGCCACCCGGAAGGGTCCCGACCCGACCGGATCGAGGTTGTGCGGATTGGTCGCCCAGTCGGTCCCTTCGTAGAGGTGGGCGGGCAGGACCAAGGTGGTGATGAAATTGCCCAATTTGGTCAGGAAGGCGGCGTCCGGGCGCTCCAGGACGTAGTCCACGGTGTGCCGGTCGACCTCCACGATGGCCTTGACGCCGGCCAGGTTGGCCGCCGCCTGGTAACCCTTCTGGAATTGCTCGGTGTGGGTGTAGGCGACGTCGTGGGCGGTCAGCGGCTGGCCGTCTTGCCAACGGGCCGAGTGGTCGAGGTGGAAGCGATAGACCCGGGCCTGGTCCAGCACCTCCCAGTGCTTGGCCAAGTCGGGATAGACCATCGGCGAATCCCACTCGTGCAAGACGACCCGGTTGTAGATGTTGGCGCAGACGATGTAGCCGGCCGAGCCGGTGACATTGCGATAAGCGTCGTTGAACTCGGTCGTGCCCTGGTCGGTCACGACCCGGAAGGTGATGGTCACGTTGACTCCCTAAGAGAGAAGGCCAGCTAAGAGAAGGCCGGCCCGCAGAGACCGGGCGGCCGGAAGCGACGGCCCCAGGCGGGCGGCCCCGAAAACCAAACGCCGGGGCCGCCCGCCTGGGCTGGTCTCAGGCCAGGAAACCCCAGCCGTTGATGCTCCAGGTGATGCCGTACTTGCTCATGGACGGCGCGATGCCGCCGAACTGCTGCGAGTGGATGAGAACGTTGCCGATCGAGTAGAGCGGCAGGGCCACCGCCTCCTCCAACAGCAGAGCGTCCATGGCGTTGAGGATGCGAACCGACTCCGCCGGGTCGAGGGCGAGGTTGCCTTCGGCCACCAAGGCGTCGAAAGCGGTCGAGGAGTAGCCCGAACCGTTGCGGGCCTTGCCCGTGCCGTACCACTGGTCGAGGGCTTGGACGCCCAGGTCGCCAGCCGTGGCGGTGACCAAGATGTCGAACTCGCCGGCGAATCCGGCCGTGCCGTAGCGGGTCGAGTCGGCCGAGTCGATGACGGTCTGGATGCCCAGGGCCTTGAGCTGATTGTTCAAGATCTCAGCCATCTGAACACGCTCATTGTCACTGGCGTAGGTCAGGATGGTGAGCGGACGCAAAGCCGTGCCGTCGGGCAGGTGGAGTTGGCCGTCCTGGATGGTGTAACCGGCGCCGGTCAGCAGTTCGATGGCGCCGGCCACGTCGCCTTGCCCGACGTTGGCGGACTTGGCGTTGTCTCGGTAGGGGTCGCCCGTGAAATCGGACACCCGTTGACCGGGGGCGTAGGCCAGACTGCCCAACAACGGCGTCTCCGGCGCGTACTGACGCGGGATCCGAGTCACGATGTCAGCGCCGTCGATGGCCCGCGCCACCGCCAAGCGCAGGACCGGATCGCCCAAAGCGTCCCCGGTGGTCTTGAAGATCAGGTTGAAGTAGGTCAGCCCGCCGATGATCTCGACCACCGAGCCTTCGATGGAATTGGCTTTCTCGACCGTCTCCAGCGACGGGTTCTGATAGACAATGGTCACTTCGCCATTTTGATAAGCCGTGATGACCTCGCTGGGCGATGTGATATAGCGATAATGAATTGTGTCAAGATGAGCCGGAGCGCCATACCACTTGTCGTTTTTAACCATCGTCAAGGAGACATTGGCTTGGAAATCGCTGATCACATAAGGGCCGCCTGAAATAGATGGCACATTGTTGACGAAACCATCATTGAAGGCGGTCACCGTATCGCCATACGTGGCGGCGACGTGCTCCGGCAGAATCACGATAAAGAGCGTCTTCCACATCGTGAATGGACTCTCGAAGACGGCCGTGACCGTTTTCTTGTCAGCCGACATGGTCAGCCTCATCTGGTCGTACCCGGCGGTCCAGGCGGCCTGGCAATCGGCGCACTGACGCGGGTCTTGGACCATCTGGGTGAAGGCGAAGTCGTCGCCGTCGATGGGCTCGCCGTCCGACCAGACGGCTTCGGGACGGATCTTGTATTCCACCGTCATGGGGTCGGTGCTGACGATGTCGGCCGACTCCATGAGGTCGGTGTTGAGCTGGAGCGAACCGTCGGAGGCTCCATAGAAGACGTGGGGATAGAAGGGCCATTGGGCCTGCCGGTTGCCAGTCGTGTCGCCTTGGGCGGTGAGTGGGTTCCATGACCTCGGGGTGGCGATGAAGCCGGCGAAGACGGCCTCGCCGCCGTCTTTGACCTCGGCTTGAATGGGGCCAGAAGTCGGACCCGAGGGATCGTCGATCTTGGAACAGCCCGCTAGAGCGGTCGATCCCAAAGCTAGGACTAAGCCGATCGTCAGAGCCAGTTTGCGTGTTTTTCGCATCATGCCTTTCCTAATGTGAAAAGTTACAAGACTAGTGGAGCGGTCCTTATGGGACGGATATAACAAATCGTGACAATGATTAGAAAGCAGGCCGGACGACACCTGCGACGCCGACTTTGAGCTATCCAATCCGGGACATTTTCGGAGAGTGTATACACACCCACTGCCCCGGTGTCAATCAATAATCCGGAAATCGGCACAGACCGCCCGTGCGGCTCGAACCGACCCGGTCGCGGACCTTAGACCCCCGGCGGCGAGCTGACCGGGCGGGACCGGATCCAGCTCAGGCGGCCAGCGCGCCAGCCGCTGGGTCCAGGTCGGACTGGGCCGGATCGGGACTGGCGGCGGACTGGGCCAGAGAGGCCGGGCCGGCTGGATCGACCGCCTCGGCCGGATCGGTCGGCTCGGCCGGATCGGACCCGGCTCCGGCCAAGTGACGCTGGGCCCGACGATAGAGGCTGGTGCCCCAGCTCAGGTCGTGGCCGATGGCGCTGGCCTCGACCACCAGACGTTCGTGGCGGTCGCCTTGAGGGTCGGTCCAAGCCGAGGTGCGCAGCCGGCCCTCGACCATGACGGGATCGCCCTTGCTCAGGCTCTGGGCCGCGTTCTCGGCCAAGGCGCGGTAGCAGACGACCGAGATCCAAGTGGTCAGGCCGTCCGTCCAAGCGTCGTCGCGCCTGATCCTGGGAGTCGAGCCGAGCCGGAAGGAAGCCATCGGGACGCCTGAGCGGGTGGTCTTGAGATCGACTTCGCCGCCCAGTCGCCCGGTCAACGTGATGGAGATATCCATGTCTCCTCCTAGAGTGTTAGATGACCTAGACCATGACGGCGGAGAGGCCCCGACGGCGGGGCCGGCGGAAGACTGTGGACACCGAGCGGTCGCCCCGGCCGGGCTGTGCATAACCTGGCCCGCCGGACCGACCTGGACTGGAACGCGGCCAGGCCACCAGATCTGAGAGTGGCGCCGGAGCAGCGGCGCTCTCAGCCTGGGCGGGGCCGGCCGCGGGGACAGTCTGTCGGTCAGGCGGCCGAGCGACGCGGAGCCAGCAGCAGGTTGAGAGCGGTCTGAGCCTGGTTGTGCCGGCGCAGTTCCTCGTTGACCGGGCCCAAGACGGACCGCTGCGTGACTTGGCTGATGGCCCGGCGCAGGCGTCGACTGGCGGTGGCGGCCTTGGCTCGGGCCTGGGCCCCGACCGCCAAGCGACTCAGGCCGGACAACAGCAGACCGGCCAACAGGCCGCCCAGAGCCAACACCACCGGATAAGCCAGTGGGCCGGCCATCGGCCGCGGTAGAGCGGACCAGATCAGACTCCCGCCCCACCAGGCCAAGCCGGCCAACAGGGCGATGAAGAACAACCACTGGAACAGCCGTGCCAACGACCACCAAGTCGGCCGACGGTCCAAATCGAGTTCAGTGGCGGCGATGGCCTGGTCTAGGCGATCGGGCAATTCGGCCTGGTTGAGACGGGCGGCCCGCTGGATGGCGTCCTGCCAGCCCCGGGGCAGACGTTGGATCGACTGGTCCGTCATGGCCCGCAGGGCCGAGTCGAGGCGAGCCTGCGGCACCGGTCGCCAAGAGCGCAGGACATTCCTGAGACCGGCTCCGCCCACTCCGGTCGGAGGGCCAGTCTCAGATTTGAGCTGGAGCCGACGGAGCGGGTCGGGCTTGAGATGACGCCACCAAGACAAGATCGGCCAACCGGTGGCGACGGCCCCCCGGTGCCGCCAAGAGGCTTCGACGGCTTGCGTCACCTCTTCCACCCCAGCCGAGGCGGCGATGGCTTGGTCGAGTTGGTCGACGGCGGTCTCAGGCAGCTCGTGCACCTGGTCCGGGCCGACGGCCTGGCGCAGGCGACAGGCCATGGCCGTGACATCGGCCAGCAAGCGGGCGGCCACGGCCTGCTTACGGGTCGCCACCTCGCGCAGGACCTGGCGCATTTGGTCGACGCCTTGACCGGTGGCGGCCGAGAGGGCGTGGATCTCGACCCCGCTGATGCCTTCGTCGACCAGCAGATGGGCCATGTCGGAACGGATCTTGTCGACCTGCTCGGGCCGGACCCGGTCGATCTGGTTGAGCACGAACAGCATGACGTCGGAGTGGGAGGACAAAGGGATGAGGTAGCGCTCGTGCAGTGCGGCGTCGGCGTACTTCTGGGGATCGACCACCCAGAGGATGACGTCGACCAGGCTGACCAAACGGTCGACCTCGTCGCGGTGGCGCTCGACCGTGGAGTCATAGTCCGGCAGGTCGATCAGGACCAAATCAGTCAGGTCGCGGCCCGGCGCCGAGTGCCGCCTGGGGATGCCCAGCCAACTCAGCAACTCGCTGGTGTCTGAGGCGCCGAAGGTGACCGACATGGATTGCGAGGTGGTCGGTCGGCGCACCCCGGTCTCGGCCAGAGCGGTGCGAGACAAAGCGTTGAAAAGGGTCGACTTACCAGCCCCGGTGGCTCCGGCGATGGCCACCACCGTGGTGTCGCCGGACAGGGCCAGACGCCGGTCGGCCCGATTGCCCAAGGCCTGAGCCTGATCGATCAAGGCCTCGTCGGCCCGGCCCCGGCAGGCTTCGATCAGATCCTGCAAGGTGCGCAAAGTTTGGGGAACAGTCAGCCCAGGATTGACTGAAGTGTCAGTCATGTCAACTCCCTCCGGCCGGCGCCGCTATGGTTTGGCGAGAGTTGATGACCTGCTCCAAGCTGGTCGTGCGAACTCCCTCCACCGCTTGGATAGCAGCCTGTTCGGTCGTGGTCAAGACGGCCTGTAAGCTGAGATTGACGAGTTCTTCGCTGCGCAACCGCTCGACCCATTCGGCCGCCTCCAAGATCTCGCCCGGCAAACGTGGATCTATCCGCAGCGCCTCCAAGGCTCTGGTGAAACGCTGCAGCTGGGTCGACATCAAGGTCTTGACCCTGGCGTCCAGCAATTCATTGGCTTTGACCGCCAAGCGACGGATGGCCTCGCTCCCGAAGACCATCTCCAAAACCTTCTGCGCCACCAAAGCGGTGCCTCCGGCCAGGCCCAGCTCCGCTCCGACCAAGCCACCGGTGTGGGAGAAAGCCACCAGCATCAAGGAGACGCCGACGGCGTTCACCCCGAGAGCCCCCACCCGGGCCTGGACCCGCCGGCTGGAGCCCTCCTGACTGACCAGTTCAAGCACGTCGGACTGCCAGTCGCGGATCGTCTGCGCCACCGTGGCGGGAAAATCAGGCCCGACTTGGGCCAAAGCCGCTCCGCTGCGCTGGATCACCAGGCGTCCAGCCGGATGGGCCATCCACGACGCCTCGGCCCGCTCGCAAGCCCGTTCGCCGGCCTGCCTCAAAAGCGCCTCCAGACCCGATTCGACGGCTTGCTTGGCGTCGTCGGCCTCAATCGGCTGGCCTTTGATGGTGTGACTGAGACGGTCGCGCCAACGGGCCAGACGAGACTCCAAATGACGGGTCAACTCACCGGCGCCGACGTAGTCCTGCCATCGGGTCAAGACCTCGTCGCGCAATAGGACGCCATCTTGGATCTGCCGCGTCACCCCTTCGATGGCGTCGACGAAGGCCAGAGCGGCGTTCTGGCGCAGCCCATCGACCACCTCGATCTGGTCTTTCAGACCACGGACGATCAGCGGCGCTTGCGCGGACAGGGCGGAGATGGCGCCGTCGAGGGTTTTCATCACCACCAGTCCGCGCGTGCGCTGATCGGAGGCCAGGGCGGCCAGCCAAGCCCGGATCGGTTCGACGGCGACGCCGGGCAGCAGACCCTGCTCGTCCACGATGGTCTCCGGCACGGCGAAGAAAGGGGAATTGCCCAGCCCCCGGCCCGTCATCATGGCGGCTAGGTGGGCCGGCACCTCGGTCATGGCGGCGGGCGGGATACGGTCCAGCACCACCGCCACGGCGGCGCTGCGCTCGACCGCCTGCCCCAAGAACTCCCAGGGCACGGCGTCGGCGTAACGAGCGGCCGAGGTGATGAAGAGCCAAAGATCGCCGGCGGCCAGCAGCTGAGTGGCCAGAGTCCGATTGTCTTTGTCGACCGAGTCGATGTCCGGGGCGTCCAACATGGCGATGCCACGCGGCATGACCGGATCGGCCACGATCCTAAGGACATGGGCGTCGTTGCCGGCTCTGGTCGAGCGGACCAGCCCAGGCATGATCCGGTCGTCCACGAACCACTCCGTGTCCTCCGGGTGGTGGATCAAGACCGGCGACCTGGTGGTGGGACGGATCACCCCGGTGGGCGAGACGGCGTGGCCGATGATGGAGTTGACCAAGGTCGACTTGCCGGCCCCGGTGGAACCGCCCACGATGACCAGCAGAGGGGCCTGGATCTGACGCAGTCGCGGCAGGATGTAGTCGTCCAACTGGCCCAGAGCGTAACTGACCTTGCTCGCAGTGCTGGCTTGGCTGGGCAAGGGCAGATCGAGCCGGACGGCCTGGAGAGCGGCGCGCAGCAACGCCAGAGCCGATTCCAGGGCACTGGCCACGTTTCGCCTCCTCCCAATCAGGCTGGTGGTCCCCAGCGTGGATCGACCGCCGTGAACCGTGTCACCCCGACTGGCGGACCGGTCGTCCCGGCTTCGAAGCCAGGGCTCGCCCAAGGCGCCGCCGGGTCAACCGGCCCTGGATAGCCTATCTTTTTCGCCCGCCGCCGCCACAAGTATGGCCTCAGTCCCTGAGGATTCTCAATCGCACGTTGAGACCTCCAGCGACGGATGCGTACGATCAACTCATGTTCGCGTCCTAATCCGCCTTGGTCGACCAGGCCACGGGTGATGGCGTCGCGCAAGTAAGCCAGCTCGGTGACGGCCCGCTGGAGGCGCCAGGTGGACCAGAAGCTGCCGTGCCACAGGCTCATGGCCAAGGCCCAGCCGCGGGTCCTGAGACGGGCGAACAGGTACGGATAGGAAGCCGGCAACCAACCCACCATGACGTAATCGTTCAAGCGGTCCCGGATCAGACGGCCCTGACTCAAACAGGTCATCACCACCAGCAGAATGGCTCCGCCCACCAAGGGCAGCGCGAGCAGGAAATACATCTGCAGCCGGATCTCCTGATCCGACAGGCTGGCCACGAAATTGAACATCATGTGCGCCAGAGCGGCCAGCATGAAACCGGCCAGCGGGGCGACGACGCGGACCAGTTTGGACCGCTGGCGCACGGCCACCGCCACTCCGAGGCCGGTCATCATGGTGAACAGAGGATGCCCGAAGCAGGTGTACAGCCCGCGCATCTTGACCAGCTCCATCAGAGCGGCGTGGACGTTTCCGGCCGATTCGGTGTACGAGCCGTAGACGATCACTCGGGCGTAATAGATGATGTTCTCGCTGAAGGCGAAAGCGACCGCCGAGAGGCCGGCCAAGACGACGCCGGACAGCCGACTGGTGATACGGCCCCGGTCGAGGAAGGCGATCAGGAAGATGACGGTGGCCTTGGACGCCTCCTCCACGAAAGGGGCCACGTAGATGGCCGTGCGCTCCTGCATGGTGCCGCTGACTTGGCCCACCACGGCCATCCGCTCAGACACCCAGGTGTTGATGGTCAAGGACAGTTCGACGGCCACCAGACCGCCCCAGAGCAGGGCGATCGACCAGATCAAGAGACGCTGGGGCCGAAAGCGGTCGGCCAGGAGGAAGAGGGCGGTCAGGGGGAGCAAGGTCCGAAGGGCGTATCCGGCCGACTGCCGGATGGCGTCGTCGTTGAGCCCGGGGACGGTCAAACCACCGGTCTGGGCGACTGGCGCGGTCACGGTTCGATAAATCTGCCAGCCGCACCACAGGCAAGCCAAGCCGACGGCCAGCAGCGTCCAAGTCCAGCGGCTGCGCAGGACCCGCCAAGCTAGACCGGGCCGGCTGCCAGGAGCGGGGACACCCGCCCGGCACCGCTGATAGGCCACCGTCCGAGGGCTGACGGCGTTGACGACTGACACCTAGACAGGATAACGGTTGAACGCTCCGGCGGCGTCTCAACCGGCTCGACGGCGATCGATCGCGGTCTTGATCCGCGAGGCGATCACGACTAGGACCAAGGTGCCGACCACGACGCCCAGCGAGACTTCGAGAGAGGGCTCCCAGAGGTGGATCGGCCGGCCGCCGTTGAGGAAGGGCAACTCGTTGACGGCCAAGGCCTCCAGGACCAGTTTGACGCCGATGAAGCCGAGGATGACGGATAAGCCCTGCGGTAGGTAGACCAGACGGTCCAGCAAGCCGCCGATCAGGAAATAGATCTGGCGCAGGCCGAGCAGGGCGCAAGCGTTGGCCATGAAGACCAGGTAGGGCTCGTGGGTGAGGCCGAAGATGGCCGGGATGGAGTCCATGGCGAAGAGGAGGTCGGTCGAACCGATCGCCACCATGACCATGAACAAAGGGGTGAAGTGGCGCTTGCCCTCGTGCCGCACCACGACCCGGTCGCTGACGTAGTCGGGCGTGGTGGGCAGCCAGCGGCGCAGCCAGGTCACCAGGCGCGGCTCCTTGTAGGCGGCCGTCTCATCCTTGCGGTAATGGTCGACCACCAATTTGACGGCGGTGTAGACCAGGAAGGCGCCGAAGAGGTAGAAGATGGCCGATAGGCGCTCGATGACGGCCGCCCCGATCAAGATGAAGATGGCCCGCAACACCAAAGCCAAGGAGATCCCGACCAGCAGCACCTTCTGCTCGGCTTCGCGCGGCACCTTGAGCTTGGTCATGATCAGCATGAAGACGAAGAGGTTGTCCAGGGAGAGGGACTCCTCGGTGAAATAGCCGGCGAAGAACTCGCCGGCCGACGACCAGCCCGACGCCAGGCCGAGACCGACGCCGAACAAGATGGCGGCCGAGACGTAGATGCCGATCCAAGTCACCGACTCCCGGAAGCTGGGCACATGGGGCTGACGGACGTGGAAAAAGAAATCGAGTGCGATGACACCGATGACGACGGCGAACGAGACGACCCACGTCACGATGTGAACTTGCATAGAGCGTCCTCTCCAGAGCGCGACCAAACACGTCTGGAGGTCTCTCTCGCTCAGCCAAGACGCGAACCGGAGGACCCGGACCGGTTGGACCGGACGTGGTGACGAATCCCCCACGGGGAGATACTCCCCTCCACTGGGGCAACTCTACCACGATGGGGCCGATCATTGAAACCGATAGTTGTCTTAGTGGCTGACGTCGCCCCTTGTCCGGTGGCGATCTGAGCCAACCGGACGGCTCAGCCCGGCGGATGGGGCGAGAGCCGGGCGTACGGACACTAGTCCGTACGCCATGTTCGTATGAGATCACTTCTGGGCCAACCTAGATCATCTCTGCATGATCGAGTGCGCTTGTGATCATTCGGTCTTAGGATGGGTCCGAGGTCTTCCGCCGCTCGGGCGGCAGACCTGGCACCTGACCGAAGGAGGGTCCGATGGAACAGCGATACGCCACCGCGCCGGAGCAGATGGCCGGCCTGGACAGCGCCGGACTACGTCAGAAGTACTTGCTCGAACAGGTCTTCGCGCCCGACCAGACCCGCCTGGTCTACACCCACCACGACCGCATCGTCTTGGGCGGAATCCAACCCGTCAGCGGCCCGATCCAGTTGGCGGCGCCGCCCGAACTGCGCGCCGCGACCTTCTTCGAGCAGCGTGAGGCCGGCCTGGTCAACGTCGGCGGACCCGGCACGGTCCTAGTCGACGGGGTCGACCACCAGCTCGACCACGGAGCCTGCCTCTACATCGGCCGGGGCGCCGGCGAGGTCGAGTTCAGCAGCGCCGATCCCGGCCAGCCGGCCGCCTTCTATCTCTTCTCGGCCCCGGCCCACACCAGCTACCCGACCGTCCTGGTCGAGCCCGGCCAAGGCACGGTCCGGGAACTGGGCGACCAGTTGACCTCGAACCGGCGCACCCTCAACCAGTACATCCACGCCAACGGAGTGGCCTCCTGCCAGGTCGTGATGGGAGTCACCAGCCTCCACCCCGGCAACATGTGGAACACCATGCCGGCCCACACCCACGACCGCCGGACTGAGTGCTACCTCTACTTCGACCTGCCTCCCCAGGCTCGCGTCATCCATCTCTGCGGCCAACCCGATCAGACCCGCCACTTGGTGGTGGCCGACCGCCAGGCCGTCATCTCCCCCAGCTGGTCGATCCACTCCGGGGTCGGCACCGCCGCCTACTCCTTCGTCTGGGCCATGGCGGGCGAGAACAAGACCTTCGACGACATGGACCCCGCCCCGGTCACCGAACTGCGCTGACCGGGGTCGAGCGGGCTGGCTCAGCGGTTGAGCCAGCCCCCGTCCACCGTCAAGATGGCGCCGTGGACGTAGTCGGCCGCCGCCGAGCAGAGGAAGACCATCGGCCCGGCCACGTCCGCCGGTGTGCCCCACCGGCCGGCCGGGATGCGCTCCGAGATCGACTCCGACCGGCCGGAGTCGGCCCGCAGCGGGGCGGTGTTGTCGGTCGCCATGTAACCGGGCGCGATGGCGTTGACGTTGACGCCCCGCCCGGCCCACTCATTGGCCAGGGCCTTGGTCACACCGGCCACGGCGTGCTTGGTGGCGGCGTAGCTGGGCACGATGACGCCGCCTTGGAAAGACAGCATGGAGCAGATGTTGACGATCTTGCCCGAGCCCTGGGCCAGCATGATCCGACCAGCCGCCTGGCTGAGCCAGAAGACGGCGTCCAAGTTGATGGCCAGGACATCGTCCCAGTTGGCCTGACTGAACTCGACGGCCGCCTGCCGACGGATGATGCCGGCGTTGTTGATCAGGATGTCGATCCGGCCCAAGCCGGTCACCACCTGGTCGACCACCCCGGACAGATCGGCCGGGCTGGCCTGACCCAGATCGCAGGCGATGGTCAGGCAGCGTCGGCCCAGAGCCTCGATCTGGGCCGCCGTCTCGCTCGGCGCGCTCAGATCGAGCAGAGCGACATCGGCCCCGGCCTCAGCCAAGGCGACAGCGGTGGCTTGACCCAAGCCGCGCCCGGAGCCGGTCACCAGGGCCACCCGGCCCTCCAGCTTGAATTGATTGAGAATCATCTCGCGTGTCCTTTCCATTACGGTCGGTCGCATAGTCGAAGTCGTGCGGGCTAGGAGTGGCCGCCGCCGCTGGGCGGTCCCCACCGCCCGCTCGCCCCGCTCACCAGTAGCCCAGCCAGCCGGGGCGAGCCGCCCGCAGCAAGGCCTCCAAATAGAAGTAATCGCCCCACAGGCTGGCCTCGTCCACACCGACCGACTTAGGTAGGTCGTAGACGCCGTGCAAGAGCAGAGCGTTCGATCGCGGCGCCGTCCGGTGGGAGTAGCCGGTCACCAGCGAACTGGTGATGGCGTCGGCCCGGCCGATCAGACCGGCGGCCTGGTCCAGCTGATGCGAGGACAGCTCACGCAACCCGCAGGCGGCGATGGCGGCGGCTGAGCTGTCCCTAGGCTGGCTCGAACCGTCGCCGAAGACGAGGTCCCAGTACGGCACCTGATCGCCCGGCAGATGGGCCAGGAAATAATCCAGGCAACGCCCGGCCGCCACCAAGAAGGAGTCGTCCCGGCTGTAGCGGAAATTGAGGGCGAAGCCCAAGACGCCCCAAGCTTGCCCCCGGGCCCAGCAGGAGTCGTCGGCGTGGCCTTGGGCGGTGGCGCCGCCCAAGGGCCGGCCGTCGGTCGGGTCCCAATAGAAGGTGTGGAAGGTGGAGCCGTCCGGTCGCACGATGTGATCGCGCAACTGGCTGGCGTGCCGGTGGGCGGCGGCGGCGTAGTCCGGCCGGCCGCTGGCCTGGGAGGCCCAGTAGAGCAGCGGCATGTTCATGAGCGAGTCGATGATGGTCCGGCCCCGCTGGGCCGGGTCGGTCAGGTCGCCCCAGGCCTGGACCACACCGGCCGGCTGGCAGATCCGACCCATCAAACGGTCGGCGGCGGCTAGACCCGCCGCGATGGCGGCTGGGTCGCCGGTCAGACGGGCGGCCGCCACACAGGACAGGGTGTAGAGGAAACCGAGGTCGTGGGTGTCGGTGTCCAGCCCGGCCTCGACCCGGCGGGTGAAATCGACCACGTCGGCCTCGGCCCCCTGGCGGAAGAAGTCGTCGCCGCTCCAGTCGTAAGCCAGCCAGCGCAAGCCGGTCCGGAAACCGGTCGTCCAGCCCCGGTTGGCCCCGGCGGCGAAACCAGCGCAAGCCGGGCGGGGCCGGTATAGGCCCTCGACCGTGGTGTCGTCCGGGAAGGCCGCCCCGAAGGCCTCGTCTTGGCGGCGCAGTTGGCTGACGGCCTGGTCGATGCTGACCGGCCAATCGGGGACGGACTGGCGCAGGTCGGGCGAGGTCACGGTCAATGCCATAGGTCTTGGTTCCTTCAACGGGTCTGAGCTGATCCAGGGGACAGGGCCAGGCTGGCCCCACCGGGTCGGGGGACGACGGTACGAGTCCCAGCCGGGGATACGACTGGGACCGGCCCGGCCTGGTGGGTCTGTGGCAACCATGGTAGATCGGGTCTCAGACTGGTCAAACCCCGTCGGGCGCCAGCCCAGACGATATACAAGACTGGAGCCGGCAAGGCCAAGGCGACCAGGACCGGGCGGACGGCGAAGAGACCGACCAGGAGGGTCAGAGCGGCCAGCGAGACCAGGCTGGAGGGCCAGCGCCGGACCGCCACCAGGAGAGCGGCTCGCAGGGCGTGACGGGCCTTCAAGCCGGGGTACTCGCTCCAGGCCACCAAGGCGTAGGGGAAGACCAGTCCGGCCAGGACCGTGACCACCGCCAGCGGGGGCAAGGTCAAAGCCCCCCACGGGCTGGTGGCGACGAACTGGGCGTCGACCACTAGGACGCCGCCCAGGCCCGCCCCGGCCAGACCGATCAGCAGAGTCGGGCGAGCCCGCCACCAAGCCTTGGCGAAGCCGCTCAAGACATTGGCCGAGCCGTCTAGCCAAAAGCCCCGGAAGACCGTGCAAGCGGCCGCCCCGGCCGGGGCCAAGAGCGGGCTGACTAGGACCAAGGCCAACCAGGACTGCCTCAGGTCGGTCGCCACCAGCAACGCCGTCACCGGCCAAGTCGTCAACAACAACATGAAGTCGACGCCCAGGATGACGTAACAGGTGCCGCTGATGGCCAGGAAGGCGGCGCCGAAACTGGAGCGCATCGGCTCAGCCCTTCATTCCAGAGGTCGCGATGCCTTCCACGAAGTAGCGTTGGCCGGCCATGAAGATGATCGCGATCGGCACCACCGATAGGACCGATCCGGTCATGACGAGAGCGTATTGAGAGGCGTGCTGCGGGTCGGCGGTGAAGGTCTTGAGACCGAGCTGGATGGTGAAGAGGTCACGGTCGCGCAGGTAGATGCGCGGCCCCAGGTAGTCGTTCCAAGTCTTGACGAAGGTCAGCAGGGCGAGTGAGGCGATGGCTGGCACCGACAAGGGCAGCATGATGCGCCGGTAGATGCCGAATTCGCTCAGACCGTCGACCCGGGCGGCCTCGCTCAGTTCCTCCGGCACCGTCTCGTAGAACTGCTTCATCAAGAAGACGCCGAAGGCGCCGAAGGCTTGCAAGGCGATCATGGACCACAAGGTGTTGGTCAGACCGACCTTCGACAGCATGATGAACTGCGGCACCATGTAGGCCTGCCAGGGCACGGCGATGGTGGCGACGTAGCCGAGGAAGAGGGCGTTCCGGCCGGGGAAGCGGATGCGGGAGAAGCCGTAAGCGGCGAAGGAGCCGGTGAAGACCTGCAGGAAGGTCACCACGATCGACAGGATCATGGTGTTCTTGAGCCAGATCCCCATGTCGGCGTTGACCCAGATGTCGACGTAGTTGTGCCACTCGAAGATCTCTGGGATCCAACGGATCGGCACTGTGAAGACGTCGTTGTCCTTCTTCAGCGAACTCATCAGCATCCAGAAGAAGGGCATCAAGAGGAAGGCGGCCGAGGCGATCAAGGTGGTGTAGAGAGCGCCCTTGCTGAGACGGTTCAGGCCTCTCGAGCGAGGCCGGCTGGTGACGCCGGAGGTGGGGATCCGCTCGGGGGTCAGGCGCGGGCTCATCGTTCGCTCCTCCGGTTGATCAAGAACTGGAAGATGGTGATGGCCAGACAGATGACGAACAAGGAGACGGACACCGCCGAGGCGTAGCCGAACTGATTCTCGACGAAGGCCTTGTTGAAGATCATCTGCGACAGGACGTAAGTCGACTGGCCCGGGCCGCCGTCGGTCATGACCAAGATGAGGTCGAAGACCTTGAAGCTCTCGATCGACAGCATGACGGTGACGAAGAAGGTGGTCGGCCTCAGACAGGGCAGGGTGACGTTGCGGAAACGGCCCCAGGCCGAGGCTCCGTCGACCCGGGCGGCCTCGTACAGCTCACGGGGGATGGCTTGGAGGCCGGCTAAGAACAGGATCATGTAATAGCCCATCTCGCGCCAGGTGGCCACGATGATGATGGCCGGCATCGACCAGTTGGCCGAGACCGTCCAGCGCGGTGGGTTGTCGACTCCGACGAAGCTCAGGATCTGATTGATCGGCCCGTACTCCGGGCTGAAGAGCAGGTTCCAGACGATGGCGATGGCCACCACCGAGGTGATGTAGGGGAAGAAGGCGGCGGTGCGGAAGAAGGCCACGCCCTTGATCTTGCGGTTCAACAAGAGGGACAGGCCCAAGGACACCGCCAGGGTCAGGGGCAGGTGGAAGACGGTGTAGTAAACCGTGTTCCACAGGGCCACCCGGTAGCTGCGGTCCTTGAACAGGCGGGAGTAATTCTTCAGCCCCACCCAGTCGGCCGCGCCGAAGGCGTTCCAATTGGTGAAGGAGATGTAGAACAGGACCACGATCGGCACCAAGGTGAGCAGGGCGAAGCCTACGAAGTTGGGCAAGATGAAGGTCCAACCGCTGACCGTGTTACGCCGGCGTAAGCGGTTGCGACGACGCTTGGGGTCGGGTTCGACGACTGGGGCGACGGGTTCGACGACTGTGGTCAAAGGTCACCTCCTTCGGAATGAATCGATGGGACGAGGGTTGGGCGGCGGTTGGGGGCGGCGGGCGCCGCCCCCAACCGACTCAGATGGATGGACGGATCAGCCCGGGGCTAGATTCCGACCTCGTTGGCGACCCGGTCCTGAGCCTCCGCGATGGCGTCGTCGACGGATTGCGACTCCGACATGACGGCGGTGTGGGTGGCGCCCAGGATGGTTTGGATGGCGGCGATGTTCTCGCCCTGCGGGTTCTCCGGCTTGGTCTCATGATTGCTCATGGCGTCGCGCGACAATTCGTCGGTCGGCAGGCCGGCCTGAGCGAAATAGGCGTCGGTGACGGCGTCGCCCGTGACCGAGGAGACGATGCCGATCTCGGCCAGCGCGACGGCGGCTTGCTCGGAGGCGACGAAGGTCAGGAACTTCTTGGCCGCGTCCAGCTTGGCCGAATCGATCTTGGCGTTGATGCCCATGCCAGTCGGATCACCGAAGGTGACCGGCTTGGCGAAGGTCGAGCTGTTGTACTGCGGCACTGGCGCGATGCCCCACTTGAAGTCGTCGGCCTCGCCGCCCTTCTGCTGGGTGACCAGGGTGGCGACATACCAGGAGCCCATCGCCATCATGGCGGACTGCTGCTTGCCGAACTGGCCCTGATAGGTCAGCTTGTTGGTGGTGACGGTGCCGAAGGTGGGCTGAGCGCCATCGTTCTGCAGCGCCAGGACGCGCTCGTAGTAGGGCTTGAGGTAGTCGTACTTGCCGCTGAAGAGGTCAGCCCCCGGGGACTGAGCGTTGGCGAAGCCTTGCAGGGTGGACTGCCAAGAGTGCTCGTAGGCGCCGACGGCCTGAGAGCCGGCGGCCTTGAGCGCGGCGGTCACGTCGCGGGCGGCCTTGGCGTAGTCGTCCCAGGTCCACTGGCCGTCCGGATAGGCCACGCCGGCGGCGTCGAACAGATCCTTGTTATAGAACAGAACCCAGGAGTCCTGCCGGTAAGGAGCGCCGTAGTTGACACCGTTGACGGCGTAAGAGCCGGCGCCGGAGACGTTGGCGGGCAGAGCCCTGACGACATCGGAGATGTCCAGCAGCTGGCCGCCGGTGGCCCAGGAATAGGTCACCTTGGCCTCTTTGATGGTGATGATGTCAGGAGCCTTGCCGGCCGACATGTCGACCTGGATCAGGGTCTGGTAATCGGCCGCGTCGTACTCGACGACTTCGACCTTGATATCGGAGTTGGCGGCGGTGAAAGCGTCGGCCAGGACCTGGAATTCCGGCGTGGTCTGCAGTGACCAGCCCGAGACAGTCAAGGTGATGGGGCCATCGCTAGGAGTGTCGCCTCCGTTGTTGTTGTTGCTGCAGCCGGACAGGGCCAGGGCGCCGCTGGCGACCACGGCTCCCGCTATGGTCAACAGACGTTTCTTCATTGATTTCTCCTCTGGGTGACGTCGGAACTTGAGGCTGGCTTCGTCTCAAGGGGCTGATCTAGGGAGAGGACCCAGGTCAGTCGGATCGGTCATCTAATCGATGAGGTCGGGCAGTTGCGAACGAGTGACACGGCCGTCGGGCCAGGTGACGACGACGGTCGAGCCGAGTCCGTCGATCGAGACCGCAGCCAGTTTGGTCTCAGTCGACGGACACCCGGTCAGGCCGACCAGGGCGAAAACCCATTGGCCGGCTTGGACCGGGAGATCAAGGGTGGGCGCCCAGGCCGGGTCGCCCAAGGGGCTGGCCTGCGGGCGGCGAGCGGCCTGGCCCACGGCCGGGGCGGTCAGAGCGACTAGGTCTGAGCGCAGGTCGGATCGGCGCAGAACGACGGCGCCGAGCGGATCGCTGGCCGAGCGGGCGACGGGGGCCGAGTCAGAGGCGCTAGTCGCTGCGTCAGAGGCGCTGGTCGCGGTGGCGAGCGTGACCGGATCTATCCGACCGACTTCGACTGCGGGACCGGTCAGAGGCCAGCCGCCCAGTCGCAGGCTGGAGGCGGGGTGATCGACCCGGTCGACCCGGACGCCCCGGATCTCCCAGGGACCGCGCAGGAGCGACAGGACGGTCAGTTGACCGGCCGGTTGGACCGCTCCGGTCCAACCCGAGCCGTGCCGGACCTGCTCGGGGGCGGGGTCGATCCAGTGGGCTTGGGCCTGGCTGGCCGACCAGACCAGGCCGTCGGCCTCGTCCAAGCCAGACGCCAACCGTCGCCAACCGGCCCGGTGGCTGGCCCGGCCGGCTTGGTCGATCAGGCCGACCGACTGTTCCCGCGGCTCGATCCAAGCGGTCTCGTCGAGCAAGGGGGCGGTGGCGGTGGAGTAGCCCAGACGGGCGTACAAGGGCGAGTCGCCGACCTGATCGCCGGGGCGAGCGTGGTCCGAGCCATGGTTGGCGATCCGGACCAGGCCGTCGGCCACGGTGCCGGAGACGGCCCAACCGGGGGCCTCGATCAGGCGGACGAAGTCGCCCCGCTCGACCGGCAGCGGCTGTTCCAGACTGGTCCAGGCCGGATGGTCACCCGGCAAGGCCAGACCGAGCAAGCCTTTAGCCGCCCAGTAGGGCGAACCGGGACCGGAGTAGGACTGGGCTAAAGCGCGCCAGGGAGCGTGCCAGCCCATGGTCAACAGGCCGTCGGCGTCCGGCGCCCCATGGGCCACGAAGTGCGACACCACCCCGGAGGCGGCCCGCCGCAGCAGACCGGGATCGCTCGAGGGGACCTCGGCTAGAGCCCCGACCCAGAAGGGGGCGGCGGCGGCGAAGCGATAGATCAAGGAGCGGCCTTGGAACAGCGGGCCGCCGTCGGCGCCGACCAGGTGGACGGCGTCCATCAGGTAGCGGTCGAGGCTGTCGCGGTAGCTCAAGCGGCGCTCGGGCGAGACCAGGTCGCCGGCTCCCCGCATCCGCAGCCAGAGGGTCGGGTAGAGGTGGAGGGCCCAGCCCACGTAATGGTCGAAAGAGCGTTCCGGACCGTCCGCCAGCCAGCCGTCGGCGCGGGCGAAGGAGTCGTGCAGATCGAGGTCTGAGGCGATGTCGTCCGGGGACCAAGGGCCCTCGACGGAGCGCAGGAAGGTCTCGACCACGACCCGGAACCACAGCCAGTTGGTCTTGGGATAGGTCTCGTCGCCCACCGCCGGGGCCAACCAATCCACCACCCGCTGCTGGACCGCATCGTCCAAACGGTCCCAGATCCAAGGTCTGGTCCAGTCCAGGATGAGGGCGATGGAAGCGGCCTCGACCTTGGCCTGGGGATGCTCGGTCAGTCGCACCCAGCGGTCCGGGGCGCCCGGGTCCGAGCCGGCCCTGATGCCCTCGGCGTACCACTCGGCCAGGTTGTCGGGGTCGACGCCGGCTTGGCCGGCCAAGCGGAAGCCGGCCATCAAGAAGCTACGGGCGAAGCCCTCCAAACCATCGATGGCATGGCCGTAGCCGCCGGGACGGCCGGGTGGGGTGATACGGCCATGCCCGGGCGAGGCCCAGGGCCGCAGCGACAACAACAGACGATCGGCCAAGTCGGCCCATTGGGACCTCCCCCAGCCGGTCCAGGGCGCGGTCGGATGGTCTGGCCAAGTCGGTCTGCCAGCGTCAGTTCCAACCACGGGGTGCTCCACTATGAGCCTTTCGTCGGGTGTTCCGGCCGGGAAAGCTGCGCGATCATCTATGAATGATCATAAACACACTCAATCACACAGAGTTGGTCTAGTCAACCACTCAAATGATCCGATATGATCACGATACGATCACGCTGGCTGTTACCGACCGGCCCGTACGGCGGCTAGGCGCCGCTAGGCCTGGGTCGTCCAGGTCGCGGCGCCGGCTCGTCGGCGTGCCGTCGCTGACCGGCCGGCGGCCAGTCGACCCGGCCGGCGCGGCGCCGGCCTCGACCGGACTGACCTCGACGTGGAGGAGGGAGCGAGATGGCGGACGGTGGGACCGGCCCCTTGAGCCGGTTATGGCCGGGCCTGAGCGCAGCGGACTGGAGCCAGCTCCTGAAGAATGCCTCCCTGCCCTTGTCGCCGGGCCAAGACCGGGCCTATTGGCGGGCCATCGCCGCCCGCGGCGACCAGGTCACCTGGGCCGAGTTGTCGGCCCGGGCCGAGGCCGACCTCGGCCAGCCCTGGCCCGGAGCCTTGGCCCACGCCTGGGCCCGGTACCACCGCGACGGCGACCGGGAGGAGTACCAGACCGCTCTCTTCGCCCGCGTCGAGCGGCTCAGCCGGGCCGTCGTGATGGCGCTGACGACCGACCGGGCGGACTGGATCGACCAGGTGGCCGACGGGCTGATCCTGCTCTGCGAGCAGAGCAGTTGGTGCTGGCCGGCCCACGACGACGCCTACGCCCGCTCAGGCTCCGTCCTGCCTCAGGTCGACCGGCCTTTCCTCGACCTGGGGGCGGGCGAAGTGGTCAGCCAATTGGCCTGGATCGACCATCTGCTGGGAGCCCGGTTGGAGAAGGCCTATCCCGGTCTGCGCCGGCGCCTGCGCCAAGAGGCCGACCGGCGCGTCTTCCAACCCTTCTTGAACCGGTCGGACTGGCACTGGCTGGGCCAAGACCAGCCGGTCCACAATTGGAGCCCCTGGATCCAAGGCAACATCCTGACCGGGGCCCTGGTCCTGTGCCAATCGGACGAGCAGCTAGGCCAGGTCGCCGCCCGGGCCGTCCAAGGGCTCGACCGCTACCTGGCCGCCCTGCCCGACGACGGGGCCGTGGACGAGGGCTACGGCTACTGGTGGCAGGGGGCCTGCCGCCTGCTGGAGGCGCTCGACCTGATCGCTTGGGCTAGTCAAGGCCGCCTTAACGCTTTCGGTTTGGAGTCGGTGCGCCAGACCGTCGCCTTCCCCTATCGGATGCACCTGGGCGGACCTTGGCACGTCAACTACGCCGACGCCTCGGCCAAGCCCGTCGGACAACAGCCCTGGGCGGTGTTGGAACGTCTGGCCCAGCGGGTGGGCGACCAGGCGGCGATCGACCACGCCCGCGCCCAACTCACCCCGGGCCAGCCGGTGGCCGATCTGGCCGACGGCCTGGGCCGCTTCCTGCTGGCTTGGACCGACCCGGACTGGGGACTGGCCGGCGGCGTCTCGCCCCTGCCCCGGCAGTTCTTCCTGGCTTCGACCGAGGTCTTCCTGGCCCGCCAGGAGGCCGGCCTGACGGATGGCCTGACCGTCAGCGCCAAGGCTGGGCACAACGGTGAGAACCACAACCACAACGACGTCGGTGGCGTCATCGTCGCCCTCGACGGCGTCCCTGTGCTGGTCGACGCCGGGCGCCCGACGTACACCGCCCAAACCTTCGGACCGGACCGTTACGCCATCTGGACCATGGTCAGCGACTGGCACAACGTGCCACTGGTGGCCGGCCGTTCCCAACCGGTCGGCCGCCAGTGGGCCGCCAGCGACGTCCAGGCCGAACTGGGGGACGAAGTGGCCGAGTTCAGCTGCGACTTGGCCGGGGCCTACGACTGCCCCGACCTGGCCAGTTGGCGCCGCCTGGTCCGGCTGGAACGGGCCGGACCGGATTCCCGGGTCGTCATCGACGACCGCTGGCGCTGGACGACGCGGCCGGGTCCCGAGACGGTGGGTCTGGACGGCGCTGAGACGGGACCGGACAGCGGAGCCGCTGGTCCGGACGGCGCTGAGACGGGGTCAAACGGCGGCCCGATGGGACCGGACGGCGGCCCGACCGAGGCCCGCTTCCTGCTGGCCGGGTCGGTCCAGCCGGTCGCCCCCGGCCGGCTGCTGGTGACCGCCCTCAACGGTTCGCGCCTCAGCCTGGAGTGGAGCCCGGCCCAGGCCGTCGCCAGCCTGGAGCGGCGTCAGTTGGACGATCCCATGCTGACTGGGGTCTGGGGCGAGGCCCTGACCCGGCTGCGGCTCGATCTGACCGGATTGGCCGAGCCCCACCTGACCGTGGTCTGCCGCCGAGCCTCAAACGATCAGGATCCGTGCAGAAACGTGCAAGAATCGACTTCGAGTGCGGCCCTACACCCAAGACAGTCGAACTGAGAGGCACTGGCCATGATGACGGACCAGCGAGACCTGCCGGCCCCCCGGCGCGAACGCTTGCTCGAACTGCTACGCCAGCGCGGCTCGGCTCGCGTCACCGACCTGGCCAGTTGGCTCGACGTCAACGCCGTCACCGTGCGCCGTGACCTGGCCCGGCTGGAGAGCGACGGTCTGATCGAGCGCACCCACGGCGGCGCCTCCATCCCGTCCGCCCTCAGCCTGTCCCAGCCCAACCTGGCCGGCGCCGGCCTGATGAACGAGGGCCAGGTGGCCATGCTGGCGCCAGGCCTGGACTTCTACTGGCCGGAGGTGGCCCGGGGGGCCGAGGCCCGGGCTCGTCAACTGGGTTTGCGTCTACTGCTGCGCGGGCACTCGTATGAGAGCGTCGACGAGCGGCCCGCCCTGGCTCCGCTGTTCGAGGCCGAGGACGTGCGGGGCGTCATCGCGGTGCCCAACACCAAGGGGCCGCACGCCGACGAGGTGATGGCCTGGCTGGCCGCCCAGCCCGTGCCCAGTGTGCTGGTGGAACGGGAGGCCCAGTTGGGCCCGACCGGCGAACCGGTCGAATCGGTCGTGACCGACCACGCCCTGGGGGCCGCCATGGCGGTCTGGCACCTGTGGCAGCTGGGCCACCGCCGCCTCGGCTTGGTCGTCTCCCCGACCAGCCCCACCACCAGCAAGATCAAGGTCGGCTGGCAACGGACCTGCGACGAACTGGCGGCTGAGAACGCCTTCGCCGTCCACATCCCCGACCATCGCACCCCCGGCTTCGCCGCCGCCCTGGAAGAGATCATCGACCGCTGTGACGACCTCGGCGCCACCGGCTTGCTGGTCCACTCCGACCGGGAGGCCATGGGCTTGCTCCAACAGCTGGAGAGCCGGGGCCGACGGGTGCCCGACGACATCTCCATCGTGGCCTACGACGATGAGCTGGCCGGGCTGTTCACCCCCGCCCTGACGGCGGTGCGACCAGCCCGTCAGGCCCTCGGGGCGGCCGCCGTCGACCTCCTGATCGCCCGCTTCGAGGACCCCGGCCGACCGGTCCACCGCGTCATCATCAGCCCCCAATTGTCGGTCCGCGAGTCCACCGCCGCCGTGGTCTGAGCCTGGTCGAAGCCCCGCCGCTCAGCCGCCAAGTGTGACTGCGTCGCCCGGCCGAGCCCCTTCGCGCGACAGGATAGTCACGACGTCCGAGGGTGGATTGGAAGGCGATGTCCCAGAGTCCCTTCGCGCGATCGGAGGGTTACGACTCTTGTTTCGGAGTGTCGGGAGTCACGACTGCTCAATCGACGACGGGGGCCTGCGCGACCGGGCGGTTACGTACGAGCGGGGGCACGACGGCGGGCGATTTACGACGGCGGGCCAGCTCTCTCGCCCCGGCGCCGCTAGCGCGAACCCACTCGGGGCCGGCTGAGCCGGGCGACGACGGACCAGATGGAGTACAACAGGGCCACCACGACCGCCCCCATGGCGATCAGGAGGAAGACGTAGCCCGGATTGCCGGCCAGGCCGGCGAAGGTCTCCAAGATGGTGCCGGGCTCGGGCCAATTGACGAACATGTAGTTCGAGCCCAGCCACTTGTTGATCGGGTAAGCCACCACCATGAGGGCCATGCCGACGCCGATGACAGCTGGGTAATAACGCCAACTGGGCCGGAAGACCCCGACGGCGATGGCCCCCAGGCCGGCCACGATCAACAGCAGATGGGAGAAGTTGAAGAGGAAGTAATGGACGCCGGCCCAACTGAGGGAGCGGTACATCTCGCCCGGCGTCAGGATGGCCGCCACCGCGCCCGGGAAGCTGAGGCCGAAGGAGTAATTGAGCAGGACTTGGTTATGGGTCAGGAGGGCGACCGGGATGATGATGCAGGCCGACGAGCACAGGTGCAAGGGCAGATGGTCGATCCAGCGCTCGCCGGTGTCGGTCAGACACATCAGCACCGGCGGGATGATCCACATGGTGAAGACCGCCCAGGCCAACCAGCGCAGCGCCCGTTCGCCCTGGGCGCGCGGCATCCGGGCCAAGGCCCTCAGAGCCCAGACCGCCGCCACCAGGCAGAGCACGATGTACGTCAGGTGGGCCGGATCGCCGAACCGCCAACGCCAGCCAGACGTGATCTGACGGGTGAACATGATGTCGAACAGGCTGTCCATGAAGCCTCCTCACAAACCAGCCGGTCGCCGAAGCTGTCGCCTGAGGCCCATTCTGGCATTACCGGGCCTCCCGTGGCGCCGGGCGCCCCATGGAGGATTCGAACCTCCGACCGACAGATTAGAAGTCTGCTGCTCTATCCACTGAGCTAATGGGGCCAAGACGATGGACCGGAGACTGATTCTATCGGTCGGGCCGCCCGGACAAGGGCTAGTGTCGTGTTAGGGAGATGTCTGACGCTAGAGTGCTGCCGATGCCTGACATACCCGTACGCCCTGAGGGCGGTTGGAGACGGTTCGCGCTATCAGCCTACGGGCCGACTGGGTTGTCTTCGATCGGCCATGGGGCCACGACGCCGTTGATCGCGCTGTCGGCCCTGGACATGGGGGCGTCGATCGAGTTGTCGGCTTTGATCACCGGCCTGTCCGCCTTGGGCCAGTTGGCGGGCGACCTGCCGGCCAGTTGGGTGGCCACCCGATTGGGTGAGAAACGGGCCATCGTGGCGGCCTGTCTGTGGGACGCGGCCTGCCTCGGCTTAGCCTTCGTGGCCACCTCGTTGCCCCTGCTCTGCCTGGCCGTGTTCTGCTTCGGGCCGGCCGGGTCGGTCTTCGGCCTGGCCCGCCAGAGCTACATCACCGAGGCCGTGCCCCTCTTCTTCCGGGCCCGGGCCCTGTCCAGCCTGGGCGGCGTCTTCCGTATCGGCGGTTTCCTGGGCCCCTTGGCCGGATCGGCCGTCATCGCCGTCTGGGATCTCAACTGGGCCTACGCCTTCGCCGCCGGCACCAGCCTGTTGGCGGCCGGCGTGACCTTGGCCCTGCCCGATCTGCCCAGCGACGTGCAGTCACGGCGCCACCGGGACCGCCCGCCCAAGCTCTGGCCGGTCCTGCGCCAACACCTCAGGGTCTTCGTCACCCTCGGCACCGGCACCTTGATTCTGACCTTGGTGCGGTCGGTCCGTCAGGCCATCCTGCCGCTGTGGTGCGACTCGTTGGGGCTGACGGCCTCCGCCACCAGCTTGGTCTTCGCCGTCTCGATGGGCATCGACATGAGCCTGTTCTTCCTCGGCGGATCGATCATGGACCGTTTCGGCCGCTTCTGGGTGGCGACGCCCAGCCTGATCGTGCTCGGCCTGGGATTGGTCGCACTGCCTCTGACCCACCACGTCGTCGGCGTCGTGGTGGCCGCCGGCGTCCTCGGCCTGGGCAACGGCATCGGCTCCGGGCTGATCATGGTACTGGGCTCGGACGCCTCCCCCGCCCTCGGCCGGACCCAATTCCTGTCCGGCTGGCGCCTGATGAGCGACGTCGGCAACACGCTGGGTCCGATCGCCATCTCCGCCATCGTGGCCGTCGCCTCCCTGGCCGTCTCCGGCTTCGTGCTGGGCGGGGTGGCCTGGCTCGGCTCGGCCTGGCTGGGTTATTGGGTGCGCCGTTCCGGCCCGCCCCGCCCAGCCGACCAGAGTTGAGCGACGCTAGGAGGCAGCCCCGCCCGGCTGCGGTCGGGCGCGAGACAAGCCAGTAGAGTGATCCGAGTGATGGACAACCTGGTGTGGATCGACTGCGAGATGACCGGCCTCGACCTGGGGCGTGACGCTCTGATCGAAGTCGCCGCCCTGGTCACGGACAAAGATCTCAACGTGCTCGGATCAGGGGTCGACGTCATCGTCAAACCACCGGCCGAGGCCCTGGCCGGCATGGACGAGTTCGTCACCACCATGCACACCAACTCCGGTCTGCTGCCCGAGTTGGACGGCGGGCTGAGCCTGGCCGAGGCCGAGGCCGAGGTCCTGGCCTACATCAGGAGTTTCGTGCCCGACCCGGCCAAGGCCCCCTTGGCCGGCAACACCATCGGCACCGATCGGGCCTTCTTGGCCCGTGACATGCCCGAGCTGGAGAGCCACCTGCACTACCGCAGCATCGACGTCTCCAGTTTGAAAGAGCTAGCCAAACGCTGGTTCCCGCGCGTGACTTACTGCGCCCCGCTCAAGCAGGGCAACCACCGCGCCCTGGCCGACATCCAGGAGTCGATCGAGGAGTTGAGGTACTACCGGGAGGCTCTGTTCATCGCTCCCCCCGGCCCCGACCGGGCCGCCCTGGAGCGGATCGCGCTGCGCCACCAAGGGGCTCTGACCGGCTCCCGGGCGCCCCAGACCGCCGGCCAGATCTGACCATCCGCTTCCAGCGGCCGGCCCCAACGGTCGTATCTGTCCGGTCGGTGTGGCACGGCCACGCGATTGGACGGTTGCGGCCGCTGTTTCGGCGCTGTCAGGCGTCGGAACCCCCGGTCGGCGGTGGCATCGTACGCGAGCGACGGGTTCTGACGCTGAGGAGGGGCGGAACACACGTGATGAGTCTCAGTCAGCCTCCGGGTCTGATTTCACCGACTACGGACCCGTGCCGTAGTATGTCCAAGCTGGTCCGCGCCTCGGCGGGGACCCGCGGTGGCTGTAGCTCAGTTGGCAGAGCATCAGATTGTGGATCTGAGGGTCGCGGGTTCAAGTCCCGTTAGCCACCCCAATGTGATGGCCTAGCTCGGCTCATTGCGTTCGGCCCGTCGCTTGATACCGAGCAGCATCGCGCGGCTCATGACGAAACTGACCCAGCTGACCGCCTTGACGACGAGACCGACGCGCCATGCGCTCCAGGCGTAGCGCTCCCTGATGACCAGCCGTGAGCCCTCCGACCGGTCCGGCTCGAGCACGAACGCCCAGGTGAAGTCGAAGGCGGAGAGCGCGAAGTGTGGCCCCGGTGCGGCCAGGTTGTCTAGTACCAGGGCGTGGGGCGGATCAGCCAGAGCGACATTCAACTCGATCCCCTCGGCCAGGCGCACCCTGTCCCCCTGAGCCAGACCCTGCCATTCGGGCGCCACGACGTCGCTGTTCCGGACGTCCATGCCCGCCAGCCGCTCCAGCCAGTCGTACGAGTAGAAGCCGGCCTTGTCTTCGCCGAGTTGCACCAGCCACGGCCACACCGCCTCGGGCCGGGCGCCGATCCGAATCGCCCGCGTGGCCTGCAGGTCCGGCTGCGGCACCAGGTCGTCACCCGGCAGGGCCGTTCGGATCTCGGCGTCACTGGCGCCCCAACGTCGCTGACGCCGCCACGCCGCCAATGCCCCGCCACTGACGCCGGCCATCGTCAAATACCACAGCAGGACCTTCGTTCTGGTTTTCGCCATACTCCCAAGTCTCCCTCGTCTGGACCTTCCGGTCCACGAGTCGCGGCCCGGCGGACCCCAGGGTGATCAGACTGGCCGGAGTGGAAGCGCCTCCGGCCCGAACCAGGACAGGCCCGTCCCGGTTGGGGAGGTGCGCTTATCGACCCCGGACAGAATCAACCCTCAGTAGGCTGACTCCACGGAAAGCATGAGTCTCGCTTCCACGTTGGCCTCACGCCGATGATTTAGGAGACACTCAGACCAAGTGAGCCGGACGACATCTGGAAGTGGTCGGAAAACTATGTGCTACTACGTCACGCTTGCGGTGGGTGGTGTCACCGGGGACGAACTGAACGCGGCCTTGCGCGAAGCTGGCCCTCCCGTGCGATTCGATGGAGTGACCAACCACCATGTGACGGGCCACCTCGCCGCCGACGAGGTGTACCTGGTCCGAGGCGACAGCCACTGCGACTGCGGCACATGGTTGGGCGAAGCCAACCGCCGCACGGGTCAGCGCGCCAAGTACGACGTGACTGAGCGGGACCTGGCCAGACAGAAGGCGAAAGGCTGGTCCGAACAGAAGATTCAACGATGGCTGACCGAGAAGCTACGGGCGACCGAGTCAGCCAAGGCGAAGGAAGAGCGGGACAACGGGTTCGACGACGGCTACCCCTGGATAGGAGTCGTCAAAACGGCTCTCGAAGTGGCCCAGGCGCGCAGCGTCGGGGTGATGCTGCATTGGTACAGCGGCCAGTTGTCCGAACGGATCGCCTTCAGCCGTCGAGCGTTCCGCCTGGCCGACCTGGGCGTCGAACTCCTGGCGGAGATGCCCGAGGACACTCTGTACACGTTCGCGCTTAAGGGCTGAACCCACCCATCCGGACTGATTCGCCGTCACAGCCACAACGGCGGAAGCCTGGCTTACCCGGACACCGATGTGACCTTCGCCGGAGGCGCCCCAAGGCGGACGATAATTGGCGCATGGACTTAGCCGATGCGGTGTTACCACTGATCAGAACTCAGAGCCAGGTGTGGCGCTGGAACGTGGCGAACCAGCATGGAGCCCGGATGCACGACGGTGTCGATTTGCTGGAGGCCGCTCTCGGCGCGGAGGACCCCCAAGTCGTGTTCGACGTGACCAAGCGGGCCATCGCCTCCGCCTACACCATCATCGCCCGAGCGGACGATTCCAGCGGCATCATCGGCGGCGCCGTCTGCCGCCTCCTCGAGTTGCACCCCCAGGCGGCGGCCCTGGCCCAGCCATCGGCCAAGAAGCTGGTCGAGTGGATGATGAAGATGATTTTCCACGACAAGGTGAACTACTTCCAGATCGATCCTGTCGCCTACGCCCCTGCCCTGGGCGATGCGGGTATGAAGCTGTACCGCCAAGCGCTGAGCGACAAAGCCGCCACACTCGGACAGCGTCCCGCCTGGTCGGACCGGTGGTCGTCCCCCCACTCGCACGAATGGTTCGCCCTCGGCTACAACGACCAGAGGCTGGCCGTCCTAGACCGCGACGTGGACCGCATCATCGAAACCCACCTGGGCGACGGCACGGTCGCCGCGTGGTATCTGGACACCGCCAAGGCGCTGGCCGAGATCGGCCAATGGGACCTGGCCATAGAGTGGGCGCAGCGGGGCGCAGGTGTCAGTCCCAGCCACCAAGCCGAGAAGGCCGCTCATTACTGGTGCGAACTGCTCACAGAGCACCGCCTCGACCAGGTCCTGACCGCGCGTCTGGAAGTGTTCCGCCGCTGGCCCACAGCCACCAATGCGGGATCGCTTCACGACGCCGCCGGGAGGGACTGGCCCGAGTACGAACCCGAGGTGATGGCTGCTCTCGCCACCCAGCCCCGGGAGGCGGTGTCCTTCGCCCAACACGGGCTGAAAGACATCCGGCTGGCCTGGTCTCTCGCGTACGACCTGGGCCTCGACTCGGCCGGACAGTGGTCGTCGCTGGCCAAGGCCTACCAGAAGATCGATCCGCTGGCCACGCTCCCCATACACCGTGATCTCGTGGAGGACACGCTCCAAGTGACTGACGCTAAGCGCTACCGCGACGCCGCCCGCCGTCTCGCCACCATGCGCAAGCTGGCCGCCGGAACCGACCAGGCCGACGGCGTGGACGTCTTCATCGCCGAGCTCCGCGACATCCATCGCCGCCGACCCAGACTCCAGCTGGAGTTCGACCGCGCCGGGCTACCCTGACATAGACCACAGCGCAGGCCGTCTGAGCCCCAACGATCCCGGCCTCGTCCCGTGGTCCCACCCTTGCTCAAAGAGCCCCGACGGCCTCACACCGATGATCGAGTGGACACTCAGACCGGATGAGGCGACCGCAGGGGCTTGCTACGCTGGCTGCGGTGGGGACAGATGATCGGTTGACTGGCGCCCAGATTCGCGTGGGGTTGTGCGCTTGTTTTGTGTATGCGGTGACGTGCCTCGGGACGACGTTGGCGATGGGCCAGTCATTCTTCGTCTTAATGGCTTGGAATCTGTTCTTGGCGGTTCTGCCGCTGGTGTTCTCGCAGACTCTTGTCGCCCTCGCCGCTAATCCCACCGCCGCCCGCTGGAAAAAAGTCGTGCTATCGCTGATGTGGCTGGCTTCATTCCCCAACGCCTTCTACGTCACCACTGATTTCATCCACCTGCCCAATGAGCACTGGACCTGCGCTGATACGTCATGCGCCCCCAGCATGATTTTCTACGGTCGTTTGATGATCATCGCCACCGGGTTCTTGCTGTCAATGTACGCCGGGTTGCGGTCGTTGTCGGACATCCACGGTCTCATCGCCAGCGGTCGCCGTCGGCCTGTGGCCTGGCTGGTGATTGCGGCGATATGCTTCCTCACCGGCATTGGGATTTATATCGGAAGATTTTTGCGATTCAACTCGTGGGACCTATTACAACCGTGGCGGATTGTGAGTGAATTCGCCACACGAGTCAGTGCCCGCGGCTGGGCCTTCATCGCCATGTTCACGGTCTATTCCCTATTCCTCCACTGCTGCTTCACCCTTTTACGCCAAGGCGCCCGTCGTAACACTCCGGTCAAGGGTTCACAGGCCGATTCGGCATCAACGTGACTGACTAGGAGGAACCATGCTGGGTGCGATCATCGGCGACATCGTGGGGAGCCCCTACGAGTTCGACCACAGCGCGATCAAGACGACTGACTTCGAATTCTTCAGCGACCAGTCGTCCTGGACCGACGACACGGTGATGACGGTGGCCGTGGCCGAGGCTCTGCTGCGGCGGCCCGCCTCCGAGGCCGAGGCCAAGGCGGCGCTGGTGGAGTCCATGCGGCGGTGGGGGCGAGAGATAGCACTGCCGACGGGCGGCTACGGGGCCCGCTTCTACCACTGGCTGCACGGGGACGACCCCACCCCTTACGGGTCCTACGGCAACGGCTCCGCCATGCGGGTGTCGGCGGCGGGTTGGTTGTACCCGACCTTGGCGGAGACCGAACACTGGGCCGAGTTGACCGCCGCCGTGACACACAACCACCCCGAGGGCGTCAAGGGGGCGCAGGCCACGGCGGCGGCCATCTTCTTGGCCCGGACCGGCCATAGCAAGGTGGAGATCGGGCTGTACGTCGCCGCCCGCTTCGGCTACGACCTGTCGCGCTCGCTGGACCAGATCCGCCCCACCTATCACCACCTGGAGTCTTGCCAGGAGACCGTCCCGGAGGCGATCACCGCCTTCTTGGAGTCGGACAGTTTCGAGAGCGCCATCCGTCTAGCGGTGTCGTTGGGCGGCGACAGCGACACCCTGGCCGCCATCGCCGGCAGCGTGGCCGAGGCTTTCTACGGCATCCCGCCAGAGCTCGGAGACCAAGCCAAAGCCCGCCTCTCCTCTCCCCTGCTGGCGGTGCTGACGGACTTCGAGGCCGCGGTCCGGGCCCAGGGAGCGTCGTAATCGACCGAAGCTGGCGTCATCTGAGAACGGTCGATTCAGGTCGAATCAGCCATCTTTTTCCTCCTCACCGTCGCCGCCTCGCTCTCGCAAGACCATCTGTTCCTCAGCGATGACCGCCTGGAGTTCATCGACGCTGGGCAGCGCGGCACGGGCGTCAGCGGGCAACCCCTCGTAATCAGCCACGCCGATGGGAGAGCTCGTGCTGGCCAGGGCGAACCGGACCGTGGCCTCGTTCTTACCGGTACACAGCAACAGGCCGATGGTCGGGGCGTGACGTTGCGGGTCTCGCATCTGTCCGTCGACTATTGCCACATACGTCCCGAGCTGCCCCAGGTAGGCCGGGCGGAACTTGCCCGTCTTGAGTTCGACCACGACGTAGCGACCCTGCGGGATATGGAACAGGAGGAGGTCGACCGCGAATTCGTCCGTGTCACCGTGCTCATCCGCGACGATCAGCGGATACTGCCGCCCGACGAAGGCCATGCCCCGCCCGAACTCCATGAGAGTGTCCTGGAGCCTATCCATGAGGGCCTGTTCGACGCGCCGTTCCTTGACCTCATCGACCATGGCGAGGTGTTCGAAGACGTAGGGGTCTTTGACGAGTAGCTGGGCCAGGTCGGAATCGGGCGGCGGCAAGACAGCGCCGAAGTTGGTGGGTGCGGCGCCGAGTTGGGTCCGCAGTCCGACTTTGATGAAATGCTCCAACACGTTGCGGCTCCACCCTTCCGCCAGGGAGCGGGCGGCGTACCAGTCACGTTCCTCGCGCGTCGACAAGCGGTCGATCAGCCCTCGGACATGCCCCCAGGGCAATTGGTCCACAGCTTGTGGACCAATTGAATCGAGGTCCGGCCAGGCGACCGCCAGCATTCGCATGTACTTGAGGTTGGTGGGTGACCAACCCCGCTGGCCCGGAAACTCGGCTCGCAGGTCCGACGCCGCCTGCTGAATCACCTTCGCTCCCCACCCCAACCGTTCTTGGCGGGTCAAGATATCCCGTCCGATGGACCAGTACAGGCGGATGACCTCCCTGTTGGCCGCACGAGCCGCCCGGAGCTGGGTCGCCCGTACTCGCGCCTTGACGTCGGCGATCCACTCGGCGTAACCCAGGGGCATGTCGTCTAGACCCCGTGCCGCGGGCCGTTCAGGAACTGTCATGGGGCTCCGCCTTCCTTTCCGCATCAGTGTTCCATCGCCCACTGACACCGACAGGACCCGTCAGGCCTTCGGCTTCCACCTGGACAGCACGTGCTCCACGTCGAAATAGCGACCGCCCGACGACACCGAGCTTGATCCGTCGGCTCTCCAGCTGGGTCAGGCAGCGAGAGGCTTTGGAGGGGAATGGGGTGGTCACCTCTCTCCCAAACCGTTTCCGATGACCCCGCTGCGGCGGCCCAGGACAGCCCTCCAAAAAAGATCCTGGGTGATCGTTACCAAATCGTTATCCGTCTGCTAGACTAGTCCCGAAGTTGATCTTCCTCTGGGTGGTCGGAGGCGGGTCCGGAGCTTGACGGAGGGGCTCCGGGCCCGCCTCTTCTTAATTCCCCACCGCCTCGGCCTAGAACAGCCGGGACGCCATCCGCCTCGTGGCGGCTGAGGCCTGGTCGGGGTCCAACACCGCCGTCAGGACGTGCCCGGCGCTGAGCACAGCCAGCAGGGCGATGGCGGACTCCCGATCGACCGAGTCGGCTGGGGCCGAGTCAGCCGAAGTGATCGAACTCGAGGAGACATCTGGGCCGAAGCGCTCGGCCGCCGCCGTGACGACGGCTCGCCAGGCCGGGGCGAGGCGCTGGCCGAAGGCTGGCTCGCGCAGGGCGAAGGCCATGATCTCGAGGTTCAGCACCTGGTCCCACAGCTGGCCGGGGGCGATCTCAGGCCGGTCGGGATCGGGCACACGGTCGAAGACAGGCTCAGGCGGACCGGCGACGGGCTCAGACTGGTCGGGGTCAGGCTGGGACGCGTCAGCCGCCAACGCGGCCGCCTGCTCCGCCAGCCGTTGAGCGGCCAATTGGGCGAACAGCTCCTCTTTGGAGGGGAAGTGGGCGTAGAAGGCGCCCTTGGTGAAGCCGGCGGCGGCGGCGATGTCGCCGACCGAGGCCCCGCCGTACCCCCGCTGGGCGATCAACTGGGCGGCGGCGGCGAGCAATTTGGCCCGGGTGGCCGCCTGGCGGGCGCCCCGGCGCTGGTGGGGACGGCGGACGGCCGCGTCGAGCACGTCGTCCGTGGCCAGGGCCAGGCCCTGGGCGGCCTCGCGTAAACCACCGGCCACCGCCTCCGAGATCTGTGACTTGCTGGCCGCGAAACCATCGGACAGGGCCTGAGTCAAGCTGGCGGCGGCCTCGCTGAGAGCGCGGGCGGCCTCGGCCACAGCCTGGGAGGAAGCCGCTCCCGCACCACGACCGGACCCCGCACCACCATGGTCGGCCCCAGCACCGCTACGGTCGGCCCCCGCGCCATCACGAGCCGCCCCCAAACCGCCGCCAGCGGTCCCCGGCCCCCGGCCGGCGCCGGCCGGTGAGTCAGTCGCTCCGGCGGCGGAGCGGAAGGGCTTGTCCATGGCCTCAACTTACCATGCCCTACCACTTGGCATATCCGTACCGGTAGGTATACCGTACCTGACGAGTCGCATACCAAACGGTACGGAAATCAGGGCCGACCCGACCAACCCCGACCAGCCCGACAGGAGACGACATGACCGACCAACCCACCTTGGTGGTCCACCAAGTCAGCAAGCGCTACCCCGGACGGGCCGGCGTCCAGGCCAACGACCGGGTCAGCTTGACCGTGCCAGCCGGTCAGGTGGTCGGTTTGCTGGGGCACAACGGGGCCGGCAAGACCACCCTGGTGGGCCAGATCGTCGGTCTGCTGCGACCGGACAGCGGCAGCATCAGCCTGGCCGGCCACGACGCCGTGGCCCAGCCCGGTCTGGCCCGCCGGCTGACCAGCGTCCAGGTCCAGACCGCCTGCGCCCTGGAGGGCATCACCCCGCGCGGCGCCATCCGCACCATCGGCCGCATCCGCGGCGGCAGCCGGGCCCAGGTCCGGGCCCGGGCCGATCAGCTGATCGAGGCCCTCGACCTCGGCCCCTGGGCCGACCGGCCCGCCGAGCAGCTCTCCGGCGGGGTGGCCCGGCTGACCGCCTTCGGCATGGCCGCCGTCGTGCCCGGGGCCCTGGTCATCCTGGACGAGCCGACCAACGACGTCGACCCGGTCCGCCGCCGCCTGCTCTGGGGCCAGATCCAGCGCTTGGCCGAGGCCGGCACGGCCGTCCTCTTGATCACTCACAACGTCCGGGAGGCCGAGCAGGTGGTGGACCGATTGGTCGTCTTGGAACAGGGCCAGGTGGTGGCGGCCGGCTCCCTGGCCGAGCTGACCGCCGACGGCCAGAGAGACCTGGAGGAGGCCTACATCGCCATCTGCGGTCGCTCCCCAGACCCGACGGCAGCCGCCCCGGACCGCCTGGCCGAGCCCCAGACCGCTGGTAGCGCTGGATCGGAGAACCGCCCATGACGACCGTGATCAGGCAACTCGGCCTCTATCTGGGCTGGCAGTTCCGCCGCGCCAGCCAGGTCGTGCCCCTGCTGATAGTGGTCCAGATCGTCTTAGCCGTCGCCACCGTGGTCGGCTACGGCTACCTGATCGGCGACGCCCCGCGCCCGGTCCTGCTCTACCTCGCCACCGGGGCCTCGACCGTCAGCCTGGTCAGCGTCGGCCTGATCATGACCCCTCAGATGGTGGCCCGGCAGCGCTCCGAAGGCAGCTTCGACTGGGTCCGCACCCTGCCGCTGCCCCGCGGCGTGCTGGTGGCGGCCGACCTGATCCTATGGACCGCCCTGGCCCTGCCCGGCATGGTCTTGGGCTTGGTCACCGGCACGGTCCGTTTCCAAGTCGACCTGGCCCTGACGCCTTGGCTGCCCCTGGTGGCGCTGGCGGTGGCGGCCACGGCGGCCTGCGTCGGCTACGCCCTGGCCTGCCTGCTGCACCCGATGGCGGCGGTCTTGATCAGCCAAGTCCTGATCTTCGTCGTGCTGCTCTTCTCCCCCGTCTCCTACCCGGTCGAGCGCCTGCCCGACTGGCTTCAGACCATCCACCATTGGCTGCCCTTGGAAGCCATGGCCGATCTCATGCGGGCCTGCCTGTTGCGCCACGACTTCCCGGTCCTGGGCCGTGACGTGGCGGTCCTGGCGATCTGGTGCCTAGCCGCCCTGGCCGGGGCCACCTGGGCCCTGAGGCGACGGGGCTAAGACCAGCGCCGCGCTGCCCGGCCCGATCCCCCGCTCGCTGGCGGCGGCAGTCACGACCGAGCGTTGCCGCGGCTCGGACCGGCTGGTCGACTGACCCAACCCACCGCTCGGCGGCGGGGCCGAAGCCGAGCGAGCCTGGGCCGACGGATACGGATAGGGCGACTACGGATACGGATACGGCGCCGGCCCCGTCGGACGGCGACTCGTCCTTGTCTAGCGGCGCTGAGCCCGATTAAGCTGACGCCGAGCGCCATGGCGGCGCGACGCAGTGCAGGTCCGTGGCGACTTGGGCCGCCGACACTTGGGAAACCGATGCCGAATTTCGCTGATCTGAGCCCGGACTTGGCCGTCCGTTACGTGCGCGAGCGAACCGACGTCTTCCAGCCCGACGGCGGCTTGCACGTGCATGAGATCGACCACGTGGAAGGCGAAGGCTTCGTCAACCACCTGTACAAGATCTGGGACGACTCCGGCCGCGCCGTCATCGTCAAGCAGGCCAAACCCTATTTCAGCTTCCTCGGCCCCGAAGCCGACGTCCCCATCACCGTCAGCCGCAACCGGATCGAGGCCGACGCCTACCGGTTGCGTTCCCTGATCGTGCCGGAGTACGTCCTGCCCCTGATCAAGATCGACCCCTGCAACAACCTCTTCGTCCAGGAGTGCTGGCACCGGCCCACCCTGCGGTCCCAGTTCCGGGCCGGCCAGCTCTTCCCCCACTTCCCGGCCATGATCGGCCAGTACATCGCCCGCAGCGCTTTCTACACCTCCGAGTTGTACCTCGACCAGAGCGAGCACCAGGAATTGGGCGGCGCCTTCAACAACGTCGGCATGAGACGGGTGCTGGAGGATGTCTTATTCAGCTTCCACACCATCCATCGGCCGGCCGAGCTGGAGGCGTATTTCACCACCCACCACAACTTCATCCCCGCCTTATTGGCCGACGACGATTTCATGGTCGAAGTGCTGGCCTTGCGCGACGTCTACCTGAAGCGGAATGACTGCTTGGTGCACGGCGACCTGCACACCTCCAACATCATGATCGACCAGGACCGCATGGCCGTCTTCGACATGGAGTACGCCCACCTCGGCTCGTACAGCACCGACCTGGGATATCTCATGGGCAATTTGATATTCCCCCACATCGCCATGTTGTTCCACCACCAGGATTGGCCGCCGGATCGCCGCCAGGACTTCCGCCGCGCCGTGCTGGGTTACGCGGTCGAGATCATGGATTGTTTCATGGCCGAGTTCCAGGCCTGTTGGCGGCGCGACGCCAAGCCGCTGTATCAAGACCGGCTCGACTACCTGCCCCGCCTGATGGGCGACCTGGTGCCCGACGTGGCCGGCCTGATGGCCGTCCAGTCGATGAACCGGGCGCTCTATCCGGGCGTGGCCCAGGACTACGAGCTGATCCCGGACGGGCCCGACCTGGAGCGGGCCCGCACCTTGACCGTGCTGGTCGGCCTGGCCTTGATCAAGGGCCGCCACAGCCTCACCACGATGGCTGACGTGGTCGACCTGATCGAGCGCACCGTGACGATGTACGAGGCCCGCGCCCTCTGATCCCACCGCTAGTGGGCTGTCGCCCCTAGACCGTCCGGAGCTTGTCCGGCGCTGGCGGTTCACCTTGACTGGAGACACCGGCCCGGACACTAGTGTCGTGTTAGGGAAATGTCTGACGCTGCGCTGCGCCAGCCGGGGCCTCTGGTGGCGTTGTCGGGCCCGTCTGAACACGTCCAGTGTTCAGACGACCCTCCGCCTGGCCAGACACCCCACCTGACCCATGCTCGCCTATCAACCATCTCCCTAACACGACACTAGGCTGACCGGCATGATCGCTCCCGTGCCCGGCCAGGACCGCGCCTACGTCGCTCTGCCACCCCGCCAGCGCCCCATCGTGATCCGGCGGGCGGCCCGCCTGCTGGTGCGCAGTCAGGGCTTGGTCCTGCTCCAACTCGACTCCGATCCGGGCCTGGACCAGGTGACCTGGTGGACCACTCCGGGCGGCGGCCTGGACGCCGGCGAGTCCTTCGCCCAAGCGGCGGTCCGGGAATTGCGCGAGGAGACTGGACTGAAGGTCGACCAGTCCGACCTGATCGGACCGGTCGCCCACCGCTTCGTCCGCCACGGCTACTCGGACGAGGTCCTGCTCCAAGAGGAGTTCTTCTTCGCCCTCGACTGGCCCCGGCCGGACCCGCTCGACACCACCGGTTGCACCAGCGAGGAGCGGGCCACGGTGCGCCGGGTCGAATGGGTGGCCTTGGACCGCTTGGCCGGGCAGCGCGTCTTCCCGGCCCAACTGGGCCAGTTGTTGGAGGCCGGCCCGGAACTGGTCGAGCTGGGCCTGATGGACGAGTCCACCACCGCCATCGAGGAGGACTGGTTGGTCGAGCGCTTGGGCGGACCCTGGCCCGATCCGGCGCCGAATCACTCTGATGGGTGAGGTCACAGGCGGCGACCGGCTCTAGGCTGGCGCCATGTCCGAGCCCCGTACCTCGGCCAAGTCCGTCTTGACCGTTCTCGCCGGCGCCGGCCGGTCGGTCTATCGCACTCTGACCGAAGCCGCCGCCGGCGGGCAGGACCGGACCGGACCGGCCTGGTTGGCTTTCCCGCCCCGGGCCCCGCTGACCTGGCTCAAGACCACCTTGTGGTGTGTCTGGCTGGGCGGTTCGCTGATGTCGAGCTGGGCCATCATCGCCGAGATCGCACCGCGCTTCTGGCCCGGCACGGCCATGATCGCGGCTGGTCTGCTGACCGCGCCGGTGTTGCTGATCGGCCGCCGGCCCTTGACCGCCTGGCGCCTGCAGACTCTGGGCTGGCTGCTGTTGTCCGCCCTGCCGGAGGGCAGCCAGGAGTGGGTCTGGCCGCCCTGCCCGCTGGTCGCCTACGGCGTCATGGTCGCGCTGCTGGCGGCCCGCCAAGCCGGGTCGATCCTGATCGGCGTCTGGCTGTGGTCCAGCGTCGGCCTGGCCCTGGTCGGCCGGCACACCCACCCGACCCTGTGGGCCTCGCTGGCCCTGCTCATGGGCGTGTTGCTGTTGGTGGGCGATCTCTGGCGCCAGCGGGCCCGTTCCAAGGCCGCTCTGGCCGAGACCAGTTCGGCCCTGGCTCTGGCCAGCGCCGAACGCGACGCCTCCGAGGTCGAACGGGCCGTCTTGGAGGAACGCACCCGGATCGCCCGCGACATCCACGACGTGGTGGCCCACCACATGTCGATCATCGCCATCCAAGCCCAGGCCGCCCCTCTGCGCACACCGGATCTACCGCCCCAGACGGTCCAGGTCTTCGCCCTGATCGAGGACACCGCCAAACAGGCCCTCAACCAGACCCGTCAGATCGTCGGCCTGTTACGCGGCCAAGCCACGGCCGAGCGGACCCCGGCCCCCGGCTTGGCCACCATCGCCGACTTGGTCCAAAGCGCCCGCGCCAACGGCCTCAAGGTGATATACGAGCCAGTCGACCTGTCCGACGACGAGGTTCCGGCCAGTCTCGGACTGACCGCTTACCGGGTGGTCCAGGAGGGGCTGGCCAACGTCGCCCGTCACGCTCCCGGCGCCATGGTCTCCCTCAGCCTGCGCCGGACCTCCGACCAGCTCCAGATCACGCTGCGCAACACCCCGGTGGTGCTGAGATGAGCCGGCTCCGGTCAGGTGGTTGGTGGCGCCGGATGGGCCGGTCCTGGGTCTTCCTGGCCACCCAGTCGGCTTGGTCGATCTTGGCCTGGACCGAGTTGGCTTTGACCCTGGTGGCTCTGATCTGTTCCGCCATCGTCTTCGGCGCCTACGTCCTGCGCGCCCTCTTGGCCGTCGACCGGGCCACCCTGCGGATGGCCATCCGTCTGGCCCGCTGGGACCGGGGAAGCCAGACCGCCAACCCCGACGAGCCAGCGGTCAGCAGCGGTCAGGCGCTGGTCTGGCTGGCCAGTTCCGCCATCGCCATAGTGCCCCACTACGTCTGCCTGGTCCTCTTCCCCTTGGCCGCCTGGTGGGGACCGCTGTGGGCGGCTTGGACCATCCGGATGGGCCGCCCCCAGCCCTCGGCCGAGGCGTCGGAGCAGTTCGGACCGACCGCTCCCCCGGCGGGCGGCCCGGCCAGTTGGGGCGGCGGCCAAGGCTTGATCGGCATGCGCGAACGCGTCACCAGCTTGGGCGGCAGCCTGGTCGCCGGCCCGACCCCGGACGGCGGCTTCGAGGTGATGGCCCGTCTGCCTCTGGACCAGGGCCGCCCCTGAGCGCCGCTCTGAAGAGGCCCATCCGACCACCGCCCCGTCCCGCCGTCCCGACCGACACCGACCGAGCCCGACCCAGCCCGACCAAGGAGGCCCATGACCGTTCCGATCCGAGTCGTCATCGCCGACGACCAGGCCATGATCCGCGACGGCATCGCCGTGCTGCTGTCCTCCAGCGGCGACATCGAGGTGGTGGGCGAGGCGGCCGACGGCCAGGCGGCCATCGCCGTGACCGCCCAACTGCGACCCGACGTGGTGGTGATGGACATCCGGATGCCCGTGCTGGACGGCTTACGGGCGACCGACCGCATCATCCGGAGCCGGGCCGAGGGCCAGACCAAGCCCCGTGTCTTGGTCCTGACCACCTTCGACTTGGACGAGTACGTCTACGACGCCCTGACCGCCGGGGCCAGCGGATTCTTGCTCAAGGACGCCTCGGCCCGCGAGCTGATCGAGGCGGTCAAGGTGATCGACCGGGGCGACGCCATGCTGGCCCCCTCCGTCACCCGTCGTTTGCTGGCCGACTTCACCGCCCGCCGGGGGTCCGCCCCGGCCGGGGGATCGTCGCCCGAGGACAGGTCCGCGGCGGTGGACAAGCTGACCCCGCGTGAGGTCGACGTCGTCAAGGCCATGGCCCAAGGACTGTCCAATAGCGAGATCGCTCAGGCCCTCTTCCTGTCCGAGCAGACCATCAAATCCCACGTCGCCCACATCCTCGTCAAGCTGACCTTGCGTGACCGTACCCAGGTCGCCATCTTCGCCTACCAGCACGGCCTGGCCGGTTGATCCCTGACTCGACCCTGAGCGCCGCGCCTGAGTCGGCGGTCAGAGCGGTGGCCGGATCCGACTGGGCGGAGGGCCGACCCTGAGAGGGTTCGGCGCCACTCACCCTTGAGAGGGATCGCCAATCCACTCCTGCGGGCGAAGACCCGGACCAGGCGGGCGACCTAGGTTCGTAGTCGTGAACCCAAGCTTGACCGCGCCCAGCCCCGGGCTGGACCAGACCACGCCTCGCCGGCAGCCCTTGTTCGACCTCCTACGCGGCGGCGGCATGATCGTCGTGGTGGTCGGCCACTGGCTGGCCTCCGGGCTCAAGGCCGGGGTCGATCCGATCAGCGGACGGCTCCAGTTGGACGCCGCCAGCCCGCTCCAGGCCATCCCCGGGGCGGCCCCGGTGACCTGGCTGGTCGGCGTGCTGGGGGTCTTCTTCCTGGTCGGCGGCCGGCTCTCCGCTGAGTCCTGGACCAGAGCCGGCCAGCGCCGGCTCGGTTACGGCCAGTGGCTGGCCCGTCGGCTGGGCAGTTTCACCGGGCCGGCCCTGACCGTCGGCCTGGTCGTGGGCGGAGCCGCCCTGGTGGCCTGGACGGCCGGCGTCTCCGGCAGCCTGATCGGCACCGTCTTGGGGTTGGGTTTGCAACCGCTCTGGTTCCTGCTGGCCTACGCCGGTTTGACCGCTTTGACGCCGCTGGCGGTCCACCTCGACCGTTGGGCCGGCTGGGCCGTGCCACTGGCCCTGGCCGTCGGCCTGGCTCTGATCGATCTGGGCCGCTTCGGCCCTTGGACCGGCCCCGCCACCAGCTGGCTGGCTTGGCTGGCCGTCCTGCCCGGTTGGTGGCTGACCTTCCAGTTGGGCGTGGCCTGGTCCACTCGGCCGGTCAGCCGGCCCGCCGCCGCTGGACTGCTGGCCGCCGCTGGCGCCCTGTTGGCTCTGTTGATCGGCGGTTTGGGCTACCCGGCCGCCCTGTCCATGGCCGGTGGTTCCGACATCGCCCGTTCCAACACCCACCCGCCGTCTCTGGCCGTGGTCACCGTGATGGTGGTCTGGGTGGCCGCCGTCTGGCTCTGGCTGGAGCCGCTGGAGGCCTTGGCGCAGCGCTGGCGCGACAACCGATTGATCGCTTGGTCGGCCGGTCACCCAGTCGCCATCCTGGCCTGGCACCAGCCCATCGTCTTGCTGCCGGCCCTGCTGGTCTGCTGCTTCAGCCCCGGCCTGGACCTGCCCGGCCTGGTGGGCGATCCGACCGCCGCCGGCTGGCTGATCGGCCGCCTGATTTGGCTGCCCCTCTTCGCCCTCGCCCTGGTCGCCCTGACTGGCCTGGGCCGCTCCCGCCGGCCCCGCCCGGCGGTTCGCCCCCGACTGAGCCAGGCCGCCTGACCGGCCAGCCATCTGGTTTGACACCTCGCCTGACGCCCCTTCGGTCACCCCGCCCGGACGGCCTGACACTAGTGTCGTGTTCTAGAAGCCCCCAAAAGTGTCCTCCCTCCGCTACGCTCCTCCGGTACTTCTCTGAGGACCCCGAGAAACCGAGACTCGGCTCATTCGTGGAAGTTTCAGACGCTTAGTGAAGCTAGCAGTCGATGGGGTAGAGTGCTAACCCGTGAGCCGTCGAGCCGGGAGGAAACCATGCCCACCTACCAGTACCGTTGCACCGAGTGTGGAGCCGATCTGGAGGTGGTCCAACGCATGACCGACGCCGCCTTGACCGTCTGCCCGACCTGCCAAGGCGCTCTGCGCAAGATCTTCTCCCCGGTCGGGGTCCTCTTCAAGGGCTCCGGCTTCTACGCCACCGACAATCGGGGCAAGCGCAACGACCTGCCGGCCAAGACCGACGCCGCCAAGGCCAGCCCCAAGGACGGCTCGACTGGTTCGACCGCCCCGACCGCCGCCTCCCCATCGACCCCGGCCTCAGAATCCAACGCTCCCACCCCGGCCAAGGCCTCGGCCTCCCAGTCCAAGCCCGCCACCACCGTGGCGGCCTGAGCCACCGTCCCGGCGAGTCCGTGCTTACGACGAGCGTCAGTCCGCGCTCGCGGTGGTGACGAAGTCGTGGGCCAGTAGGGCGTAGGTCCTCGCCGCCGCCAGCACTTGTCCTAGCGGCACGAACTCGTCTGGACGGTGAGCTTGGAGGATCGAGCCGGGGCCGTAGATGAGGCCGGGCAGACCGGCCTGGGCCAGCAACTCGATCTCGGCGTAGGCCCTGAAGAGGCTAGTCCGAGCGGGCCGGCCGGTGGCCAGGGCGTGGCAGCGGGCCAGGGCGAGCACGGCCGGGTCCGCCTGATCGATCCGCCAAGGGTTGAAAGTCTGTTCCACCCGCCAGACCAGGTCGAGGCCGTGGCGCTGACGGGCCCGTTCGATCACGCCGCCCAATTCGGCTGTGACTTCGGCCACCGACTCACCAGGCAAGATCTGGCGGTCGAAGGCGATCCGGCAGTGGTCGGGCACGATGGTCACCCCCGCCCCGCCCTCGATCAGACCCAGGTTGCAACTGGGGTCGACCGGCCAGCCCAGCTCGGCCCCGCGCCCGGTCAGCCGGTGGCGGTAGGCGTCCAGCTCCGCCACCAGTCGGCCCATGTCGAAGATGGCGTTACGGCCCCGCTCGGCCAAACCGGTGTGGGCGGCCCGGCCCCAGGTCTCGGCCGTGGCCTCGACCGCCCCTTGCAGGGCGGTGGCCAAGGTCAGCTCGGTCGGCTCGGCCACGTAGGCCCAGCGACAACGCTCCAGGCGGCCGTCGGCGATCAGGGCCTTGGTGCCACGGAAGTCGACCTCCTCGTCGATGACGGCCGTGAACAAGATCGAGCGCCGCCGTTCGGCTCCGCTGCGGACCACGGCGGCCAACCCCGCCAGCTGGGCCACCAGGCCGCCCTTCATGTCGCAGGCCCCGCGCCCGTACAAAAGGCCGTCGCTCTCGTCTCCGCCCAGCGGGTCGTGCCGCCAAGCCTGGGCCGCGCCCACCGTGACGGTGTCGAGGTGGCCGTTCAGGAGCAATTCCTCTTCGCTTCGGCCGGGCAGGCGGGCGATGACGTTGGGCCGGCCGGGCGCGACCTCGATCAGTTCGACCGTCAGCCCCAGCCCAGTCAAGATCCCGGCCACCAGCTGGGCGGCGGCGGCCTCCCGGCCGGGCGGGTTCTGTGAGTCCGCCCGCACCAGGTCGCGCAGCCAAGCCGTCGTCTCGACCGGATCGACCGACTCGAGCAGCGCGGCCCGCTCCGGGCTGAGCAGTGGCGCCGCCCCCGCCCCCGCGTCGCCGGCCGCCGGGCCACTGGCCGCCGCGCTGGCGGCGACCGCATCGCTCAACCCCTCGTCCAGTGGGACCGGGTCCAGCCCAGGCTCGGACATCGCCCGGCCTCAGCCCGTTCGGTCCGGCTGGTCCGGCTGACCCGTCTGGCTCAGCTGATCTGGCTGGCCCGATTGGCTCTGTTGGCGGATGCCGCGCAGCAGGGAGTCGGCCAACTCGTGGAAACGGGGGTCGGATTGGATCTCCGGTTTACGCGGCCGGGCCAGGTCGATCACCCGCGCGCTCTCGATCCGCCCCGGCCGAGGGGTCATGACGACCACCCGGTCGGAGATGAAGACGGCCTCCTCGATGTCGTGGGTGACGAACAAGACGGTCAAGCGGTGGGTCTCCCAGATCCCGGTCAACAACTCCTGCATGTCATGGCGGGTCAGCGCGTCGAGGGCGCCGAAGGGCTCGTCCATGAGCAGGATCTGGGGCCGGTAACAGAGCGACCGGGCCAGCGCCACCCGCTGCTGCATGCCACCGGAGAGTTGGGCCGGCCAGGCTTCCTCGAAACCGGTCAAGCCGACCAAGGCGAGGTGCTCCCGCGCCACCTGGCGTCGCTCGGCCCGGCCCATCGGCTCGCCTCTGAGGGCGAATTCGACGTTGCCTTGGGCGGTCAGCCAGGGCAGCAAGGTGGCGGTCTGGAAGACGACGCCCCGGTCGCGGCCCGGCCCCTCGACCGGCTGGCCGTCCACCAGGACCTGGCCTTGGCTGGGCCGCTGCAGCCCGGCGATGATCGACAACAGGGTCGACTTGCCGCAGCCGGACACCCCGACCAGGCTGACGAACTCGTTGGCCTGCAGATCGAGGTCGATCTGGGCCAGGGCTTCGACCGCGCCGAAGCGCTTGGCCACCGCCTGGATCTCAACTTTGGGCGCCATCAGCGGCTCCTCTGGTACCGGAACATGGCCCGTCCGATGGCCCGCATGACCTGGTCGAAGATCAGCCCCAACAAGCCCAGCACGATGACGTAGCCGATGATGGTGTCGGTCGCGAAGTAACGTTGAGCGACCGTGATGCGGTAACCCATGCCCCCGCGGGCCGCCACCAACTCGGCCACCACCAACCAGGTCCAGGCCCAGCCCAGGGTGACCCTGAGAGCGTCCCAAATCCTAGGCCAGGCGGCCGGGAAGGCGATCCGGGTCAAGATGGCGGTCCGTCCCATCCCCAACGTCTCGCCCAGATGGATCATCGACTGCGGCACCTGCCGGACAGCGTCGGCCACCATCAGGACCTGCTGGAAGAAGGTGCCCATCCAGATGATGAGGAACTTCTGGGGGTCGTCGATGCCGACCCAGATGATGGTCAAGGGCACGAAGGCCACCACCGGCATGTAACGGATGAAGTCGAACAAAGGCTCGAACATGGCCTCGACCCGCTTCGACATGCCCATCAGAGGCCCCAACAGCAGCGACATGGCGGTGGCGATGACGTAACCCAAGGTGATGCGGTAGACCGACAGCGAGACGTCGTCGAACAGTTGACCGGAGCGAGCCTGCTCGGCCAACCGCTCCAAGACGGCCCCGGGCGAAGGCAAGAACAGCTTCGAGACTAGGCCACCGTGGGTGACAGCGGCCCACAGCGCCACCAAAACGACGAAGGTGCCCAAGGTGATCGCCAGATACGACCGGCGCGTGATGGATTGGCGCACCCGCGCCCGTGGGACCGCCATCGAGATCGTGTGCGGGGTCGATCAGTCGAGATAGGAGGGGTCGACCACGTCCAGCGACTGGTCCGAGATGTCGAGCAGACCGGCCGCCTGGGCGGCCACGGCGATCTGAGGCAACACCCGGTTGACGTAGTCTCCGGTCAACTCGACCCGGTTCTGGCTCAGATCGAAGAAGTGGACGCCGTCGAAGGCCGAGGCCAGGGCCTCGGGCTCCTCGCCCACGCCCCGGGCGATGATGGCCCGGCCCTGGGTCAGATCAGCGTTGTAGAAGTCGACCGCTTGGCCCCAGGACTTGAGCAGGGCTTTGACGGCCGCGCCCTTCTGCTCCAGCACGTCGGCCCGCACCACCAGCACGTCGGAGATCAAACCCTGCTGGGCGCTGGCCTCGAAGATCGAACGCACGGCCGGGTCGGCCGCTTTGGCCTCGGTGATGTAGGGCTCGTAGGTGACGGCGGCCGGGACATGGCCGGCCAGCAGAGCGGCGCCGGCCTCAGCCGCGCCCATCGGCACCTTGACGATGTCGTCCACGCTCAGGCCGGCCTGGGCCAAAGCGAAGTTGAGCAGCAGATCCGAGGTGGTGCCCTCCTCGTAGGCCACCTCCTGGCCGCGCAGCTCGGCCACCGAATTGATAGCGCCGGTCGTGATGATGGCGTCGGCCGTGGTCGAGGCGTCCTCCAGCAGGACGATCCGGATGTCGACACCCTCGGTCTGGGCCAGCCTGAGAGCGGTGTGGGCGGCCACGTTGAGGGCGTCCACCCGACCGGCCACCAGAGCTGCCACCATGTCGGCGTCGGCCTCGAAGTCGTCTAAGCGGACGTCCAAACCGTTGGCGGAGAAGTATCCCTGATCCTGGGCGATGTACCAGGCCCCGTAGCCCAACCAGGGCTGAATGGCCAAGGACAGTTCCGTCGGCCCGCCGGAACCGGCAGGAGTGGAGCCGGACGAATCGGCGCAGCCGGCCAACCCGGACAGGGCCAGGCAACCGGCCACCAAGGCGGTCGCGGCACGGAGAGAACGCATGATGAGACCCTTCGGTCAGGAGCGGGACGCCTCATCGTAACAAAGACCGCCCCCAGACCTGACCTCGTCCCAGTCCGGCCCGCTCGCCTGTGCGCCACCGATCGGCCTGTGCATAACCGTCCGACCGGATGACTGCCGCCCATGGTCTAGGTATGCGCACGACTCTGTGGACCTCTCTGACCCGGCTTCTGATCGGGCATCGCCGCCTGGTCGCCAGCGCCGCCGCCATGGCCTGCGTCTTCTGCTTGGCCGTCATCGCCAGCGGGCGCGACCAACCCCAGACCACCGTCCTGGTGGTGACGGGCCGGATCGAGGCCGGACGGCTGTTGACGGCGGCCGATCTGGCCCAAGTCAGCGCGCCGGCCGACTTGGCGCCGGACGGCGTCCTGAGCGACCCGGCTCAGGCGGTCGACCGTTTGACGGCGGCGACCCTGCCCAGTGGGGCCATGGTGACGGCCGACGCCCTGGTCTCGAGCGGCGGGAGGACCTCCGGCGCGGATCGCTTGATCCTGCCCTTGCCGATCGACCAGCCCGATCTGATCGCCCTGGTCCAGCCGGGCGACCGCATCACCTTGTTGGTGACGGACGGCGCCACCGGTCAAACCACGGTGGCGCGGGACGTGCTGGTGGTGCTGGTGCCGGCCGGCGACCCGGCCGACTGGCTGGGCTCCAGCGGCCCCGATCACATCCTGGTCGACGTCAGCACCGAGACCGCCACCTTGCTGGCCAGCTCGTCGGTCACGGCCCGTGTCACCATCGCCTTGAGCTGAGCCTGACCGGGGCTGGACCCAGTCCGGCCCAGCGCAATCAACCAGGCCGGTCCGGTTCAGCCGCGCCAACCGGTGCAATCGCCCGAGGCGTCGCAGAAGGGCTTGTTCTCGGTCTGGCCGCAGCGGCACAGCGCCACCCGGTTGAGGTGGTCCGGCCCTCGCTCGGTCATGACCTCGACCGCGCCTCTGACCCAGAGCGGGCCGTCGGGCGTGGCCTTGACCTGGGTCGGGACCGACGGCTCCTCCGGGGTGGCGCCGAAGTCTTGCTGGCCGGGTCCGTATTCCAAGGCCCCGGCCGGGCAGCGCCGCACCACCCGGGCGATCTCCTCGGCCGCGCCGGCCTGGGGCGAGATCCAGGGCTTGCGCTTGGTGTCGAAGACCTCGGGCAGGCCGCGCACGCACTCGGCCGCGTGCAGACAGCGACTGCCGTCGAAGGTGACGGTGATGTGGGGTCCGAAATAAGAACGACGGGTCATGGCTCCTCCGTTGGGATCGCGGTCGTCTGAGACTGGGCCAGGGCCAAACCGAAGTCGGCCCGGCGCTCCGGCGGCACCAGCTCGATCAGCTCGGGGCGCTTGATCAGGTAGGCCAGGACGAAGGGGCAGTACGGCAGCACGCCCCAGCCCTGCCGGCGGGCCTCGGCCAAGGCGTGGGCGACTAGGGCCGAGCCGACGCCACGCCCCTCGAACAGGGGGTCGACCACGGTGTGGGTGAGGGCCAGCTCGCCGCCCCGCTGGCGGTATTCGATGAAGCCGGCCACCGCCTGGCCGTCGACCGCCCGGTAACGCCGGGCGGCTTCGTCATGGACGATACGGAACTCCATCATCCGGCCTCCTCGACCGATTCCAAGGCCCGCCGCAGAGATCGACAATGATCGGCCATGCGATCGGGCTCTGGCAACAACGATAATGCAAGACAGCCCGGCTCGGCCAGATCGTAGAACCAGCCCGGATGGACCGCCAAGTGGTGTCGCTCCAGTAAGGCCAGGGCCAGGTCACCCGGCCCCGGCCCGCTGACGTCGAGCAAGCCGATCCAACCGCCGTCGACCTGACGTAGCCTGATCCGGTCGCCGCTCAGGACGGCCTTGGCTTGAGCCAGGTTCCAGGTCAGACGCCGACGGGTGGAGTCGACCTGTTGGTCCACCAATTCGAGCAGACCGGGCAGGGCGGCGGCAGTGACGGTGGCCACGGGCAGGAAGGCGTCCGCCACCCGGTCCAGCCCCTGCGCCAGAGCGGGTTTCAGGCGGGCCGGGCCGGACAGCCTGATCCAAGCCAGCTTGACGCCGGGGGCGCAGAGCGATTTGGACAGCCCGTCCAAGGCCCAGACCACCGTGCCGGTCTCGCCGCCCCAGCGCTGTGGCGGGGTCCGCCCCAGGGCGTGAGGGGCGAAGACCTCGTCTGCGATCAAGGGCAGTCTGAGACGTCGGCAGACTTCGAGCACATGTTGGCGCTCGGCCGCATCGAGGTAGGCCCCGGTCGGGTTGCCGGGGCTGACCACCGTCACCAAGCCCGTCCCCGGCTGGGCCGCCACCGCTGCGAAACGTTCCCGGTCCAGCCACCAACCGTAGGGATGGAGGTAATGCGAGGGGTAGGTCTGGACGGTCAAGCCGGCGTGGTGGGCCAAGGGCTCGATCAAGGGATACCCCGGCGCCGGGGCCGCCACCGTCTGACCCGGGTCCGCCGACAGAGCGAAGAGCCAACTGTAGGCCTCAGAGGTGCTGCTGGTCAGCCAATAGTCGTCCGGAGCGCCACCGTAACGCTCGGACAGAGCCAGCCGGGCCGGTCTCGGACCGCGCGGATCGGGATCGTAGCGTCCACTCGAGCGAGCGGCCCGGGCCAAGACCTCCGGCAGGCCGGGGTGGCCCAAGCCGAAGTGAGTCGGGTTGGTGTCGGTCAGGTCGGTCAGTTCGACGCCGGCGGCGCTCAACTCGGCTCGTCGCCTCGACCACCGGTTGACCGGTCCGGTCGCCGCCCACCGACGGGAACCCGACACGGTCGCCCAGTCGTCGTCCGCCGGTCCGTCGGTCGGCGGATCAGCGCTGGTGGGCCGCTCGGCGGGACGAGTCGGGACCGGCGGCCGATCCGGCACGGCTCAACCGGCCTGACGCTTACGTTGGGCGGCCCACTCGTCGCGCAAGCCGACCGTGCGATGGAACCAGCCCGGCCGCTCGTCGTCGGCCGCGAAATAACCCAGGCGCTCGAATTGGACCACCTGACCGGGTTCGACCTCGGCCAGGGCCGGCTCGCCCTGGCAGCCGGTCAGTCGTTCGACCGAAGCTGGGTTGAGGTCGTCCAGCGGCTCACCGGTCCGTTCCCCCGGCACGGCGGCCGTGAAGAGACGATCGTAGAGGGCGACCTCGAGCGGTATGGCGTGCTCGGCCGAGACCCAGTGCATGGTCGACTTGACCTTGCGCCCATCCGGCGCGTCACCGCCCCGAGTGGCCGGGTCGTAGGTGGCGTGGACCTCGACCACCTGGCCGGCGGCGTCCTTGACCAGATCGGTGGCGGTCACCAGGTAGGCGCCGCGCAGGCGCACCTCCCGCCCCGGAGACAGCCGGAAGAACTTGGGCGGCGGGGTCTCGGCGAAGTCCTCGGCCTCGATCCAGAGCTGCCCACAGAAGGGCGCCCGGCGGACGCCGTCGGCCGGGTTCTCGGGGTTGTTGGCGATCTCGAACCATTCCACCGCCGGTCCGCCCTCAGGGGTCGAGGGCCAGTTGTCGATCACCAGCTTGAGCGGACGCAGCACCGCCATCCGGCGCTGGGCCACCCGGTTCAGCTCGGCCCTGACGAAGGACTCCAGCTCCTCGATGGAGTGGCGCGAGTTGGTCTTGTTGACGCCGATGTGGTGGCAGAAGGCGCGGATGGCGGCGGCTGGGTAGCCCCGGCGGCGCAAACCGCGCAGGGTCGGCATCCTGGGGTCGTCCCAACCTGTGACCAAGCCCTGCTCGACCAGGCCCATCAGACGGCGCTTGCTGGTGACGACGTGGGTCAGCTCCAAGCGGGCGAACTCGAGCTGCCGCGGCTTCTCGTGCGGCAGGTCGAGCTGTTCGAGGTACCAGTCGTAGAGCGGCCGGTGGGTGACGAACTCCAGGGTGCACATGGAGTGGGTGACGGCCTCCAAGGCGTCGGATTGACCGTGGGCCCAGTCGTAGGTCGGATAGACGCACCACTGGTCGCCGGTGCGATGGTGCAGGGAATGGCGGATCCGGTACATCACCGGATCGCGCAATTGCATATTGTCCGCCTGCATGTCGATCTTGGCCCTAAGCGTCTTGGCCCCGTCCGGGAACTCGCCTCGGCGCATACGTCGGAACAGATCCAAACTCTCGGCCGGCGGACGGTCGCGCCAGGGGCTCTCGACGCCCGGCTGGCCGAAACCGCCGCGCTGGGCCGAGATAGTGTCGCCGTCCTGCTCGTCGACGTAGGCCGAGCCGGCCTCGATCAGAGCCTCGGCCCACTGGTAGAGGGCCTCGAAGTAATCCGAGGCGTACAACACCTGATGCGGCTCGTAGCCCAACCAGCGGATGTCCTCGATGATCGACTCGACGTACTCGGTCTCTTCGGTGTCCGGGTTGGTGTCGTCCAAGCGGACGTTGCAAACACCGCCGAACTGCTCGGCGATGCCGAAGTCGGCCGTGATGGCCTTGGCGTGGCCGATGTGGAGGTAGCCGTTCGGCTCCGGGGGGAAACGGGTCTGGACCCGGCCGGCGTAAGTCCCGGCGGCGTTGTCGGATCGGACGGCGTCGGCGATGAAGTCGCCGGCGGCGGGGGTGTCGGACGCGGGCATGGCGTAAAAGTTACCACGCGGCTCAGTCGGCCAAGTGGTCGCGCAGGGCGCGCAGCCGGGCCAGACAGGAGGCCCGCCCCAAGATGACCATCGACTCGAACAGCGGCGGCGACACCCGCTTGCCCGAGACGGCCACCCGCACCGGCGTGAAGGCGACCCTGGGCTTGAACCCGGCCCGCTCGACCAAACGGTCCCTCAGACCGGCTTGGATGTCCGCCGGCTCGAAACGCTCGACCTCGACCAGGGCCTCGATCGCTCCGCTCAGCAATTCGACCGCCTGGGGCGGCAACTGGGCCCGGGCGTCGTCGTGAATGACGACCTCGTCGTCGTCCACCAACAGGAAGTCGATCCATTCGGCGGCCTGACGCAAGGTGGTCAAGCGCTCCTTGATGATGGGGGTGGCCTGACGCAGGATCAGTCCACTGTCACGGCCCGGCGTGGCGGCCGGAGTCTGGCCGGTCTGGTTCCAGAAGTCGATCACCCGATCGCTCAGTTCGGCGTCGGCCAGGGCCCGGATGTGGGCTCCGTTCAGCCAGTCCAGCTTGGCCAGGTCGAAGATCGGACCGGTCGTGTTGACCTTGGCCCAGTCGAAGCCGGCCACGAACTGATCGAAGCTCTGCTGTTCCTGGTCGGCCACCACCGGCGGATAGGCCAGCAATTCCATGAAGTTGAGCAGCGCCTCGGGCAGGTAGCCCTGTTCGCGGAACCAGAGCAGACGGGCGGCCGGGTTCTTCCGCTTCGAGATCTTGGACTTGTCGGCGTTACGCAGCAGGGGCATGTGGCAGAAAGCCGGCGCCGGCCAGCCCAGCCAGCGGTAGAGCAGCAGATGCTTCGGCGTCGAGCTGATCCACTCCTCGCCCCGCACCACATGGGTGATGCCCATCAGATGGTCGTCCACCACCACGGCCAGATGGTAAGTGGGGAAGCCATCGGCCTTGAGGATGACCTGGTCGTCCGGCCTAGGGGTCTTGACCTCGCCCCGGATCAAGTCGTCGAAGCTGCCCGGAGCGTCGTCTGGGATCAGCATCCTGACCACCGGCGTCTGGCTGAAGCCAGGCAGGCGGGAACGCTGCTCGCGGGTCAGGCCCAGGCAGAGGCGGTCATAGCCGGTCTGGGCGGCCTTGTCCTTGGCCAGCTCCTCCCGCAGCCGCTGCAGCCGCTCGGGCGAGCACCAGCAGTGATAGGCGTGACCGTCCGCGATCAACTGGTCGACGTGGGGACGGTAGGTCTCCAAACGCTCCGATTGGCGATACGGGCCATAGGGGCCGCCCACGTCCGGCCCTTCGTCCCAATCCAGCCCCAACCAGCGCAGGCTGTCGAAGATCTGGCGCTCCGAATCGGCTACGAAGCGAGCCTGGTCGGTGTCCTCGATCCGGAGGATGAACTGTCCGCCGGTCCGCTTGGCGTAGGCCAGGTTGAACAGTGACATATAGGCCGTGCCGACATGCGGGTCGCCGGTCGGCGAGGGGGCGACGCGCAGCCGAGCCGGAGTCGAAGTCTCAATCATGATGGACTCAGCTTAGACGCTGGCCTAATCACTCCCCCGGATCGAGCGGCCTCTGGAAGCCCTCCGTCGGATCGAGGATTTGGTCGACCTCCTCGAAGACGGCCGCCAGGGCCAGCGGAATGTCCTCCATCACCTCGATGGCCAAGCTCAAGCCCTCCTGCTGGCGGCCGGCCTGTCCCAGGCGCTGCGACAACAAGCTACGGGTCGTGATGGTGTCGAAATTGGGCCCCGGCCAGATCGCTCGCTGATCGGCCAGGACAGTTTCGAGCTGTGCGATGGACCGCTCCAGGTCGCCGGCGGAGCCGATCAGATCGGCCTGCCAGACCCGGCTGGTCAGGGTGTCACGGTGGTCGGAGCCGAGCTGGCGGGTCTGCTCGGCCACCACGCCGGCGATCTCCGCCAGACCGCGCTGGGCTTGGCCGCTGGCGCCCAGCCAACGGGCCCAGTGGCCCCGGGCCAGCAACCCGTTGGGATGCTCCAGGCCCGGACCGGCCCCGACGGCGCCGACCAATTCGGACCAGGCCCCGGCGGCCTGGGCCGGGTCCGACTCGCCCACCTGGTCGATCAACGCGACCAGCTCCGAGGGCCAACCGTCCGGACTGGCCAGGACCGGCTCCAAACGCGGAGGGACCAGCCAGTCCGCCAATTCGGCGGTCAACCGCTCCAGGCTAGGCCCGTCCGGCTCCGCCTCGTCTGGGCTGACCGTCGGATCGATTTCCTCGACCATGGCTGACCTCTCTCCCGCTGGCTGAGCCGAGCCTAGCCGCACTAGCTTCACTAGCTTCACTAGGAGTCTGAAACTTCGACGAATGAGCCGAGTTTCGACCTCTCGGGGTCCCCGGAAAGTACCGGACCGGAGCGCAGCGGAGGGAGGACACTTTCTGGGGCTTCTACTGTACTGTTGTCAGGCGGGCCCCACTCGCCCGGCCCCCAGGCGTCGCGCGACCGGACCGGGACGGCTGAATCGGCCGGCCGGCCCAGGACAGACTTCGGGCCCCGTGCCCGAAAGCGCGGGGCCCGAAATCGAGTCGATCAGGCTCAGATCACTTGATGATCTTGGTCACACGACCGGCGCCGACGGTACGACCGCCTTCGCGGATGGCGAACTTGAGGCCTTCCTCCATGGCGATCGGCTTGTTCAGCGTCACATGCATGTCGGTGTTGTCGCCCGGCATGACCATCTCCGTGCCCTCGGGCAGATGCACCGTACCGGTCACGTCAGTGGTCCGGAAGTAGAACTGAGGCGAGTAGTTGGAGAAGAACGGCTTGTGCCGGCCGCCCTCTTCCTTGGTCAGGACGTAGACATTGCCGTCGAACTCGGTGTGCGGAGTGGTCGTGCCCGGCTTGATCACGACCATGCCACGCTCGACGTCTTCCTTCTTGGTGCCGCGCAGCAGCAGACCGACGTTCTCGCCCGCCTGGCCCTCGTCCAAGATCTTGCGGAACATCTCGACACCGGTGACGGTGCTGGTCTGCTTGGTCGGGCGGATGCCGATGATGTCGACCTGCTCGCCGGTCTTGACGATGCCGCGCTCGATCCGGCCGGTCACGACCGTGCCGCGACCGGTGATGGTGAAAACATCCTCGATCGGCATCAGGAAGGGCTTGTCGACGTCACGGGCCGGCTGAGGAATGTACTCGTCGACGGCATCCATCAGTTCGAGGATGCCGGGGGTCCACTCGGGATCGCCGTTCATGGCCGGATAGGCGGCCACGCGCACGACGGGACAATTGTCGCCGTCGAACTCCTGGGCGCTGAGCAGCTCACGGACTTCCATCTCGACCAACTCGATCAGGTCCTCGTCGTCCACCATGTCGCACTTGTTCAGGGCCACGACCATCGAGGGCACGCCGACTTGGCGGGCCAGCAGGACGTGCTCACGGGTCTGCGGCATGGGACCGTCAGTGGCGGCCACCACCAAGATGGCGCCGTCCATCTGGGCCGCGCCCGTGATCATGTTCTTGACGTAGTCCGCGTGACCAGGGCAGTCGACGTGCGCGTAGTGACGCTTGTCGGTCTGATACTCGACGTGGGCGATCGAGATCGTAATGCCACGCTGGCGCTCTTCGGGCGCCTTGTCGATCTGATCGAACGCCGAGACAGCGTTGAGATCGGGGTACTTATCGTGTAGCGCCATGGTGATCGCCGCGGTCAGCGTGGTCTTGCCGTGGTCGATGTGCCCGATGGTGCCGATGTTGCAGTGCGGCTTGGTCCGCTCGAACTTGGCCTTAGCCACTTGGGCTCCTTTTCGGATTCGCGCCACGCGGTCGCGGGGCGTGTTGCTGTCGGATCGCGCAGGTCAGGCCCGCGCGGGCTTGATGACTGGACTACGCGGTTGCCCCTCGCGGGACATACGGTCCACAGTCTTTCTCAGGATTCGCGGGCAGTCAAACTCAAACCCCTGTCGAGTCGGCGCCGCCGGCTCTGACCGGGGTGGCCTCAGCCAAATGGACTTCCCCGCCGATTGCGCAGAGACTGTCTCCATGCTCGACCATCGCCCCCTGGCCCCGCTGCCGTCGACCGACCGTGGTCCGGCCGCCGACGCCTGGTCCTCCGCCCAGCTTAGCCCTGGCGCCACTGGTCCGACGGACAGCGCCTCCGCCGGCCCGATCACCCGCCTCAGCCTGGCCCGGCCGGAGACACGGTCGTGAGCCAACGGCGCTGGGGCCGGCGCGATGTCGTGACGGCCGTCCTGATCGGGTTGGCGGCCGGACTCCTGTCCGGTCTCTTCGGCATCGGCGGCGGCACCATCATCGTGCCGGCCTTGGTCTGGTGCGGGTTGAGCCAGCGTCAAGCCGCCGCCACCTCCTTGGCCGCCATCGTGCCCACCTCGATGGCCGCCGTCATCCCCTACATCCTGGCCGGCCGGGTGGCTTGGGCGGCGGCCGCTCTCTTGGTGGTCGGCGTCGTCGCCGGGGCCCGTATCGGCGCCCACTGGCTGGCCCGACTGCCGGAGCGGGTGCTGCGTTGGGGCTTCGTCGGCTTCCTGGCCCTGGTGGCCGTCAGCCAGTTCCTGTTCACGCCCCAACGCGACGGGACCATCGACTTGAATTGGGCCAGCGGCGCCGGACTGGTCGGGCTGGGGCTGCTGACCGGCGTCTTGGCCGCCCTGCTCGGCGTCGGCGGCGGGGTCGTGGTGGTGCCGTCGCTGTCCCTCGTCTTCGGGGCCTCCGACTTGATCGCCCGGGGCACCTCGCTGCTGATGATGCTGCCGGGAGCGGTCTCAGGCACCTTGAAGAACTCCCAGAACAAGCTGGTCGACCTCAAGGCGGCCGCTCTGATCGGCCTGCCCGCCATCGCCATGACCCCCTTCGGCAGCCAGCTGGCGGAGGCTCTGAGCGCACGGCTCAACACCGTCCTATTCGGGATCTACGTCTTAGCCCTGCTAGCGCGCAGCGTCTTCGTAGCCCTACGACGCCCGGCCTGAGCCGACGGGGTCCCCTTGAGAACGGCTCGGGCCCGCCAGTAGAGTTGAGCCCGACCAGGGGTCAGACCCTGTGTTCCTGCGTCAGACCAAGGGAGTCGTCATGGAACCCTGGATCAGTCATGTGAGTTCGTCTAACGCTGCGGCAATCACCCCCCCCCCGGCCAGGGGTGCCGCTGGAGGACATTTCTAGACCCCCAGTAGAGTTGAGCCTGACCAGGGGTCAAAGCCCTGTGTTCCTCGTCCAGACAAGGGAGTCGTAATGGAACCCTGGATCAGCTCTGTGGACCCGTCTCAAGCCGCAGTTCGAACCAGCCCCCGCCGCGCCTGGCTGGTCGGAGCGTTGGCCGTCGTAGTGGTCTGTCTAACTCTGTTGACCGGCTGCGCCGGCGACCGCCATCTCAACGGCGACTGGGAGTTGGGGGCGGGAGGTGGTCGTTTGCGGACCGCCCCAGGCGGTGGCGCCGCTCCTTTGACCGGGCTGTCCGGCCTCAGGATCGACGGCGACCAAGCCACGGTCCTGGTACAGGATTCCAGCGGTGGATTCGTGCCCGCCATCGAGAGCTTAACCCTCACCACCGATGACGGCCGTCTGACCCTGATGACCCCCGACGACCAGATCGTGACGGCCTACGACGACGTCCTCTTCACGGGCGCCTACTGGTTCAACAACGGCGCCCTCGTCCTCGAATTGGACGACGGCGCCCACATCATCTTCCTGCCCCTTTAGACACTCAGACACCCGCTGTCGAACCGTCCGCCCAAGCGAGACCGTCACCTGAGAGGAGTCCAGCTATGACTCAGGACCCCACTGCCCAGCCGGATGGGACGGTCGGACCGGCCTTCGATCCCCCACCTGCCACCGAGCCGATCCCGCCCCATCCGACCTACCCGGGACCGCCCGCCGGGCCACCGGCCGATCCCGCCGGCTGGCCTCCGTCCGGCCCGGCTGCCGCCAGCCCGGAGGCGACTCCACCCGCTAGTTGGCCGCCCTCGGCCCCGACCGGTGGCCCCCAGCCCGTGGCCCCAGGCCCCGAGACGGGCTGGACTCCGTCGGTCCAACCCCCCGCCCAGCCTCAGGCCAACGCCAGTCCAACCGACCCAGCCTGGGCCGCCGGCCCGCCGCCCGCTCCCGCCGATTGGCCGCCCAGCGCCCCCAGCCTCCCCAGCGCGCCGACCGGCTGGCCGCCTGCTCAGGGAGACCCCAACGCCGCACCGACTGGCTGGCTCCCAGCCCCAGGGGACTCCACCGCCGCCACCGCCAGCTGGCCCCCAGCCCAGAGCGACCCCAACGCTCCCACCGGCTGGCCGCCCCACCAACCGACCGGACCTGACGCCGCACCCACCGGCTGGACCACGCCCGAACAGTCCTGGCCCCCGGCCGACCCCAACGCTCCGACCGGCTGGGAGTCAACCCCAGGGGCGTCCAGCGCCGCTCCCGCCGGTTGGCCACCCGCCCAAGGAGACCCCAACGCCGCACCCACTGGCTGGCAACCAGCTCAAGGGGACCCCAACGCCGCCGGTTGGCCACCCGCCCAAGGGGGGCCCGGCGCCCCCACCGGTTGGCAACCCGCCCCCAGTGATCCCAACGCCGCCACTGGCTGGCATCAGGGCGCTCCCAACACCGCCCCACCGGGCTGGCCGCCGGCCGACCCCAATCAAGCCGGTGGCGCTTGGGCCCAGGCCGGCCCCCCGGCGACCGGCCCTCAGACCGCCCCGCCCGGTTGGGGACCGAACGCCCCCGTCGGCCCGGCTCAGACCGGAGCCAAGCCGAAGGGAATCCAACTGAAGAAGCCGGCCAAGATCGCCGCCTTGGCCACCGCCGCCGTCGTCGTGCTGGCCGGAGTCGGCCTGGGCGGCGCCGCCTTGGCCGGAGTCGGCCCCCTGGCCGGTCCGCGCTCCGGCCCGGATCTGTCCCCCATGGAGCAGGCTTACATCGATCTGGCCGTCGACCTCGACCCGGCGGTACGCGTCCAGCTCGATTACACCCAGGACGTGGACGCCTTGGTCATATTGGGCTTGGAGACCGCCACCCAACCCCATTTGAACGAACTCGGCTCCGCCGTCAAACAAGCCTTGGACGGACAGGACGCCTTCATCTTCTTATACGACCCCACGGTCGAGCTGATAGAGGCCTTGGCCGGCCTCCAGACCTCTTCGCTCAAGCTGGCCGTCACCCGAGGCGTCGACCCCTCGGAACTGATCTCCGCTTTCGTCCGGTCCAATGTGACCGCCTTGATGCTGGAGGAATTGCTCCTCCCCAGCGGGACCAGCACCTTCGACTCCGTCACCCATCTCAGCTTCTTCAACCCCACCCTGCGGGGTTTGGAGCTGGCCACCAGTCTCTTCCCCAACCTGACCTCGCTCTCGGTCGGCTGTGAGGATGACAAGGTGGAATACTGGCGAGCCACCAGCTTGGAGCGCACCAGCCATTTGACCAACCTCAACGTCGGGGCCGGTCACGGCCTCTGGTATGACCCGGCTTGGCTGCCGGAGGAGACCACGGTCGACGCCGAGTCGCTGGCCCTGTGGCTGGTCGACCACCCGTACACCATCAAGGCCTTCAACGGCCAGCCCCTGGTCGGCTTCAAACTGACCGTCTCCCAGAGCGATCTGCACTCCTACCGGGCCTGGTCCTTGCGGGAGTTCACCAGCGAGATCCTGAGCGACGAGGCCCCCGCCTACCAACCCGGTCCCGGCGAGTTCGGACTGAGCGGCGGCTTGGCCGTCACCTTGAAGAGCCCGCCCAGTGGCTGGAGCGACTCGCACCAGGCTGCCGCCTCCGGCCAGGAATACCACGGCTTGCCGGCCGACCGGCTGGCCCAGGTGCCCGAGGACCTGCGTTTCATCGCTCAGATCACGCTTAGAGCCGGTCCTCAGGAGGGCAATAACATCTACCGCAATAGCGCCGGCGAAATCACCGGCCTAGCCCTCTACGGATTGACCTCGGTCCAGGTCTTCGATCTGACCGACCACATCGCCTACGCCGCCGTCGACACTGGTTCGTCGCCGGCCCCGGACCGCGTCTACAGCAACGGCGACCACCACGGTCCGATGCTGCCCCAGACCGCCGTCGACCGACTGATCGCCAGCTTGATCTGAACCGGACCGGCCGCTGGGGCCGGTGGTCCGTACGACTAGTGGGCTGTCAGGCGCTGGCGCCGCCGCGAGCCTTGGCCACGATCTCGTCCGCGATGGCCTTGGGCGTCTCGGCGTAGGAGTCGAACTCCATCGAGTAGGAGGCCTGGCCGGAGGTCTTGGAGCGCAGGTCGCCGACGTAGCCGAACATCTCGGCCAACGGCACCAAAGCCCTCACCACCCGGTTGCCGTGCAACTCGTCCATCGACTGGACGTGGCCGCGGCGGGCGTTTAGGTCGCCGATGACGGTGCCGAGGTAGTCCTCCGGAGTGGTCACCTCGACCGCCATCATGGGCTCCAAAATGACCGGGTCGGCCTTGCGGGCGGCGGCCTTGAAGACCATCGAGCCGGCGATCTTGAAAGCCAGCTCGGAGGAGTCGACCTCGTGGTAGGCCCCGTCCGTCAGTGTGACCTTGACGTCTTGGACCGGATAGCCGGCCAGGACGCCGAACTGGAGGGCGTCCTTGATCCCGGCGTCGACCGCCGGAATGAACTCGCGCGGGATCCGGCCGCCGGTGACGGCGTTGACGAACTCGTAACCGCCGCCAGCCGGCAGGGGCTCGAGGTCGATGATGACGCGGGCGTATTGACCGGAGCCGCCGGACTGCTTCTTGTGCGTGTACTCGACCTTCTCGACCTTGCGCCGGACGGTCTCGCGGTAGGCCACCTGGGGCCGGCCGACGTTGGCTTCGACCCTGAACTCGCGCTTCATGCGGTCGATCAGAATTTCCAGGTGCAACTCGCCCATGCCGGCGATGATGGTCTGGCCGGTCTCCTCGTCGGTGTGGACGCGGAAGGTCGGGTCCTCCTCGGCCAACTTCTGGATGGCCAGCATCAGCTTCTCTTGGTCGGCCTTGGTCTTGGGCTCGACGGCCTGCTCGATGACCGGGTTGGGAATCTCCATCGACTCCAACAGGATCGGATGGGCCGGATCGCACAGGGTCTCGCCAGTGGCGGTGTCCTTCAGGCCCATGACGGCACAGATCATGCCCGCGCCCATGGCGGAGACCTCTTCCCGCTTATTGGCGTGCATCTGGTAGATCTTGCCGATGCGCTCCTTGCGCCCCTTGGTGGCGTTGAGGACCTGCTGGCCGGTCTGCAGGGTGCCGGAGTAGATCCGGATGAAGGTCAGCCGCCCCAGGTGGGGATCGGCCGCGATCTTGAAAGCCAGGATGGCCAGGGGGTCGCTCGGGCTGGGGTGGCGCTCCAGCTTGACCGACTCGTCGCCGGGCTTGAAGCCCTCGATGGCGGGCACGTCCAGCGGCGAGGGCAGATAGTCGTTGATGGCGTCGAGCAGGGGTTGGACGCCCTTGTTCTTGAAGCTGGTGCCGCAGACCACGACATTGCCCTTATTGGCCAAGACGCAGCGTCTGAGAGCGGTTTTGAGCTCCGCGACCGTGAACTCCTCGCCCGAGTCCTCCCGCTCCAGCCAGAGCTCGGCGAAGTCGTCGTCGGCCTCGGCCAAGGCGTGGATCAGCTCGGTCCGGGCCTGTCGGGCGGGCTCGGCCAGCTCGGCTGGGATGGGCTCGATCTCGTAGTCCTCGCCCATGGTGGTCTCGCCCCGCCAGGTCAGGGCCCGCATCTCGATCAGGTCGACCACGCCCAGGAAATGGGACTCCGCGCCGATCGGCAGCTGAATGATCAGCGGGTTGGCCTGCAGACGCTGGCGGATGGTGCGCACGCAGTGCTCGAAGCTGGCTCCGGTCCGGTCCAATTTGTTGATGTAACAGATCCGGGGCACGTTGTAGCGGGTGGCCTGGCGCCAGACGGTCTGGGACTGCGGCTCGACTCCGGCCACGCCGTCGAAGACCGCCACCGCGCCGTCCAGCACCCGGAGGCTGCGCTCGACCTCCATGGTGAAGTCGACGTGACCGGGAGTGTCGATGATGTTGATCTGGACGCCCTTCCAGAAACAGGTCGTGGCGGCCGAGGTGATGGTGATGCCGCGCTCTTGCTCCTGCTCCATCCAGTCCATGGTGGCGGCGCCGTCATGGACCTCGCCGATCTTGTAGTTGATGCCGGTGTAGAAGAGGATGCGCTCCGTCGTCGTGGTCTTGCCAGCGTCGATGTGCGCCATGATACCGATGTTGCGGACCTGGGCCAGGTCGGTCTTCAAGTCAATCGCCACGATTGATCCTCACTCACTTGACATCTTCATACGGGAATACGGCTGACGGCGGAGCGTTCGGCGCCACCGTCGGTCGGAGCGGACATGGGCACACCCCCGGACCATCCGGCGGATGGTGCCGAGGGTGCTTCAAAGGCCGGCTGTCACCAGCGATAGTGGGCGAAGGCGCGGTTGGCCTCCGCCATCTTGTGGGTGTCCTCGCGTCGCTTGACTGAGGCGCCCAAGCCGTTGGCGGCGTCGAGAATCTCGTTCCGCAGCCGCTCGGCCATGGTCTTCTCGCGGCGGGCGCGGGAGAAGGAGACCAGCCAGCGCATGGCCAAGGTGTTGGCCCTAGCCGGCTTGACTTCGATCGGCACCTGGTAAGTGGCGCCGCCGACCCGCCGCGACTTGACCTCGATGCCGGGGCGGACGTTGTCCAGAGCCCGTTTCAAGGTGGCCACGGGATCAGCCCCATCGGTCTTCTCCCGGGTGCCTTCCAGGGCGGTGTAGACGATGTGCTGGGCCACGGTCTTCTTGCCGTTGAGAAGGATCTTGCTGACCAGCTGCGACACCAGCGGTGAGCCGTAGACCGGATCGACCACGACGGGGCGCTTGGGCGCCGGTCCCTTCCTGGGCATTACTTCTCCTTCTTCGCGCCGTAGCGGCTACGAGCTTGCTTGCGGTCCTTGACCGCTTGGGTGTCGAGGGCGCCCCGGATGATCTTGTAGCGCACACCGGGCAGGTCCTTGACCCGGCCGCCCCGGACCAAGACCATCGAGTGCTCCTGCAGATTGTGACCGACGCCTGGGATGTAGGCCGTCACCTCGACCGAGCTGGACAAGCGGACACGGGCCACCTTGCGCAAGGCCGAGTTCGGCTTCTTGGGCGTCGTGGTGTAGACGCGCGTGCAGACCCCGCGCCGCTGAGGCGAGCCCTTGAGGGCAGGGGTCTTCGTCTTGCTGACCTTGTCGGTCCGACCCTTGCGGACCAACTGCTGAATCGTGGGCACCTGGGAATTTCTCTTTCCGTGTGTCGCTGGATCGCTCCAGTTGCGTTGTGCGAGCCACCCCCAAGACGCTGCCGCGTCTTATGAGACTGGTTCCGAGCGGCCCACGTCGAACACGGACCGCAGCGGGTGAGACGTCGCCCGCCGCCCGGATCACGTTGTGGTCGCTGGCGCAGCACGCGCCGAGCCCGGTGGACCGGACCGGGAACCAAGGTTAGTCCACCGGCCGGGCATCGGTCAAAGTCGGGTCGGCCGCCTAGACGATCGGACCGTCTGCGAGCCGGTTGGAGCCAGGTCACAGACACCCCCCACGGGGTCTGAGACAGACCATCAGGGCAGACGGGCCACCCGGTCGGCCAGGGCCGGCCAAGCCAGGCTGAAACCGGGCCGGTCCTCGGAACCGTCCCAACCGGCCGCCATCAGGCCGACCGCCAGCAGCAGGCCGCCGTTGCCGGTCAGGTCGCTGGACTGATCCGGGCCACTCCAGTGATGGCCGTTGGGCAGGTAGGACTGGTCCACCGGCGCGGACTGGCCCGGAGCGCCGGGGGGCGGCCCCAGCAGGGCGGTCCAAGCCAAGTCAGGGCGATGCAGCCGGGTGGCCGTCATCGCCACCAGGGGACGGTCCCAGCCGGACCGGACGCTGGCCCAGGGCCAGTGGTCGAGCACCCCGTCCAAAGTGGCGGTCATGACCGACTCGTCGATCAGGCCGCAGCGGGGAGCCAGCCCCAGGGCGCCGAGGTGGAGGGGGTGGCCGCCGGGCGCCGGACCCGGGCCGGGACAGCCACCGGGGCCCCAGCCCAGGCTGGGATAGACGCCCATGACCGGCGCCGGGGCCTGCAAGCGCTCAGCCGCCGCCCGCCAAGCCTGGGCCAGATCGGCCCGGCCCGACCGCTCGGCCCAGACGGCGGCGCAGCCCAGGCCCCAGCGCCACCAAGCCGCCTCGAAGGTCGGGTCGGCGAGCGGGTCGACGGCGGCTAGCTCCGCTAGTGGCCGGCCCGGCACAGCGCAGAGGGCCTGGTCCGGCTCTCCCCCGGTCTCGATCTGGGCCACCATGTGCTCGGCCGTGGCCAAGACCAAGGGCCCCCAGCGCAGGACCTGGTCCCGCGTCGGATGGGCCCGGTAGGCCAACTCGGCCAGATAGATCGGATTGACTTGCGACCAGGCCCGCCGGGGCCTGTCCCCTCGACCCCCGAGTTGGTCGAGGGACCGCCCCTGGGCTGGGTCGAGCAGCTGAGCCGGGTCGTCCCAGAGGCGGTCCGGCTCAGCTTGGGAGGGCCAATGAGCCCCGTGGGAACCGATCCGGCCCGCTTGCTCCAGGGCCTGGTCGAGGCGGTCGCCGTACCAGGTCAGGATCGGCTCGAGCAGCTCTGGTCGACCCCACTGGGCGAAGTTGGCGTACTGCCAGACATGGCTCGTCAAATCGATCGGACGGCCCTCGGCGGCCTGGGTCAAACCGCCCGGTGGGACCGGCCGGCGACCGGCCTGGTTGATCCGCACCAGGTATTGGCTCAGCAGCACCCGTCGCTCCAACTCGGCCGCTTGGGGCTGTTCCGAGTTGGACAGGTCGAGGGCGCCGCCGCTGTGCCAGTAGGCCCGCCAATCCAAGGCGGTGCTGGCCAGACAGTCGTCGACCGACGCCGACGGCGGCGGCGGTTGGCTGGCGAAGGCGATGACGGCCTCCAACCAGTCCGAGGCCCGGGGCAGGACGCCGTCGGTCCAGGCCGGAACGGGCCAGCCGGCTTGGCGGCGCAGCACGAAATCATGGTCGCCGACCTGGGTCAGGCTGGCTCCGGGAGCGGTCAGACGCAGCCAGTAGACGACGTCGCCCAGGGCGTGCTCGATCAGCCAGCCGGCCGCGTCGGGCAAGACGGTGCTACGGGCCCGTCCGCCGCCCGCCCCGGCCGACCGCAGGCGGAGCGGCAGGGTCAGACGTAAACCGGCCCGCTGGGAGCCGATCTGAGCCAGCCGGACGACCAAGGCGTCGGTGCGGCTGTCGACCAGGCAATGGACTACGTGACGCACCCGTCCCAAGACGAAGCGGGAGACCAACAGGCCCAGGCTGAGGTCGAGCGTCTGCTCGGTCTGACGCAGCTCGTCCGGACCGCAGCCGGGGTCCAAATCGAGGCCGACCCGGCCCAACGGGGCGGGCCGGCCGGCGAACCAGCCCCATTCCGCCATGGTCGTCAACAGGGTCGAGCCGGGTCCGGCCGGGTAGGCGCGGGGGAAGGTCTGCAGACCGGTCAGATCCATCGCCGCCGCCAACGAGCCGTTGCCGAGTTGGAGGGGTGACCTGGGATCGATGGCCCGGATATGGGGCGAGTGCCGCCGTAGCAAGGCCAGTCGGTTGACGTGGTCCATGCTCTCCTATTCTCAGCCACCGTGCCGGATGGCCGCGCCGTCTAATGTCGCAGTGTCGAAGGGCCGCGGTGTCGAAGTGCCGCCGGCGCAACTTTACCCTGGCCCCGCTGAGCCCGCCGCGCGCCCCGGTCGGTCGACGGCTTCCGGCCCTCGTCATCGTCCGATCGAATAGCGACCCTCGTCCTCGGCCGGGTCGAACAGCGCCCCTCGGCGGACCGCGTCCAGCCGTCCCGACCGAACGGCGCCAGACTCTCTAACGACACCGCTGGGGCCGAGGCGCCTGATTGGCGCCCGGCCCCAGCGGCTCCCGCGCTGACTCAGTCCGGTTGGCTGGACCGGACCGTCACGACGCGACTAGACGGCGAGGATGGGCCGTCTAATCATCGGCATGTTCATCGTCGTCGTGATCGTGTCCGCCGCCGCCATCACCGCTGACGCCGGTGATCTCGTTGGGGACATGAGCCAGATCCACAGTTCTCCAGATCTCGCCGCTCTTGGGATAGACCACATAGAGCTTCCTAGCCGCGGGATCGGTGATGTACGCCATGCCGTCGAGCATGGTGAGGCTGGGGCGGGGCTCCTGCCACTGCTCCGGCGCGGTCCAGGCCGGCAGGACGGGGTAGGAGGCGGTCACCGCCCGGCTGACCGGGTCGATGACGTGAAGGCTGCCGTCGGCGCCCAGGACCAGGGCGGCGCCGTCGTCGTCACGGGCCAGGGAGTGGTTGCTGTAGGAGACGCCCTCAGGCAGGCTGACGACGAACAATTGGCCACTGACGGTGTCAGTCAGGCTGACCTGGTTGACGGGCTGGTCCGGATCAGAGGTGTAGTCGCCCAGGACCACGGCGGAAGCCTCGGAGCCGGCCAGGGCGCTGATCTGACCGGGGCCACTGGGCGAGGCGATCTTGCTGAAGAGACCGGCTCGATAGACCAAGACGCCGTCTTGGCAGCCGAAAACGACCGCCTCCCCGGCCGCCACCGCCTCACCGTGGACGCCTGGGCATTGGTCGCTTAAGCTCAGCGTCTGGCCGGCGCCGTCCACGGCCTGGACCGTGGAACGGGACTGGGCGGTGCCCTCGGTCACCAGTAGGACGCCGTCGCCCAACTGGACCGCCACACCGTGGTGGGGGGAGTCGGCGGTATACGAGCGGCGGGGCGCGTCGGGATCGCCGATCTCGTCCGCCTCGATCACGGTGACCTGCCCGGAGCCGTCGTCGAAGAGGACGGTCTGGTCGTCGTGCACCACGACGTGGCCGGGCGTCTGGGCGGCGAAGACGTGGTCGGTCAGAGCGGGCGCGGTGACGTAATAGTGGGAGTGCCCGCCGTGCGGCACGCCGTAAGCGCCGAGGTCGAGCAGCTGGAAGCCAGCGCTGGTCGAGACCAGCAGATGACGGCCGTCGCCGGCCGGGTTGAGCCGGTTGAAGCCGGCCAGGGGGATGTCCGCCAAGGTCTCCAGACTATTGGCGTCCAGGACGGCGATGCCGCCGTCATAGGTGTAGGCGATCCGGGCTTGGGCGGCCGCCACCTCGGTGGCGCCCGGGGCCTCAGTGTCTGGGCTGGAGGATGGGTCACCGGCCGGGGCGTCGGCCCCGCAACCGGCTAGGACGGCGGCCAGAGCCGCCGCCAACAGCGGTCCGACGATTCGTCCTCGGCTGGTCTGAGTGGTCGTCTTCATGAATCAGGTGGCCGACTCGGTCGTCGGCCCACTCCTTCCTATGTCGATCGGCTAGTCCTGATCGGGCAGTCCAAGTCGCCCCGGCTGGTCTGGGCGGAACGACGCCCTCACGCTAACAGATAATGAGACTCATTATCAATGAGCGCTTGGAGTCGTGTCCTCCTTCCGTCCTGCTCCACTCCTCCGTAACCACTCGCCCTCACTCCCGAGCGCCGACCGGCGACCTACGACCACCGACACGCCCACAACAACGGTTCTAACCCACCGGTCGCGTGAACAACTCGGTCGGATGGCGTCTGCCCCGGTGGGTCGTGTGACCTCGTCACGGGTGGCTCCGCCCTCGCACCCCCAGACTCCGGACGCCCTACGGGCGACCGGATCTGAGACGTCTGCCGCAGCCCTGCGCTGGCGTGGGGCCGCGTCCTCCGGTCCGGCGGGACGCTTCAGTTCCCCGGTAGTCACCTCCCGGCAGTCCCATACGGCGGAACCATTACCGGGGATCCAATCGCGTGAGCGTTCAGTTCATCACCCTCAGCGGTGGACGGGCATCGTGTCCGCTCGGGTGTCTCAACGCGACCGGAGGCTTAGGGCCGTTGCTTTCGGCGGGTCGGCGGTCGTAAGTCGTCGGGCGGCGCTCGGTGGGTGCAGCCGGGAGCTACGACCGGGCGCCGGCGATGGGGTGGGGCGATGGGGGCGACTACGAATTAGCCCGCCGACATACGACCGCCGACCCGCGTGATCGCCGACCCACCATGACGTGCAACCGGGGTGGAGTGCTCAGGCACCCCACCCCGGTTGTTCAAGGTTTCTGGTCCGTGTCAGACCATGTTGTGCTCCGACCGCTCACTGGCTAAGGCGAAGCTGATCGGTGGCTAACTTCGCAGCGACGAACTACACGAGCAAGTTCGGGACGAGTCCGTTCCAACCCACTCGCCGCTACGGCGTTGGGAGGAAAACTACTGGAGTGTTAAAGGTCAGACAAGGCGAACGGGATAACAGATCGGCATCGATTCACCAAACCATCCACAAGTTCGCCCCAGCCAGTCCGGACACAGGGGCCGGACGGGCTGGGGAACTGGCTCAGAGGTCGAACTCCTCCAGCGGGATGACCGCCCCCGAGCCAGTGCCGAAATCGTAGTCGTAGGCGTCGTAAGACGACTGGTAAGCCTTGGCCTTGGCCTCGGCGGTCGGCTCGACCCGGATGTTGCGGTAGCGGTCCAGGCCGGTGCCGGCCGGGATCAGCTTGCCCAAGATGACGTTCTCCTTCAGGCCGACCAAGGAGTCGGACTTGCCCTGGATGGCGGCGTCGGTCAGAACCTTGGTGGTCTCCTGGAAGGAGGCCGCCGACAGCCACGACTCGGTCGCCAGAGAGGCCTTGGTGATGCCCATCAGAACCGGACGGCCCTGGGCCGGGGCGCCGTTCTCAGCCACGACCTGACGGTTCTGAGCCTCGAAGCTGCGCCGGTCGACCAGTTCGCCTGGCAGCAGACTGGTGTCGCCCGACTCGATCACGGTCACCCGGCGCAGCATCTGGCGGATGATGATCTCGATGTGCTTGTCGTGGATCGGAGCGCCCTGGGTGCGGTAAACCTGCTGGACCTCGTCCACCAGGTGCTCTTGAGCCGCCCGCACGCCCCTGACGTGGAGCACGTCCTGCGGGTCCAAGGTGCCGGCCGTCAACTGCTGGCCGGCGTCGACGTGCTGACCGTCCGCGATGGACTGGACCTGATGGTTGACGTCCTCCCACTCCAGACGGGCGCGCCGAGGCACCTGATAGATCAGGTCCTCGCCCCCGTCGTCGCGCGTGATGACGATCTTGCGCGAACGGTCGGTGTCGTCGAAGCGGAGTCGCCCGGCCGCCCCCGCGATGGGGGCCTTGCCCTTGGGTGTCCGGGCCTCGAACAACTCGACCACCCTAGGCAGACCCTGGGTGATGTCGTCACCGGCCACACCACCGGTGTGGAAGGTCCGCATAGTCAACTGGGTGCCCGGCTCGCCGATCGACTGGGCCGCGATGATGCCGACCGCCTCGCCCACGTCGACCACCTTGCCCGAGGCCAGCGAGCGACCGTAGCAAAGGGCGCAGGTGCCATAGGTCGACTCACAGGTCAGGACCGAACGGACCTTGATCTCGGTCACACCGGCCGCGATCAAGGCCTTGATGTTGACGTCGCCCAAGTCGACCCCAGCCGCCAGCAAGACCTCGCCTTTGGCGTCGGTCACGTCGGCGGCCAAAGTCCGGGCGTAGACCGAGGCTTCGATGTTGGCCGCCGGCTCCAGCCGGCCGTCCTGGTCGACCGCGATGACCTTGAGCATCCCGCGCTCGGTCTGGCAGTCCTCTTCCCGGATGATGACGTCTTGGGAGACGTCGACCAGGCGCCGGGTCAGATAGCCGGAGTCAGCCGTCCGCAGGGCCGTGTCGGCCTGGCCTTTACGACCGCCGTGGGTGGAGATGAAGTACTCCAACACGGACAGGCCCTCGCGGAAGTTCGACTTGATGGGCCGAGCGATGATCTCGCCCTTGGGGTTGGCCACCAGGCCGCGCATGGCCGCGATCTGACGCATCTGCGTCATATTGCCACGCGCCCCGGAGTGGACCATCATGTAAATCGGGTTGTCCTTGGTGAAGTTGGCCTCCATGGCGGTGGTCAACTCGGCCGTGGCGTCGGTCCAAATTTGGATCAGCTCCTGACGGCGTTCCTCCTCCGTCACCTGGCCACGCTCGTAGAGCTTGTCGATCTTGGCCGCCTTGGCGTCGTACTCGGCCAAGATCTCCGGCTTGGAGGGCGGCGTCTGGACGTCGGAGATCGACACCGTCACACCGGACTGGGTGGCCCAGCGGAAACCCAGATCCTTCAAGCTGTCCAAGCAGGCCGCCACGTCGACCTTGGAATAACGCTCGGCCAGATCGTTGATGATCGCCCCCAGCCGGCGCTTGCCGATCTCGGCGTTGACGAAGGGGTAGTCGTCCGGCAGAGCCTGGTTGAAGACGGCCCGGCCCAAGGTGGTCTGCAGCAGCAGCGAGCCGTCCGGGCGCAATTCCTGCCCGGGCGGCGGCGCCACCCCAGTCAGGCGCAAGGTGATCTGGCTGCCGATCTCGATCTCGCCCCGGTCCAACGCCATCAGAGCCTCCGACACTGAGGCGAAGGCCCGGCCCTCGCCCGGGCGACCCTCATGGAGCAGCGTCAGATAGTAATGTCCGATCACCATGTCCTGGGTCGGCATCGTGACCGGGCGCCCGTCGGCCGGCTTCAAGATGTTGTTGGTCGACAGCATCAGAATGCGGGCCTCGGCCTGAGCCTCGGCCGACAGGGGCAGATGGACCGCCATCTGGTCGCCGTCGAAGTCGGCGTTGAAGGCGGTGCAGACCAGCGGATGGATCTGGATCGCCTTGCCCTCGATCAATTGCGGCTCGAAGGCTTGAATGCCCAAGCGGTGCAGGGTCGGGGCGCGGTTCAACAGCACCGGGTGCTCGGTGATGACCTCCTCCAGGACGTCCCACACCACCGGATGCTGACGCTCCACCATGCGCTTGGCCGACTTGATGTTCTGCGCGTGGTTGAGATCGACCAGCCGCTTCATGACGAAGGGCTTGAACAACTCCAAGGCCATCGTCTTGGGCAAGCCGCACTGATGCAGCTTGAGCTGGGGACCGACCACGATGACAGAACGGCCGGAGTAGTCGACCCGCTTGCCCAGCAGGTTCTGACGGAAGCGGCCCTGCTTGCCCTTCAACATGTCGGAGATCGACTTCAAGGGCCGGTTGCCCGGACCGGTCACCGGCCGGCCCCGCCGGCCATTGTCGAACAGCGAGTCGACCGCCTCTTGCAGCATCCGCTTCTCGTTGTTGACGATGATCTCGGGGGCGCCCAGATCGAGCAGTCGCTTGAGCCGGTTGTTGCGGTTGATGACACGGCGATAGAGATCGTTCAAATCGCTGGTGGCGAAACGGCCGCCGTCCAATTGCACCATCGGACGCAGGTCGGGCGGGATCACCGGCACGGCGTCCAACACCATGCCGAGCGGGGAGTTGGAGGTCTGGATGAAGGCCGACACCACCTTGAGACGCTTCAGGGCGCGAGTCTTGCGCTGCCCCTTGCCGGTCTTGACGATATCGCGCAGCTTGTCCGCCTCGGCTTCCAGATCGAAGGTGGCCAGCCGGGCCTTGATCGCCTCGGCTCCCATCGAACCGGCGAAGTACTGACCGTAGCGAAGCTTCATCTCCCGGTAGAGCACCTCGTCGCCCTCCAGGTCCTGGACCTTCAGGCCGGTGAAACGGTCCCAGACCGCGTGCAGCCGGTCCAGTTCGCGGTTGGAGCGGTCGCGGATGGTCTTGAGCTCCTTGTCGGCGCCCTCCCGGACCTTCTTCTTGACCTCGGCCTTGGCCCCCTCGGCCTCCAGCAGGGCCAGATCCTCTTCCACCTTGGCCAGGCGGGCGTTGATCTCAGCGTCGCGCCGGGCTTCGGCCTGGGCCCGCTCGTTCGCCATCTTGGCCTGCAAGCTGGGCAGGTCACGGTGGCGGGCCTCGTCGTCCACCGCCGTGATCATGTAGGCGGCGAAGTAGATGACCTTCTCCAAGTCCTTGGGGGCCACGTCCAGCAGATAGCCCAAGCGCGAGGGGACGCCCTTGAAATACCAGATGTGGGTGACGGGGGCGGCCAACTCGATGTGGCCCATCCGCTCGCGGCGGACGTTGGAGCGCGTCACCTCGACGCCGCAGCGCTCGCAGATGATGCCCTTGAAACGCACCCGCTTGTACTTGCCGCAGGAGCACTCCCAGTCCCGGGTGGGACCGAAGATCTTCTCGCAGAAGAGGCCGTCCCGCTCCGGCTTGAGGGTGCGGTAGTTGATCGTCTCCGGCTTCTTCACCTCACCGTGCGACCACTCGCGGATCTGCTCGGCGGTGGCCAGTCCAATGCGCAACTCGTCGTAGAAGTTGACGTCCAGCACGTTGATTCACTTTCTCCCAGATGGCAGGGGTGGCTTGGCGATGGCTTCGCCAAAGGAGCTGACCGAAGTCAGACCTCCTCGATGGCGAAATGGTCGGAGCCGGGGCGACGACTGAGGTCGATGCCGAACTCCTCACTGGTGCGATAGTCGTCCTCGGAGTCACGCAACTCGACCACTTGACCGTCGGAGCTGAGGACTTCGACGTTGAGGCAGAGCGACTTCATCTCTTTGACTAGGACCTTGAAGGACTCCGGGATGCCCGGTTCGGGGATGTTCTCGCCCTTGACGATGGCCTCGTAGACCTTGACCCGGCCCGGCACGTCGTCCGACTTGATGGTCAGCAGCTCTTGCAGAGCCCAGGCCGCGCCGTAGGCCTCCAGGGCCCAGACCTCCATCTCACCGAAACGCTGGCCGCCGAACTGGGCCTTGCCGCCCAGGGGCTGCTGCGTGATCATCGAGACCGGCCCGGTCGAACGGGCGTGGATCTTGTCGTCCACCAGGTGGTGCAACTTGAGCATGTAGATGTATCCGACGCCGACCGGATCCGGATAGGGCTGACCGGAGCGGCCGTCGAACAATTGGGCCTTGCCGCCTTCGTCCACCAATTGGTCGCCGTCCCGGTTGGGCAGGCCGAACTTGAGCAGACCGGTGATCTCGCTCTCGGTGGCGCCGTCGAAGACCGGCGTGGCCAGACGCTGGTCGGGCGCGACCTGCTCCAGGCCGACCTGACGCAGGTGTTTGGCCCAGCCCTCCTTGACGCCGGAGATGTCCCAGCCGGACTTGGCCACCCAACCGAGGTGGGTCTCCAGGACCTGCCCCACGTTCATACGCGAGGGCACGCCCATCGGGTTCAGGATGATGTCGACCGGGGTGCCGTCGGCCATGAAGGGCATGTCTTCGATCGGCAGGATGCGCGAGATGACGCCCTTATTGCCGTGGCGGCCAGCCAACTTGTCGCCCACCGAGATCTTGCGCTTCTGGGCCACGTAGACCCGCACCATCTGGTTGACGCCGGGCGGCAGCTCGTCGCCCTCCTCGGTGTCGAAGACCCGGATGCCGATGACGGTGCCGGACTCGCCGTGCGGCACCTTCATCGAAGTGTCGCGCACCTCGCGCGCCTTCTCTCCGAAGATGGCCCGCAGCAGTCGCTCCTCCGGCGTCAGCTCGGTCTCGCCCTTGGGCGTCACCTTGCCCACCAGGACGTCGCCGGTGGTGACCTCGGCCCCGATCCGGACGATGCCGCGCTCGTCCAAGTCGGCCAGCATGTCCTCGTTCGAGTTGGGGATGTCGCGCGTGATCTCCTCCGGACCCAGCTTGGTGTCGCGAGCGTCGACCTCGTGCTCCTCGATGTGGATCGAGGTCAGGATGTCGTCTTGGACCAGGCGCTCCGAGACGATGATGGCGTCCTCGTAGTTGAGGCCCTCCCAGGGCATGAAGGCCACCAGCAGGTTACGGCCCAAGGCCATCTCGCCGTGGTCGGTGCAGGCTCCGTCGGCCAGCGGCTGACCGATCTCGACCCGTTGGCCCGATTCGATCAGAGGCCGCTGGTTGATGCAGGTGCCCTGGTTGGAACGCTTGAACTTGTCCAGCCGATAAGCCGAGTGGGTGCCCTCGTCGTCGGCCACCTCGATCAGGTCGGCCGAGACCGCGGTGACCACCCCGGCCCGGGCGGCCAGGGTGACCTCGCCACCGTCGACCGCTCCGCGATACTCCATGCCGGTGCCGACCAGCGGGGACTGGTTGCGGATCAGGGGCACGGCCTGGCGCTGCATGTTGGCCCCCATCAAGGCGCGGGAGGCGTCGTCATGCTCCAGGAAGGGGATCAAAGCGGTCGCCACCGACACCATCTGCCGAGGCGAGACGTCCATGTACTGAACCTCGACCGGGGGGACCTGGTCGACGTCGCCGTGGCGCTTGCGCACCAAGACCCGGTCCTCGGTGAACTTGCCCTTGTCGTCGACCGGAGCGTTGGCCTGGGCGATGATGTACCGATCCTCCTCGTCGGCGGTCAGGTACTCGACCTGGTCGGTCACCTTGCCACCGACGCACTTGCGGTACGGCGTCTCGATGAAGCCGAAGGCGTTGACGCGGGCGAAGGAGGCCAAGGAGCCGATCAGACCGATGTTGGGACCCTCAGGGGTCTCGATCGGGCACATCCGGCCGTAGTGGGAGGGGTGCACGTCGCGCACCTCCATGCCGGCCCGGTCCCGCGACAGGCCGCCCGGGCCCAGCGCCGACAGACGGCGCTTGTGGGTCAGGCCGGCCACCGGGTTGGTCTGGTCCATGAACTGGCTCAGCTGGCTGGTGCCGAAGAACTCGCGCAGGGCGGCCACGACCGGGCGGATGTTGATCAGGGTCTGCGGCGTGATGGCCTCGATGTCCTGAGTCGTCATGCGGTCGCGCACCACGCGCTCCATCCGCGACAGGCCGGTCCGCAGCTGGTTCTGGATCAGCTCGCCGACCGTGCGCAGGCGACGGTTGCCGAAGTGGTCGATGTCGTCGGTCTCGACCGGCAGGCCGTTCAGTTCGACCAGGCCCTCGTGCAGGGCGCAGACGTACTTGATGGCCGTCACGATGTCCTCGATGTCCAAGATCTGGGCGTCGAAGGGCAGGGCCAGGCCGAGCTTCTTGTTGATCTTGTACCGGCCCACCTTGGCCAGGTCGTACCGCTTCGAGTTGAAGTAGTAATTGTCGAGCAGCTGCTTGGCGGCGTCGCGCGCCGGCGGCTCGCCCGGGCGCAGCTTGCGGTAGATGTCGAGTAAGGCCTCGTCCTCGGTTTGGACGTGGTCCTTCTCCAGGGTCAGGCGCATCGACTCGAACTCGCCGAACTGCTCCATGATCCGCTCCGAGTTCCAGCCCAGAGCCTTCAGGAAGACTGTCACCGACTGCTTGCGCTTACGGTCCAGCCGGACGCCGACGGTGTCGCGCTTATCGATCTCGAACTCCAACCAAGCCCCCCGCGAGGGGATGATCTTGGCGGTGAAGATGTCCTTATCCGAGGTCTTGTCCGGCGACTGCTCGAAGTAGACGCCGGGCGAGCGCACCAGCTGGGAGACGACGATGCGCTCGGTGCCGTTGATGATGAAGGTCGCCTTCGGCGTCATGAGCGGGAAGTCGCCCATGAAGACGGTCTGCTCCTTCAACTCACCGGTCTCGTTGTTGGTGAACTCGGCCTTGACGTAGAGGGGGGCGGAGTAGGTCACGTCCCGGTCCTGGCACTCCGAGACCGAATACTTCGGCTCCTCGAAGCGCGGTTCGCGGAAAGACAGCGACATCATGCCGGCGAAGTCCTCGATCGGTGAGATCTCCTCGAAGACCTCTTCCAATCCGAACTTGGGGTTGACGTCGGTCCGGCCCTCGGCCGAACTAGCCGCCACCCGGGCCCGCCAGGCCTCGGATCCGACCAGCCAGTCGAAGGAGTCGCGTTGGACGTCCAGCAGATTGGGGACTTCGAGCGGCTCATGGATCTTCGCGAATGAGATCCGACCATTCTGTGAAATAACGTTGGTGTTCTTCGACGCGGAACGCGAGGCGGCCAAGGTGTGGTCCTTCCAGAACTCGCCAGACAAGTCGCAGGTCACCCACCCTTATCATCAGATCATAGGCACGACGACACAGCACAGGGCAAAGCACAAAGGTATCGCATATCGACGCACGACGCAAATGGACGGAATCAACCGACCTCAGACTGAACGACATTGCTCAGACTCCGCCAGAGTACACGCTGAGCGCCAGAACGCAAGCATCTGATCGCTCCGCTGGACCGTCTCGTCCGGGCTGGGCGCGTCAAGGCAGCGCCTGGAACGCCACACGGCCGACCCCCGCTGGGGGGGGTCGGCCGTGCTCAGACGATGGCCGACCGGACGGCCGGCGCTGGCCCGGATTACTTCAGGCTGACAGTGGCGCCAGCGGCCTCGAGCTGCTCCTTGGCCTTGTTGGCGGCCTCCTTGTTGAGCTTCTCCAGCACCACCTTGGGGGCTCCCTCGACCAGATCCTTGGCTTCCTTCAGGCCCAGGCTGGGGCTGGTGAGCGCGCGGACCTCCTTGATGACCTGGATCTTCTTGTCGCCGGCGGACTCCAAGACGACGTCGAACTCGTCCTGCTCCTCGACCGCCTCGGCCGCCGGAGCGGCGGCGGCCGGACCAGCGGCCACAGCCACCGGAGCGGCGGCGCTGACGCCGAAAGTGTCCTCGAAGAGCTTGACGAACTCTGACAGCTCGATCAGGGTCATCTCCTTGAAAGCTTCCAGCAGTTCCTCATTGCTGAGCTTGTTCGCCATGATGGGGCGTCCTTCCTTATTCAGTCTTACTCAGTCGCAGCGTCGGCCGCGTCGGTGGGATCGGTCGCAGCGTCCGCTGCGGCGTCGGCCGGCTCAGACGGGGCTGGGCTGGTCTCTAAGGCGGCCTCGGCCGCCGGATCAGCCGCCGCGACGGTGGCTGAGTCAGTGGTATCGCCCTGCGCCAGGGCGGGGTCGTCGGCTCTGGTCTCGGCCAGGGCGCCGAAAGCGCGGGCGGCCTGATTGAGCGGGGCCGCGAACAGGCTGACCGCTTGCGACAGGCTGGCCATGAGCGCGCCGGCCAGCTTGGACAGCAGAACCTCGCGCGACTCCAGGTCGGCTAGCTTCTTGACGGTCTCGGCGTCCAGCACCCGGCCGTCCATATAACCGGCCTTGAGCACCAAGGCCGGATGATCCTTCGCGAAGTCACGCAGACCCTTAGCCACCGTCGCGATGTCGCCGGTGATGAAAGCGATCGCGGTCGGCCCGGAGAGGTAGTCCGCCAAGCCGTCGATGCCGGCCTGGCGAGCCGCGATCTGGGTCAGAGTGTTCTTCGCGATGGCGTAGGTGGCGTCATCGCCCAGGGACCGGCGCAATTGCTTGAGGTCCTTGACCGACAGCCCGCGGTACTCGGTCAGCACGGTGGCGGCTGAGTCTGAGAGCTTCGTCGTCAGTTCCGCGACCGTAGCGGCCTTGTCCGGCCTCGCCATGAGGTCTCCTTCCGCAGTGATCCCCCGTCAGGAGGATCGAAATGAGGCGCCTGGGACCGCTCGTCCGTCCGCTCCCAGACGACGAAAATGCCCCGGTCGCGCTAGACGACACGGGGCACACACGATGCTCTCAGGCGCCTGCGCGGGTCATCCAGGGATCCTTCGGCGTCCGGCACGAACCGGACCGCGACCAGCGGTCTTGGGCAGCGCAGACATTACGTCAAAGCTGGCCCCGGAGCAAGTCGGGGGCCAGCGGCAGGACGACGAGGTGGGCCGCCGTCGCCCGCCGGGCCACGGCCAGGCCGATCCGTCGGTCGAGCGTGACGAGACAACCGTCGTGAGCCACGGCTAAGGCCAGTAGGTAGGCGTCCGTGACTTGGTTGGGGCCGATTTCACCGGCGCCGAGCGGGGAGTCACGTCCGGGGCACAAAGCAGTGGGGGCGACGCCGTGGGCGTCGCCCCCCCGGTTGGGCGGGCAGAAGTGCGGATCAGGCAGAGGTGCTCTGCTGGGCGCTGGCCTCAGCCTTGAGCGTGGTGGCCACGCCACGGAGGGCCTCGGCGGCGGCCTTGAGGGACTTGTAATGGGACGGCCAGGTGGTGCCGACGAAGCGCTTGGAGTCGGGGCCCTGCCAGTTGGTGGCGATGGAGCCGGTGACGAGCTTATTGGCCGAGTCAGCGGTGGTCTGGATGGTCGTCGCGTAAGTTTCAAGCTTCTTGGCGTCTGAGCGGACTTGCTCGATGTTCATGCCATGAGTGATAGCCATGGTGTCTCTCCTTTGAAGTGTTTACTTTTCTGGGGGGACCCCTTCGGCGTCCCGACATCTAGAACATTAGAGGGCCCTTTGACAACTGTCGATGGGGAGAACTCCCCACTGATCTGAGCCGGATCTAGAGCCGGCCCAGGGGCTGTCGGAGGGTAGTCGAGGGGTGGTCGGAGGAGGCCTCGGACGGCGGGTGAGAGCCCGGTACACAGCGGTCGGCCCGGCTGGAGGTGTGCTATCCCCAGCCGGGCCGCTCGTCCCGAGATCGATCGGTCTACTTGCTCATACGACGCTGTTCGGCCGCCTCCGACATGGCCGTGTTGGCCAAACGCTCGAGGGCGGTCTTGATGGCTTGCAAACTGCGCTTATGGGTGCCGTTCCAACCGTCCACGAAGCGACGCTTGTCGGCCCCCTGCCAGTTGGCGTCGGCTTTGGCCACCGAAGACGAGATGCGATTGATGAGGCTGCTGATATTGCTGGCCTCGGTTCTGATCTGACGTCCGATCCGCTCCACCGCGGCCGGATCCATGCCGCTGACGCCCATGGCCGCCTCCTTTCGCCTGTCTAGCCACGGCTCGCTACGAGCCTGGTCTAGCCGTCTGGCACGACGCTACCGACCCGGCCGGACCACGTCGATGGGGAGCACTCCCCCGCCTCGGGCCACGATTACCCGAAACGGTCACGCGATCGAGCACATACGACCCCGACACGCCGGGAGGAGCGGTCGCAACTGCTCAATCGGCGACGGGGTAACACTGGGGTAGCACTGACAGAGCAGTCACGACCAGTTTCGCTCCGGGCCGGACCGCTCAGACGGCGCCGTCGGGTAGGGCGACTTGGACGATCCGGGTGCGGCCGCGCTCGGCGTAGACGCCCCGACCCTCGGGGAAGTCGATGGCCCTGGCCCGGGGATAGACGGCTTGGACCAGTTCGGGGTTGTCGCTGTCGAATTGCAGCAGCATGGCCCGGCGGCCGGACTTGAAGACGCTCATCAGCGAGTAAGCCTGGCCCAGCGCGGCCGGCTCGCCCGAGGCCAGGACGAAGTGCCCGCCCCGGGCCGCCGCCTGGAACAGATTGTCCAGGGCGAACTCGGCGTCGGAACCGGCGAAATCGGGCATCCCCTCGATCAGGATGGCCACCCTGGGGTCGTCCGGGGCGCGGGACTGGATCTCCTCTTGCAGAGCGATCAATGGCTCGGCCGCGTCGAGCGAGCCGATCGTGACGGAGGTCAGGCCGGGCACTTGGGACAGGTGGGTGGGACGGTCGGAGAAGACGTGGATCTGGTCGATCTCGGGGCAGGCCTGGAGGCCGGCCACGATGGTCGTCAGGGCGGTCGAGATACCACTGCCCGGCGGTCCGGCCAAGACGAAGGGACCGGCCACCGACACCTGGACGGTCTCGAAGTCGGCCGACTCCATGCCCAAGACGAAGCAGCCCGGGTCGGCCTGGAGGCTGGACAGCGGCACCTCCTCCGGCAGGCGCCGGATCGGCGGGGCTTGGCCGACGCCGCTGCGGGCCATGGCCTGGGCGTAGAGAGCGATGTTGGTGGCCTGGGCCTGGGCTCCGGTGGGGGGGATGAAGTGGTGCGGCGGATCGCCAGCGCCTTTATGGGCCAACTTGGCCCGCTCGTCCGCCAATTGGGCGGTCCGCTCCTTGACCGGGTCGCCGCCCAAGACGCCGACCTGGGTCTCCAGGCCGTTGACGATACAACGCCCAGGCGGACTGACCGCTGTCAAGATGTCCTTGCTGACACCCAGGGAGGGGTAGTCGTCGGCCGTCGACATCCGCATCACGACACGCTGCTGGATGGCGGCGTCGAGGGCCGGTGGGACGCCGTTGACCTGGTCGCAGGTCAGGGCCACATGGACGCCGGTGGGCCGGCCGTCGGCCGCGATGGACAAGAACAGGTCCCAGAAGCGGAACTTGTCGCTGGCGTCGTAGGCCTGGCGGAAGGCGGTCAAGCCGTCCAACAGCACCAAGATACGCGGCTCCTGCGGCTGTCCGGCCAGAGCCCGGTACTCCTTGATGGTGGCGGCGTTGGCCTCGGAGTAGCGCACGGCCCGCTCGTCGATGGTGTCCCGCAGCCAGCGCAGCAGCCGCTCGACCCGCTCGGAGTCGGCCGCCGGCACGACGCTGCCGACGTGGGGCAGCTCCTCCAGCATGGCCAGGCCGCGGGAGGAGAAGTCGAGCCCGTAGACGTGGCAGGGCCCGCCGTGATACGTCAGGCCGGCCGCCACCGCCAGGGCCCGCAGCAGGGTCGACTTGCCCGAGCCGCCGGCCCCGTAGATGGCCAGGTTGCCGACCTGGTCGGGCCAGTACGAGACTGGCGGTTGGGTCTGGCGGTCGGGGTCGTCCGAGACGCCGAAGACCAGCTGCTCGTCCGTCCGCGGCGAGGCCACCTGGTCGGGGTCGGCCAGGTTGTAGTAGGTCCTGAGATCGGGCAGCCAGGGCTTGCGCGGGAGGGGCAGCTCGGCCGTGGCGTGGGCCTGCTGGATGGTGCGCACGATGCGCTTGAGGTCGGACTCCCCCTCGGCCCGGGGCTTGGGCTCGTCCGAGGCCGGCAGCTCCCAGACCTGGCCGGCCCCGAAGCCCAAGGCCTCGACCTTGATGTCGGGCGGCGGGGCCTCGTCGCCGGTGTGGCCGCCGACGTAGGCGGTCTGGAAGGTGACCAAGCGGCCCGGCCCGGTCTTGGACATGGCCCGGCCGGGCACGTCCTGGTCGAAGTAGGCCGCCTGGGGCGAGCCCAGGACGTCGTTGGAGTCGTCGATGTCGGCCACCCGCAGGGCCACCCGCAAGTTGGTGTTGGCACGCAGATTGTCCCGGATGACGCCGGCCGGCCGCTGCGTGGCCAGGATCAGGTGCAAGCCCAGGGAGCGGCCGCGCTGGGCCACGTTGACCACCCCGTCGACGAACTCGGGCACCTCTTGGACCAGGGCGGCGAACTCGTCCACGATGATGATCAAGGTGGGCGGGGCGTCGACCGGGCTGGACTTCTCCAGGGCCACCAAGTCCTTGGCCTTCTTCGACCCCAGCAGGTGCTCACGGTAGGTCAGCTCGGCCGACAACGAAGCCAAGGCCCGGTTGACACCGGCGGCGTTGAGGTCTGTCACCATGCCGACGGTGTGGGGCAGTTCGGAGCACTCGGCGAAGGCCGAGCCGCCCTTGTAGTCGACCAGCAAGAAATTGAGCCGCTGGGCCGAGTGGTTGGTGGCCATGGCCAAGACCCAGGTCTGCAACAGCTCGGACTTGCCCGAGCCGGTGGTGCCGCCGACCAGGGCGTGGGGGCCGTCGCTGCGCAGATCGATGCTGTGCAAGCCGACGGCGGACTGGCCGATGGCGGCCCTCAGAGTGGCGGCCTTGCGCGGCGGCGGCGAGGGCGCGTACGGACCGGTCACGAGCGACTGGTTGGCGTTCCAACGCTCGATGATGGCGTGCGGCTGGCTCAGGACCTCGGGGCCGACGATGCCGACGTAACTGGTCATCCGGGGCACGTCGGTGGCGTCGTCGGAACGAGCCGTCAAATCCACCACCGGGGCCAGCCGACGGGCCCAACTGGCCGGGTCGCCCTCGAAGCGGTCCAAGTCCACCGGGGTCACCAGGTCGCCCTCGTGGAGGTAGCCGACCTCGCCGCGCTCGAGGCCGTGGACGTCGACGTAGACCCGGCAGGAGGCTGGCAACTGGGTCAGGTCGGGGGCGACCCAGAGCACGTAGACGCCCTGGCGCCAGCCCTGTTCGACCAGTTCGGTCAGACGGCCGAACTCGACCGGGGCGTCCGACTCCACCACCGCCAGCACCACCGGCGTCGGAATGACCCCATCTTTCCGCTGCTGACCGGCCCGCTGGACGATCAACTCCTCCAGCTCCCCCACCACACCGGCCGCCGTGGCCGGGGAGTCGGCCAGGGGCTGGGTCGTGAGAAGGCCGGGGTTGGCGTGGGGCAACCACTTGACCCAGTCCCAATCCGGGCTGGTGGCGGCCGAGGCCAATACGGTCAGGGCCAGATCGGTGGGCGAGTGCAGAGCCACGGCTTGGGCCACCATGGCCTGGGCCATCGGCCTGGCCGCCCCCCTGGGCCCGGCCAAACCGAGGCCGCCGCGCTGGGTGAACCGGCACACCACCGGCACCGGGGCGACCGTGGCCAAGTGGGCCAGTTTCTGACGCAGCTCGTGCTGGCTGGGGCGGGGGGCCTTCTTGAAGTCCGGCCAATCCAAGGTGATACGGCTGGGCAGCTCGCCGGTGCCGAGCCTCAGCTCGGCGAAGCCGGGGGCGTCGATCCGCCGGGTCCAGAGCAGGTTGCTGCGCCGGACCGCCGCCCAGGCGCAGTCCTGGGTGGCCGGGTGCTCGACGTGACGGGCCGCGATCTCGACCTGGGCCTCCTGGTCGGCCTCCCGCACCAGGTCGTCGACGTCGGCCCGCCACTGCTTCATGGCGGCCTTGTACTTGGACTTGGAACTGGTCCGCTCCTCGAACCAGGTGCCGATGATCATCAGCGGCATGATGGCGACGAAGACCAAGGAGCTGAGCTGGCGCGACATCAAGAACATCGACCCGCCCATCGCCATCATGGCCACCATCATGGCGATGGGAAAACGTGATTTGTCCGAGGGGACCGGGATCTCGGGCACCGGGAACTTGCGCCCGTTGTAGGGCTTGACCAAGCGGGGCGAGCGGATGAAGCCGATCGAGGCCCCTTCGACCCGGCCCTCGGCCCCCGAGCGGTGGGTCAATTGGACGGTCAAGCGGGTCTCGCCGATCTCGACCACGTCGCCTGGCCGGAGGATCTGACGGTCGGTCAGACCGCCGGCCACCGCCACGCCGTTGGCGGAGCCCAGGTCGACGACCTCGGCCTGGTCGGTCAGGTTGATCCGGATGTGGCTGCGCGAGACCAGCGGATCGGACAATTGGACCTGGCAGTCCCGGCCCCGGCCGACCAGGTTGGAGCCGGACAGGAGGGGGAAGTCACGGCCTTGGTCGGGGCCGCCGATGACGGACAGGATGGCGGCCGGGGCGCCCTGGCCGACGTACTGGGCCCCGGCCCGAGCCAGGGTCACGCGCTGGCCCGAGCGCAGCCCGGACTCGGCCACGGTCAGGTCGGCTGGCAGGACCCGGTTCTCCTCCTCCGGCAGGCAGACGGTCAAGCCCTCGGGCGGGATGGCGGCGGACGGCTGGGGGTCGGCTGCGCGCAGGTAATCGGCCAGGCCGCCGACCGTGGTGGTGGCGTCGCAGGTCACCTGCAGGTCGGACAGATGACCCTCCGGACGGGCGTAGGTCAGCTTGATCTTCACGAATCGGCTCCGCCCAACTCAGGCCGCCGGATGGTGGCGTCGTTCAGACTATCCTCCGCCTGCGGCCGGGTCAGATCCTCGGCCGATGACCGGGGGCGAGCCAGATCCTCCGTTCGGGGCCGGGCCATGTCTTCGACCGGAACCTGCGGCCGCGTCAAGTCCTCGACCGGCGCCTGGGGCCGAGTCAGATCGACGGCCGGGGGCGGAACGTCCGTCCGATCGTCGGCCGGGGCCGGAGCCTGGGAGCGGGTGGCGTCATCGGCCACGGCCGGGGACCGGGTCTGGTCCAGGGCCGCCTGATCGAGCGAGCCGAAGGAGGCCTGATCGAAGTCCGGCGCCGCAGCGGTCGGCCCGAAGGCCGCCTGATCGAGCGCTGACTGGTCGAGCAGACCGAAGCCGGATCGGTCGATGACCGCTTGGTCCACCACCTGATCGGCCACCGCTGGGTCGACTTGGTCGACCGCCGCCGAGCCGGTCTGATCGACCACCGTCGCCCTCGGCTGGTCCACCACGGCGTGCGGCCGGATGGCCTCCCAGCGGGGCGGGGCGCCGAGCAGGCCGCGGGCCCCCTTGGACAGGGGCCAGAGCGAGCGCGGGTTGGCCAAGGCCCAGAGCCGTCGGCCCCGGCTGGTCCCGGCCAACAGGTCCCGCCGGGTCCGCTGAACCTGCTCCCAATAGGCCCGGACCGAGGCTTGGTCCGGCTCGGCGGCGCTGAACATGGCCCGGTCGGTGGCCGCCGCCAGCCCCGTCAGAGGGGCCAAACCGAGGGCCAGGGCCAACTCGCGGCGGGTGGCCTGGGCGGGCGGGCGGCGACCGAGGTCGCGCGCCCGGTCCAGTGCCTCGTACCATCCGCCCACGATCCGTTGGGGATACGAGCCCCGGCCCCGCCGGTGTCGCCGACGTAGCCATTTGAACAGCAGGAGCAGACCCAGCAGTGCCCCCAGGCCGGACAGGCCGAGGCCGGAGAAGATGAGGACCCGCAGCACCAAGGAGGCGGGCAGCAACGCCGGGTCCTCCGGCGGGGAGACCTTGGCCCTGGTGTCGATGACGTTGTCATTGCGGGGCGGCTGGGGCTGGGGGTTGGGCGGCGGCACGTAGACCGAGGATGGGTCGGTCGACTCGATCGGCGGCAACTCGTCGGGCGGACGGTCGCGCGGGGCGACGTAATCCTCCGGCGGTATCACCACCCAGCCGTTGGTGGTCCAGACCTCGACCCAGGGCGTGATGTGGCGGCCTTGGACCACCCCGTCGGCCGGCAGGACGGCGCCGAAGACGACCCGGGCCGGGATGCCGAGACGGTTGGCGGCCAGGGCGAAGGCGGCCACGTAGTGCTCCTCCGAGCCAATGAAGCGGTTGTCCGTCACCTGCATGAAGGTGGTCAGACGGCCTCGGCTGTGACCCGGCAGGTAATACATCTCGGAGTCCTTGGTGCCGTCGCTCCAGGCCCCCTGGGTGAAGGCTTCGGCCACCTGCATGAGCCGCTCCCAGGGCGTCGTGGCGCCCATCGTGAGCGAACGTAACTTGTCAGACATGAAATCGGTCTGATCGTCTCGCACCAGGACCGCGCCACCGCCCGGGCTGAGGGCCTCGTCCGGCTGGCGCACCAAGGCCGGCACCGAGACCACCTCGACCACGTCGTTGGCCCGCAGACCGTCGAAGAGCAAGCCTTGGCCCTTGGTCAGGTCGTAGAAGAAATTGGCCTCGTGCGAGCGGGCGTTGTCGCCGCTGAAGCCGACCCGGGTGGCCGAGCCCAGGCCGGGCACCCAGTTGAGCAACTCGAGCTGGCTGGCGTAATCCCGTTCGACCGTGATGGTCAGGGCCGTGGGGTCGCCCCGGGCCGGCAGCCGGGAGCCGACCCGCTGGAAACCGGAGCCCTGGGCGGCGCTCCAGACCAGGCCGTTGTAGTCGTCCAGCACGGCGATCCGGAGGTAGTCGCCGGCCTGACCGCCCTCGACCCGCAGCAGGGTCTGATTGTGCAGGGGCGAGGCGTCGGAGTCGGAGGAGTACTTGCGGTAGGCCGCCAGCGGGCTGGCGTACTGCCTGATCTCGATCGGCGGTTGGATGTACGAGCGCAGGACCAGGCGCAGGTGGGTGTCGTGGCCGGGCAGGCGGGGGGCCACGAACCAAGCCCCGCCCAGGGCCAGGACCGACACCAGCAGAGCACTGACGACCCTAGACAGCCGGGGCGTGCCGGTGCCGGCCAACCGGTCATGGCGGCCGGACCGGACCTGAACCCAGGCGATCAAGATGGCGGCGGCCCCCAGGCCTTGGGCGGTGGCGCTGGCCGGGGCGGCCGAACCGAGCAAGATGACGGCGGCCAAGGCCAGGCTGGGGCAGATCAAGATGGCCCGAGGCGAGCGGTTCAGACCGGCCACCAGGGCGCCCAGGCTGGTCATGACCAAACCGATCAGGAAAGGCAAGACGAGGTATTCGCTGTCGCCGGCCAGGGGCGGCAGGGTGGTCAGGAGTTCCTTCCAACCGCCGACCGCCAGATGGGCCAAGTCCAATTCGGTCCGCCCACTCGGCAGCAGCCCGGCCACCAGGTCGCGGCGCAACGCGATCGGCCCGCCCAGCAGGAAGTACTCCAGCGGGATCAGGGCCACCGCCAGCAGCCAATGTCCCCGGCCGGCCAGCACCAGATGGCTGGACAGCCAGCCGATCAGGACGCCGGCGGCGGCCACGGCCAGGAAGCGCCAGGAGTCGAAGGTGGTGCGGAAACCGACTAGGGCCACCAGCATGACCAACATCAAGGCGACGGCGTCGATCAGTTCGGTCCGGTCCGGCCGCAGCGCGCTCAGGCGCTGGGTCAAGGTGGCGGTCCGGCTGACGGCGGCGCTGTCGCCCGCACCGGCGGCCTGGGACGGATCGACCTCTCTCATCGGGCCAGCCCCCCACGCAGAGCTCGGGGCAGGTCGTCCAATTGGCCGACCGTCAACTCGACGAAACCGGAGGTCTCACGCAAGGCGATGTCGGCCCCCAGCTCGACCCGGATGACGATCAAACGGACCTCGGGGGCCAGTGAGACTCGGCTCCGCTCCAACTGCTCGAAACCGACCAACGGGCCGGTCACCGCCACCACCATGGAGGCGTCGGGGGCCAGCTCGGGCACGCGGGCGAAGGAGGCGGACAAGCTGACGGCCTCGAAGTCGGCCCGCGAATAGGTGTCCAAGGCCAGGTGCGGCACCGGGTGGGCCACCCCCATCGAGCCGCAGATCAAGGACAGGTCCATCTCGTCCCGGATGGCCTGCACGGCGATCGAGGCGGCGCAACTCAAGACCAGCTCGAATTCCTCCTCGTCGGTGTAGTCGCCCAGCTCGGTGCCGGCGATGACGACGACGTGGGAACGCCGGGTGTCGAGGAATTGGCGGACTAAGAACTTCTGCTCCCCCGCCGCGCTGGACAACTTGGCGGTCGACTTCCAGTGGATGTAGCGCTGGTCGTCGCCGGGCACGTAGTCGCGCAGGGCGTGGAAAGCCAGGTCGGAGTTGGAGATGTCCTGGGTGGTCTGGCCCTCCAGGTCGCGCAGCAGGCCGGTGCCGAGGGATTCCACCGGCACCACCTGCGGGTGGACGAAGATGTCGATCGAGTCGGTCCAGGCCACCTCGCGGCGGATCAGGCCGATCGGGTCGCCCCGCTGACTGCGCACCGGTCCGACCGGCACCACCCCGCGGTGGGCGGCCGGTATGGTGACCCACTCCTCGTAGGCCGCCCCGTTGGCCAGCACCGGCGTGGTGTAACGCGCCACCGCCAAGCCGACCGGCAACTCCACCCCCAGACCGACCAGGGGGGCACGGGCGACGTTGGTCAGCTCGAAGCGGGCGACCGAGGCGTCGCCGACGTTGACCCGCTGGCCCGAGACCTCCAGCGTCACCTCCAAGCGGGTGCGCCCGATGACGAAGAGGATGGACAGGGCGAACAGGATCAGACCGACCGCTCCGATCAGACCGAACTCGGCCCAACCCAGCCGGACCGACAGCCACCAACCGACCAGGCCGATGGCCAAGACGGTCCAACCCAGCCGGGTGACGCAGGCCAGCAGGCGGCCCAGCGGACGGTGGACCGGCTCCAGCCGGCGCCACAGTTCGAGCAGACGCGGGCTGGCCCAGGCGGCCAGGGCGCGGCCCCGGCCCTGCAGCCGGATCCAGCGCCGCCGCCAGTTGGCCGGTCTGGCCCCGGTCGGCCCAGTCGGACCGGTCGAACCGAGTGGGCCGGTCGAGGCGCTCGAACTGGCCGAGGCGGCGCCGTACGCGGCAGGGGCCGGCCCGGCCAGGTCCGACCGGCGCTGGGTGCGGTCGTCGGGGTCGGCCGGGGCGGCGGAGTCGATCGGAGCGACCATCATCAGCCTTGGACGGCCCGTAACTGAGGCGCGGCTATGTCGGTCAGCAAGCTGATGACGACTTGCTCGACGCTGGCGCCGGAGAACTGCGCTTCGGCCGACAGGATCAGCCGGTGCCCCATGACCGGTTGGGCCAGGTCCCGGATGTCGTCCGGGGTGACGTACTCCCGGCCCTGGGTGCAGGCCCAGGTCTTGGCCGCCCGGATGAAAGCCAGGCCGCCGCGCATGGACAGGCCGAGTTTGACGTGGGGGTGGGAGCGGGAGGCGGTGGCGATCTGGCTGACGTAGGACAAGATGGCCGGGTCGACGTAGACCTCGTTGGCGAATTGGGCCATCTGGGTGACGGCTTGGGCGGCGATGATGGGGCTAACCGAGCTGGCCCGGTCCCGGTTGGCGGCCTCGTTGAGCAATTCGACCGCCACCTCGTGGTCCGGGTAGCCGACCGAGACCTTCATCAGGAAGCGGTCCAGCTGAGCCTCGGGCAGCCGGTAGGTGCCGGCCTGCTCGATCGGGTTCTGGGTGGCGATGACCATGAAGGGCTGGCCGACCTGGTGCTTGACCCCGTCCACCGTGACCGTGCCCTCCTCCATCACCTCGAGCAGGGCGGACTGGGTCTTGGGGCTGGCCCGGTTGACCTCGTCGGCCAAGACGATGGTGGCGAAGACCGGCCCCTTATGGAACTCGAAGGTCTGGTCGCGCTGATCGAAGACAGTCACCCCAGTCAGGTCGCCTGGCAGCAGGTCGGGCGTGAACTGGATGCGCGAATGGGTGCCCTGGACGGTGTTGGCGATGGCCTTGGCCAGGACCGTCTTGCCGGTGCCGGGATTGTCCTCCAAGAGCAGATGGCCCTCCGACAGCAGACAGGTCAGAGCCAAGCGGATGACGCGGTCCTTGCCCCTGATGGCGATGCCGACGTTGGACGCCACCTGGTCGAAGGTCTGCTTGAACCAGAGAGCCTGTTCAGCGGTGATGGGCATGGTTTCCTCTTGTTCTGTCTGATCGGTCGGTGGATGGAGCTGGAGTGATTCTAGAAGTGGAGTTCGCCTGATGTGATGTCGATCTCACCGTTCCAGCAGCGGACCTTGACCCAGACTCCGGAATCGAATGAGATTAGATGTGAGTTCGAGTCCCTACTTTCATTCGGCCTCAAGGTCACCGTGGAAGCGAAAGTCACACCACCGGAATGATCCACTACCTGACAGGCGACATTACTTGGAAAATTATGCGTAGTTATCCCAATGTAATAGGAATCAACCGTCGCCTTAGTGCCCTGGAAAACGGTGATATACGGATCTGACGACGTCGGTTCGGTCGCTCCATCCGAGGGAGTTGGGGTGGAGGAACAACCGACCAGGGCCATCAGGGCGATAATCATCGAAAGTGTTACAACGCCTAGTCTGACCCAGACCATGGGGACTGCGCCGCCGAAACCGTACGACGCCCGAATGAGAGAAAACTTAGGCCGGATGGCCTGTTCAGTGGCGATGGGCATGGTTTCCTCTTGTCTAGTACGGTCAATTGGCGATGGCGAGTCGGCGTGACTCTAGAAGTAGAGTTTGTCCGACGTGAAATTAATGGCACCACTCCAGCAGCGAACCTTGACCCAGACCCCGGAACCGAATTGGATTAGATGCGAGCCAGAGTCCTTCCTCTGATTCGGCCCCCAGGTGCCCGTGGCAGCGAAATCCACCCCACCAGAATGATCCACGACTTGACAGGTGACATTACCAGGGAAGTCATGCGTATAAATCCCAATATAATAGGAGTCGACCGTCGCCTTCGCACCCTTGTAGACAGTGATACTGGGCGCTGGCAGGGTCTTAATCATGGCGGTGTTAGTGGCATCGGCCCGGTCCCCGGCTTGGCTGGTCAAGGTGACGGTGAAAGTGAATGTGGTGCTGGGCTTACCCGTATCAAAACAGATTTCATTCAGGCCCAAGTAGCCAGTGCCGTAGCTGGTCTGCCAAGGGCCGGCACCGGACAGGTTGACGGTGACCTTCAGCTGGGCTGGGTAACCGGCAGCCTGACCACTGGCGTTGAAGCAGACCCCGTAACCGCTGTAACCGCTGTCGGCCCGCGCGACGATGCCGGGCGTGGCGAAGGCCGGCGGCGGATTGGGCGCGGTGGCGCTAGCCGTGGCGGTCTTGTTATCCCGGGGCGCCGCCGAGAAGTCATTGTCCAGGTGGGCGGTGAAGGTGATGGTCTGAGACGGGTCGACAGTGATACACCAATTCGACACCGACAGGGCGCCCGAACCAGAGTCAGTCGTTGAGGTCTGACCGTTGGAACTGGTGATGTAGAGCTTGGCCGGCGTGCCCTGCCCGTTACCCTGGGCGCTAGCGCAGACCCGGTAGTCACCAGTCGTGCCCGGCGTGTTGGCCTGGATGGTGGGCGTTAGCAGAGGGTTGGCCGACGAGGTCGCGGTGATGGTGACGTCCGGCGCGTTCGCCCGCGGTGGGTCAGTCACCCCAGTGGACAGATGGGCTGTGAAAGTGACCTGGACACCGGGCCCGCCCGGATCGACGCACAGCTTGGTGGTGTTGAGCGCATTGTCGCCGCTGACCGTGGCGGACCTGGTGCTGTCGAAGCTGTTGCTGACGTAGAGACTGGCTGGGTAGCCCCGGCCGTCGCCGTGGGCGGTGGCGCAGACGAGGTGGTCACCCAGTCCACCCAGGATGACCTCAAGGACCGGCTTCTCCAAGGGTGGCTTGGGGTCCTTCGGCGTCGTGGCCTGGGCCGTGCCTGGAGTCGGGTTGGGCCGCGTCGGGTTGGTCGGATCGCTGGTCAAGGTGGCCGTGAAGGTGATAGTGATCTCTTGGCCGCCGGCGTCGACGCAGAAGTCACCGCTGAACAAGGCGTTCGGCCCAGTTCTGGGCTCACTCACGTACCCGTTGGATGAGCGCAGAACCAAGCTGGCCCCAGCCCCCATGGCCTCGGCGTTGGCCTGGGCGCAGACCTGATGGTCGCCGTAGGAGCCGTGGGGCCAGGCCGTCACGACCGGCGTGACCAACTGCCCGAAGGTACTGACGTAGACGATGCTGGAGATCTGGCACTGGCCGTCTTCGTTGCAAAGTTTGACCTGGACGGCCGTGTCGTACCCGTCGGTGAAACCGGACACGACTCGTTCGACCGTCCCGCCGTTCGGGCCGGGGCTGACCAGGCTGCCACCTGGGCCCTGGATCAAGGTCAGTTGGGAGGCGCCGCCGTGCGAGGGCGGCACGACCAGAGTCAGCTTGGCTTGGCCGCTCTGGCCGGTCGGGACCACTGTCAGGGAGCCGGCCAGCCAGGGGTCGGGCGGGCTGACGGCGTGGAAGTCGGTCCGGACTGGGCCGGCCGTGTGCTCGGGGCCGCCGCTGGCGTTGGTGGCGGTGATCTCGTAAACCAGGTCGGAACCGTCGTAGTCGACCCGGTCGACCAGGCTGGTGCTGGACAGCGGCCCGAAGCTGACCGTGCCCTGGGGGCCGCCGCTGCGGGTCACCATGTAAGTCACCGGGCCGGGCCCATTGGGCAGGGCGACCGGCCAGGTCAGGGCCAGTTCGACCTGGCCGCCCAGGCTGCTGGGACTGACCGTGACCCCGGTCAGCCCGGTCGGCCGGCCCGAGGGTTGGCCGCTGGTCAGCGCGACCTGCTCCGACCAACCCATGACGTTACGAGCCGTCAGAGTGAAGTCATAGATCGTGTAATTGTCCAAGCCGGTGACCGTGGCCTGACGGGCGGAACCGTCCAGATCGTCGATCACACCGCCGGGCCAGACCAAGCGGTAGCCGGTCACTGGGGTGCCATCGACCGGAGCCGGGTCCCAAACCAAAGACAGCGCACCGTCGCCCACACCCGAGACCTGGAACCCCGCAGCCCGACCCGGCGCCTCATTCGGCACCTGACAAGGCCCCACCAAAGAGAAATCAGACCAACCAGCCCGATTCCTCGCCCGCACCTGAAAACACACCTCCACCCCATTCGACAAACCCACCACATCGAAACGAGTCGCCCGACCCACCGACCACGATTTGCCCGAACCAACCTCCACCAACTCGAACTCCTCCACCGACGCCCCATGATCAGCCCCCGACGACCACACCAAACCCACCCCATGCGACAACACCACCGGACCCGGCACCGGCGCCGACGGCGCCTCCGGCCGCCCATACACCACCATCGAGAAGACAGCCGACACATGCCTAGCTTGACGCTCTCGGTCCGAGGCCAGATCGGTCGCCGTGACCTCGAACAGCATCTGACCGTAAGAGTCCGGGCCCGGCGACAGCACCAACCCCAAACCATCGATCTGCGCCCCGCAGTCCATGCCCGACAACTGCCTGACCGACAGCAGAGCCGGCTTGGCGTCCACCAGCGGCGACACCACCTGCACCCGGTGCGACACCACCGAGCCCTGAGCCACGTCCAGCAGCGACCCCACCAACAGCTCCGGTCTGGGAGCCTCCACCACTGTCACCACCAGATCGCCCGGTGTCACAGCGAAACCCGCCACCGTGATCGACAGACGGCCCGACGAACTGGGCCGGGCCACCCCGGCCGCCTGCACGGACAACACCCGCTCGCCCGAGGAGACCGACACCCCGGCCAAGGCCGACTCCCACTCGGCCTCGAACAGCAAGGCGTCCACCGCCGCCGGATCGGGCATCCAGACATGGCACAGCCGGGCCACGTCCAATTCCACCGCCCGACCGCCTTGGACCACCTGGACCGGCTCGGCCGGGCAGCGCAAGACCGGCGTCACCGGACCGACCTGCACTGGAATCGTCACCGTCCCGGTCAGGACGTCGGGGTCGGTGGAGTCGGGCGCGTCCATCACCTCCATGGTGATCGAGCCCGGCCCGACGTAGCCATTGCGCGCCGTCACCTGCAACTGGGTGGGCGAGAGCGCCTCCACCGACAGAGCGCTGGCCGGAGCGGCCTCCAGGGTGGCGCGCAGGGTGACCCGGACCTCGGCGCCCCGGGGCGAGAGCACATAATCATTCACATTCACTGTCACCGACGAGTCCTGATCGACCAAGATCTCGCCCGACGACACCAGACCCAAACCACCCGCGCCCACGCCGGGCACGAACAGCACACCGGCCGAGCGCGACCCCGACGCGTCCTCCACCACGAACACCACCGACCGGGCCCGGTCCAACAACGAGGCCTCGACCCGGCCCGACTCCTCGAACGACAAGACCCCGGCCCCCAACACCTGCACCAACCGCAGATCCTCCGGCTCACCGTCGACGTCCCAAGCGTCGTCCAACACGTCGGCCCAACCCGAACCACCGTCCACCACAGCCAAATGGTCGTAGACCCGCGGCGGATTCAACCGGCCGGCCCGGGACCGCACCGACACCGAAGCACCCGGGCCGACCCCAGCCGACCCCACCAAGGCATAAGCCACTCGCACCGACTCCCCGCCCGCGTCGGGAGCCACCATCCGCAACAGGCCCCGTTCGACGTCCAGCGACGCCCCATCGAGCCCGTCCACATCCTCCAGCAGAGAGACCGCCGCCCGCTCCCCCAAAGCCACCAAGTCATTGCTGGCCGGGAAGACCGACACCACCGCCCCTGGCGCCGCCGTCACCACATCGTCCACCGCCACCGGGACTTGCACCCGGCCCGGGGCCACCAAACCGACCCGCACCACCACGAAGCCAGTCCGCCCGTAGCGGTCCCCGACCAAGACCTGGAACTCATCCGTCGCGCCCTCGCCACCGGGGAAGGACTGATACCTCACCCCGGTCGGCAACACTTCCAGCACCCGGCCCAGTCTGGGAGCCGTCACCAAACCCAGCACCAAGACCGAATCGCCGTCCGAGTCCAACCCATAAGGACCGACCGGCACCACTGACTCGCCCCCCAGCACGGCCCGCACCTCGACCAGACCCGGACTCGGACCCACCCCCGGCGAACCGACCGACGGCTCCGGCCAAACCTGCACCCGCAACAAGCCCGAACCGACCAGACCCGACACCGACGAGGCCTGATACTCCACCACCAGATCCAACGGACCCGACACCACGTCGGGGGCCACGAACAGGATCCGATCCCCCCGCGCGAAAGCCCGACCCAAGCCTTCACCTTGAACCAGACCGGCCGGATCGACCACCGGCAACTCACCGGTCGGCATACCGGCGTACTCGTCGTCCAAGACCAAGGCCGCCCCCGACACCGAGGCGTCATTGCTGAGGACGTCGACCGCGACCTGATCGCCCACTCGCACCCGCACCCAGTCGTCGTTCACCACGGCCACGTCGTCGCCCTCGGCCACGGGCGGCAGCAGGACGACCTCGAGGAAGCCCCCGGCGCTGACACCGTCCCCGCCCACGACCTCATAGCGCACGCCACATTGGCCGACGCCGGCGACCACACCCTCCAAGGGCACCACCCGCACCCACCGGCCGTCGACCACGGCCACCTTCAAAGCGCAACCAGGCGTGGCTGCGACGCCCACCACCGACAAGACCGAGCCCCGCGCGTCCCAGTCGTTGCCCAGCACATCCACCGACACCGCCACCAGACCACGCACCGCCACCCGGTCCGGCACCACCACCAAGTCTGGGCCCGCGCTCTCGACCACGTCGACCCGCACGAAGGAATGCCCGAAGGGCGCCGACCCGAAACCGATGGTGTAATCCAGTTGGTAGGTTCCAGTCCGCTGAGCGATCAACTCGACCAAGCCGGAGGCCGGATCGGTCTTGACTTCGACCCCCTCCGGGGCCAGGACGGACCCTTGCAGGGCCAGCTTGGCGCTGGGCTGAGTCGGATCGGCCCCCACCATGTCGTTGCGCAGAGGGAAGATCCGGATCGGTGAGCCGACCTCGGCCCGCACCACGTCCGGGAAAGCCACCGGCGCGACGCCGTGCGACTCGCCCACACCCAAGATGTGGAGGTTGACCCTAGCCTCGCTCTCGATCTGGCCGTCGGTCACCCAATAGGTCAACTCGACCTGCTCGGTGGTCTCGTGCCGGTCGGCCGCGAAGTGGATCAGACCGTCGCCGGTGACCGGCAAGCGGCCGCCCTCCCACTCGGCCCTGGTCACGACGACGGCGTCCGAGTCCGGGTCGCGCCAATCGCCTAAGACCGGCAAGGCCAGGGAGCCGAAGGAGGCGACTGGGAAAACCGGCACCGTGGCGCCCGGACGCAGGCTGGGACCGTCGTTGAGCTCGGGGCCATGCACCTCGACCATGACCTGGGCCGTGGCCCGCCCGACCCCGTTGGAGATCTCGTAAGAGAAGCTGAAATTGGCCGCCGGAGCCGGCTCGGGCAAGTCGATCAGGACGGACTGGCCGTCCGGCGCGACGCTCAGGCCGACCGACTCCGGGGTGGACTGGGGTTGGATCGCTGACACCGTCAGGACATGGCCGTTGGCGTCGGAGTCATTGTCCAAGACGTGAGCCACCCCCACCCGGCCGGCCCGGACGCCGACCACGTCGTCGACCGCCTCGGGGTCGGTCACCTCGCTGTGGCGCCGGCTCTCCTCGACGTCGTCGGCGCTGTCGTCGGGCGGTTGCAGCTCGTTCCAGAAGTCCAGGCTGGAGCCGCGTTCGAGGTCGAAGACCCGTCCGGTCTCGATGTCGTTCAACACCACCAGGGAGCGGTTGACCCGGAAGACCGGCTCCAGCAAGTTGCCCTGGCGGTCGACCAGGATCGACTCGGCCGGCCCGCCCGGGCAGGCCCGCAGCACGGCGCCGGGTGACCCGGCCCAGGCCCCCAAGGCGCAACCCGCCACCACCACCGGCTCGGCCGCCGCGGTCGCCTCGGTCGGGTTGGCCGACAGAACCGAGGACAGCTCTTCGGACTGGCCGTCGGCCAACTTGACCCGGACCAGGCCGGCCCCGGTGGCCAACCAGACCACGTCGGCGGCGGCCGAGGGACGCTGCAGCTTGAAGCCGACGCCGTTGGAGACCTCGACCACCTGACCGTCGGGCAACCAGAGCCGTCCGGTCGTCGGATCGCCCGCCACGACCTTGTCGCCCACCAGGGTGACGGCCACCGCGGTCAGCTCGCCGGCGCCGGCGAAGCGGCTCTCGACCGGTTCAGTCGCCCCGGGCCGCCAGGCCAGGTCGAGGCCATCCGTGGTGACGACGTGGGCGACGCCGTTCAGGCCGACCGCCAGATCGACCCGGGCGTCGCCCGTGCCGGACAATGGCAAAGTAGTCAAGGCTGAGTTGACCTGATCCAAGGCCGTCAGATCCAAGGTCTGATCCGGGCCGTAGCCGACCAGACGGACCTCGCCGGAACGGGTGTCGACCGCCGCCAGGGTGCCACCGTTCAGGTCTAAGACGGTGGTGGAGGGCAGCGCCACCTGATCGTCGACCAGGTTGACGCCATCGAAGGCGTCGACCGGCAAGAGCCGGCCACCGGTCAGATCGCGCAAGGCCACCGTGTTGCCGTCCTGCAGCACATCGATGCGGGCCCCGCTGGGGCCGGGGTCGTCGGGCAGGTGCAAGACGGTGTCGATGGCGCCGGCGGCCTTGTTGACCCGGCCGTATTGGCTCTGCGAACCATTGGTCACCCAGATACCGGAGTCGTGCAATTCGGCCTGACCCCAACTGAAGCTGTCCGACCAGCCGACCAAGCTGATCACGAGGACGGCGCTGAGCCCTGAGACGGCCCAGGACAACCAGCGCAGACGGCGGCGGGGGCGCTGGGCCAGGGACGGCTTGAGGGAGGCGGACATGTCACGCTCCTGTCGGACTGGGGGATGGATGGGCGGAGCCTCGGGGCGGCAAGAGGCCGAGATCGTCCTGGGTCACGATGCCGGTGCCGAGGGCGTATTCGACCAAACGAGCTTTACGAGAACTGGCCAATCGGCCCGGCCCGCCGTGCAGACCGCGCACGCCGAGGTCGGCCAATTTAGAACAGACGTTGTCTAACTTACGGTTGAACTTGGTCACCTGCCAGTCCAACCGCCGGGCCGCCTCGGCCGAGGTCGGGATCGAGCCGGCCCCCCGGTTGCCCCGGCGCAGGATGTCCTCGGCCAGAGCCAAGATGAGCAGGCGCTGGTCTATCGTCAGGGTGATGTTGCCAATGGTGCAATCGCCGTCGTTGGCCCGCTCCCAGGCGGCGCTCTCGTAGATGGCCTCTGCTTGACTGAGATCGAAGTCGTAAGTCGTCTCGCCGGCGGTGAACCAGACCACGGCCTGGGGGAAGACCAGGGGCAGGCTGCCACCGGGGGCCAGCCAGGCCTGCACCGCGCCGCCGTTGGCGGAGACGGTGGCGGACAGGTTGGAGCCGACGTTCTTCAACCACCACAGGCCGTGCTCGTGCTGGATGCTGAGGAAGACCCGGTGCAGGAAAGGGTTGTCCTCGTCCAGCACGATGTCGGCCTCGCGGCCCAAGGTGATGGCTGCCCCGGGCTGGACGCGGTGGATGATGCCGCAGTAATCGATCGTCATGATGGATTGGTTCATTGGGCGCAGGACTCCTTCGACCAGGGGGACTGGCGGCTACCGTCGGTCCTAACGACTTGGACCTGGATGCAGTAGGGATCGGACTGGGGGTCGAGGTCGACCCAACTGCGCCGTGGGGTGCGTTGCTCCTCGGCCGGCCCACCGCTGGTGACGCGCACCCGATAGGTGTCGCTGTCTTGACGCCCGGAATAGTCCCAGTCGAACTCGACCCGGGCCTGGCCGTCGTACCAATAGCCTTTGACCTCGGGCTGGCCCAGCGGCCTGTCCCAGCCCGGGTCGGGCGCCAAAGGTGTGTTCTGGGGCACCGACTCCGGAGCTTGGCGACCCCAGATCAGATAGACCCCGGCCCCGATCAGCAGCACCACGACCAAGCCGATGACAGCCGCCATCAGACCCCGCCGGCCGCGCCGCTCGGGCTCGCTCGGCGGCTCCGGGTCGAGACCGAGTTGGTCGAGCTTGCGCCGGGTGGCGTCGTCCACCGACTGGGGCCGGCGCTGGGTCACGGTGGCGTCGAGGGAGGCGGCCTGAGCGCGCTCGGGGGGCCGGGTCAAGGGCCGGCCGGACCGGGGCCGCGCCGGTGTCGGACCGGTCGAGCCGCTGGCCGGGCTGGCCGCCGGATTGACGGTGACCTCGAAGCGGGGCCCGGACCGGGCCGCCGACGACCCGCTCTGAGGGCCGGTCGGCCACTGGGGCGAGACCACGCGGGCCGCGGTCTGACGGCGGGTGCGGTCGTCCTCCGAGGCCGCCTGATGGCGGTGCTGCGAATCGTCCAAGGCGACCTTGAAGGGAGTCGGACGCAGGTGCAGCTCCTCCTCCACCACTTGCAGGGCGCGCGCGAAATCGGCCGCGCTGGCCGGGCGGTAGCGGGGATCCTTGCTCAGTCCGGCTTGGAGCAGGCGGTTGAGCGAGGCCGGCACGTCGCCCCGGCCGGTCGAGGGAGCCGGCAGGTCGCGGGTGCGTATCATCATGGCCGAAGGCCGGTTGTCGCCGCCGGGCAATTCGTAGGGGGAACGCCCGACCAACAGATGCCACAGGGTGGCGGCCAGAGAGTAGACGTCGGAGCGCTCGTCCACCGGGGAGGTCGAGAACATGGCCTCCGGCGGGGCCCAGGGCACGGACAGGGAGGCTTCCTCGTCATCGTCGTCGTGGATGCGGGAGGCGATGCCGAAATCAGTCAGAGCGGGCTCGTTGTAGCGATCGGTCAGGACGTTGGCCGGCTTGATGTCACGGTGCAGCAGCCCGGCCCGGTGGGCCGTCTCGACGGCGCTGGCCAACTGGATGCCGACGCGCAGAGTGTCAGGCACGCTGAAGGGGGAGCGTTTGACGGCGGCGGCCAGGCTCTCGCGGGGATAGTAAGCCATCTCGATGTAGGGACGACCGTCCTCGGTGGTGCCGAAGTTGTAGACCCGCACGATGTGGGGGTGCTCGAGGGCGGCCATGGTGTCGGCCTCGACCGCGAAACGCTCGGCCAACCGCTGGCTCAGACCGGTCTCCCGCAACACCTTGACCGCGACCGAGCGGGCCGGCGCGATGGATTGGTAGAGGTAGACGTCGGCGAAGCCGCCGGAGCCGAGCGCTTCGACGAAGGTCAGACCGGTGATGCTGGGGGCGGGGGCGGTCACGGCAGGGCCTCGAACACGAAATCGAAGGCGTTGGCCAAGACGACGCGGGCGCCGGGCTCGATGCTGACCGGTTCGTGGGCGCGCAGGGTGACGGGCGGGCGGTCCGGCGCGATGACCTGGGTGCCGTTGGTCGAGCCGAGGTCGCGCACGGTCACGAACCAGTCCTCCAAGCGGACTTCGAGGTGTTGGCCGGAGATGTCGCGGTTGGCGTCGGCGATCCGGATCAGATTGGGCTGCAGGCCTGAACCGTTGGCCAGCGGGCGCGGGTTACGTCCCAGGACGGCCCCCCGGTCCAGGTTGACGACGCCGCCGGAGGAGAGCCGGAGCACGCCCAGGGAGGGACGCGGCAGTTCGACCGGCTGTTGCTGCGGCACCGGTTGGCGGCAGACCCGACAGACGTCGGCGTAGGGCGGGTTGAGGTGCCGGGCTGGGCAGTAGACGGCCCCGACGATGGGACTGGAGGCGTCGAGCGGCGGACCGGCGGGAGCGACTGGCCGACTCGGCGCTGGGCCGGACTGGCCCAAAGACGAGCCGGGTTCAGACCCGGGGACGGCCCCGGACGGTCCGACCGGGGTTGGGCCGACCGGGGTTGGGCCGACCGGGTCTGGAACGGCCGGGGTCGGATCCAGCGCAGCCGGGTCTGGGACGGGCGTCGGCTCAGCGACCGCCGCCGGCGGGGCCGGTGTGACCGAGGGGCCGGCCGCCAGGTCGGGCGGAGCGACTGGAACGGACTGAGGCCAGGACAGGGCGGCCTCGGGCTGGACCGAGATCTGGGAGCTGGGCAGAGCGTCGATGGAGACCGAGGAGGCGTTGGGACGCCAGTCGAAGGAGGCGATGAAACCACCCGCTGGGGGTGGCGCCGGGGCGGCAAGGGCGGACGCCGCCCCGGCAGTACTGGGAGCGGCCGGGACGGCTGGCCCGGCCAGAGCGGGAGCCTGGTCGGCCTCCCGCGCGATCTCGCTCAGGGAGGCCGTGGCGGGAGCGACCTGAGTCAGGCCCAAGCCCCGGGGAGTGACGTGCGAGTCGTCGACCAGGGGCAGAGCGGAGGGAGGGAGAGCGGACGATTCGACTGCGGCGGGGGCAGCCGCTGAGTCGGCTTCCGCTGGAGCGGCCGCGGCCAACTCGGGCGGCGGCGGCATGGTGGCGCTGAAGAGGTGGGCGAAACCGGTCGCCCCGGACTCCAACTCCGCCCCCGGCTCGGCTGGAGCGGGCGCGACCGGCGGTACGGCTGCGACGGGAGCGGCTGGAGGCCCGGAGGTGGTGGACGCCACCGCCGCCGATTCGGTGACGGCGGGGGGAGCGGGTGAGTCAGGCCCCGGCGCCGCCCCGGCCTCGGACCGATCCGTGGCGACGGGGTCGTCCGCGATAGCGCGGCTGGGCCGAGGCGAGCTGGCGACCTCGGCGGCGGGGGTGGGCGGAGGGACGGCGCCGACCGAACCGGTGGAGACGGCGGAGACGGGACGACCGGACGGGTCGGCCAGCAGCCAGCCCGCCGCCGTCAGAGCGACGGCGCCGGCCCAGCTTTGACCGCTGACCGTCTCGGACCCGGCCAGCGACAGCCGGACGGCCTGATCTAAGGCCACTTCCACCTCGGCCATCAGGCCCCCGCTGGTGATCTGGTCCAGACCCTCGACGGCGGCTGAGACCCGGCCCCGCACGATGACGCGAGTGGCGGTCGGACCGAAGGCGACCAAGCCGAAGGACGGCATCTGGCTGAGACCTTGGCTGGCCAACACGTCCAGAACGGCCTCGGGACTGCGCTGACGGGTCAGGACGGTGAAGGCGGCCGCCACTCGTTCGTCGTCCGGCGTCAGCTCGACCAGCAGGCAGACCGGCCAGGCCACCACCATCGTTCCTGGGCCCGGTCCGAAGGGCAAGCCCGCCGGTGGCGCCGGGAGGCCCACCGTTCCAGTCGTCGGTCCGATCATGCGGCCACCACCAGATCCGGACGCGGGATGGTGTCCTCGGCTCGTTCAGTCTCGACCGAGCCCGGCTCGTCATCGGCCTCGATCCGCAGGACGAGCACTGTGACATTGTCACGCCCGCCCGCTTCCAAGGCCATCCGCAGCAGGCGGTCGGCGGCTTGGTCCGGGTCCGGGCAACCGTTCAGAACCTGGCCGATCTGATCGTCCGAGACCTCCGAGGTCAGTCCGTCGGAGCAGATCAGGAAGACCTCGCCCGCCATCGGCGGCAGCAGCAGGACGTCCGGCCGGGGCGGCGGCGACTGGCCCAGCGAGCGCGTCAAGACATTGCGCTGGGGGTGGCAGCGGGCCTGGCTGAGATCGATCTTGCCAGCCTGGATCAATTCCTCGACCTCGCTGTGATCGACCGTCTCACGGGTCAGCAGGTCGTCGGCGTAACGGTAGACCCGCGAGTCGCCGACGTGGAAGATGGCCCAGTGGTCCTGTTCCTGGCCCAAGCTGATGCTGGCCAATCCACAGACCGTCGAACCCAGCCCCTCGGCCTCGTCGTTGTCGCTGCCGTACCTCAGAATGGCCTGATTGATGGCGCCGACCGCCGCCACCAGATCGTCTTGGCAGAGCGGTCCAGCCGCGTCGCAGACCTGCAAGCGTTCGATCACGATGCTGCTGGCGACATCGCCGGCGGCCTGGCCGCCCATGCCGTCGGCCACGGCCCAAATCCGCCGCCCGACTAGGTAATTGTCCTCGTTGTGGCGCCGCACCCGGCCCACATCGGAGCGGACGCCGGCTCGAACCCTCATCGACCGCCTCCCTTCGCGCCCGCCGCTGGGGCCAAGCCCGCCCATCGGTTCGGCCACGGCTCAACGCCTAACTACATTTGTAGCAAGGAAGGCTAGGGATTAGCCATGGGGAGGACTCCCCCACTCGGACGGATGAGTGAGGGGAGTTCACTAAGCGGTCGCCTCCGCTGCCAGCCGTCGGGCGGCCGGATCGATCTGGACGCCCGGACCCATGGTGGAGGAGAGAGTGACCTTGCGCAGGTAGCGTCCCTTGGAGGTGCTGGGCTTGAGCCTAAGGATCTCGTCCAGGGCGGCGGAGTAATTATCCAGCAGCTGGGTGGGATCGAAGGAGGCCTTGCCGATGATGAAGCAGAGGTTGGCCTGACGGTCGACCCGGAACTCGATCTTGCCGCCCTTGATGTCAGTCACGGCCTTGGCCACGTCCATCGTGACGGTGCCGGTCTTGGGGTTCGGCATCAGACCGCGCGGGCCCAGGATGCGGCCCAACTTGCCTACCTTGCCCATCAGGTCGGGAGTGGCGACGACGGCGTCGAAATCGAGATAGCCGCCGGCCACCTTGTCGATCAACTCGTCGGCGCCGACCTCGTCGGCTCCGGCGGCGCTGGCGTCGGCCGCCTTCTCGCCGGTGGCGAAGACGAGGACCCGAGCCGTCTTGCCGGTGCCGTGGGGCAGATTGACCGTGCCCCGGACCATCTGGTCGGCCTTACGCGGATCGACCCCGAGCCGCATGGCGACCTCGATGGTCTCGTCGAACTTGGCCGAGGCGGCCTGCTTGACCTTGGCGATGGCCTCGGCGGCGGTGTGGAGCTGGTGCGGGTCGCGCTGAGCGGCGGCGGCCCGGTATGACTTACTGCGCTTCATGGCTGGTTCCTTTCTGTCCACCCGGTCGGGTGGGGTCGCCAGATGTGGTCCGGGGTGCGCTCCCCTGCCACTTTGTGGTTTGGCTGCGGTCAGGAGCTGACGGTCACGCCCATTGAGCGGGCCGAGCCCTCGACGATCTTCATGGCCGCCTCGATGTCATTGGCATTGAGGTCGGGCATCTTGGTCTGAGCGATCTCACGCACCTGATCGCGCGTGATCTGGCCGACCTTGGTCTTGAGCGGATTGGACGAGCCGCTGGTCAGACCGGCGGCTTTCTTGATCAACTCCGCCGCCGGCGGAGTCTTGGTGATGAAGGTGAACGAACGATCTTCGAAGATCGTGATCTCGACCGGGATGACGGTGCCGCGCATGGCCTCGGTGGCAGCGTTGTACTGCTTGCAGAAGTCCATGATGTTGACACCGTGAGGGCCGAGAGCGGTGCCGACCGGAGGGGCCGGCGTGGCGGACCCCGCGTTCAAGGCGATCTTGACGAGGGCCGCGACCTTCTTCTTGGACGGCATGGTTTTTGGGTCCTTGCTCCAACAACGTCGCGGACTGTCCGCGACGGGTTAATCGACGGATCAGATCTTCTGGACCTGATCCAAAGTGAGGTCCACGGGTGTGTCGCGACCCATGAACTCCAGCGTCGCCTTCAGACGCTGGCTGTGCACGTTGATCTCGGTGATGGTGGCGTGCACCCCGGTGAACGGCCCATCGGTCAACATGACCGAATCGCCGACCCGGAAATCCACCAGCTCGACCTTCTTGCGTCGCTGGGTCGAGCCGCCGCCAGCGGCGGCGTTATGGGCCGCGATGACACTGGGCAAGAGCATGTCGATGACCTCGTCCAGCCCCAGCGGCACCGGGTTGTTGGCGTGGCCGACGAATCCGGTCACGCTGGGAGTGTGGCGGACCGCCGCCCAGGAGTCGTCCATCATGTCCATCCGCACCAGGACATACCCTGGCGCGACGCTGCGCGTGACGGTCTTCTTCTGGCCGTTACGGATCTCGACCACCTCTTCGGTCGGCACCACGGCCTCGAAGATGTAATCCTCCATGTTCAAGGTCCGTACCCTGGAATCGAGGTTCTGCTTGACCCGCTTCTCCATGCCGGAGTAAGTGTGAACGACATACCACTGGCCTGGCTTGTCGGACAGGTCCTGGGTCAAACGCTGCTTGGCCGCGACCGCCACGTCGTCGGAATCGTCCAGGCGCACCGTCGGCTCGGCCGGGGTGTCGTCCGGCTCGCCGAAGTCGAGATGGATATCAGCTTCGGCTTCGGCCTCGTCGTCATCGTCGAAGTCGAGATGGATCTCGATCCGATCGATGTCTTCGTCTGGGGCCGCGCCCAGGCCCAAGCTCAGGTCGCCCGGCTCAGTGGTCTCGTCAGTCGGCAAGTCAATTCCCTTCTCGTCCGGCATGGTCAGCCCAACCATCTCAAGACGGCCCAGCCCAAGCCGATGTCGAGAAAACCGATGACCGTGATCATGAAAAGGACGAAGACCAAGACGACCAAGAAGAAAGTGGCCATCTGAGAACCGGTCGGCCAGACCACCTTCTTCAGTTCTTGGATCGACTGGTTGACGAAGACGCCAGGGCCAGTCTTCTCCGGTTCCTTGGCGGCGGTGGCCTGGGCCCGACTACGGGTGGGTCGGTTCTTACGCGCCGCCGCCGCCCGAGCGGTGGCCGGCGCGGCGGCAGAGGCGGTGGGGGTGGCGGAGCGACGGACCGGACGGCGCGAGGAACCGGCCGCGGCGGCCGGGCTCGACTGGTCGTCCTCGGACTCCTCGGGCTCTTCAGACCCCTCGGCCGACTCGACGGCTGCAGGCTCGTCTTCGTCTGACTCCACCGGATCGTCTTCATCTGGAGCTTCGGTCTCTTCCAGAGCCTCGGCCTCTTCTGGAACCTCGGCCGAGTCGGCCGGCTCGGACTCTTCGGCCTCGGCCTCAGACCCATCGTCCGTCTCGTCTGGCGCCGGATCGGCTTCGGTCGCCGGCTCAGGCTCGTCCGCCGCAGCCTCAGCGGCCCCGGCTTGATCGGCTTCGTCCGGCTCGGCTAGGTCAGACTCAGAATCGGTCACAGCGACCTCTTCAGTGGCTTCCGGCTCGGCCGGGTCAGTCTCGGATCGGTCGGCGGTCGCGACGGGGTCGGCTGGCCCGGGCTCGTCGGCTGAGGCCGAGGACTCGGCCGGGGCGGGCTGATCGGAGTCGGCGGCCTGGACCTCGAACAAGTCGGGCTGGTCCGGCCCGAGGGCGGCTGGGACCTCCTCGGGCGCCGACGGGGAACGCGGCTCGACCGACGCCGAATCCGGCGTCGCGGGACCGACCTCGGGCGCCGACGAATCGCCAGCAGTGTCCTTCGCCACCATGATCCTTACGTTCTCTTCGGGACTCCTAACGAGCCCGACTTCCGGCTTCACGACCCGGCAGGGGTCGCCTTCCTGAGTCGCAGGGCAAGAGGGACTTGAACCCCCAACCTGCGGTTTTGGAGACCGCTGCTCTGCCAATTGAGCTATTGCCCTGTGTGATCCAGACGCTCGGCAGGCATAGGCCATCCGGGCGGCCAGTGACCACCGGCAAGACAGTCTACGAGCTTTGCCGCCCCACGTCGAACCGGACCGACGATCGATTCAATCCAAGCTCAGGCCGACCAGAGTCGGCTCGACCTCCAGCCAGACCCCGAACTGATCGGCCACACCCCGCCTGATCCGGCTGGCCAAGGCGACGACCTGGGCGGCGCTGGCCCCACCCTGATTGGTCAAAGCCAAGACGTGACGGCTGGACAGACGGGCCGGCCCGAGGCCGTAGCCAGGCCAGAAACCGGCCCGCTCGATCAACCAGGCGGCCGACAGCTTGACCCGGCCGTCGTCTTGGGGATAACGCGGCGCGGTCTCCGGCAAACCAGCCGCCAGCGCGGCCGGCGCCACCGGGTTGGTGAAGAAGCTGCCGGCGCCGCAGCTGTCGGGGTCAGCCGGATCGAACAGCATGGACTTGCCCCGGCGTAGCTCCAGGACGGCCTGACGGACCTGGTCCAAGCGGGCGCGCTGGCCCGGCTCCAAGTTCAACCGGGTGGCCAGTTCGGCGTAACGCGGCGGCCCGGACAGTGGATCGCGCCGGAGCTGGAAATCGACCGACAGGATCAGGTGACGTCCCGGCTCGGTCTTGAAACGACTGCTGCGATAGGCGAAGGCGCAGTCGGCCGCCGCCCAAGTCACGATCTGACCGGTCCGCCGGTCCCAGGCCCTGAGCCCGACGATGGTCTCGGCCGCCTCCGCCCCGTAAGCGCCGATGTTCTGGATCGGGGCCGCCCCGACCGTGCCGGGGATGCCGGAGAGAGCCTCCAAGCCGGCCCAGCCCCGCTCCACGGTCTCGGCCACCAAGCCGTCCCACGACTGACCCGCCGCCACCGTCAAGCGGACCCGGTCCGGCGCCGCCAGATCGACCCGGCGGCCGCTGGTGGCGACCAACACGGCCAAGCCGGGGAAACCGGCGTCAGCGATCAGGACATTGGAGCCCGCGCCCAAGACCAAGACCGGATCGCCGGCCCGGTCCGCCCGCCGGACGGCTTCGATCAGCTCCGCCTCGTCGGTGGCCCGCAGCAGGCGAGCGGCCGGACCGCCCAAGCCGAAGGTGGTGTGGTCGGCCAAGCGGGCGGACGGCTCCGGGTCGGACCGTCTCATTCTGACGCCGCCCGGCCCGAGGCCGGTGAGAACCGCCCACTCACGATTGCCCCACCTGGCCCAAAACCCGAGCGGGCGAGGCGCCTGGACGACGACCGCCCGCTCACGCCGCGCCTTCTACGGGCCGGTCGACCTCGACCTTGACCCGGCCCAGCACCGGCTGGTCTTGGCAGGTGACGTCGAGCACGACGACGAAGCGGTCCGCCAGCTCTTCGGCGACCCGGCCTTGAACGACCAACTCAGCCCCTCGATCATCGTCCGGCACCACCAGCGGACGGACGAAACGAGCGCTGTACGAGCGCACCGCCGTCGGCCCGCCGACCCAATCGGTCACGGCGCGCAGAGCCAACCCCATGGTCAGCAGGCCGTGCGCCACCACCCCGGGCAAGCCCAGGGCGAGAGCCCGGCGGTCGGAGTGATGGATGGGATTGAAGTCGGTCGAGGCCCCGGCGTAACGGACCAGATCGTCACGGCTGACGGTCAAGCGCAGCGGCGGCAGGAGGGTTCCGGCCGACGCCTCCAGCGGGCCGACGACCGGGGCGGAAACGATCCCCGTCACGCTTCCTCCTGGCGGTGGATCAGGGTCGAAGCCGAGCTGGCCAGCAGTTGGCCGGTCTGATCGCGCAGTTCGACGGTCAGGCCGAGGTGGGTCAGAGGGCCGCGCTGACGCACCCCGTCGATGGTCAAACTGGCCTGGACGCGCTGACCGGCCCGTAAGGGGTGGACGAACTGGAAAGCCTGGTCGGCGTGGATGACCCGGGCCAGCGTCAGATCCAGCTCGGGATCGGCCCACAGCTGGTCCCAGGCCTGGGCGGCGATGACAGCGGCGAAGGTGGGCGGGGCGACGGCTTGATCGCCTCGATACGCCGGATTGTCATCGCCCAGCGCGCGGGCGAACTCGGCGATCTTGACCGCCGTGACCTCGTAGGCGGCGGTGGGACCGAAGACACGGCCGATGTGGTCGGGACTGATCGGCATGGTGACGGCGGCCGGCGGTGACAGCGCGGCGGCGGGGCCGCTCAGCGAGTCTCGCGGTGAGCCTGGTGCTGCTTGCAGCGGGCGCAGAACTTCTTCAGCTCCAGACGATCCGGATCGTTACGGCGGTTCTTCTTGGTGATGTAGTTCCGCTCTTTGCAGACCGTGCACGCCAGCGTGATCTTGGGGCGGATGTCGCCAGCCTTCTTCGCCATGTCGTCCTCTTCATCGTCTTCGGTGTCGCCGCCTAATGGCTGCGAGCCCGGCCAGTCGAGCGGCCGAGCCAGCCCCTCGTCGCAGTAGCGGGAGCGGGACTTGAACCCGCGACCTAGCGATTATGAGCCGCTCGCTCTGACCGACTGAGCTATCCCGCCTGGGATGGCCACCAGGCCCGCCCCAGGGGGCAGATCTAAGCGCCGAGCCCCCATGCGGAATCGAACCGCAGACCTTCTCCTTACCATGGAGACGCTCTACCGACTGAGCTATAGGGGCTTAGTGTCATTCGACACGGAGCCGAGGGCGGACCCGACAGACTGAACCTCGACTCCCCGGCTCAGGCCCGTGGACAATCCACGAATCGAAGGCAGGAGAGCGCTGAACGCCTAGTCCGGCACGCCTTAAGCGCATGGTTTTTGAGGCCAGTCGCCTAGTCGCCGTCTAAAGATACACGACGCCTGACAGGATGGCGAATCACTTTCGCCGTCCCCATCCGCGACCGCGTCGAGTACCGCCCGTCGACGCCCACACCGCCCCCGTCCGCGATCATCCCCGACCGAGGCAGACGCCCCCATCCGCGCTCGCGCTAGCTGAGTCAAGTCGCCACTTGGAGCGCCCTCAGCTTCCCTGCTATCGTAACTCGCTGGACACCAGTCCCGGCAGGTTGCCCGAGTGGTCAAAGGGAACGGTCTGTAAAACCGTCGGCAAAGCCTACGTTGGTTCGAACCCAACACCTGCCACGAGCGAGGCAGGACTATGTCTGGTTTGCACCAGACCGAACTCGCTCGTCCTTCATTCCTTGGGGGCCAAGCCCCCAATCCCCCCTTACCCGTGGTCAAGTCCGTCTCTTCGTCCCACCCCGAGTCGGTCCCGCTCCATTCCCCACCGCCGACTGAGCATTTACGACCACCGACACGCCGAAACAAGAGCCGTAACCCGTCAATCGCGCAACAGGCCTCCGTCGACTGAGCACTTATGATCACAAAACCAGACCGAACCCGGCCCAAGGCCCCGGCGGGGACGCCGAAAGCGACCCTCCAGACAGTCAAGACCACCCATCCCGACCCCCGCCGAAGCCGCGGCAGAACCGTACGGTCCGGCCGCCTGCCAGGGCGACCGGAGCCAAAAGAACGCGAGGACAGGGCCAAAGGAACGCGAGAACCAGAGTCAAAGGAACGCGGGGGCGGGAGGCGGTATCGGCTCGGACACGGCAGAATGGGGGACTGAAACCGTCACATCGCTCAGCGTTCATAAGGTAGGGACCCCCGTGGCCAGCGACAGCTCATTCGACATCGTCAGCAAGGTCGACCATCAAGAGGTCGACAACGCCATCAATCAAGCGGCCAAAGAGACCCGGCAGCGTTTCGACTTCAAGGGCACCGAGACCTCGGTGGCTTGGGCTGGGGAAGGCATCGCCATCGAGTCGAGCACCGAGGAGAAGGCCAAGGCCGCCCTCGACGTCTTGGAATCGAAGCTGGTCCGGCGCGGGATCGACCTGAGAGCGATCCAGGCCGGAGACCCCCGGTTGTCCGGCAAGCGCTGGCACATCGCCTGCCAGGTCCGCCAGGGCATCGGCCCGGACGACGCCCGTAAGGTGGCCAAGCTGATCCGCGACCAGGCCCCCAAATCGGTCAAAGCCCAGATCCAAGGCGACGAGCTGCGGGTCAGCTCGAAATCGCGCGACGACCTCCAGACGGTCCAGGCCCTGATCAAAGCGGCCGAGTTCGACTTCGCCGTCCAGTTCACGAACTACCGCTGATGCGCCTGATCAGCCTCAATCTGAACGGTCTCCGGGCGGCCGCCCGGCGCGGCTTCCGGGACTGGCTGGAGGAGGCCCAGCCGGACGTGCTAGCTCTGCAAGAGGTCCGCTGCCCACCCGACCAGGTGCCCCTGGAGCAGGTGGCGGGATGGCACTGGACCTTGGACGCGGGTCAACTGGCCGGCCGCAACGGCGTCGCCCTGCTATCGGCCGAGGCCCCCAGTGCCGTCAGGATTGGCTTGACGGGAGCGGATGAGTTCCAAAACGAGGGACGCTACCTGGAAGCCGACTTCGAGCGGCCCGAGGGCGGTTTGACGGTGGCCTCGTTGTACCTGCCGAAGGGGGCCGTGCCCCAGCTCTCGGCCGCCGAGAGAGCCAAGCACGAACGCAAATTACGCTTCTGCGAGGCGTTGTCCGGGCAGCTTCAGGCCAGCTTGGCGCGGGCCGCCCGGGCCGGCCGCCAGTTCACCGTGCTGGGTGATTTCAACATCGCCCGCACAGCCCAGGATCTCTACAACAACCACTCCCGGCAGCCCCTGGACGGTTTTCTGCCGGACGAGCGGGACTGGCTCAGCGGACTGCTCGAGATCGGGTTGGTCGACGTGGTACGACGCCTCCATCCCGACCAGCCCGGCCCCTACTCCTGGTGGAGCTGGCGGGGTCAGAGCTGGAACCTGGACCGAGGCTGGCGGATCGACTATCACCTAGCCACACCCGGTTTGGCTGAGCGGGCGCGCCAGGCCTGGACCCAGCGAGCCAGCAGTTACGAGGCTCGCCTGTCCGACCACGCGCCCGTCGTAGTGGAGTACGAGTGACCCATGGGGTTGGTTCTACCCATCTTCTTGGCCTCAGTGGCGGCCGCCGGGGCCTGGCTCTATTTCTACTTCGGCCTGATCCGGTTGCCCCGGCTGCCCAAGCCGGCCGCCATCGTGACCGGAGCGCTGGTGGCGCTGGCGCTGGCGGCGGCGGCCGTCGCCATGGTGGCCTCCCGCGTCCTGCCCGACCCGAGGCCCTGGCGGGGACTGGGCCGGGTCCTGTTGATCGGCACAGCCGGCTTGTTCTACCTCGGCCTGGGCCTGGCCCTGGTCCTGCTGGTGAACCTGGTCTGGTGGTCGGTCAGCCGGCTGAGCCGACCCCGCCCAGCCATCGACCCCATAGCTGAGGAGGGTCGGCCAGCGGGCGGCGCTGCCCCGACCGAGCCGGACCGGGGAACGACGGCGCCGGCGGCTGGCCGCCGCCGGACCGCTCTGCTCCCCTGGCGCCGGTCGGCCAGCCCGCCCGGCAGCCGTCGCGCCATCGACCAGCCGAGCCGAGGACGGGCCGCCGCGACCAGGTCCCGCCGCGCCATCGATCAAACGTCCGATCAGACGGTGGAGCCTAGCCCGCCGGTCGAACCGTACTCGAGCCGGGCCAGCGCGAGTACGGGAGGGAGCCGGGGCCTCGCGACCACGCCGGATCAGAACCAGACCACCTGGATCAGGTCTCGTCGGGCCATCGAGACAAACCCAGAGGACGCCACTCACCTAGGCCGCCCCACCGAGACGGGGTCGCCCGTGCCCCCCGGCGACTCCGCCGGCGACACCATTCCCCGCAGCCGGGCCATCGCGACGCCGCCGCCGGACCGGCGCCGCCAGTTCACCCGCTGGTTGGTCCTGGTGACGACGCTGGCCGCCGTCGCCACCACGGCCTATGGCGTACGGGCCGGGGCCCGGGCCGAGTTGAACGAGGTCAGGCTGCCTCTGGCCTGTCTGCCGGACTCCTTCGACGGCTTCCGCATCGCTTTGATCTCGGACATCCATCTGGGCTTGACCGTCTCGGGCCAGGACCTGGCCGATCTGGTCGAGCGGGTCAACCAGGCCGAGCCCGACCTGGTGGTGCTGGCCGGAGACCTGGTGGACGGTACGGTCGAGGCCCTGTCCGACGAGATGGCCGTCCTGGGCCAACTGCGTTCCACCAACGGCAGCGTGATGGTGACCGGCAACCATGAGTACTACTGGAACGCGCCGGCCTGGGCCAGTTACTTAGCCTCCCTCGACATCAGGGTGCTGGACAACTCCGGCATCCAGTTGACCCGGCCGGGCGGCGTCATCGACCTGATCGGGGTGAACGACCGGGACGGCAACCCGCCCATGGCCGAGAACCTATCCGAGGCGGTCGAACGGATGCGCACGCAATACCATCTGCCGCTCGACGCGACCGGCCGCTGTCGCATCCTGGTGGCCCACCAACCGGTCCAAGTCACCAGCGAGGACGACCTGCCGGCCCGGATCGGCATCGACCTCCAGCTGTCCGGTCACACCCACGGCGGCCAGATGTGGCCCCTGGGCTGGTTGACCTTGCTCCAGCAGCCGGTCCTGGACGGCGTCCACGAGGTGGCCGGGGTGACGGTCCTGACCTCGCGCGGCGTCGGTTCCTGGGGTCCGCCGGTACGGGTGGGAGCCGACCCCGAAGTGGTCCTAGTGACACTACGCCGGGCCTGAGCGCCGTAACCGCTCACTGGCCAGACCACCCGCCGGTACGAAGACCCCGGCCCCAACGCCGTAATCACTCTGGGTCCTTCACGCGAGCGGCGAGTTAAGACCCTATGTCTCGGCGTGTCGGAAGTCGCAACTCACCGATCGCGGGCCAGCGATGGCGCGACGCGACAGAGCGAATACGGAACGGTATCAGCCTCATCGGACGGCCTCCTTACGGCGGGAGGGACTACTGCGGTGACGGGGACTGCGGGGACGACGGGGACGGCTGAGACGACGGGGACGGCGCGGGAGCGGAGGGACCGACCGCGCGGCGCTGGCGGACCTCCCGCTCGTGCAGGTAGGCCCACCACAGCAGTAGGACCCCCGCCGCCACGCCGATGGCCCAGACTCCGTTGCGCCAAGCCAAGTTGATGGCGGCGTAACTCAGCAGCACCACCGTGATGGAGACCGAGACCCGCGCCACCCAGCGCCGGCCGACCGGGCTGAGGGGCAGCAGCAAGCCGCCCCAGAGGACGTACCAAGAGTGCAGAGCGGGCGCGGTGAAGGCCACCGCCAACCAGGAGACGGACAGGGCCCGGATCGGCTGACGGGGGGCCAACCAAACGGCGAAGACCGCCACCAAGGCGAAACCCACCACCTGGGCGGCTCCGCGCACCAGACGTACCCAGTCATGGCCGCCGGGGTCGAACAGCCATTGCAGGCCCTGGCCGATGACGGTGGAGGGGCTGACCGTGACGACCGAGCCGGGCACGCCGAGGGCGTCGATCCAGCCGAAGCCGAGGCCACAGGCCCAACTGACGGCGACGAAAGCGGCGGCGGCCACGCCCAATGCCAGCAGGCTCCGGCCCAGCGTGATCAGGACCTGGCGTGGATCACGCCAGGTCGACAGCGGTCGAGTCAGCAGCGGCAGGACGTAAGCCGCCAAGAAAGCTGGTTGCTTGATGGCGGCGGCCAAGCCGATCAGGACCGCCGCGGGCAGCCACCAGCGCCGGTGGCAGGACAGAGACAGGGCCAGCACCGCCAGTCCCATCATGAGGGCGTCGTTGTGGGCCCCACCCACGAAGTCGATCACCAACAAGGGGTTGAGGCAGGCGTACCAAGTCACCCGGGTGACGTCGGCCCCGATCCGACGGGCGATCCGGGGCAGCCCGGTCACGATCAGACCCACCCCGATCAGGGCGGGCAGGCGCATCAGCCAGGTCGCCACGGTGGGGTTGAAACCGGACAGGTCGACCAGCAGATGGGATATCCGCAAGCTGAGGGGGCCGTAGGGGGCCGGAGTGTAACGCCAGACCCAGGCCACCTGATCGGCGAAGGCGCCGGGCAGGACGGAGGGACCGGCCTGGTAGGGGTTGACTTGGTTGTGCAGCATCCAGCCTTGGGCGGCGTAGGAGTAGGCGTCATGGCTGAAGATGGGCGGCGCCAAGAGGAAGGGCAGGCTCCAGATGGCCAGGATGGCCCAACCGGTGGCCGGGCCCGGCTCGTCCCGGCGCAGTCTGAACCAGCCGTCGACCAGACACCACAGGCCGGCCAAGACGATGACGGTGCCGATTAATTTGACTGCCGGACCGTCCAGATGGGCCGCCCGCAGGGGCTGCCACAGGGGCGAGCTCTGGGGCAGGTAGGCCGGGGTGAGCGATCCCACGGTGATGGCCAGGGTGCCACAGAAACCCCGCCGCACCGGGGGCAGACGCCAGGCCCGGGCCAGCTCACTGCCGGCCCGGGTCAGCCTGGTCTTGAACCCCACTCCAGGCTGAGCCCGAGGTGGGGGGGGAAGTCCCGACCTACCTGCGCTCACGCCCACCAGACTAGTGTCGTGTTAGGGGGATAGTTGACAGGCGAGTATGTAGGCTATGCCCTGACATGGGTCTGGGCGGCGCGCTCTTATCTCCCATTCAGCGGTAGCGAAGGAGTCGACGGTGACTGACGCCATGGTGCGCCTGGTGGACCACGTCGTGATCAGATTCGCCGGCGACTCCGGCGACGGCATGCAACTGGTGGGCAGCCGTTTCACGGCTGAGACGGCCCGGCTGGGCAATGACCTGGCCACCCTGCCCAGCTACCCGGCCGAGATCAGAGCCCCGGCCGGCACTCTGTCCGGGGTCTCCAGCTTCCAGATCCACTTCGCCGATCAAGCGGTCCGGACGCCGGGCGAGAGCCCAGACGTGCTGGTGGCGCTCAACCCGGCCGCGCTCAAGGCCAACCTGGCCGATGTCCGTCTAGGCGGGCTGATCATCGTCGACGCGGCCGAGTTCACGCCCCGCAACCTGGCCAAGGCCGGTTACGCCGACAGCCCCTTGAGCGACGGCAGCCTGCAGGACTACCAGGTCGAGGCTTTCGACCTGACCCGCTTGGCTTTGGAGGCGGCGCAGCCGTACGGACTGGGCCGCAAGCAGGCCGCCCGGGTCAAGAACATGGTCGCCCTGGGCCTGCTGACCTGGCTCTACAGCCGCAGCACCGAGCCGACCGAGGACTATCTGAACGATCGTTTCGCCGATCAACCGGACCTGCGTCAGGCCAATCTGGCGGCCTTCCAAGCCGGCATCGCCTGCGGCGAGAGCAGCGAGGCCTTCGCCGTCCGTTACGAGGTGGCGCCGGCCCCCATGCCACCGGGTCAGTACCGCCAGATCTCGGGCAACCGGGCTCTGGCCATGGGTCTGGTGACGGGGGCGCACTTGGCCGGCCTGCCCCTGTTCTGCGGCTCCTACCCGATCACCCCGGCCTCCGACATCCTGCACGAGTTGAGCGGCTGCAAGGAGCACGGCGTCATCACCTTCCAGGCCGAGGACGAGATCGCCGGCGTGGGGGCGGCCCTGGGGGCCTCCTTCGCTGGCCACTTGGGCGTCACCACCACCTCCGGGCCGGGCTTGGCCTTGAAGATGGAGACCATCGGCTTGGCCGTCATGATGGAGCTGCCGCTGGTGGTGGTGGACGTGCAGCGGGCCGGCCCCTCGACCGGGATGCCGACCAAGACCGAGCAGTCCGACCTCAGGCAGGCCCTGTGGGGCCGGCCGGGCGAGTCGCCAGCAGTGGTGTTGGCGGCCCAGTCGCCCTCCGACTGCTTCGACACGGCGGTCGAGGCTTGCCGCTTGGCCATCACCTATCGCACCCCGGTCATCCTCCTGACCGACGGCTACCTGGGCAATGGGGCCGAGCCCTGGCGCCTGCCCGACCTGACCGAGCTGCCTGAGATTCCGACCGCCTGGTCCCAGCGGCCGAACGGCGCGGCCCCGGACGGCAGCCCCCGCCACCTGCCCTACCGGCGCGATCCGGTGACCCTGATCCGGGATTGGGCCATTCCTGGCACGCCCGGTTTGGAGCACCGGCTGGGCGGCTTGGAGAAGGCGGTCGACGGCTCGATCTCGTACGACCCGGCCAACCACGACCAGATGGTCCGGCTGCGGGAGGCCAAGGTGGCCGGGGTGGTGCGCGATCTGCCCGATCTGGCGGTCGACGACCCCAGCGGACAGGCCGAGTTGCTGGTGTTGGGCTGGGGTTCGACGCACGGTCCGATCGCGGCCGCCGTGGCCCGCCTGCGCGCCCTCGGCTTCGACTTGGCCCGGGCCCACCTGCGCCACCTAAACCCCTTGCCGGCCAACCTGGCCCAGGTCTTGGACGGCTACGGTCAGATCGTGGTGCCGGAGCTGAACCTGGGCCAGCTGGCCGAAATGGTCAGGGCCCGCACCCTGACCCCGGTGACCAGCTACAGCCGGGTCCGGGGCCAACCCATCGGGGTCCGCCAACTGGTCGGTTTCTTGCGCGACCGGCTGGAGGGCTCCGAGCCCGACCGGGCCGAGGGAACTCCCGACCGAGCTGAGGAGGAACTGTCATGAGGGGCGGTTTGGACCTGGTGCCGACGAGCCCGCAAGCCCTCCGCCGGGCCGACTTCACGTCCTCGGCCGAGGTGCGCTGGTGCCCCGGCTGCGGCGACTACTCCATCTTGGCCGCCCTGACCGGTCTGCTGCCGGAACTGGGCGTCAAACGGGAGAACGTCGTCATCGTGTCCGGCATCGGCTGCTCCTCGCGGCTGCCCTACTACGTCGACACTTACGGCCTGCACTCGATCCATGGCCGGGCCCCGGCCATCGCCAGCGGCATCGCCATCACCCGGCCGGACCTGTCGGTCTGGGTCGTCTCCGGCGACGGCGACGCCCTCTCCATCGGCGGCAACCATCTCATCCACGCCCTGAGGCGTAACGTCAACCTCAACATCCTGCTTTTCAACAACCGCATCTACGGTCTGACCAAGGGGCAGTACTCCCCCACCTCCGAGATGGGCAAGGTGACCGGATCGTCGCCGGTCGGCTCGACCGACCAGCCCTTCAACCCGGTCTCTTTGGCGCTGGGGGCGGAAGCCAGTTTCGTGGCCCGGGCGCTCGACTCGGACCGGGCCGGCCTGACCGAAGCGCTGCGCCAGGCGGCCCAGCACCGGGGGGCCGCCCTGGTCGAGATCTACCAGAACTGCCCCATCTTCAACGACGGCGCCTACGACTCGCTCAAGGGCCCGACCAGCGACCAAGCCCTGATCCGGCTGGAACAGGGCCGACCCATCGTCTTCGACGACGGCCGGTCTTGCTTGATCCGTGACCCATCAAGCGGCGACCTCCAGGTGGCGGCGGTCGATCAGGTCGACCCGGCCCGCATCCTGGTCCACGACGCCACCCGGCCGGACCCCAGCCTGGCCTTCGCCCTGTCCCGCCTGACCGACCTGTCGGGCCAGATCAGACGCTGCCCGATCGGCCTCTTCCGTCAGGTCGAACGCCCCTGCTACGACGACCTAGTCCGCCAACAGGTGTCCTGGTCGGCCCAGCCCGAGACCCGCGCCGCCGCCCTCAGCCGTTGGCTGGCCGGCCCCGAGCCCTGGACCGTCGACTGATCGCCACCGTCGGCGCCGAGCGAGCGATTCCGCTCCTCGACACGCCGGCGCGATGGACGGCATAGCTCGATCGCTGTCGGTGGGGTCGCCGAGCGACAGTTACGACCCGCTTCAGGGGCGGCCCGTTGGGGGTGGGGAGGTGTGTGCCCACCCCCAACGGGACTCAGATCAGGCGCTCTCCTCCTGGCGGCGGCGGCCGACCAAGATGATGATGAAGGCGCCGATCAAGCCGGCCAATCCACCCCACAGCGCCATCTGCCAGGTCACCGTGGCACCGGTGTTGGGCACGACGGCGAAGGTGACGCGGAAGGGCGAGGATTGGTAGTTGGATGGCGGCGGGCCGGGGGCCGGTGGCACCGGCTGCGGCTTGAAGTTGATCTCGACCGGCAGGCCGTCGATGACGACGTAGGCCTGGCCGTCGTGGCGGCCGTCGACCAGCGAAGTGTAATCGATGGTGGTCTGGCCGTTCTGATCGGTCGGCTCGATCTGGTCCTGTTGCGGGATCAGACTGGGATCGCCGGTGGACTGGACGATGGTCTGTCCCGGCACCGGGTTGCCGTAGCGGTCGAACAGGAAGATGTGGACCACGTCCGGGGTCTGACCGTTGGCCAACTGACCGTCCGGCTCCACCACGATGCGCGAACGCCGCTCGTTCGGCACCCACACCTCCGGCTCACAATCCAGGCCGACGCAAGGCGGACCGGCCACGAAGGTGTAGACGAAGGGCGAGGACTGATACGAATCCGGAGCCGGACCCGGCGCCGGCGGCTCCGGCTGCGGCGTGAACACGATCTCGACCGACCGGCCGCCCAC